>JABILA010000138.1 GCA_018654745.1 Alphaproteobacteria bacterium
CTGTGTGATGTGTAAAAACAGACGAGAGGCCCGGAGGCCCCTCGTTGGTTATAGCGCAGCTTTCATCGCGGCGATTTCTTCTTCTGACAGACCTGTTGATAAGGCCAGTTGCTTGAGGTCGTTGTGAGCTTCGAGAGCCTGCTCCTGACGAGCAGTGCGACAGGCATCCTTGTAGATTAAGGACAGCTCATTGGTCCCGTCTGTGAAGTTGTCGAGCACCTTGAGCAGGTTGGTTATTGAACTTGAAATCGCTTTCCAGAGCTTCATGGTAGCCTCCTTGGTTGGTGGAACATTCCCCAATGGCGTTAGCCATCTGTGTAATGATCAGTTGCCTCGATACTCCTCCCGGTAGGTGGAATATCCCCAAGCGCCGAAGGCGCAAGTGCAAAAAGATAGTTTGTGAGAATAGGGCGGGGGGGTGTTTCCGTTCCAAGCGGCCCTAGTGAGTATACTGGAGCCAGACGTAATTTTTAAGATTTCCTGATAGGTCCTGTGAGGCAGTTTAGAGTCGCCTGAGAGACTTCAAGGTTTGGTGGCTGGGGTTTTTCTAAGGCTCTATGGATATCGCCTCTGCGGAGTCTTGAGGAGCTTCCAGATGCTATTGTGCAGGTCGAGCTATACTGCTGGATTAGCTCGTTCACTTGAGATGTTTATTTTGAGCATGGGTTGATGCCGATGATGACAATTGCCTAGTGAATCAGGATCGTCATTGACTCTAAATTGAACCCTTATAAAGTAGTGATTATTCAGTCAAAATAGCCTCATAAGTAGTGCTGAGTTCTAAACATGTCTGTGGCCGCTGGGGACATGGTGCTGCCTACTTTTTTCAGATTGTTCCAGAAATGGTTAAAATGTAGGCCGTAATGGGTCTGCAATACCGCGGGATTGGTTAAATCTCGTTGAGGAGCTTATCTGTAACTTGCAGAAGCAAAGGAAAAAAGAAATGAAGACGATAATGGGTGTGTTGATTATGGGGGTGTCGTTTGTTTGTTTCTGATATGGCATTGGCACAAGATTCCAATAAAGGTCAAGAAACCAAAGAGAGGGTTGATTATTCTGATGCGATTCCTGCTTTGACAAAAGAAGCAGAAAAAGGACGGCTAGAGTCACAATATGTTCTGGGTTCAATTGTAAAACGCAGAGCAATAATGGTCCACAGAAGCGGCTGCGTATCGCAGTTGTAGCGGAAACAAAATGTCAGGCAAAATTGATGCCGGGCGCTAAAACTCGAGACAAAAGCGACTTCTTCAACACACTCAGCCAGAAACGGACATCAACGACCGTGGCAAAGTCTCGGTTGACGGAACACCTCGGCCCGTTTGACCTTTATAACCGAACCAAAATGGATAACGTGATCCAAATTCAGGATCGCTATTTATGTAAGCTGCTACAAGAACAGTGCCGATAAGGGATCGAAGGAATTGAAAGACGACACCGGAGACAAGTTGCTGAGGATCAGGCGAAATGAGCCCTCTGTATCGAGATCTCGAAACTTCAGTTTCTCGGTATTTTTATGAATGAATTACTCAACACTTAGGCCGGGCCATGAATTCAGCTTGACTCATTGTATGGCGAGTTTACCCTTGTTGAAAAAGGAGAAGAAGAAATTTATGACTTCTTCCAACAAGATTACTTTGCGTACCCGCCGGACATTTATGTTGTCTTCGGCAATGTTTCTTCTTGCGACAAGCAACGCGCTGTCGCAATCGCAAACATCGACGACCATTCGATTCGGCCTAACGCCTGTATTTCTGAATGATGATATTCATTTGTTGTCAGTCATAAAGAATTACCTTGAGAGTGCTACGGGATACTCAGTTGAACTTGTAACCCGCAGGACTTACCAAGAAGTCACTTCCTTACTTGTGTCGGGCCAAATAGATGCAGCTTGGATTTGTGGCTATCCATTTGTGAAATTTCAAAATGAACTGGATTTACTCGCTGTTCCTGAGTGGAACGGAGAACCTCTTTATCAATCCTACCTGATCACAAAATTTGATCGGGAGGCATCAAAGCTTGCGGACCTTAAAGGTGATATCCACGCATTCTCAGACCCTGATTCAAATTCAGGTTATCTAGTTACCAAGGCATTGTTACAGGAAAATGGTTTGAGTGCGGAGAGCTTTTTCAAAAAAACACTTTTCACCTATTCACATAGAAACGTAATCCGGGCGGTCGCATCTGGTTTGGTCCAGTCGGGCAGTGTTGATGGATATGTATGGGAGGTGATTCGTGAAATCGACCCGGATCTTGTTGCCGGTACGAAGATTGTTCGAAAATCAGATTGGTTCGGATTTCCTCCTATTGCTGTGAGTAAACGCTTTGCCCAGACAAAAAAGGTAAACGCATTGAAGCTGGCTTTTCTGTCATCAAGTGAAGCCGAAGCTGGGCGGGCGATGCTCGATTATCTACGGCTTACTGGTTTTGTTAATGCGAAACCTGCTTTGTATGATTCCGTGAAACGAAATGTTGATCGACTGGGTGCTCTGCTGTGAACCCGCTTCAGTATCTTGGTCAACTCTCATCTATGCTTCGCGTCCCTTTGATGGTCATGCTTCTGATGGCCGTAGCTTCCATCGTCCTGTCCGAGCGTGTGCTTACCCGTTTATCCCAAAATCAAGAGACCTATTTGACGGCATTGGCCAGTTCCTATCTGGATGGCATAGCAGCATCGGTTTCCCCGTCGGTCGTACACCAGGATAGCTGGGAGATTTTTGATATTCTAACGCGAATGAAGCCTCAGAAAGCAACCATATACGCGCAGGAAACGGTTGTAACAGACGCTAAAAACATCGTCCTTGCCTCTGACATTCCTGATGTTCATCCAACACTTGGACAGATGGATCCCAAATTTGGAATGGAATTTGAAGAAGAAATGAGACTCGATACAGTCTCTCAGTTGGCCTTTGCGGCCAGATCAATCCGCCACAATGAAGAGATTATCGGAAAGGTCTACGTCGTGTTTGACGCTTCTTCGCTATTGAAAGAGCGACGTGAGGTATTGCAGACTTTGATTCTGACAAATATCGGACTGGCCGTTTTGTTGGCTGCAATTGGGTTTTTTGTAGTCCGGCGCATGGTACTGCCGATGCAAATTCTTGAAAGGCATCTTCTAAAAGCGGCTTCAGGAGGGTTGGAGTTCATTTCTGATGTTGAATATCCGAAGGCTAATCGTGAAGCCAAGCGTATCTTCGGTGCTTTTAATCAACTTGTAGGGGCTGAGAAAGAAAGGGAGGGGCTTGTGGATCGCCTGACAAAAGAAGAGCGTTTGGCAAGCCTTGGAAGGATCGCGTCAGGCATGGCTCATGAAATAAATAATCCACTCGGTGGGCTGCTGAATGCAGCAGATACCCTCAAGAAACATGGCCATCAGGAAAAAGTACGGTTGGAGACAGTCGACTTAATAAAGCGTGGGCTGTTGGGTATACGAGATGTTGTCCAAGCCGCTCTTGTTACCTATCGTCCTCAACGGAGTTCGAGGGTATTCACCCTGAAAGACCTTACGGATATTTCTCTATTGCTAAGGTCGGACTTAGGGAGCCGTGCACAGGAGCTAAAGATTTTACCCGTACCCTTCGATAAAGTGTTTGACGACTTGCCCGCCGGCCCTATACGTCAGGCAATTATGAATCTTGTGCTCAACGCATCCAACGCCTCCCCCCATGGGTGCGAAATTGTGCTCAGCATTTCCCAATCAAAAGAAGGTACGCACTTGGAGGTAAAGGATATCGCTGAGGGGTTACCTGATGATGCTGGCGAAATTTTAACCGCACCCCTGAAATCCGGTATTCCAGATGGAATGTCCGGGCTTGGCTTGTGGGTTGTTCGTCAAATAGCAGACGAGCTTGGCGCAACTCTTTCCGTCAAACCGAATATTCCAAAGGGGACGATCATCGCTATTGATATACCGCGTCGTTCTGGGGAGATGATTCATGCAGCCGCCTAGGCCGATGGATATTGGGATTATAGAAGATGACCACATCATGGGCAAATCGCTTGCGCAGCGGTTTGAATTGGAAGGGCACAAAATTGTTTGGTGGAAAACCGGAAGTGATGCATTGAATGCAAATGATTTTTTGGAGAAAGACATCATCGTTTGCGATATTAGGCTACCTGATATTACTGGCGAAACAGTTATGCGTCAGGCTGGACGAAATGGTTTGGCACCACCCTTCCTATTCATTACTGGCTATGGAGACATCGATCAGGCCGTCAGATTGATGCAATTAGGCGCGTGTGATTACATGACCAAGCCGTTTGAGTTTGATGATTGCATGAACCGGATAATTCGCAACGCGAGAGGTTCGGAAAAAGAAAAGAGTACGACACCTACACTGGGCCAATCCATGGAGATGCAGGTGCTTGAGAAAAACCTCATCAAATTTGGCCAGACAGATTTACCCGTCTTGATAACGGGTGAAAGCGGCGTTGGGAAAGAATCTGCGGCCCGTTTTCTGCACGGACAGTCTTCTACCTCGGGTCACCCATTCATGGCGGTTAATTGCGCTGCAATTCCAGCCGAATTGCTGGAGAAAGAAATCTTCGGTGAAGAAATAAGCTCTGTCGACGGTGACGTTAAACCGCACCGTGGATATGCTGAACGGGCCGGCTTCGGCACGATGTATCTACGTGAAGTCGGCAGGGTTCCATTGCCTGTGCAGGCTAAGCTGATGGAGCTCATCGATACAAACAGCTTTACTCGAATGGGAGGAACAACGGCGATTGGATTTTCCGGCAGGATCGTTGTATCGGACAGTTCTGATCTCAAGCGTGCCGTTTCAGAAGGGCAAATATGGGATGACCTATTGTTCCGACTGTCTGTGCTTTCTGTCGATATTTCGCCTTTGAGAAACAGACCAGAAGATGTTATGTGGCTTTTGCCTCAGATGGTAGCGGCTGCCTGTCGGCGCCAGGGCCAGCTGCCAAAAACCCTTTCAACTCGAGCAGAAGAGTTTGCTTTGGCTCATGAGTGGACTGGAAATGCCTTCGAAATGCGGAACCGTGTGGAGCGAGCAGTTGCTTTGTCTCGTGATGAGGAGCTGGAATTTGCAGATCTTTTTCCTGAATCTGAGTTTGAGGACAACTATCCGCAGGAGTTTCCTTCCCTGGCAGAGGTTCGTGAAATGGCCGAAAAACGCCAGATTATTCGTGCCCTTGCACGATCAGACGGTCAAATCGGAACAGCAGCAAAACTCCTTGGGGTATCACGCACGACACTCTGGGACAAGATGACACGTCTCGACATGAGTTCGAAAGAACGTTCGCAATCCTGAACAGGACAGACGAACCCATGTTCGGAATTCTGAACATCGCGGCCTGTTTAAGCATGACTGGTTTGATTTTTTAGCCTGTTCAAAAATTTGATCTTTCGCCAATTATTCTGGCGATGCAGACTTTGACCTTCAAATATTTCAAGGGAGGGTTACATGTCTCGATGTTCTAATCTGGTCGATGTCGGCCGCAGGCATTTTTTACGTGGAGGGTCCGTCGCTGTGGCTGGCTTGGCAACAGCAGTGCTGCCTGTCGGGGGGGCCAAGGCCGCACCAGCCAATGCGCAAATCAATTATCCATCGAACCGATTGGCTAATGTGTCCGATCTTACTGTGAACGAACCAATGGATATCGAGTATCCAGACGCAGATAGCCCCGGTGCATTGATCAAGCTGGGGCAAGCAATCGAAGGTGGCGCAGGACCGGATGGTGACATCGTCGCGTTCTCCACCCTATGCCCACACAAGGGATGGCAGCTTGCCTACGATTCAAAGGATAGCACCTTTAACTGTCCCGGCCATTTTTCCCGCTTCGACGTAGAGGCAGGTGGTCAACAGGTTTGGGGGCATGCGACCCAAAACCTTCCTCAGTACACCCTGCGGGTGGACGACAATGGAGATATTTATGCTGAAGGCGCGAGTGATCTGATTTTCGGTCGTCCGTCCAACGTGTTGTAAGAGGAGAAGAATAACATGGCTTATAAAAGACAAATTGATCGGCTTCCCATTCCACCGAAGGACGCTAAAGTTCACAATGTTACCTGTCACTATTGCATCGTCGGGTGCGGCTACAAAGCTTACACTTGGGATCGCAACAAGCAGGGAACACCAACCGAAAATGCCTTTGGCATTGACTTAAGCAAGCAGCAAGGGGCCGACGGCACCTGGATGGCTCCTTCCATGTACAATGTCGTCAAACAGGATGGCAAAGACGTACATTTAGCTGTGATGCCTGATCATGATTGCGTTGTGAATTCAGGTCTTGGTTCTATCCGTGGCGCGCGTATGGCTGAAAACCGCCCGTCCACTGTCACTGGAACACAGCAGCAACGCCTCCGCGATCCTATGATGTGGCGCTACGGTGTTTTGCAGCCAACCAGCTGGGATGATGCACTGGATCTTGTTGCGCAGGTAACTGCACGTGTTGTTACGGAAGGCTCTGAAGACGATCTGGTTGTTTCCATGTTTGACCATGGCGGCTCTGCAGGTGGATATGAGAATACCTGGGGAACGGGCAAGCTTTACTTCGAATCCATGAAGGTCAAGAACTGTCGCATTCATAATCGGCCAGCGTATAATTCAGAAGTCCATTCTACTCGAGACATGGGTGTGGGAGAGCTGAATTATCAGTACAAGGATTATGAACTTACCGATACGATCATGATCGTTGGCGCTAACCCGCTTGAAACACAGACCAACTTGTTTTTGAACCATATGGTTCCGGGGATGAGAAATGGTGCAAAGGTTATTTTCGTTGAACCTCGTCGCACAGTATCAGTCAATGCTGCCGAAGTGGCGGCTGGCAAAGATAACGTTCTGCATTTGCAGATTAATGCTGGCACAGACATGGCGTTGTTCAATGCGCTTTTGACAGAGATCGTTGCAAAAGGCTGGGTCGACAAAGACTTTATTGCCAACTCAACCTTCCAGGACGGCATTGCGCAAGCTCAAGATGCGGGGCATCCCGCTGCACTGGGCAGCATTGAAGAGGCAATGAAATCTTGTACCATGTCTCTAAGTGAGGCGGCTGGTATCTGCGGCGTTGATGCAGCTGACATTGCAAAAGCTGCCGCGTGGATAGCTGAACCAAAAGATGGTGCGCGTCGCAAATGTGTTACCGCCTATGAAAAAGGCATCATCTGGGGCAATGACAATTACCGCACGATAGGTGCCTTGGTTAACATCGCTTTGGCGACTGGAAATGTTGGTCGCGAAGGTGGCGGTGTCTGTCGTCTAGGTGGTCACCAAGAGGGATACTACCGTCCATCAGATGCCCATGTTGGTCGTCCCGCAACTTACGTTGATCAGCTTTTGATCAATGGTGGCGGCAAGGTTCATCACGTCTGGGCTTGTGACCATTATAAAACCACTTTGAATGCCTCTCAGTTCAAACGCATTCACAAAAAACGTTCCGACATGGTGAAGGAAGCCATGGACGCAGCGGCCGGTGGTACGCGTGAAGACTTGGTCAACGCAATTGTCGGTGCCGTTAACAAGGGTGGCCTATTCGTGGTCGATGTTGACATCATCAACAGCCAAATCGGTCAGAATGCTCATGTTGTTTTGGCAGCATGTGAATCGAATGAGATGAACCTGACTTCCATGAATGGCGAGCGTCGTTTGCGTTTATCCGAGAAATACATGGATCCATTCGGTAACTCCAAACCCGATTGCTTAATTGCCGCCGGCATCGCCCAGAATATGGAGCGAGTTCTGAAGGCAATGGGTAAGGCGGACTACGCAGCCCAGTTCCAGGGCTACGACTGGTCAACCGAAGAAGACGCCTTCATGGACGGTTATAACAAAGGCAATCCAGAAGTTACTTACGATCGTTTACGCCAAATGGGCAACAATGGTGTGCAGGAGCCGGTCGTTGGCTTCGAAAACGGCAAGCTTGTCGGGGTTGAGCGTCTGTATTCCAACGGCGAATTTGGAACCGGTGATAAGAAGGCTCGTTTCTGCGCCGCAGGATGGCGTGGATGGCAGGCTGAAGGTAAGGCAGAGGAACAAGCCAAATACAAGTATTGGATCAACAATGGTCGAGCCAATATCTTTTGGCAAAACCAGTTTCTGGATCAAGACAATGACTTCATCCAGGATCGCTTCCCGTTCCCATTCATCGAAATGAACCCAGCCGATATGGCTGATATCGGTGCAGGTCCGGGAGATTTGGTTGAAATCCACAATGCCAACGGTGCCACACAGGCTATGGTTTATCCAACGCCGACGGCACGTCGCGGTGAAACTTTGATGGTCTTTGGTTCACCGGCTGGCTCACAGGGGAATGTGATTAACCCTGGTGTGAACGAGTTGGTTTTGCCGGACTACAAGCATACTTGGGCAGATATTCGGAAAATTTCTGATGCGCCCGCGACAGTAAAGGCGATCTCCTTTAAATCGAAAGAGTATAAGTCGGTTTAATATACAGCTGGGTGCCCGCCGCGATTTCTTCGCGGCGGGTTCTCCATTTGAGGGATACGTACTCTCAAAACCTCGCTTTGCACCTTTATTGAAGCCGAATGCAAAGCCGGTAAAGACGGAAAATTCCTTACGGTCATTATCACCGCCGCCAAAACGCTTGCAGTTGGTATGTTTAGTAAATCACAAAATTCTCTTCCCACTACTCGGTTATTTCGAAAGGCGATCTGATGCAGGTCGATTGTATTAAACAATGACCGCAATCATTGATACGATTTGTGCAAGGCGATCCATTTCTCCAAAACGGCTTGGGTACCCTGGACCGAACATTGAACAAGTCGCGGAAATGGTCCGGGCAGCATGTGCTGCACCAGACCATGGAAATCTTGCGCCAACCCGTTTTATCTATATCCCGGATGATGCACGCCAATCGCTTGCGGAGGTGTTTGCAGCCGCCACATTAGAAAGGAACTCAGACAGTTCACAAGAAGAACTAGAAGATGCCAAACAGCGGGCGATGAATGGCGCAGGCCTCATTGCGATTTGGGCGCATATTGATGAGAATAATCCCATTGCTCCGCCGCATGAGCAATGGATCGCCGTCGGGGCGGCAACGCAAAATCTACTATTGGCAGCGAATTCTCTGGGTTTCCACACTAAGATAGTGAGTGGCGGCAGAGTTACGTCCAAATCACTTCGGGCTGCATTCAACTTAGGGGATGGTGATGTTTTGGTGGGATTCGTAGTTCTTGGTACGTACGCTGGGCAAACGAAAAAAAGGCTGCGACCGGAACCAGGTGAAATATTATCATTGTGGGGTCCCGATATTTAGGGCTCTTGCTGTGGTGCATGGGCACGCAGATGAAAACGTTTCATGCAGACACAGTTCAACTTGAAAACCGCCTGGATGTATTGATGACAGAAATCGCCGAAATCAAACAAATACTGAGCGACAAAAAACTGTAAAGCCTTTCCAGGTAAGAGAATTTCCTACGTTCTCCACAACGGTGTCTGTCGATGGAAATTTCATTCTCTTTTGGAAGTAAAAATGTCCGTTTCGGGTCAAC
>JABILA010000140.1 GCA_018654745.1 Alphaproteobacteria bacterium
AAAGGGGGATGTGCTCTCCTAACGGTGTGGATAAGGCCTTGCCAAGTAATTGCTGCATATTTTGAGACTTTCTTTGGTCGGAGAATCTCAAAGTATGAATCACTTCAGGGCTTTATCCTATTAAGTCGGGTACTGTGGTTTTCCATGTAATCCGCCACTGCCCCACCAAATGATCAAACAGACATTAACCGAATAGCCCCGGCACCACCATATAGTGAAATATCTGGCGTAGCTTTGCTGAATGAAACATCGTGGCTGTCACACGAAATTGAAACTGTTCTGATCGGCTGAAGTCCGTTTAGGGTCAACAATCCCCGTTATTAGGCCCGTCAGAATACGTCCGTTCCACTCCGCACAACGGACTATCTGGCAAAAAATGTCTGGTTAGCCCTTCAGAGCGGAAGTAAATTGGCAGCAGCAAGAACGGAGATTGTTAGCCATTAACGGACGAAGTTCGATTTCGACCGCCGAAAGGGCTATTTCCATGGATGGTGAAGGCCACCTACGGTTAGCCTTGTTTCAAAGGTATCTGGAAAGTGTCGGTTAGTGTGTTATCTGGTATAAGCACTAACTCTTTTGAACGCAGTAAGACAAAATGTGGTTATGCCTATTGTATCGATTAAAGGAAGAAAATTATGAAGTCTCGACAGCTGATGATTTGGTTGCTTGCTGGATTTTTAATGTCACTGGGCATGTCCTTCGGAGGCATGGCGCACGTCTCTTCCCTCAACTTCTTCGATCCGTTCCGGACAGGTGAGACTCAAATCTTTGACTTTTCTATGCTGATTCTTTTTTGCGCAGCATTAATCCCGACTTTCCTCTACTGGCAACTGTATGGGAAACGGTCAAAACCGTGGTTCGAATCGAGTTGGAGTTTTACTGACAACAAAATTGTGGATCGCAAGCTGGTCCTGGGTTCGGCGATTTTCGGCGCTGGCTGGGCACTCGGCGGGTTTTGCCCGGGCCCTTCGGTCTCGGGATTGGTTACGGGGCACCCGAATTTCGTGGCGTTTAGCTACGGCATGTATGCCTATTTTGTGTTTAGCCACATAATGAATACCAGGAATTCGGGGGGCGACAGGTACTGGCTTCTCACATTAATGCTGGGTGCGGTTCCAGTCGCATTCTACTTTGTCGGGCCTATGATCTTTCCTTCCGATGGCGTGACTTCACCCCTTACATGGGCCATTTCAATCAGTTTACTGGGCGGACTCGGCATCGCTCTGGCAACGATCACAACATTCCAGTTCAACGGTCGCGCTCTTGGGGTATGTGGGTTGTGGAAGAACATCCTCGATATCGATATTTCTTCGAAGTCACGTCTCCCTCAGCTGTTCTTCTTTATCGCCTTCATGGCAGGTGGCGTTGTGGTTCAACTGGTGGCGCCGGAGTCTTTTTCACACCCGCCTTATCAAGACCGTAGCCTTGTCTGGATTTTTGTTGGTGGAATTCTTGTTGCGCTAGGAACAAACTGGGCCAACGGCTGTACATCCGGTCATGGTATTGCTGGAATGGCCCGGCTGAGGGTCCGTTCGATCGTTGCAGTACCAACGTTCATGGCTGGTGTGTTCGTATTTCTTCCTATATTCAACGTCGTTCTGGGCGGTTAGCATAGTCGAATACAGTAATTTCCCAGCGACGGCCTTGATGTCCACGAAAATAGTGGTGGGCTAGTCTACAATTCTGACAGTCGTGGAGGAAACTGTCCCTAATTCACATAGGTCCTGCAGCAGACTGGTGAGACGCTCGGATATAACCGCACCGGCTTGTAAGTATAATCTTCCGTCAGATGTATAGAGATTGTCAGCAAGGATGTTCCCGGCAGAAAGGTCACTGGTATTTATTAATCTGGTGTTATTGCTTGTTGTAGCGGCAAGTTTTTCAGGTCCGCTAACTTGCCGGACTGGCCCAGTTTCCTGAGCAGGCGAAGAATATACATAAATTCCGCTTGTTCCATCTTCGCCTTCGGAATCAAGGTCCAACACACCAACTGTATCCAGGCGTGCAAGAATCGTCGAAATCAAAGGCGAAACAATAATTCCGGATTTAATAAAGACGCGATTATCGACAGTATTAATATCTCTGCATAATTCAGCTCCTTCCGGAATAACTCCCAGAGAGTAGAATTCTTCCTGTCGGTCAAAAGAGTTTTTGATATCCGGTTTGTCGCCAACAAGAAGTGAAGGTTGGGGCGGACTGCTCGCTCCAGCCAGGTCATCGTCGCTGAATTTTTCACCAGACGCGCTCAACATGGACTCTATTTCGGTAAAGTTTAAGATCTCGTTGGTTTCGAAGCGATCAAGTGCGGAAACTATCTCAAGAGCTTCATCGTCACCAATTTCATTCATCAGCCTTCCGACACCATCAAGGATTTGTTTCGCCAGATCAGAGTCCGTGAACTTTCCTGTCAGTCCGGATAGTCGCCGGGTAATTCTTTGGTTCCTTTGGATCTTTATTGATTTTTTGTTCGTTGTTTCATCGGGGAATTGGACAGTGGCTTCCGTCTCGGAAACTCCTTTGTTATCGGAAGGCATTACAGGTTGCGACGGTTTGCTCTGAGACACCACGACATCCTGATACTCAAGTTCTGACTTCAACCAGGATCGATCCTGTCCTGCCTCGAGCATATTTTTAATGCGCGTCCCAAGCGCATCTTTCGACACCGGTTTTATCAAAAATGCATTCACATCCAATCTGACTGCCGACTCAACCAGGGGCTTCTCGGCGTATCCGGTTAGCATGGCGAACGAAACTGCCCGATCGACATTGGATTTGCCGGTTCGCACCTGATGCAGCAACTGAAGTCCATCAAAATTCGGCATCTTGAAATCGGATATGATGAAGCTCAACGTGTTCAAAGACTGAATAATTTTGAGTGCTTGATCGCCATCCTCTGCGGTATGGATCTCGGGCTGGCCCATTTTTGACAAAAAACTCGCGACGAGACCCCTCGTATACTCTTCGTCGTCAACGAGTAGAATTGTATGTCCGCTTAAATTCAAATTCGTCATAGCCATATACCTGAAATCAGTTTCTTACTTTTTACCATGCACGTGAAAGGCGATAATACGGTCGAATTCCGCATGAACAGTATTATTGATTTGCATTATCTCTTCCCACGAATCTTCAGGATCAGTCGCTTCCAGTTTCTCCAGCAACTTGGCCATTTCAACTGCAGCAACATTAGCGCAGGCCCCTTTCGCCAAATGCGCTGCGTCGTGCAATTTATCTACATTCCTGCTCTCAACTGCGCTCTGCAGGGATGCCAAAATACGCGGGAATTTGTCAATGAATATCTCGACTGTATCGAACAATAGTTTTTTATCATTGTCACCGAGAATATCAGTCAGGAAACTCATATCGATGGGTTGATGTTTGAAAGCATCAGTGGCCGCCTGATCTCCCCCACCCTCAAGAGAATTCATGTGTTCGACCGGCTCCAGTTCCTGAAGCACCTTTGCCAAATTCTCGACGATCACAGGTTTGACAAGAATGCCATCCATTCCCGCTTCGCGCACGCGGGCACTAGTTTGCGGGTCTTTGTGCCCAGTCAAAGCGATTACCGGGGTTCTGCGATCCAAACTTTTCTCGGCTTGGCGCAATTGAATGGCAAATTCAAAACCATCCATCACCGGCATACTAAGATCAAGAAATATCGCTTGATATTCGTGCGCTATCGCCAACTTCAGGGCTGCGGTACTGTCTTCAACCAGTTCATAGCGGCGGTTCAGCTTGGAAAGCTGCTTTCCGGAAACTGCCAGGTTAATTACATTGTCGTCAATTACCAGAATTGGTTTGTCGAGCAAAGCTGGCGATGCTTCAGACTGTTTATCTGTCAAAGAGTACAGCGACTCCAATAATTTATCCGCATCGACAGGTTTGGTCAGGACTATATCCATACCAGCTTCAAGGCATTCCTCCAGTTCAACCGCGATGGCACTCGCTGTAATACCGATAATTGGGATCGCGCAAACAGGCTTGGGCATATGGCGCACCCGTCGTGTAACTTCAGTGCCGTCCAGTTTCGGCAAATGACGGTCCATCAGGATCGCGTCATAGATATTGTTTTCAATAAGCGTTAGTGCTTCGGGACCATCCGCAACGCTGGTTATATTATGCCCGGCCCGGTCGAGTATGCGCTCCACAACGAGCCGGTTTACGTCATTGTCTTCTACCTGAAGCACGTTGAGTGAAATTCGATTGACGTTATTTCGAGACACGTCCTTTGGACTCTCGTCCAACACTTCGCGAAGTTTGGCTGGGTCGGTCTGGCGATCAATGGGAAAGACAACATTGAACGCAAATGTTGTGCCTTTTCCGACGTCACTCTGAACTTCGATTTCACTGTCCATCAAATTGGCGAGGCGTCTGCAGATGGATAGCCCGAGCCCGGTGCCGCCATATTTGCGGGCAATTTCCACCGCGCCCTGGTCATAGGGTGCAAATAGCTTGTTCCTGAATTCCGGATCGATGCCCTTCCCGGAGTCAGTTACCGAAAATCGGAGTTCGGCATTATTCGACTCAACAGTTCTGGTTTCCAGCTTGATCGAAATAAATCCGGTTTCCGTGAATTTTATGGAATTGCTGACGAAGTTTGAAAGGATTTGGCGCAATCGATGGGGGTCTCCGATCAACACCTGCGGGACCGACGGATCGATTTCAGTTCCCAGTTCCAGGCCCTTCTCAAGTGCCTTGGCGGACATGACCGAGGCCGTTTGTTCAATTACGTCTGCGACAATGAAAAGCTGGTTTTCAAGCTCCATTCCTCCGGCTTCAAGCTTGGAAATGTCTAAAAGTTCATCGACGACATGCAACAATGAATCACCTGACCTCACGATGATATCGGTGCTCTCCATTTGCTCCGGGTCAAGATTTGTATCACGGAGCAATCGAGCCATTCCCAGTACGCCATTCATCGGTGTCCGGATTTCATGGCTGACCATAGCGACAAAATCGGATTTCGCTTTGACACTTGCTTCTGCAACCGCCTTGGCCTGCTTGAGTTCTTCCTCGAATTGCTTGCGTTCTGTTATGTCGTAGAACCAGGCTAGCCTCACCTGTTCACCGGCGAGCACTGTCTCGTTAAAAAATGTAGCTGCCCAAAAAACAGTATTGTCAGCGCGCTTAAGCTGCACTTCAGCGTTCCTGACATAACCGTCATTGGAAAGTTGCACGCGTGCCTTCTCGCGATCTTCGTCAAATGCGTAGTAACTGCTTGGACTACGCTTTGCCAGGTCCAGTTCCTTGACTCCAAACATGTCGTAGAGCCGGTCATTGGCGTAAATAGTTTTATTGTCAGAGGGACGGATCATGTGAAGTAGTTTCGACCTGATCTGACACCGCTCCTTGCAAAAGGAGAGGGTTACCGGTTTTGATAACGGTGCAAATAAAATTATCGAAACACAATCGAAAGGTAACCCTCATGTTACAGAATAGCGAAAAGATCATCA
>JABILA010000141.1 GCA_018654745.1 Alphaproteobacteria bacterium
CCACACGAAACCAGTTCATCAGGGCTATATCGAGCCACAAGCCTGTGTGGCCAGCTACAGTGAAGATGGTTCAGGCGAACTTTGGGTCACCACCCAGGGGCCGTTCATGTATCGCTCCTTTACCGCACGGTTGTGTGGCATGGATGTCTCCAGGCTGAAAGTCACGCCAAGTGAAATGGGCGGCGGTTTTGGTGGCAAGAACAATGTCTATGGCGAACCTGTTGCCATGGCCCTGTCGCGCAAAAGCAATCGTCCTGTGAAGATGGTCATGAGCCGCGGTGAAGTGTTCCGGGCGACCGGGCCGACATCAGGTGGTCATATGACCGTGAAGCTGGGTGCGACCAAAGACGGCCGTATTACAGCTGCCAAAGCCGATCTGGCTTTTCAGGCTGGCGCATTTCCGGGCGCACCTATTGGTCCGGCAACCATGACGGCCTTTGCCTGTTATGATCTGGAAAATGTTTTGGCCACCGGTTATGACGTCATTTCCAATCGACCAAAGGTGGCTGCCTATCGCGCTCCCGGTGCGCAAGTCATCGCCTTCGCGGTTGAAAGTGCCATGGACGAACTGGCCAAGAAGCTGGAAATCGAACCCATTGATCTGCGCATGCAAAATGCGGCGAAGGAAGGCACCCGTGCCGCTTATGGCCCGGTTTTTGGCCCCATCGGCATGGAAGAAACGCTGCAAGCCATCAAGGACCACCCCAACTATAATGTGCCCCTGGGTCCAAACCAGGGACGTGGTGTGGCATCTGGTTTCTGGTTCAATATTGGCGGCGAAACCAGTGTTACCATGAACCTGAACGAAGACGGCACTGTGGCTTTGCTGGTTGGTAATCCGGATATTGGTGGCTCGCGTGCTTCCATGTCCATGATGGCTGCTGAGGAGCTGGGTATCGAGGCTGAAGATGTACGGGTCTCGATCGCCGACACTGGATCTCTTGGGTTCAACTTTTTGTCAGCGGGCAGCCGCACAACTTTTGCTGTCGGCAAGGCAACGATCAATGCCGCTCGCGAAGTCATCACGGAAATGAAAGCCAGGGCGGCCAAGGTCTGGGACATTCCAGAGGACGCTGTGGTTTGGGAAGACGGTCATGCCCGTCCTGCCAGTACCAATGCCGGTGATTTTGAACCCTTGTCCATTGTCGAGATCGCCAAAAAGGCCTCTGCAACCGGCGGCCCCATCTCGGGTCATATCCAGACCAACGTCACCGGGGCAGGGCCCAGTCTTGCCACGGAAGCAGTTGATGTGGAAGTCGATCCGGAAACCGGCCAGGTCAAGATCTTGCGCGTAACTGTCGCTCAGGATGCTGGCAAAGCGATCCATCCATCATATGTGGAAGGCCAGTTCCAGGGCGCCGCGGCCCAGGGCATTGGCTGGGCTTTGAATGAAGAATATATCTACGACGACAAAGGTCGTTTGGAAAATCCTAACTTCCTGGATTACCGCATTCCGGTTGCTTCTGATTTGCCGATGATTGATACGGTTATCGTAGAAGTTCCAAACCCCAACCACCCTTACGGTGTGCGTGGCATTGGGGAGACTTCAATTGTGCCGGTTATGGCAGCGGTCAACAATGCCATTGAAAATGCCATTGGTATTCGCATGAGCGATCTGCCCATGTCACCTCCAAAGGTGTTGAAGGCGATTGATGAGGCAGGTTGACGGTCTGACTGAAATTCTGGAAAGAGGCATCCTGCGGGGTGCCTCTTTTTTTGACCGAAGCATATCAAAAGTTGTAGCCACAAAATAATTGTGGATGAATTGCACTGATGCCGGATCACCCACATACTGCGTGTTGGTTTTATGAAAGGTTTGACATGAACATCCGGAAAATACATCACGTTGCCTACCGCTGTAAAAACGCCAAAGAGACGGCGCTGTGGTATCAGAAATATCTGGATATGGATCTGGTCCTGTCCATTGCCGAAAATGAAGTGCCCTCAACCAAGGCACCTGACCCCTACATGCATATTTTCCTGAATGCTGGCAGTGGTAATATCCTGGCCTTTTTCGAAATCCCCAGCCTGGATGAAATGGGCCGCGATCCCAACACACCTGACTGGGTGCAGCATCTGGCGTTCGAAGTCGACACAATGGATGATTTGCTGGGTGCGAAGGCCCGGTTGGAAGCTGACGGAATAGATGTCGTCGGGGTGACGGATCATGCCATTTTTCAGTCGATCTATTTCTATGACCCCAATGGACACCGTCTTGAACTTGCCGTGAATACCGATACGCCGCTAATGATGCAGAAGCTGGACGAAGTAAAATGGGACATGATTGAGGAGTGGGACAAAACAAAGAAGGCGCCGGAGCATGCCCGGTGGATGCATGATGGAAGCTATGCTGATTTGAAGTAAAGATTCTGGTGATAAAAAAAGGGGAATTGGCGACGGTTGATTCCCCTTAATAGTTTCGAATCACAGTAGAAACCTGATTTCTCCCAAGTAAACATGATTAATACTCATGGTTGAGCAAGTTCAGGAGAAAAAATTGGGTAATTTTACCCATTTAGTTGATATTCAGCCAATCTGATTATAGAAAAAGTAACAATAAGTTGTCATTATTTTTTGATCGGAAGTGATATATTCCGACTGTTGAATTGATTTTGTGCGTTTTTTATTCCCGGGAGAAAAAATTGTTAAAGGCTGGCTATGTCATTTGTTTGAGTTTTTTTGCTGTTGCGATGTTCGCCCCTTCTACGGTGATTGCTGATTACAAATCTGCAATGGAGCTATACAAAAAAGCTGAATACGACACGGCAATCAAGGAGTTCAGAAAAGGCGCAGACCTCGGGGAACCGGATTCACAGTTTATCGTCGGCTTGATGTATGCCCTGGGGCAAGGTGTTCCACAAAACCCGAAGGAAGCATTCAAGTGGTACCAGCGGTCGGCCATACAAAGTTATTCAAAGGCTCAACTCAATCTCGGCAATGCCTATCGTGATGGCCGTGGTACCAAGAAAAGTTACGTGGAAGCGGTCAAGTGGTTTCGAAAGGCTGCCGAGCAGGGAAATAACAGAGCCCAGTTAAATCTGGCATTCAGATACAAAAATGGCCAGGGCGTTGAAAAAGACCTGAAACAATCATTCGGCTGGCTGAAAAAATCTGCAGATACTGGCTATCGCAACGCAGAATATAATATGGGCAAATATTATGCTCTCGGCCTGGGGGTCAAGAAGGACCACAAGAAGGCGCTCGAATGGTATATGAAAGCAGCCAACAAGGGCTTTTCCAAAGCCCAATACAATGTGGCCAAAGCTTACAAATATGGTGCAGGCGTTGAGAAAAGCCTGAGAACTGCAGCACAGTGGTATCAGAAGGCGGGTAAAAAGGGTCACAAAAACGCCCAGTACAATTTTGCCCGTTATCTCAGTGATACAGGCGAAATCAGGGACTATACCAAAGCCAGGATCTGGTACCTGAAAGCCGCGGAAAAAGGACACAAGCTCTCGCAAACCAAGCTTGGTGATTTGTATGTGAAAGGCCTTGGCGTCGATGCTGATCCGGCCAAAGCTCTGTTCTGGTACACACTTGCGGGAAAAAAAGCCGCCAAAAAGAGAAACGCCCTGCGGGGGAAAATGACGGCAAAACAGCAGCGCGATGCTGTTGAACAATTGAAAGAGTGGCGCGCCAAACAAAAATAAGCGTCGCTGACATCTGCTCCCAATCTATTCTACTTAATTTATTTGATCTTCAGAGATTGTCCCGGTACCCCCGGTCATGACATAAAATGTCCTGTCCCCGGGGTTCGGGGCATTTTCTTGTGTGATGCAAATTCAGAGGCAGGAGTACCAATCGATGGAGCGAAGACTGGAACTGGAAGGGATCACGAACTTTCGTGACCTGGGTGGCTACAAGACTTCTTCCGGTCAAAGAGTTAAATGGCGGACAATATTCCGCTCGGACACGCTTTCTTCCCTGAGCGACAAGGATATGGAAACGGTACGTGATCTGGGCGTCAAAGCGACCTTTGATCTACGCTACGGTGAAGAACGTACGCTTGAACCCTCCCGATTTCTGGGCAACGCACAAGTAGAAGTACTGGAAGTCGGCCTGGATGAGAGGCCCGATGCCCGGGCGCTGGATTCCTTTGACGCCTCCACAGATAAAGCCGCCACGGCCCGTGCCTGGATGACGGAAGGATATCGGAATTATCCGTTTCTGTATGCGGATGCCTATCGCACAATGGTTGAACGCCTGATCGCCGGGCAAAAAATTGTCGTCCATTGCACTGCTGGCAAGGATCGGGCAGGAACGGCTGCCGCCATGATGTTGACGATACTCGGTGTACCAAGAGAGACCGTGTTTGAAGACTATATGCTGACCAATCAATATTGGGACCGGGCGGGACGTGTGCGCCCTGAAATGGATGCACAGACAATTGCAAATGTGTTTTCCGCACATGAGGAATATCTCAGCGCGGCTTTCGCGGCGATTGAGCAGCAATGCAGTACCGTAGAAGATTATCTGAAAAATGTGGTAAAACTCGACGACAAGACGCTTGATGCTTTCCACACAGCTTGCCTGACCTAGGCCAGAGCGCGTTTATTTTACCGGGAAAACCAATGTCTGGACAAATCGTACCGGCAGAACAATTCAGGGACCTGCTTCTGACGGACACGCCATTTCTGGACGTGCGGGCGGAAGGTGAGTTTGCCAAAGGACGGTTTTCGACGTCCGTCAATTTTCCGATCCTGAACGACACCGAACGTGCCGAAGTGGGAACCTGTTACAAGGAACAGGGCAACAAGGCGGCCGTTGAACTGGGGCACAACCTGATATCGGGTGATATCAAGGATCAGCGGGTACAGGCCTGGTGTGAATTTGCCAACACCCATCCCGGCACCCATGTTTATTGCTGGCGTGGCGGCATGCGTTCAAACATCGCCCGTCAGTGGATGCAGGACAGTGGCGTCGACGTGCCGTTGATCGAAGGTGGCTTCAAGGCCCTCAGGCGTCTGATGATCGATACCATTGATGTTGCAGCCGCCGAAGTTTCCCTTATCCGCATTGGCGGTAAAACCGGGACCGCCAAAACGGTGCTCGTGAATGCCGTAGACCAGGGCGTTGATCTGGAAGGGCACGCCAATCATCGTGGCTCGAGCTTTGGTCGTCGCGTGTCCGGGGTGCCGACACAAATTGATTTTGAACATGCTCTGGGCGTTGACCTGTTGCGCAAGCGCCAGGCCTGGCCTGATCAAACGCTAGTAGTTGAAGACGAAAGCAGGCGCATTGGTGCCTGCGCTGTACCGCAGGATTTCTTCGACAAAATGGCTGCTGCAAATCTGGCTGTTGTCGAAATGCCGCTTGATTTCCGGGTACAAAGAATTCTGCAGGAATATGTCGTCGATATGACGGCTGAATTCCAGGATGCCCACACCGAAGATGGCTGGGACCTGTTTGTCGACTATCTGACACAAAGTCTTTTCCGGGTGCAGAAACGCCTTGGGCACGAGAATTACAGCCATATTGCAGGTTTGATGGATGCGGCACTGGAAAAACAGTTATCGCAGGGTGACGTCAGCGACCACGAAGCCTGGATCACCGAACTGCTGGCCAGATATTACGATCCCATGTGCGATTTCCAGCTTGGTAAGCAAGAGGACAAAATCGCCTTTCGGGGATCCTACGACGATGTCCTTGATTGGGTGCGCGACAAGGTCTGACCCGGCCCGGCTGTGTGATCAGGCCCAGGATCAGCGACCAGTGGTGATTTTCAGGTTGAAATTTTGGGGCTGTGTTGTCGCGACAATTGCTGATATCATCTTGCCACGTTTAAACAAGGGCTGCAGCGCCAGGCTTACCGGACAAGACACAGGTCCGAACAGGCTGCGGTGGCCAGGAGATTAATAGTGCCAGACAGAACGCCTGCATCGCAGGGGGCTGGTCGGCGCGTTGGGAAAGGTGGCAAGTCAACACAAGGTGGGGACTGCGCACCTGCGCGAACCTACGCGGCGATTGACCTTGGAACCAACAACTGCCGTTTGCTTATCGCTGAACCCCGCGACACGGGATTTCATGTCGTGGACGCGTTTTCGCGTATTGTGCGCCTGGGTGAAGGCGTCGACAGCAGTGGCGTCCTGAGTGACGCCGCCATCGATCGCACCGTTTCAGCCTTGCGCGTTTGTGCAGGCAAGATGCGTTCCTCTCGCGTTGCCCGCACCCGGACAGTAGCCACCGAAGCCTGTCGCCGCGCCGCCAACGGCCAGGGATTTCTGGATCGTGTGGCACGGGAAACAGGCATAGATCTCGAGATTATTGATCCTGGCGAAGAAGCAGGACTTGCCCTGGCAGGTTGCACACCGTTGATCGATCCGGAATGTCGTCACGCATTGGTCTTTGATATCGGTGGCGGCAGTACTGAACTGATCTGGGTTGAAGTTGTACCCGGGGATGATCCGCGGGTGATCGGCTGGACATCCCTGTCTTGCGGTGTTGTGACACTGACGGAGCGCCACGGGGGCGACGAAATCTCGTCAGCTACGTACGAAGACATGGTGCAATTCGTGACCGGCCTTTTGCACGAATTCGAGGCCAAACACAAAATTCGTGACGCGATCCAGACCGACAAGGCGCATTTGCTGGGGACGTCGGGCACAGTGACAACGCTGGCTGCCGTACATCTGGGATTGCCGCGCTATGATCGCTCGAAAGTCGATGGCACCTGGATTGATGTGGCATCACTGGCGGAAGTTGCAGGACGTCTGAAAGGCATGAGCTTTGAACAACGGGCGCAAAATCCGTGTATTCGTCGCGCCCGTGCGGATCTCGTGGTGGCCGGTTGTGCTATCATGGACGCGATCACTGGTATGTGGGATATGCAGCGCTTGCGTGTTGCCGATCGTGGTTTACGCGAAGGTATGCTGACACAGATGATGAGCGCCGACAGGCGCGAGAAAGCAGGAACACAGTAATGGCTGGCAGAGGCAGATCAGGCGGCGGCGGTCGTGGTGGCCGCAAGGGGATCGGCGGTAAAACCACGCCTTCCGTTCGTCAGATGCATACCAAGGTAAAAACAGCCCGGGGCCGGTCCAATTCGTCCACCCGCTGGTTGCAACGACAACTGAACGATCCATATGTGGCTCAGGCTCGGGCGGACGGATATCGCGGTCGTGCCGCCTATAAGCTGCTCGAACTGGATGATCGCTTTCATTTTCTGAAACCCGGCAAACGCCTTGTTGATCTGGGGGCAGCCCCTGGCGCCTGGTGTCAGGTCGCGTCTGCCAGGATGGGGACGGCAGAAGGTGGCCCTGGTCTGGTTATCGGTGTTGATATCCTTGAGATGGAAAACATGAACGGCGTCGAACTCATGCAGTTGGACATGCGGGAACCTGATGCGCCCGACATCATCCGGGCCGCAGCGAATGGCCCCGTCGATGTTGTGGTCTCAGACCTGGCGCCGTCAACCACAGGGCACGGCCCGACGGACCATATCCGGATTGTCGCCCTGGTTGAAATCGGCCTGGAATTCGCCTTGTCGGTGCTGGTGCCAGGCGGCAACTTTGTTGCCAAGGTATTCAAGGGCGGGGCGGAAGGTGACCTCCTTGACCTGTTGAAGGAAAATTTTACGACTGTGAAACATGCCAAGCCTGCGTCCAGTCGACCAGAATCAGCTGAAACCTATGTTGTCGCCCTTGGTTTCAAGGGCCGGAAAAAGATTGAACAAGAAAACAAAGCGGAGACCCCCTGAGATGAGCACAACAGAATACAGCGCAGATGTAGCACAATTCCTCGAGCCGACTGCCTCCATTGAAAGTGACAATGTGGACGTCATTGCCTGGGCGAAAGACCGGGCAGGGGATGCGGTAGGTGAGATCGAAATCGCCAAGCGACTTTATTACGCCGTGCGCGATGAATTTACCTATGATCCCTATGATTTCACTTTGGATCATGCGGGTTTGAGTGCCTCTGGCTGTCTCGCCCGTGGCAAGGGATTTTGTGTGCCCAAGGCCGCGTTGCTGGCAGCCTGTTGCCGGGCAGTGGGTATACCCGCCCGTGTCGGTTATGCCGATGTGCGCAATCATCTCACATCCAAACGCCTGACCGAGGCCATGGGCACGGACCTGTTCGTCTATCACGGATATTCAGAACTGTATCTTGATGGCAAGTGGGTCAAAGCGACCCCGGTCTTCAACAAAACCCTGTGTGAAAAAGCGCGCGTGTTGCCCATGGACTTTGACGGATATAACGACAGCGTCTTCCATCCGATGAATGCGGATGGCGAAAAACACATGGAATATGTCCATGATCATGGCCCTTATGCCGATGTTCCCATCGACGAAATTGCCACGTCATTTCGCGAATTGTATCCGAAGCTGACCGGCGGCAAAGTGTCTGGTGGTGATTTTGAAGTGGATGCGGCAGCCAATAACGACTGAAAAATTCGGATTCAGGCTGATTTACCCTAAATCTGGTGTCATTTCGGGGTACCAATACAAAATCAACCGTGCCATATTGCAGCGCAATATTTAGCCCGGAGACGGGCCTTTGAATTTTGCACAGTACAGGAGCAGATATGGAAATCCTCGAGGCCTACACATTCGACGACGTCCTTCTGCAGCCTGCCGCCTCATCTGTCTTGCCAGGCCAGGTTAACACCCGCACCCGCCTGACCCGCAGCATCGATCTGAACATTCCGCTGATATCTTCCGCCATGGACACGGTAACCGAATCAGGCATGGCCATCGCCATGGCTCAGGCCGGCGGCATGGGGGTTGTGCACCGGAATTTGACGGTGGAAGAACAGGCCGGCGAAATATTGCGCGTCAAGAAGTTTGAAAGCGGCATGGTCGTAAATCCGGTCACCATCGCCCCGAACCAGACTCTGGATGATGCCCTGACGTTGATGAAGCACCACAATATTTCCGGTGTACCTGTCGTCGAAGACGGTGGCAAGCTGGTCGGTATTCTGACCAACAGAGACGTACGGTTTGCGACCAACAAGGCACAGCCGGTCAGTGAGTTGATGACCTGGGAAAATCTGATCACCGTTGAAAATTCGGTCGACAGCCAGGAAGCCAAACGCTTGCTGCACCATCACCGGATCGAAAAACTTCTGGTGACGGATGGTGACGGTCGTTGCACAGGTCTGATTACGGTCAAGGATATTGAAAAAGCCAAGCTGCATCCCGACGCTTGCAAGGATGACCAGGGGCGCCTGCGTGCCGCTGCTGCCACCAGTGTTGGAGATACCGGGTTCGAGCGGGCCGAAGCCCTGATTGATGCGGAATGCGATGTGATCGTCGTGGATACGGCGCATGGTCATTCCGAAGGCGTGCTGGCATCGGTAAACAGGATCAAGAAGATCAGTAACCGCACCCAGATCATGGCGGGAAATGTTGCAACCGCTGAAGGCGCACGTGCGCTGATCGACAATGGTGCTGACGCTGTCAAAATAGGCATTGGCCCAGGTTCCATTTGCACGACCCGGATTGTAGCCGGTGTTGGTGTGCCACAATTAACGGCGATTATGGAAGCCGCGGAAGTTTGTCGCGAACTGGACGTTCCGGCTATCGCAGATGGTGGCATCAAGTTTTCGGGCGATCTGGCCAAGGCCATTGCCGCCGGTGCAAGTTGTGCCATGATCGGCTCCTTGCTGGCAGGGACAGACGAAGCACCGGGTGAAGTCTTTCTTTATAACGGTCGTTCCTACAAGGCCTATCGTGGCATGGGCTCGGTTGGCGCCATGGCCCGGGGCTCGGCAGATCGCTATTTCCAGCAAGACATCAAGGACACCCTGAAGCTGGTGCCCGAAGGCATTGAAGGCCAGGTGCCCTACAAAGGTCCTGCCGGTAATGTCGTTCATCAACTGGTTGGTGGACTGCGGGCGGCCATGGGTTATACCGGCAATGCCACCATCGAAGACATGAATTCCAAATGTACCTTCCGCCGTATCACTAATGCGGGTTTGCAGGAAAGTCATGTTCACGACGTGACGATCACACGGGAATCACCCAATTACCAACGTCCATCCTGATTACACAGTTTTTTATAAGGCAACATTGAAATGACCCCAGGTGCTCGCGCGAACATGTCCATGGACATTCTGCGCGCCCTCGAGGTTTCGGCGCGACCGGCTGATCGACTGATCGACCAGTGGTTCCGGGATCGCCGTTTCGCCGGCTCAGGTGATCGTCGCTATATTTCAGAACTGGTCTATCAGATTCTGCGTCGACGCGCCGAGCTGGTATGGCTGATCGATGGCCTCGACGGGGCTGATGATATCGATGCCGAGCGTATGCGGGTCATTGTCGCCCTGATGCATTTGCAGGACTGGCAGACAACTGATTTTGATCAGGCTTTTTCAGGCACTGGTCACAATCCCGAAGCCCTGAGCGGTGACGAAAAAGAACTGCTTGAAAAGGTCACAGCGCGACGCAAGCAAAAAATGCCTGCGGCCGTGCAAGGCAATTTCCCTGAGTGGATGACCAAACATTTCACGCGGCGATTTGAAGATGATTTCGTCGATCAGATGTCTGCCATGAACGAACGCGCCGCGGTGGATTTACGTGTAAACACGTTGAAAACCACGCAAGAAAAAGCCCTGGCAGCGCTTGCAGACGAAGGTTTTGAGGCACAGGCAAGTGCGTTATCGTCGATTGGCATCCGCCTGAACGACCGCAAACGCATTACCGGCACCGGGCTCTATACGACAGGTGGTGTCGAGGTTCAGGACGAAGCTGCACAGATATGCGCCCAACTGGTTGATGCCAAGCCGGGGCAAACAGTCCTTGATGCCTGCACTGGTGCCGGTGGCAAGGCCCTGGCGCTGGCAGCTGCGATGAAAAATACCGGCCATATTGAGGCCTGGGATGTCGATGACCGCCGTCTTGATCGCTTGCTGCCCCGACTGGAACGCGCCGGGATCAAGAATGTTTCCGCCCGCAAGGTCAGGGCCGATGGCAGCGATCTGTACCCCGATTATCAAGGTGCTTTTGACCGGGTGCTGATCGATGCGCCCTGCAGCGGTACTGGCACCTGGCGGCGTAACCCCGAAACCAAGTGGCGACTGACTGCGGAGACCCTGCAGCACAATGTTGACCGCCAGGCCAAAATCCTGAACCGGGCTGCAAACCTGGTGAAGCCCGGTGGGCGGCTGATCTATGCCACCTGTTCAGTGCTTGATTGTGAAGGTGCTGATCAGATGAACGCGTTCCTGAGTTTGCAGCCGGATTTTGAGATCATGCCCGTTGCACAAATCTGGTCCGAAGCTGATCCCACATCGGATTTCCTGCGGCTGTCACCTTTCAGCAATGACACGGACGGATTTTTTGTTGCCGTGCTTTCGCGGCTTGACCAGGATCCCCACGAAGAACACGAAATGCCACCTCCTAGCCAGGATGAATAACTGCTCATGACGACAGACAAGCTCCACAGTGACCGAATTCTGATCATCGACTTTGGCTCACAGGTTACGCAATTGATCGCCCGTCGGGTTCGCGAAAGCGGGGTTTATTGTGAAGTTGTCCCTTTCAACATGTCAGAAGAAATCCTCGAAAGCTATGCCCCCAAAGGTGTGATTTTTTCAGGCGGTCCGTCGTCTGTACTAGATATAGACACCCCACGTGCGCCACAGGTGGTGTTTGATCTCGGGGTGCCAATCCTGGGAATTTGTTACGGCGAACAAACGATGGTGGCGCAGTTGGGTGGTGAAGTTGAAACATCTGATCATCGTGAATTTGGCCGCGCCAAGGTTGAAGTCACGGAAAAAAGCGCTTTGTTCGATGGCGTCTGGGCTGTTGGTGACAAGGATCAGGTCTGGATGAGCCATGGTGATCGCGTCAACGCCTTGCCGGATGGCTTCCGGGTGATCGCCACCAGCAACGGCGCACCCTATGCCGCAATCGATTGCGAAGCGCGGAAGTTCTATGCCGTGCAGTTCCACCCCGAAGTTGTGCATACGCCAAAAGGGCGGGACCTTCTGAAGAACTTCAGCCACAACATTTGCGGCTGTTCCGGCAACTGGACCATGGCGGCTTTTCGCGAAACAGAAATTGCCAAGGTTCGCGAACAGGTAGGAACTGGCCGGGTGATTTGTGGATTATCGGGTGGTGTCGATTCGTCTGTTGTTGCGGTGCTATTGCATGAAGCCATCGGCGATCAGCTTACTTGTATTTATGTTGATACCGGTGTCATGCGGGCGGGTGAAAGCGACGAAGTCGTCGGCATGTTCCGCGAACATTACAATATTCCCCTGGTGCACCGCGATGCGTCGGAAGAATTCCTTGGTCGTCTTGAGGGCGTATCCGATCCGGAAAAGAAACGTAAAATCATCGGCAACACTTTCATCGAAGTCTTTGAGCAAGAAGCCAAAAAAATTGGCGGCGCTGATTACCTGGCGCAAGGTACCTTGTACCCCGATGTGATCGAAAGTGTCTCCTTTGCCGGAGGCCCCAGCGTCGTGATCAAATCCCACCACAATGTGGGCGGCTTGCCTGAACGCATGAACATGGAACTGGTTGAACCTTTACGTGAATTGTTCAAGGACGAGGTCCGGGTTCTGGGCAAGGAACTTGGCTTACCCGACAGTTTCATTGGTCGCCACCCGTTTCCGGGACCGGGCCTTGCCATTCGTATTCCCGGCGAAATCACCAGTGAAAAAATCGATATCCTGCGCAAGGCAGATACCCTGTATCTGCAGGAAATCCGGGATGCCGGTCTATATGATGAAATATGGCAAGCCTTTGCCGTTCTGCTGCCGGTCCGTACCGTTGGCGTTATGGGTGACGAGCGTACCTACGATTTTGTCTGCGCTTTGCGTGCCGTCAATTCAACCGATGGCATGACCGCCGACTATTACCCCTTCGAACACGAATTCCTCGGTCGCGTCTCCAGCCGCATCGTCAACGAAGTCCGCGGCATCAACCGCGTCGTCTACGACATCACCTCAAAACCCCCCGGCACGATTGAGTGGGAGTGATCGCCTCTTGTTAACCTGAGGGCGAAACAAAAAAGGGACACCTTTTTCAAGGCATCCCTGTTTTGAAACCGCAGAAACCGCTGCGACCCTTTGGAATCTGATTAGTGCGCCGCGACCTGTACGGGTTGCGGGGAGGATGTAACCGGCTCTTCGCTACTGACAGTAAAATGCGTGACCGTGTCTGATACCGGCAGGGACTTAAGCGGGCTGCGTCGGATCCAGGCGATCTGCATCACCCAGGCGACGTTGGCCGGGTTGGTGATGGGATTGTGGGGTCCATGGCGACCGGCAGGGGCACGAGCCAGCAAGGTGCGGCCGTCCTTCATACCAATGACACAGTCTGTCGAGGTGCCTGCCATCATGCTCTCGGGCTTCTGGCGTTCACCGATCAGGACGTCGCCGTCCATATAGGCGGGTGTCAGGGCGTTGCCACGAATAGCAACGGCAACACAGTCCTCGCAGCTTTGACCCATACCCAGTTCGACAAATTGCTCGGCAATCGGCTTTCTGGAGGTATCCGCACAGGCGGGGCTGCTGCCAGGCAGACCGATAGTTGCAACAAGCGGTACAGTGGCGTTTGTACCGCCGGAATTAATGCCGAATTGAAGCCATTCCGGGGTGACCTCCAAAATCGATGCCAGTTCCAATAACCTGGAATATTTCGGAGAAGTACGACCGCTTTCCCAGTAAGCAATACTGGATTGATCCACTTTGGTGTGCCGGGCCAATACAGCCTGGCTCATCCTGAGACGTTTGCGGGCGATTTTTATGCGGTTTCCTAGGGTCATGCCCTATCACCGCAAGTAATATGCCAAATTTTAGACAATTTAACGTTTTGGAAACTTTATCCGTCGGTTTTGGGTTTTCCCTCCGGAGATACCGTCACAGAGACATCTGTGCCACCCAAAGCAGACTTTTGAAGTTGTATCGTTGCAACCCGCCCGTCACGCACATAGGTCAGCACACTTGTCGCAGCTCGAACCGCTGTAATCTCGCGCCAGCCCATGCCGGAAAGTTCTTTGCGATAAAAATCAAAGGCTGTTTCCGGTGAATTGGGCGTCTGGATCAAAACCCGGCCTGTCCAGTCTTCGCCCGTGCCAAGAATGATGGATTTCTCCGTATCCAGTTGTGCACCGGGCGGCATTGGCAGGTCGGAAAACCGCACAACATTGCGCTGATCCTGTTCCGCGGAACCGGCACCAGACTGGGCCACAACGGGTGCCGGAGCTGTTGGTGTTGGTGTGGAGCTGTTCGATTGCTGTATACAGCCGGTCAGACCAATGACAGCCAGCGACAAGGTGAGAGTGGGAAGTAGAAGGCTTTTCATGGTCGTTTTCTTCATTTAGATGGAAATTATCGATGTTTGAGATAGGCCAATAATGCCATGCAATGGCACAAAACCCAACAGACTTCGCATTAACATGACGCCCAATTGCGAGGGACTTGAAAACTGGACGGACGGATGGTTTAGTCGGGCCTGGAAACAAATGAGGATCGACACATGGCCTTTGAGACACCTGTCTGTGACTTTGGCTGGAAAGCCGTTGATTTTGACCTGCCGGCAACTGATGGAAAACGCTACAGCCTGTCGGATGTGAAGGGCGAAAACGGCACCTTGATAGTCTTTATATGCAACCATTGTCCCTATGTGAAATCCATCATTGATCGCCTGATCCGTGATGCACATGATCTCAGGGCGCTGGGTGTGGGCGTTGCGGCGATTTGTGTAAATGACGCCGAGGAATATCCCGAGGACAGTTTCGACAGCATGAAAGCCTGGGCGGAAGAATTATCCTTTCCTTTCCCTTACCTGCATGACCCAAGCCAGAATATTGGGCGGAAGTACGACGCAGTATGCACACCGGACTTCTTTGGTTTCAACGCGGGTATGGAGCTTCAATATCGGGGACGGCTCGACGAATCCGGGCGTCAGGCGGTACCGAATGCGCGCCGTGAACTGTACGAAGCCATGATCGCAATCGCCAATACCGGTAGAGGGCCAACCAGCCAGATTCCGAGCATGGGCTGCTCGATCAAGTGGCTGGCGGACACTGCAGCCTGAAAAACAACGATTGAGGCCTGATAACAGGCTGAATTCATTGATTACTGGGCTTGTCGGGTTTGCATAAGGACGTTTCAGCGTATATTGTGACGCCCGATTTCCGCGCCTTATCAAGGTTGCGGAGAAATTTTTTACGGGGCCTCAATTCTAACGAAGAAGGGCCTTAAATGACGCGCCAAATTCGGGCACCTGGATGCAGATTCAGTGCCCTGGAGGTAAAGAGTGGCCGATATCTTCCAGGAAGTCGACGAAGACGTACGTCGCGATAAACATTCCGAGCTTTGGGAAAAGTATGGCAAATTTGTCATTGCCATTGCCGTTGTCGTTGTTGGTGCAACAGCGGCAACCGTAAGCTGGCGTGAATACAGCAAAAACCAGAAGCTGGAGGCAGGCGGTGATTTTGCTGCCGCCAAAGCCCTTGTTGTCGCCAACAAGGATGCTGAAGCTGCAGATGCCTTTGCCAAACTGGCTGCAGATGCCAGTGGTGGATATACCTGGATTTCACGCCTTGAAGAAGCTGCCGCCCTGGCGCGCAGCAAGAATATTGAAGCCGCGTTGAAAATCTATGATGCTCTTGCGGCAGACAGTTCAGCCGATGAAAATTTCCGCCAGCTTGCAAAACTGCATGCGGCCAGTCATTTGCTCGACAGCGGTGATGCTGCCGGGGCCCGGTCCCGGCTGGAAACCTTGACTTCCGCCGACAGCCCCTGGCGTCACTCAGCACGTGAATTGCTGGGTCTGGCTGCCATGGCAGACGGCAACACGGCGGAAGCAATCAAGACATTCAAGGCATTGTCGGAAGATGCGACGACCCCGCGTGGTGCACGTGCCCGGGCAGCAGAAATGCTGGCCGCTCTGGGTGGAGCAGAATAAATCATGAATGCTGTACTGCGCCGGGCTGTCGCCTTTTTGTCGCTGACAGCATTATTGACAGCTTGCGACGTGCCGGACTGGCTGGGTGATGCACCTGCACCACCTTTGCCAGGTGAGCGTATTTCCATCATGAGCCTGCAAACAACCTTGCGGGCCGATCCGGCTCTGGCGGATTTGAACGTCCGCTTGCCACGTCCTTATGTAAATGGCGAATGGCCCCAATCCGGCGGTCACGCAACCCATACCATGCATCACCTTGAAGCAGCTGACGGTTTGCGCCGGGTCTGGGGAAGCGCCATTGGTTCTGGCTCTGACGATGTAGAGCGTCTGACTGCGACACCGATTTATGCGGCGGGCCAGGTTTTTGCCCTGGATGCCCGCAGCAATGTATCTGCCTATGATGGTGGAACGGGTGAGCGTTACTGGCGCTATAATCTAACCCCGACAAGTGAAGAACGAGGCGCTTTGGGTGGCGGTCTCGGATTTGACAATGGTGTGCTCTATGTGACCACCGGCTACGGTGACGTTATTGCCATGGAGCCGGACACAGGTGCCATCATCTGGACACGATCCATCGGCTCACCCCTGCGCGGCGCACCGACGATTGATCAGGGTCGTGTCTATGTCGTATCCATTGACAACAAATTACATGCGCTGGATGCCGGAGACGGCAGCATCGTATGGCAACATGTGGGCATTGTTGAAAGTGCCGGATTGATCGGTTCCGCCAGCCCGGCAGTGCAGGGCGACCTGGTTATCGTGGCCTATTCATCGGGCGAATTGTTTGCCCTGCGCCGTTCCAACGGACGTGTCGCCTGGGTCGATTCGCTCAGTGGTCGGGGCCGCCGTACGGCGCTGGCCCAACTTGGCGATATCACCGGCTCACCGGTCATTGATCGGGGACGTGTTTATGCGGTTAGCCATGGCGGTCGTATGGTTGCCATCGATCTGCGTACAGGTGTCCGGATCTGGGACCAGGCAATTGCCAGCGTGCAAACACCCTGGGTCGCCGGAGACTTCGTCTTTGTCACAACTGTAGAATCCCAGGTTCTGGCCTTGTCCCGAAATGACGGACGCGTGCGCTGGGTGCGTAAACTGGCACGCCACGTTGATGAAGACCGTCAGGAACTGGTCAACTGGACCGGACCTGTTTTGGTCGGGGATCGTCTGATTACCGTATCTTCCCAAGGCGTTGCCCTGGCAATTTCGCCTTATACCGGCGAAGTCAACGGCCAGCTCGAATTGTCGGATCCCGTTTCGATGTCACCTATTGTGGCCAATCAGACACTTTATTTTTTGACGGACGAGGCTGAACTCCTCGCCTACCGCTAAGGCACAAAACAATGACTGCGACAGTAGCCATCATTGGTCGACCCAATGTCGGCAAATCGACCCTGTTCAACAGGCTGGTCGGCAGACGGCTGGCACTTGTTGACGACACGCCTGGCGTGACCCGCGATCGCCGTGAAGGCGAAGGTCGCATTGCGGATCTCGAATTCCGCCTGATCGATACGGCCGGGTTGGAAGTCGGGCCGGAAGACAGTCTGCAGGACCGCATGTGGACCCAGACCAAGGCGGCTTTGCAGGAAGCTGACGTCGGCTTGATGATGATCGACGCCCGGACCGGACTGACAACCGCGGATGAACATTTTGCCGAAATCCTGAGACGTGCAGAAACACCTGTGATCCTGATTGCCAACAAATGCGAAGGCAGGCAGGGACAGTCAGGCATGTTGGAATCCTATAGTCTTGGTCTTGGTGACCCGATTGCGTTGTCGGCAGAACATGGCGAAGGCATCGGTGAGCTGTACGATGTCTTGAAGCCTTTTGTGGACGCAGCTGAAGTTGATGATGAATTTGCAGACCTGGAAATCGAAGCTGGTCTGGCACTGGATGAAGACGGTGAAACAGAAGAGGAAGAGGTCGGCGGTCCGATCCAGATGGCCATCGTTGGCAGACCCAATGTTGGTAAATCGACGCTGATCAATCGCTTGCTCGGAGAAGAGCGTCTGATCACTGGCCCCGAAGCCGGATTGACCCGTGATTCGATCTCCGTCGAATGGGAATGGGGCGGTCAGCGGATCAAACTGGTGGATACGGCCGGTTTACGTAAAAAGGCCCGCGTTCAGGAAAAGCTTGAACGCATGTCGACGGCTGATACCACACGTTCCATCCGCTATGCCCAGATTGTTGTCCTGGTCATTGATGGCCAGTCGCCGTTGGAAAAACAGGACCTGACCATCGCAGCTATGGTGATCAATGAAGGTCGCTCGCTGGTGATCGCGGTGAATAAATGGGATGTCGTCGAGGATCGCAAGGAGACTATGGAAAGCCTGTATGAACGGCTGGAAAAATCCTTGCCCCAGGTGCGCGGTGTCCCCGTCGTGTCTTTTTCAGCCCTGACTGGCTCGCGGATGAAAACGCTGATGCCGGCTGTTATCGGTGCTTACGATACCTGGAACCGACGCATTCCAACTGGTAAACTCAACCGCTGGCTTTCGCTGGCAACTGAAAGTCATCAGCCACCGGCAGCGCGCGGCAGGCCGGTGCGTCTGCGCTATGCGACCCAGGCTAAGACCCGTCCGCCAACTTTTGTGGTTTTTGCAAGTGTCCCCGATGCTTTGCCAGAATCCTATTCGCGATATCTGATCAACGACATCCGCAAGGTTTTTGATTTGCCTGGCACGCCCATCCGTCTGATGTTGCGCACCAGCGAAAATCCCTACGCCGACAAAAAGTAGGCAGGCCTGGGTTAACTAGCCTTTTTCTCAGCGCGCTCGGCTTTGGTTTTTGTCAGGATGATGACGTTGCCGAAGACGATCAAGGCAGTGCCGCTGATGGTAAAGACCGTCCACTGGAAGTCTTCAAAGAACGTCGACAGGGTGAGAGACACCAGAGGGAATACGACGGTGGCATATGACGCCCGGTCAGCACCGATTTTACCCAGCAACGTCAGATAACAGATAAAGCCAATGACTGAAGCAAAGATGGCGAGATAAAACAGCGAGCCGATATAGCCAATGGACATATCAAAATTAAACTCGTAGCCCAATGCCCAGGAAGCTGCAAAGCTGAAGATCGCACCATAGACCATTCCGAGGGTCGTGGTTTCGATAACCGGCAGGCCACGACGCTGGAACAATGCAGAGCTGAGCATACCCAGGGAAGCAGACAATGTGCCCGCCAGGACCAGAAAAATACCGGTGGTGGTGTCACTGGCTGTGTCAAAGGCCTGAATTTCTCGCCAGAACACAGTAGTGATACCCACAAGGCCGACAAGGGCACCGCTGGCCACCCGTTTTGAAATACGGGTTCGAAACATGATGGCGTTGCCAATGATATTCATGATGACGACGGTGGAAAACAGCACAGCAGCCAGGCCGCTGGTGATATATTGGGTGCCGTGATAGATCAGATAAAAATTGATCCCAAACAACAGGCATCCCTGAATAGCGACAGGTATCTGGTGCCGAAGCGGCCACAATAGATTTCGATTTGTGAACAGACAAAAGGCCACCATGATGGCTGCTGCCAGGGCGAAGCGGTAAACAACCGACGTACCAGGTGCTACGACGCCATACTGGAACTTGATGCCAAGCCAACTGGAGCCCCAGACCAGGACCGTGGCCACATACAGCAGGATATTATTTATGACGGCATCTCGACGACCAGACGCTCGCCATTGCGGGTGCAGGCAGGGTCAGCCAGATCGACAAAGACATCCGTGATTGAGGCAGGGTCCGGCAATGTTGACGGGTCTTCTCCAGGCATGGCGGCGGCACGCATGGCTGTGCGGACGATGCCGGGTTCGATGATATTTGCCTGGGCATTTGTTTTGCCAAGTTCTGCGGCGTAAGTGGTCACCATACATTCAAGGGCAGCCTTGCTGATGGCGTAACCACCCCAATAGGCAAATCCGCCTTTGGCGACGCCGGAAGTTACGAACATCGCACGGCCAGCGTCAGAAGCACGTAACAGGGGATCAAGCGACCGGATCAGGCGCCAGTTTGCCGTGACGTTCACCGCCATGATCTGATCCCAGTCCGTCGGTTTGATGTGACCCATGGGCGTGAGACTGCCAAGAATTGCAGCGTTCCCCACAAGGATATCAAGTTTGCCCCAGCGTTCGGCAATGGCACCGCCAAGACGGTCGATGCCGTCATAATCAGTGATATCAAGCGGCACGAGGGTCGCAGAGCTGCCTGCAGCCTGAACCCGGTCATCCAGGTCTTCAAGACCACCAACAGTTCGGGCGACGGCGATGATGTGCGCGCCCTCCATGGCAAAGCGTTCAGCAACAGCGGCACCTATACCGCGCGACGCACCTGTGACCACGGCAACCCGGCCTTCAAGTCTTTTGCTCATCCGTTTTGTTCTGCCAGCAAGGAAAGTTGTGCTGTTCCGGCACCGCTGTCCAGATCAGACAGGGAGATCGGATATTCGCCCGAGAAACAGGCATCGCAATAATGGGGTGCTGCCGGATCGCGTCCGGCTTCCTGACCCATGGCACGATAAAGACCGTCCATGGAAATATAGGCCAGGCTTTCAACGCCGATATGTTTGCGCAATTCTTCAAGGTCGAGGTTCGCTGCAACCAGCTTGTCGCTGTCGGGCGTATCAACTCCATAGTGACAGGAATGCAGGGTCGGCGGGCTGGCGATCCGCATATGAACTTCGGCGGCACCCGCGGCCCGGACCATTTCAACGATCTTGGTTGAGGTCGTGCCGCGCACAATTGAATCGTCGACCAGAATAACCTTTTTGCCTTCGATATAGGCCCGGTTGGCATTGTGCTTTAGCTTTACGCCCAGGTGACGAATTGAATCTGTTGGTTCGATAAAAGTTCGTCCGACATAGTGATTTCGAATAATACCAAGTTCGAACGGTATGCCGGATTGTTCTGCATATCCCATGGCGGCTGGATTACCTGAATCCGGGACAGGTACAACGATGTCAGCATCGACAGGTGATTCGATGGCCAGCTGGGCACCGATGCGCTTGCGGGCTTCATAGACATTGGTGCCGTCGACCACGCTGTCGGGGCGGGCAAAATAGATATATTCAAAGACACACAGGCGCGACTTGGCGGCGGCAAAGGGGCGGATACTCTGAATGCCGTTGTCGTCAATGATCACCAGCTCACCTGGTTCAACATCGCGCACATAGTCGGCGCCGATGATGTCCAGGGCACAGGTTTCCGAGGCGAGAATAATCGCATCGTCGATCTTGCCCATGACCAGCGGCCGCACACCCAGCGGGTCTCGCACGCCGTACAAGGCATTTTCAGTCATACCAACCAGGGAATAAGCGCCTTCAACACCCTGCAGGGCGTCGACAATCCTGTTGGTAACCGTATTGGCCCAACTGGTAGAAATCATATGGATCAGCACTTCACTGTCGGTCGTGCTGTGGAATATCGAACCCCGATTAACAAGTTCCCGACGTAACGTCAGGGCGTTTGTGAGATTGCCGTTGTGGGCGATGGCGAGGCCACCGAAGGCAAATTCAGCAAACAGGGGCTGCACATTGCGCACCAGGGTTTCACCCGTGGTGGAATAGCGCACGTGACCGATGGCGCTTTTTCCAACCAGGCTGTCCATGACTTTTTGCGAGCTGAAAATATCGCCGACGAGGCCGAGATTGCGATGGGTGTTAAACCGGTTTCCATCGTAGGAAACGATACCCGCTGATTCTTGCCCCCTGTGCTGCAAGGCGTGTAATCCGAGGGCTGTATGGGCTGCTGCATCCTGATGGCCAAAAATGCCAAAGACGCCACATTCCTCGCGCAGTTTATCGTCGTCGAAAGGCGTGCCTGTACCTGCCGGGATTGCCATTTCAGACTTGAGAGCCGGTGGAGTACTGCTACGCGTTTTCATGGTTATTCCTGCTTGGTCTGGATCAATTTATCCAGCTGGTTCCGGGGTGCGTCCTTGTACCCCATAAATCCTTTAGAGTCTTTCCCTGTTTCATCGTCAGAGGGACTTAATGCCCGTTCCAGCTGACCACCGCTGAGATCGTTGATTTTCCTCAACTCATCCAGGGCGCGTTCGAGATAATCACGGATTGTCAGGGTTTGCGGCACCATTCGGACCGAGATTTCAGCACCTCTATGTACCCATTTTGTCAATTTTGCCTGGGAGACGACATCGGGTTGTTTATCTGCCGGGACCAATTGCGCCAAAAGCAGATAGGCGACAATGACGATAATTGCGCCTCTGGCCAGACCAAACAAGAAGCCTAACGAGCGATCAAGGGGGCCAATGGAGCTATCCCGCACACGCGAAGCGATCTGGTGGCTGAGTATGGAAAAAACAACCAGACTGGCAATAAACAAGCCAATGAACGTCGTGGCATCTGCAATCACGCCTTTTGGCAAATACATCGCCACATAGGGTTTGACCGGGTCGTAGAGATAGAGGGCGGAGAAGAACGCGCCGATCCAGCCACCGATGGCCAGCACTTCCTTGACGAAACCGCGAGAGAACGCGAACAGAGCGGACAGTAACAGGACGATAACGATAATGCCGTCAAGCACATTGACCGGAAGTTCATTCATCGTCTGAACCTCCTACGGCGCGCAAAGGTGGTGCATCGCCAAACATAGCCACAAGCTCATGAACAGCAGAGATTTCACTGACGGCCAGGTCCGGTTCCTTCTTGCGACCGGCAGGTGGCGACAAGGCACGTTCGAACCCCAGCTTGGCCGCTTCTTTCAGGCGTACATCGGCCTGACTGACCGGGCGAACTTCACCGGAGAGCCCAATTTCACCAAAGGCAACGGCACCGTCGGGGACCGGAACACCTGTCAGGGAAGATACCAGGGCTGCGGCAACGGCCAGGTCTGCACCAGGCTCGTGGACACGAAGACCACCGGCAACATTGAGGTAAATATCGTTTCCGGCAAGGTTCAGACCGCCCCGGGCATCCAGAACGGCCATGACCATGGCCAGACGGGCGCTGTCCCAGCCGACGACGGCGCGACGTGGGGTCGCCAGCGGGGATGATGTGACCAGTGCCTGGATTTCCACCAGAACGGGCCGGGTGCCTTCGATGCCAGCAAAAACACAGCTGCCACTGACCCGACCACCATCCTGTGGCAGGAACAGGGCAGAGGGGTTGGAAACTTCGGCAAGGCCAGCGTCGGTCATCTCAAAAACACCGATTTCGTCGCCAGGGCCAAAGCGGTTCTTGACCGCGCGCAGAATCCGGAACTGGTGACCGCGCTCGCCTTCGAAATACAGGACCGTATCAACCATGTGTTCCAGCACACGTGGTCCGGCAATCTGGCCATCCTTGGTCACGTGGCCGACCAACATCACGGAAATGCCCCGATGCTTGGCCATGCGAATGAATTCCTGGGCACTGGCGCGAACCTGGCCGACGCTGCCGGGCGCTGATTCAAGGTTGTCGACAAACATGGTCTGGATGGAATCGATGACCACACATTTAGGTGCTTCGCCGCCTTCCAGTGAACTCAGGATATCCCGGACACTGGTGGCCGCAGCCAGATCGACGTTTGATTTCTCGAGGCCCAGACGACGGGCGCGCATGCGAACCTGTTCAACGGCTTCCTCGCCTGAGATATAGGCGACAGCGACGCCACTGTTTGCCAGTGCCGCCATGGCCTGGAGCAAAAGCGTTGATTTGCCGATGCCGGGGTCGCCTCCAATCAGGATGGCGGAACCCGCGACAAGACCACCACCCAGCACTCGGTCAAACTCCGCGATGCCGGTTTTCTGGCGCGGGCTTTCAGGTGAAGTGCCATTCAGGGGGACAAAGTCTATTTTCCGGCCCTTGCCAGCGGTCAGCCCTTTGGGCGTTGTTGTCGCGACTTCCTCGACCAGGGAATTCCATTCCTGACAGGCGTCGCACTGGCCAGCCCATTTGTTGCTTGTGGCCCCACAGGACTGGCATACATATTGACGGATTGCCTTTGCCATCAGTTGATCTTCCTGAAAAGCAAAACTGTGTTCATGGGCGCAGGACTTCCATCTGGATTGGCCCTTCGGCGCGACCAAAGATAAACTGGTCGACGTGGGCGTTGCCTGAATGATCGACTTCTTCGGTCGGACCTGCCCAGATAATCTTGCCTTTGTAGATCATGGCGATGCGGTCGGCTATTTTCCGGGCGCTGGCCATGTCATGGGTAATCGACAAGGTGCTGGCACCCAGTTCCTGAACACAATCAACAATCAGGTCGTTGATGACGTCACCCATGATCGGATCAAGGCCGGTGGTGGGTTCGTCAAAGAAAATGATTTCTGGTTCGGTGGCAATGGCGCGGGCAAGGCCGACGCGTTTTTGCATGCCGCCAGACAGTTCCGCCGGGCTGAGTTCCCCGACATCTTCGCCCAGACCAACCTGAGCCATTTTTGTCAGAGCAACGCCCTTGGCATCATCACGGGACATGCCGCGACCCTGGATTAATCCGAAGGCGACATTTTCCCAGACTTTCAGACTGTCGAACAAAGCGGCGCTTTGGAACAGCATGCCGAATTTTTCCAGCACCCGGTCCCGTTCCTTGCCACGCATACCGACGACTTCCTCGCCATCAACCTTGATGCTGCCCTGTTCCGGGTGCAACAGGCCCAGGACACATTTCAGCATGACAGATTTGCCGGTGCCTGAGCCGCCAATGACCACGACTGATTCTCCCTGACCGACTTCAAGGTCAAGACCATCCAGCACGACTTTCGGACCGAAAGACTTGTGCACATCGCGCATGACGATCTTGGCTGGATTTTGCGTGCTCATATGTCGAAAAACAGTTCAGTGATGATGTAGTTGGCCGCGAGGATCAAGATGGAGGCAGAGACAACCGCGTTCGTCGTTGCTGCGCCAACACCCTGGGCACCACCACGACTGTGGTATCCGGGGTAGCAGCCCATCAGGGAAACAATGAACCCAAATGCCGAGGCCTTTACCAGGCCCGAGACAACGTCGATCTGTTCAAGAAATTCAAAGGTATTGTCGATGTAACTTGCGGAATTGAAGCCCAGTTTTTCTGTACCGACAAGGTAGCCGCCCATGACCCCGATGATATCCGCCACCAACACCAGAAGCGGCAGCATCAGAGCACCGGCGATCAGACGCGGGACCACAAGATATTTGAAGGGATTGGTACTGAGCGTGGTGAGGGCGTCGATCTGTTCTGTGACCCGCATGGTGCCGATCTCTGCGGCCATAGCGGCACCAACCCGTCCGGCGACCATCAATCCGGTCAGCACAGGTCCAAGTTCGCGTGTGATGCCGATGACAACAATCGTCGCGACAGCACCTTCGGCATTAAATCTTGATGACCCGGAATAGATTTGCAGGGCCAGCACCATACCCGTGAACACGGCTGTCATGCCGACGACCGGCAGGGAATAATAGCCGATGGACATCATCTGACGGAAAAGCAGGCGGGGGAAAATTGGCGGCGTTACACAATGGCTCAGCGCGGTTGCGGTGAAAACCGACAAGCGACCAGTGGCTGCCATGAAAGCCAGAAAGATGCGGCCAATGGCGGCCAGAAAATTTGTACTGACTGCGACCACGCGGCTCAGGCTCCACCAATGTATGTGCGTTTGAAACGGCGACCCAGACGGGTAAATAATTCGTAATCGACAGTATCTGCAGCCGGGGCCAGTTCATCCGAAGGGACGTCACCGCCCAGCAGGTTAACTTCACATCCAGGTATTGAAAGGTGCTCGGGCACGTCTGTTACATCCACTGTGATCAAATCCATGGAAACCCGTCCTACAACCGGTATCCGAATACCGTCAATTACGGCAAATCCGCGATTGCCCAATGACCGGGGATATCCGTCTGCATAACCGACAGGAATCGTTGCAATCCGGGCCGGTCCAGTCGCCCGGTGCGTGGCACCATAGCCAACGCCCTGGGGGCTGTCAATCTTGCGGACCTGCAGGATTTTTGCTTTTAAATGAACGACTTCGGACATGGGATTGGGGCCGCTGCCAAAGGGATTGCCGCCGTACAGGGCCAGCCCGACACGGGCGACGTCAAAGTGATATTCAGGACCTAAAAGGATACCGGCACCGTTTGCCAAACTGGCTTCTGCATCCGGAAAACGGGCAGCAATTTCCTGGAAACTGTTACGCTGGATCAGGTTGTTCGGATTGTCGGGTTCGTCGCCACTGGCGAGGTGAGTCATGACAAGCTTCAGGTCGACGCTGGACAATCTGTTGTGCTCAGCCAGCAAGGTTTGAAATTCATCGTCGGGCAAACCCAGCCGGGCCATGCCGGTGTCGACATGCAAGGCGGCAGACCACAAGGCATTGTCGCTTGTCGCAGCACCAGACCAGTCTTCGATCTGACCCAGATGATTAAGCACAGGAATCAGGTTGTGCGCGCGAAATTCTGATATTTCGGATTTGTTGACGCCGGCCAGGACGTAAATTTCTGGCTCAGGCCCGAGAATTTCACGAAGCTCAATGCCTTCGCCCAGCACAGCAACAAAATAGATCCGGCATCCGGCCTTGAATAATGCCGGGGCGGCAAAGGGCTGGCCGGTACCATAGGCATTGGCTTTGACCGCTGCACCAACGTGGCGTCCGGTAAACTTCTTTGACAGCCATTTGTAATTGGCCATCAGGGCATCAAGATTGATTGTCAGGGTCGCGGCAGCGTGGTCCGGGCCGGAAGAATGTGAGGGTGTTTCAGATTGTGCGCTAGAAACCGACGTCATCGGGGCCGTGGTCCTCTTTTTCGAGATTGCCAAATCGGGTGAACTGGTTGCTGAAGTATACGTTCACCGTATCGGTTGGACCATGCCTCTGTTTGGCAATAATGATTTCTGCTTCACCGGCGCGACCTTCACGCTGATAATCCTCGTTCCACTGAGTCTGGCGCAGGATAAATTCGGCCTCGGTTTCGTCCTTGCGGGCGATGGCGGGGCGGGGATGCAGGCGGCTCCAGTAATATTCCTCGCGGTACACAAACATGACCACGTCGGCGTCTTGCTCGATTGATCCTGATTCACGCAAATCCGAAAGCTGTGGACGCTTGTCATCCCGGCTTTCGACCTGACGACTGAGCTGACTGAGGGCAAGCACCGGAATGTCCAGATCCTTGGCCAGGGCCTTCAGACCCTGGGTAATTTCGGTCACTTCCTGAACCCGGCCTTCCTTGGCCGAAGAAGCCTTGATCAGCTGCAGGTAGTCAATCACCAGCATGCTGAGACCATGTTGGCGTTTCAGGCGTCGGGCGCGGGTACGGATCGCGCCGATAGACAAAGCCGGTGTGTCGTCAATGAAAAATGGCATTTCTTCCAGATCTCGCGCAACACGGGCTATGTTGTGGAAATCGTCGCTGGAAACCATGCCGCGACGGATTTTATGACCGGAGATTTCTGACTGTTCTGACAAGATACGTGTTGCCAGTTGTTCGCCCGACATCTCCAGTGAAAAGAAGCCGACAACAGCGCCATCAGACTCACCACTGAGATGTCGCGCCTTGGCTGCGTTAAAGGCAATGTTGGTTGCAAGTGCCGTTTTACCCATACTGGGTCGTCCGGCGAGGATAATCAGGTCCGAACGGTGCATGCCACCCAGCAATTCATCAAGATCAGTCAGACCCGAGGTCACACCGGTCAGACGGGCATCGCGCTTGTAGGCGGCTTCGGCGGCAAGCACCGCCTCCGTCAGCGATGTTTTGAAAGTGTTGAATCCGCCCTCGGACACACCTTTTTCCGCTAGATCAAACAGGTGTTTCTCGGCGACTTCAATTTGTTTGGCGGCTTCGTCATCGACACCTGAATCATAGGCGCCATTGACCATTTCTTCACCAATATCAATGAGTTCACGACGCAGAAACAGATCGTATATGGCGTTGCCATAGGCTTCTGCATTGATAATGGTCGTCGCAGCCGAGGCCAGTCGCGCGAGATAATCCGAGCCACCAACATCTGCCAGACCTTCGTCTCGCTCGAAGTAGGTTTTCAGGGTCGTCGGCGTCGCGATCTGTCCGCGTTCGACCAGTTTGTTGGCAGCTTCATAAATTCGCCCGTGTACCGGCCAGAAAAAATGATCTTCCATCAGGAAGGCATTTACCCGGTGAATAGCCTCATTATTGATCAGAATTGCACCTAACAGTGCCTGTTCAGCCTCCGCATTGCTGGGCTGTTCCCGATAGCCGGGGCCATCGGTCTGATCGAAATCGTCGACTGGCGAAAGATGAGGTGCTGAAGAGGCATATTCCATGGGCGGCACTATACGCAATCAAACCAGGAAAGTGCACTGGCGTATTTGTTTCAGGGCTCAGGTTTATGTGTACAAGTGTCGATTTAATAACGTGAATCATGGGGATAACTTTTCATCTCCCGCGGATTACCTGATCAGTTGGGCCTGATCGGTCATCCTGTGGACAGGTTCCATTTGCTCCGGTCTTGACGACCCGCAGTGATTGACTTCAGATATTAGAAACCAGGGCCCAGATTCTCTCTTTTCGGGAAATGAACCTCATGCTTGATCAGGCACGCCAGCGCACCGCCGAATTCCAAAATCGCCTCAAGGACGCTGGCATTGATATCGCCGTGATTACAGACGAAAGCTCTATTGCTTATCTTGCGGGATTTTGGGGTTATTTATCGGTTGAGTTCGGTCGTCCGACTTTCCTTATTGTGCATGCTACAGAATCGCCGGTCGTTATTACGCCTGCCATGGAAAGCGAAATGGTTTCGGCAATGACCTGGGTCGAAAACGTCATGACCTGGGAGGATGCCGGGGCAAATCGTTGGGAAAATGTCCTGGCGCGCGCTCTGGGTGATTCCAGAGGCAATATTGGCGTTGAAGCAGAAGCCTTGCCAGCCATTGTCCGCAATTGGTTTGATGATCAGAAATCTGATGCTGGTCTTGCAAATATTTCGCCGTTGCTGGGCGCGATGCGGATGGTGAAGTCGTCCGAAGAGATCGAGGTCATGCGACAAGCCGGAGAGATTGCCGGTGCCATGATGGAAGCCGCGGAAGGCGCATTGGCAGAAGGTGCGCCTGAATATGAAGCTGCATTGGCAGTTATTAATGCAGGTACCCGAAAGGCAGCCGGGTTTCTGACTGCGCGTGGCTGGGATTCCTTCATATCACCCATGATCCACAATCTTCAGGTAATGCAGTCGGGGCGTGATACCTCCATGGTGCATCGTCGTGCCAGCGTCAAATTGTTGGAAAAAGGTGATCCGGTTTATTTCTGCTTTTGCAACATGGCCCAGTTCAAACAATACAAGCTGGGCTTTGACCGGATGTTTTTCATCAAGGACATTTCCGACGAAGCCGCACGGGTACAACAAGCCGCGATAGATGCGCAGCAGGCCGCTATCGCTGCAATTCGTCCAGGTGTGACCGCAGAATCCATTGCCGCCGCCGCCGATGAAATCTATGCCGAACGCGGCTATACCACTGGGTATCGAACCGGACGTTCAATCGGCATGTCGTATCTTGAATCCCCGGAACTGAAAGCAGGAGATACCACTATCTTGCAACCCGGCATGACCTTCGCAGTCGATGGCGGCATTTCCGTTGATGGTAAACTGGGAGGCCGGATCGGGGACTCGATTGTCGTGACCTCAACTGGCTGTGATTATCTGACCAGTTATGCCCGCGATATTCTGACAGTGGATCGATAGCGGTGCGGGTCGGCATATTCCAGTGTGCGGCTGGTGGCCTTGATCAACCACAGAGACTGGCTCGACTTGCCGGGCACCTGAAGGGGCGAAACCTGGATCTTGTTGTCTGTCCCGAATTGTTTATGTCTGGCTACAATGCAGGCGAGACATTGCCGCAAGTGGCAGAATCACGCGAGGGTCCTTTTTCCAGGCAGGTTGCAGATTTGGCGACCAAACATGAAACCTCTATCGTTTATGGATACCCTGAGCTTGCTGACGGTTTGATCTATAACTCTGCGGTCTGCGTTGATGCAGACGGCAATATCCTCGCCAATCAACGCAAGATGCTATTGCCGCCTGGTTTTGAATCCGAAGTCTTTACGAAGGGCGCCGATCAGGCGCTGTTTGATCTGAACGGTATACGCTGTGCTATTCTGATTTGTTATGACGCTGAATTTCCCGAGAACTTCCGGGCTGCTGCCCTGGCAGGGGCTCAGATGATCATTGTACCAACGGCATTATTGGAGAAATGGCAATCCGTGTCTCTTCAAATGATGCCGACAAGGGCCTTTGAGAACGGTGTCTGGGTCATCTATGCCAATCATGCGGGAGAGGAAAGCGGCATGAGCTTTCTGGGCTCCAGTTGCATCGTCTCGCCGGATGGCACAGACGCTGCCCGGGCCGGGTCTGCAGAGGAACTTTTGGAGGCGGAAATTGACCTTGACCAGATAAAACTGGCCCGGTCCCGGCTGCCATATCTCGACGACGTCAGAAAGCTTCAGCAGAAGTCGTGAAGCTGCTGGCTTGAAGACCACCATTACGGCCCCAATATAGATCAAACATCATTGAAAGAGACTTTATGTTCCTGAAATCCCGTTGGTTTAAGTTTTCAGCCCTTGCTGTTATCGCCGCCGTATCCGCTGTGGCTTTTTCCGGTTGCACGGCCATCGGCACGACGCCCGAAGGCGCGCGCCTTGATCGGGTCGAAAAATCGGCGCAGTGGGCCGGAGACCATTTCCGGGACGTCATGTCACGAAACGAGCCGGATATCTGGCCCGTATTCAAGGACTATTTCTTTGACAGCACACAAAACAGGGTGCCGACAGAAGCCTTGCCTGTGCGGGACCTCACAGCAGCCGATTTTGCCACACCACCAAAAGATGGGCTGCGGATCACCTGGCTTGGGCATTCAACCTTGTTGGTGGAAATCGATGGCTATCGTGTTCTGGTGGACCCTGTATGGGGGGAACGGGCATCACCTTTCAGCTGGATTGGACCCAAACGTTTTCATCGCCCGCCCCTGGCTCTGAAAGATTTACCAAAACTGGATGCCGTGGTGATCTCTCATGATCACTATGACCATCTCGATTATCCAACAATTCTTGAACTGGCCAAAACCGACGTAAAATTCATCATGCCGCTTGGCGTGGGATCGCATCTGGAATACTGGGGTGTGCCAGCGGGACGTATTGTTGAACTGGAATGGTGGGACACACACCAGGTCGGAGACCTGAAACTTGTTGCGACACCGGCCCGGCATTTTTCCGGTCGCGCCCTCAACCGCAATCAGACCTTATGGTCGGGCTGGGCCTTTGTCAGTGCAGAACATCGTATCTGGTACAGCGGGGACACCGCCATGTTCGATGGAATTCAGGAAATCGGTGACCGGCTGGGGCCGTTTGATGTCACAATCATTGAGACAGGTGCCTATAACCAGCGCTGGGCGGACGTGCATCTGGGACCGGAACAGGCCGTGCAGGCGCACAGGATGGCTGGTGGTAAATTGATGATCCCGGTTCATTGGGGAACGTTTGAACTGGCCTTGCACAGCTGGACAGCACCGATTGAACGGACGGTGGAGGCTGCGAAAAAATGTGGTATCGAGGTCGCCTCACCGCAACCAGGGGGCAGTGTTGTCCCCGGCTCCGGTCAGGAGTTTGCCCGCTGGTGGCCGACCGTTCCCTATCGCAATGCCCGTGAGGAACAGATTGTTTCCTCCGGATTTGAAAACCGGGTTGCGACCTGCGCAACGGGATAAAGTGCGCGACATATAAGATCACAAAAAAAGGGTGACCCGTTTGACCGGGGCACCCTTTTTGTCAGAAAGACTTTGCTGATCGAAGTTTGATCAGGCCTGTTCTTCGGCTTCTTCTGCAGGAGCTTCGGCAACTTCTTCAGCTGCGTCGTCATCCTGAAGGGCAGCTTCTGCATCTGCTACGGCGCCGTCTTCAAAGATTTCTTCAACTTGCACTTCGGCAACATCGTCTGCTGTTGCGGCTGCAACATCAGTCGTTTCGCCTTTTTCATCAGCGGCCTGTTGTGTTTCTGCTTCTTCTTCCGTCCGGGCTGTGTTGATGTTGATCATCACAGAGACTTCGGCATGCAGTTGGACGCGGATGGGGTGCGTGCCCAGCATCTTGATGGCCCGATCCAGTTGAACCTGGTTGCGTGTAATGGCAAACCCGGCTGCGGTCGCAGCTTCTGCGATATCGCGGGCTGAGACTGAACCATAAAGCTGACCACCTTCACTGGCTTGACGGATCAGCGAGCAATAAACGCCATCCATCTTCTCGGCAACGGCTTCGGCTTCAGTTTTTTGCGTCAGGTTCTGGGCTTCCAGATCAACGCGTTTGGTTTCGAAACTCTTTCGGTTCGATTCATTCGCCCGCAAAGCTTTCTTCTGGGGCAAAAGGTAGTTGCGCGCAAAACCGTCTTTTACAGTGACGATATCGCCCATCTGGCCGAGTTTCTCGACTCTTTCCAGCAAGATAATTTCCATCATTCTTTCTCCTGGCCGTTATCCTGGCCATTTTCAGGGGAGCTGCGTAAACCGCTTATGCGATTACGTAACCCGGCCCATTGATCAATTATTCCAAGCCCGGCAACGACCACCAGTGGCCAGCCGAGAATGAAAAGCAAAAGGTAAAAAATCAGCAACAGTGCCGTGCGTGCCTTGGTCAGACGAGCCAGCGAATGGACGATGCCAAGCCCCGCGAAGATGTACGGATAGAGCAGATAGATCGCGATTGTCCGCGCCATCAATCCCATCATGTCGGACAGAAACGCAGACGCCAGGGCGATTGCGAGTGCGTAAAACAGGCTCTTTGGGACCTGTAATTGCGCGATGTCCGCTGCTGGTCGCAGGTTCCAGCCAAAACGAATGGCCAGTCCCAGTGCCAACAAACCGTTGACCACATGCATCGTCATCCACGAGACCCCGACCATGGCCGGCAGCAATGACGACATTTGCGCCACTGCGTTCTGCAACTGGTCGGTTGGCTCTTTGCCACCCGTGGCCGCGAAGGTCTGCACCATGCTTTGCATGAAGTTTTCCAACCCGTACCAGAGACCACCTTCGTTTTGTGACGTCCAGGCCAGTACCGCCATGAACAGCAGGCTTGCTCCCGCTGCCAGCCAGGTCAGAAGTTGACCCGGTGGATACCATATCTGTGCCTGTCCGTTGGCCGAAGTTCTCGACATCAGGCTGAAGCGAACCAGAACCGCAGCGGGTGCGGCGTTGAGGATCGCGTAAGCCAGAGCGTCGAGCCAGCTGCCCGCCAGAAAGGCGACCACTGTACCTGTCAGCGTGGCGATCAAAACGACCGTCGCGCCGAGGCTGAAACCAACCAGATAAAGCAGCAGTGGTGACAGATAGGCAAGAATCAACGCCCCCGGCGACGGCCACTGTACCGTGAGGTACAGCAGGGCGCTGAGGGCTCCTGCACCCATTCCACTGAGAGCGTGTCTCGACATATGCATGACCGTTGCGCAAGGCTGCGCTGATCCTAGCCCAGCACGTAAGGCAAGAGAGCCAGGAAACGGGCGCGTTTGATTGCCCGGGCCAGCTCACGCTGCTTTTTGGCTGAAACCGCAGTGATACGGCTCGGCACGATTTTGCCGCGCTCAGAGACAAAACGCTGAAGCAGTTTTGTGTCCATGTAATCGATCTTCGGTGAGTTGGCACCGGAGAACGGGCAGGATTTGCGGCGACGGAAGAAAGGCCTGCGGCCTCCTGTAGATGTCGTACTCATGCTGCGTCTCCCTTTTCTTCAGCGGCTGCTGCCGGAGTTTCTGCCGGAGTTTCTGCCGGGGCTGCTGCTGGTGCTGCTGTAGGGGCAGGTGCTGCGGCGGCCGGTTTTTTGTCGTCCCGCTTGTCACCACGACCCTTGTCGTTTTCGTCATCACGGCGGACGCGACGTTCGTCACGGGCCGTTTTGCTTTGCATGACAGCAGAAGGCTCTTCATTCAGCTCGTCTACACGGATTGTCAAAACCCGCATAACGTCTTCGTTCAGACCCATTTGACGTTCCATTTCGTGGACCGCTTCATAAGGTGCATCAATGTTGAAGAGAACGTAATGTGCCTTGCGGTTCTTCTTGATCCGGTAGGCGAGGTTACGAAGACCCCATTGTTCTGTTTTTGGAACGGAACCACCACCAGCTTCGATAACTGCGGTAAATTCCTGGGCCAGCGTTTCGACCTGTGCGGCAGAAACGTCCGGCCGCACGAGAAAAATGTTTTCGTACAGCGACATGCGCATGCACTCCCTTTGGCTGAACTCAGCCCCGAAAATGGGGCATAGCCGGGTGATTCCGGCAAGGAGTTATAGTGAGCGGCGGAATATACAGATATTGCGCTGCAGCGCAAGGGGAATAAGGGATGCAGCAAAAAGTACCGACAACCGTGCATCCCGAGCAGGTAACAAGGGCCATTGAGGCCCAAAGCCCGTGGCTATTCCGTTCTATATGGAATGGCTCATGCGTTAAATGTCTGCAATGCACATTAATTCAGCATCAGTGTTTCTGTGAAGGACAGAAACACCCGGGCGCCTGAGCGGCAACCAAATCTCCCTGGAAGGGAGATTTGGACAAAAGCAGGTCTGGCTTACGGGCGGACCTTGTTCAGCGCGATATTTGGCAAGATAGATTAGTATTGTGTCACCATTTATTCATCCGTATTGCCACCGCTGCTGTCATCGACAATCGCGAAACAAACCTGGCCAGCACCAAATCGTCTGGGGAATTGTGCAAACATCTAATTTCTCCTGTATGCAGCCTGTTTCTCAGGCTTTGTTTTGAGATAAAAATTCGTTCGGGTCGGACTGTTCTGTCCGCCGTTTTTCATTATTTGATTAACGCAAACATCAACCATGCGAATCCGTCGACTTTCGCGATCAAGAACGTTGATCATGTATTTAAAGGCGACTCGGCATCCGTCCGGCGAGATCGTGGCACTGCGCCTGCCGTTTGCCAGATCAATGTGCCCCGTCATGATTTTCCTGAAACCATTGCCATCAACAAAATAGAGACCCGAATTTGCAAAACTCGAGACATCAACAATTGCCATGCCGTTTTTCATCGGGATGACCCGACTTGATCCCCCCATGTGAACCCATGGTCCGAATGGGATGCAAAGCTCTTCGGTTTTTCCGCTGGGCCAGAGCCACCAGGCCGGAAGGCAATTGCTTTTCTTCCAATTAATTTCTTGCTGCGCTCCGCCATCAACACCTTGGGGTGCAGAGCAATCGTACAGAAAATATGCCGCCTTGAATTCATACCACGTCGTACACCAGGTACTGATCAACATCGACTTTATTTGCGGGCCATCAATCGGTATTCTGACCGGGTTAATCAAATCCACAGTTCGCCTTGATGCCCAGGATTTATTGGCCTCCACGCCATAGATGTTTGGACTAGGAGCACCTTTTCGTTTGAGCCCGAGTTCCAGGTATCCATCACTTTTTCGAAGAGGCTGCCAATATTTTCCATTTGTGGCATAGGGTCGTTCGAGCAAGTCGCATCTGAACTCTGAAAACCGAATCCTTTTGTCATTATGTTTGACATAAGATTCCGGGAAATCAACTTTGCGGAAATTTCCTGGCCATCCCTGTAGCTTTCCACTCCAGATACCAGCGCCCCGCTTGAAATCTGGATTGCGTAAAAAAATCGAAAACTGACCATCAGAGAAACAATAGCGGTGATTGTACTTTCCGGTTTTTTCCCAAAAAAGCTTGATCCCTTTTTCAATATTCCATTCATACATACCGGCGCCACGACGCGTTTTTTTCCAGCCTGTGATTGAGCCTGCAAAAACAACCGTATCGTTATCAACCCACATGAACGGCTCGGTTCCGAATATGCGCTGCTCGGCTTCCCACATGCGCCAGCCGTCGCCATCGGTAACAGTGACTTTGAAACCCGCTTCCTGTTTTTCCTCAACAGGTTTGACCACCTGCTTTTTTTCCTCGACAACCTCCGCCTGCTCCTCGTCACAGGCGGTCAGGCCTGTCACAAGAAACAGCAGCGTCGTCAGAGTGATCAGGAAACGAGTCATCGTCGGTTCAATTCCCCTTCTTATTCACGCAAAAATCGACAATTCGAACCCGTTCGCTACCTGTATCCATGCGGTTTGGCATAAATTTAAAAGCAATCCGGCAGCCATCGGGTGAGATTGTTGCCATGTGACGTTGCCGAGTTGTGTCGATATGTCCTATGGCAATATTTTTGACACCGGATTGGCCAATGCGATAAAGACCGGAGTTGGCGAAGCTCGAAATCTCAATAATCGCCAATCCGGTTTTCATGGGTATGACGGTACTAGATGCGCCTTGCTGAACCCACGAACCGGAAGGAATGCAAAGTTTTTCAGTCTTGCCGCCGGGCCACAGCCACCAGGCCGGCAGACAGTTGGTTTCTTTCCAATAGTTCAAATGCCACTCTCCGGCATCAGCACCATGTGGTGCCGCGCAGTCGTAGAGAAAATAGGCGGCCTTGAATTCGTACCAGGTAATGCAGGCTTCATCGACCCAGATCGACTGGATGGGAAGGTTGAGATCAATTCCCTTTTCGGGGTTGTGAAGCCTTGCCTTTTTGGTAAAGGCCCAGGCCCGATTGGACGCTTGGCCAAACCAGCTCGGGCTGGGAATACCAAAGCGTTTCCTGCCAAAATCAAGATGCCCATCACCTGATCGCAAGGCATGCCAATACCTGTTTTTCAAGGCCTCAGGAACCTGAATATAATTGCATCTTAGATCGGAAAACCGATAGCCACCATATTTGACGTCTTGGACAAATTTTTCTGGAAATTTGACTTCCTTGAACTTCCCTGGCCAGCCAACAAGCATACTGCTCCATACGTTTGCGCCAGCTTTGAAATTTTTATTAAACATAAAAATGGTGAGGGATTTATCAGAAAGACAATACCAGTGCCCTGTGTCTTGTTTCTCCCAATATTGCTTGATGCCCTCGGAAACTTTCCATTGATACAAGCCTGAACCGCGACCTGTTTTTTTCCAACCCCTGGGAGCTCCCGGGAAAATTACCGTATCGTTGTCGACCCACATGAACGGCTCGGTCCCGTATATGCGCTGCTCGGCTTCCCACATGCGCCAGCCATCACCATCGGTAACCGTAACTTTGAAACCTGTGTCCTGTTTTTCCCCAACAGGTTTGATCACCTGCTTTTTATCCTCAACAACCTCCGCCTGCTCCTCATCACAGGCTGTCAGGCCGACCGAGAGGAGTAGCAACGTCGTCAGGGTGATCAGGAAATGTTTCATGATCAGTTAGACATCATGGAAGTCAGTTTGATTTGTCTTTCCAGAAAGGCCTGGCGGGCTTTCTGGCGTATATCTGCCCGTTCTTTCCGGGGAACCAGAGCGGGGGCAGATTTCAACATCGGCTTACGGCTGGCTGCCTTGAGCATGTTGATTGCGATCATGCAGTCCCATTTCGGCGACCGATAAGATTTCATATGGGCATCATCCCACTTTAGTGCCTCACGTGTTGCAGCTATGGCCAGTTTAGGCTGCATGAGCCGATATCTGATCAGTTTCTCTGCAAAATTATCCAGGACATAGTTGCCGCCCCAAGCCTCTTTCTGGTTTTTACAGACTGAAAGATTGACGCGAAGGCGTAATCTGGCTTTGGTATGCCAGCGCAGGGCGGTTTTGATGTCCATTTCTCGCAAGGCATTCGCCAAGACCACCAGCATCGAAGCCGGAATTTCTCCGGCTCGGGGTTCGGCCCACTTGATGTAGGCTGGTAATTCAGAAGTCGGTAAACTGACGGCATTCAAAAACGCCAGATGCCAGTCGCCCCGGTGGACAGCTTTCTTCAAATATTCGACGGATGTCTGTTTGCTTCCAGCCGCCGATGGGAAGACAACAAACTGAGCAGTAATCGCCAGAAAGGCGATAATTAGCCAACTAGTCAAATGCGGTGCTGATCGAGGGTATGGCGCGCATAGCCAGAAATTTTTCATAAAAGATAACCCATGCCAGTGCCAGGAAGATCAGATATTTAGTAAGGGCAAAATCATTGGTTGTATTTTCTACTTTCATAAACAATTGTCTATAGTTGTTGAAGAAAATTGATAATTTCTACTGGTACACAAGATTCTATTTATTGTTGCCCGCAGTGCATCCTTCATTTCCTGCCAGCACATTGATCGACATATAGTTTGACCAGTAGCCATTTTTTTCATATTATAGCTAAGCTTAGCTAAATCAGGAATATGATTATGCCCAAACTTCAGGTGAACATGCATGAGGCCAAATCACAGTTGTCCCGGTTGGGCGAAAGGGTCTGGCACGGCGAAACTGTGGTCATTGCGAGAGCTGGCAAGCCGTGGCTTGATCTGACGGCCCATAAATCCAGTCCGTCAAATCGAAGCCCTGGTATGTTGAAAGGGCAGATTGAAATCGGTGATGATTTTGATGAAACACCGGCAGATATAATAAGTGCCTTTGACGGTGACGTATGAAGCGCTTGCTGCTTGATACGCATGTTTTGTTGTGGTGGTTAAGCGATGACCGGCGATTGGGCGCATCAGCGCGTGAAGTCATTGCCGATGGTCGCAACGAGGTTTTTGTCAGCGCCGTAACAACATGGGAGATCTCTATCAAAAGATCTCTGGGCAAGCTGACTGCGCCAGACAATATGGACGCGGTCGTTGAAAATGCAGGCTTTGGCAAATTACCGGTTTCACTGTTCCATGGAGACCAGGCAGGTCGGTTGCCCGATATTCACCGTGATCCGTTCGACCGTATGCTTGTGGCACAAGCCCAGGCTGAGGGTCTCGATTTGGTGACCAGTGACAATTACATTCCGCAATATGGCGTCAAAGTCCTGGCCGCATCTGATTGAGCCATAGCTTGATACGTACATTGAAGCTTAGGCAGGTCACTCCACTCTGTCATTGATGAATCGGGTGCCCTATAAAGAGAGCAACAAATTTGGATCAAGCTATGGGACGATTATCACGATGAAAAGAGCGTTTTTATTTCCGGGGCAGGGCTCGCAGGCGCCTGGTATGGGCAAGGATCTGGCGGAGGCTTTTGCGTCGGCGCGGGAAGTCTTTGAAGAAGTTGATGATGCCCTGGGCGAAAAGCTTTCGGCCATGATGTTTGAAGGTACCAAGGAAGACCTGACCCTGACGCATAATGCCCAGCCAGCCTTGATGGCCGTCAGTGTAGCGGTTTTGCGCACCATTGAAGCCGAAGGCAAAGTGGCCTTGCCTGATCTTGCCGGTTTTGTTGCCGGGCACAGCCTCGGCGAATATTCGGCCCTGACAGCAGCTGGTGCCTTTCCGCTGGCAACAGCGGCTAAATTGTTGCGCACCCGTGGCCTTTCCATGCAGGAAGCTGTGCCTGTTGGCGAAGGTGCCATGGCTGCCATTCTGGGCGCCGAACTGGATGCGGTTGAGGCCGTTGCCAAGGACGCCGAAGCAGGTGACGCCGAGCAGAGCAGGGAGCCCGGTGTTTGTACTGCCGCCAACGACAATGCACCAGGACAGATTGTGATCAGTGGCAGCACAGCGTCTGTTGAATATGCCCTTGAACTGGCAAAGGAACGCGGCATCAGAAAAGCCATGAGGCTGCCGGTCAGTGCACCTTTCCATTGTTCCTTGATGGCGCCGGCGGCGGATCGTATGGCGGAGGCGCTGGACGATATCGACGTTATGCCACCTCGTGTGCCGGTCGTTGCCAATGTGACAGCACAAGCTGTGAGCGATCCCGAAACCATCAAGAAGTTGTTGGTCGAGCAGGTCACAGCCCGGGTGCGCTGGCGCGAATGTGTATTGGCCATGCGCGATGCGGGTGTTGATACCATGGTTGAAATGGGTACAGGCAAGGTCTTGACGGGCATGACCAAGCGTATTGATGGCGACATCACCGGCAGCGCAATTCAGGCCCCGGCTGACATCGAAGCCTTTCTGAACAGTTTGTAGGGAAACAGTTATGTTTGATCTGAATGGTAAGTGCGCGCTGGTGACCGGCGCATCTGGTGGCATAGGTGGTGCTATTGCGTCGGCATTGCATGCGCGGGGGGCAACTGTGGGGTTGTCCGGTACCCGCAAGGAAGCCCTGGAGGCAAAAGCCGCTGAACTGGGTGACCGTTGTCATGTTCTGCCCTGTAACCTGAGTGACAGCGATGCGGTTGCTGAGTTGATCAAGCAGGCCGTAGAGGCCATGGGCAGTGTCGATATTCTGGTCAATAATGCCGGGATCACCCGGGATAATCTGGCCATGCGCATGAAAGACGACGAATGGCAGGATGTTATCGATGTAAACCTGTCGTCATCCTACAAACTCGCCCGGAATAGCCTGCGCGGCATGATGAAGGCACGTTGGGGCCGGATCATCAATATTACCTCTATTGTCGGTACGACCGGTAATCCCGGCCAGACCAACTATGCAGCGGCAAAGGCCGGGCTTGTTGGTATGTCCAAGGCTTTGGCCCAGGAAGTCGCATCGCGAACAATCACCGTGAACTGTGTTGCTCCGGGGTTTATTGAAACGCCGATGACAGATGCCTTGCCTGACGCCCAGAAAGAGAAGCTGACCGAAGCCATTCCGGCGGGCCGCCTCGGGCAGGTTGACGACATCGCTGCAGCCGTCGTCTATCTGGCCAGCGAAGAAGCCTCATACGTCACGGGCCAGACTTTGCATGTGAACGGTGGCATGGCCATGATTTAAGGGGATTTTTCCTGATCATCTTCGATTGCACTTGATTGGCTTTGCAAGGTCAGGAATTTATGCTACCAAACCGCACGAAATAACATGGAACAGTGCTTTTTGAGGCTTCGCGCCGCATTCCGGTATTGATCCGACAGGCAAAATGAAGTGGACTGGTCAGCAAGGCGTTGTTCACCCATTTTTGCCAGCCGCCGAACAGATAAAACAGAACCTATTTTAAGGAACAGACATATGAGTGATATCGCCGATCGCGTCAAAAAGATCGTCATCGAACATCTGGGTGTCGAGGCTGACAAAGTTACGGACACTGCAAGTTTTATCGACGATCTGGGCGCTGACAGCCTTGATACTGTTGAACTTGTGATGGCATTTGAAGAAGAATTCGGTGTTGAAATTCCGGATGATATTGCTGAGAAAATCCTGACCGTCAATGATGCGATTGGTCACCTTTCAGAAGCTGCCAGCTAGTCATCCAATGAAAAGAGTTGTCGTCACTGGTCTTGGTCTTGTAACACCGCTCGCCAGCGGTGTTGAAGAGACTTGGTCACGTTTGCTTGCCGGTCAGTCCGGTGCAGGCCAAATCACCCGTTTTGATGCCAGTGACATTGCTTGTCACATCGCCTGTGAATTACCACGGGAAGGTGAAGGGGCTTTCATTGCAGATGACTGGATGGCGCCCAAGGATCAACGCAAGGTCGACGACTTTATTCTTTATGGTATGGCCGCCGGGCAACAAGCCGTTGAAGACAGTGGCTGGAAACCGGAAGACGAAGAATCGCTGTGTCGTACCGGTGTGATGATGGGATCAGGCATCGGTGGTTTACAAGCCATTGCAGATACCGCGATTATCTTGCATGAACGTGGCCCGCGCCGCGTCAGCCCGTTTTTTATCCCGTCTGCCCTGATTAATCTGCTTTCCGGACAGTTACAGATCAAATATGGCTTCAAAGGCCCGAACCATGCTGTTGTGACGGCATGTTCAACCGGTGCACATGCGATTGGTGATGCGGCTCGTATGATTCAGTACGGCGATGCAGATGTCATGGTTGCCGGTGGTGCTGAAGCTGCGATTTGCCGAATTGGTATCGCTGGATTTGCCGCCGCAAAAGCCTTGTCGACAAATTTCAATGACGAACCGACACGTGGCTCACGTCCCTGGGACAAGGACCGCGATGGTTTTGTCATGGGTGAAGGCGCTGGTGCTGTTGTGCTGGAAGACTACGAACACGCCAAGGCCCGGGGCGCAAAGATCTATGCCGAAGTTGGTGGTTATGGTCTGTCAGGTGATGCCCATCATATTACGGCCCCGGCGTCGGACGGTAGCGGTGGCTTCCGCGCCATGAAGGGTGCCCTTGGGCATGCCGGACTCAATCCTGAAGACATCGATTACATCAATGCCCATGGTACCTCGACGCCGCTGGGTGATGAAATCGAACTGGGTGCGATCAAACGCTTGTTTGGTGATGCTGCCTACCAGCTTTCCATGTCATCGACCAAATCGGCAATCGGTCATTTGCTGGGCGCAGCCGGTGCAGTGGAAGCTATATTCTCGATCCTGGCGATGCGGGACAATGTTGCACCGCCAACCCTTAATCTTGAAAACCCGTCAGAGGGATGTGATATCGATCTCGTTCCTCTGCAGGCAAAAGAACGTCCGATCAAGGCCGTATTGTCGAATTCCTTTGGCTTTGGCGGAACCAACGCCTCGGTGGTCTTCAAGGAAGCCCCATAGGACGACGGTTTGTCGGACAACGACGATTTTGAGCAACGCCTGAGGACATCTGCGAACAGGCAGAGCGAGCGTCTTTCCCGTATTGAAAAACCCAAAAGCAGGCGCTGGTTTGTCCGCCTTGCCGTCTTGCTTGTGGCGTTTGTTCTGACTGCAGGTCTTGGTGTCATCGCCTGGGGCGTATCGGAATTCAACGCGCCTGGACCGATGACAGACCTTGTCACCATTGTCCTGCCCAGGGGCGCTGGCGTAAACGCCATTGCCAGGAAACTGGAAACGGCGGGTGTTATTCGCCGGGCGGATGTGTTTGTCATCGCAACCCGCATTCAAAAAACAGCTACCAGACTGAAAGCCGGGGAATATGAAATTCCGCCAGCTGTCAGTGCAAAAGCCGTCATGCATATCCTGATCAGGGGGGATACGGTGGTTCGCAAGTTGACCATTACCGAAGGACTGCAAACGCCTCAGGCCCTGGAGCTGATTCTGGCGGCAGAAGGTTTGCAAGGTGATCTTGGCATGGCCGGTGGTGTTTCTCTGGCCGAAGGTGAATTACTACCCGAAACCTGGCATTATAAATGGGGCGATAGTCGCGATGCTGTGTTGAAGCGCATGCGAGCAGGACAGCAAAAACTGTTGTCCGGGGAATGGGCAAAACGTGAAAAGAACCTGCCATTTGAGACCATGGCGGAGGCACTGGTTCTGGCTTCTATCGTGGAAAAGGAAACAGGCAAAGCCGCCGAGCGTGCCCATGTCGCAGGGGTTTTTGTCAACCGTCTGCGTCGCGGCATGCGCCTGCAATCTGATCCAACGGTCGCCTACGGCCTGTCGCCGGATGAACCTCTTGATCGTGCCCTCAGCCGGGCGGATCTGAAAACAGACCATGTCTGGAATACCTATATCCACAAAGGTTTACCGCCGTCCCCCATATGTCTGCCAGGACGGGCGTCAATACAGGCTGTACTGCACCCGATGGAGACCAAAGACCTCTATTTTGTCGCAGACGGGACGGGTGGTCATGTCTTTGCGGCGAACCTCGCCGGGCACAACCGGAATGTCGCCAAATGGCGAAAAATCCAGCGAGACAAGAATAACTAGGGCGATTCCTGTTATGATATCTGGTTATTCTATGCTTGTAGCTGACGTTGAATTTCAATTTATAGTAGCTGTCGGGGGCTGAGTGCATTAGGCTCCCATATCAGGGAACCTGGACTTTAGCGGAGGCGCAAAAAATGGTCAAAAAAGTTGGTTTAATAACACTCCATGGCATGGGTGAAACCGAAGAAAACTATGCTGATGATTTACTGGAGGGCGTACAGGAACGTCTGGGTGAAGAAGCCTGGTCAGAAGTCAGTTTTCAAAGTGTTTATTATCAAAAGATCCTGCAGGACCCGCAATATGAACTTTATGAGGCGGTCAAGGGCAAGGTTGATTCAAAAGCCATGCGGCGTTTCTGGCTCTACAAGTTTTCAGACCCGGCTGCTCTGGAATATTCCAGAAATATCCCTGACGCCGCTTATGAACTGAGCCAACGCAAGATTTTTGAAGCACTGAGCACCATTCAGGATGAACTTGAGGATCCGCAAGCCCCCGTTATTGTGGCTGCCCATTCCCTTGGCGGCCAGGTTATCTCGAACTATATCTGGGATGCCAATCGCCACTTGTGGGATGATGAACAAAACGAAAAGCCTGGCTACGGTCTCTGGCGACATTACGATCTGGATGAGCATCCTTTTCAGCGTCTACAAACCATGCGCCTGCTGTTCACAACCGGCTGCAATATCCCGATCTTCGTTGGCGGGCTACCCAGAAACCAACGCCAGCCAATTGGACGGCCGCATCCCGAGATGAAATGGGAGAATTACTATGATGAGGACGATGCCCTGGGCTGGCCCCTACAGGATCTGAATAATGCCTATGATGATCTGGTAACGGATTATTCTGTGAATGTTGGTGGTTTGTTGAGTAGCTGGAATCCATTGGCACATACCAAATACTGGTCAGACAAGGACATTCAGCAGCCGGTTGCAGATCACCTGGCGAGTTTTCTGGAATAGGCGGTGATCCGCAAGAAACCTTATTTTTTGTCGGGGAGCCTTGAGAATATGCGATCTATGAGGCCCATTGGCAGGGCTGAGATCAGCAGTATCAAACTGTACATTTGCCAGGGAAAGGCAATGCGCGCCTTGTTCCGCGAAAGGCCTCTGGCAATGATTCGAGCTGCCTTGTCGGCTGGCATCAGGAAAGGCATAGGGAATTTGTTTTTGTCTGTGATGCCACTTTTGATGAAACCGGGTATGACAACGCTGACACCAATGCCCTGGCCACGATAGAGACCTCGCAGGGCCTCACCATAGGCACGCACAGCGGCTTTACTGGCGCTGTATCCAGGTGCTCCCGGCATGCCGATCAGGCCGGCAAGCGAGCTTATGATGGCGATTTGTCCTGATTTTCGGGCACGCATGGCAGTCAGAGCCGGATGAACCGTATTCAGGACACCATCGATGTTGACGGCGAAGACTTTTCTTGTCGCGGCATCCAGTCCACCACTGGCACCGCCGGATATACCCGCATTGGCAATTACCAGGTTGAGGGGCCGTTGGGAAGCAGCCTCGTCAATCCAGTTCGCCATGCCGGATTGATCCGTGACATCCACAACCCGGGTAACAACTTCTGCCCCGGATTTTCGGCAGGCATCTGCGACTTCGTTCAGCCGTATTTCATCACGTCCGCCCAAAATCAGCGTTGCACCAGCATTTGCATAGTGAAGCGCCAATGCTTTGCCGACACCGGATGAGGCACCGGTTATCAGGATGTTCTTGAAATTCTTCACCCGCGCTACCTTTGTTATATCTGGATTGCAGTGTTTCATATAACCAGACGTCGATACCGGATACAAAGGCACAAACGATTTTGCGTTGAGCGAAATCGCCCTGACTGTTGATCCGGCGGTCAATCACCTATAGTAACGCAGCATATCTGGTTACCTGAATTTCAAGATTATCGGAGGGCGCATTGCCTCTCAACAGCATGACGGGTTTTGCCCGCAGTGATGGTTATGACGACACTGTTTCCTGGGTCTGGGAAGCCAAAAGCGTCAATGGACGTGGACTTGATATTCGCTCAAGGTTGCCAGGAGGCATGGACCAGGTCGACGCCCAGGCACGTGCGCGGATCACATCCCGCTTCTCCCGTGGCAGTATCAACCTGAATTTGCAGACACAACGCAAATCTGGCGACACGGAATATGCGGTAAATCGTCAATTGCTGGAGCAATTGATGGATGTTGCCGCAGAATATGTGGATCGACCAGGCGTAGAAGCCGCCCGTATTGACGGGCTGTTTTCTGTGCGTGGTGTGGTCGAGGCCCGTGAGCAGGAAAACGAAGATAAATCCGTCACGGAAGACCGTTTTGCGAAAATGCTTCTGGATCTGGATGTAGTGCTGCAATCGCTGGAGATTTCCCGCCAGGAAGAAGGGGCGAGGATTGGCGGCGTGCTGAACCAGCAGATCGACGAGATTGAAGAATTAAGCAAAGCCGCGCGGGTTTCTGCGGCCGCCCAGCCAGAGGCCATCCGGGCACGTCTGGCGGAACAGGTTGCTGAAATTCTGGATGCGGGTCTGGAAGCTGATCCTGACCGGATCATTCAGGAAGCCGCGGTGCTGGCGGTTAAAAGTGACATCCGGGAAGAAATTGACCGGCTTGACGCCCACATTTCTGCGGCCAGAGACCTGCTGAAACAGGGCGGCGTTGTTGGACGCAGACTTGATTTTCTGGCTCAGGAGTTTAATCGTGAGGCCAATACGCTGTGTTCCAAGGCGCCGGACAATGAATTAACACAAATTGGCCTGGATCTTAAAACAGTGATCGACCGTCTGCGCGAACAAGTGCAGAATATTGAGTAATCTATTTGGTGACGGAACGTATTAAATGACAACCAGCGACATTGGCCGACGCGGTCTCATGCTTGTACTGTCTTCTCCTTCGGGTGCAGGCAAGACGTCCATCGCCCGCCATCTGCTGGATGATGAAGCCAATATTGTGATGTCGGTTTCCGCCACGACGCGACCCAGCCGCAAGGGCGAGGTTGAAGGTGTCGATTACTTCTTTACCGACAAAATTGAATTCAACATGATGGTCAATCGCAATGAAATGCTTGAGCATGCAAAAGTCTTTGATCACTACTATGGCACACCGTCTGGTCCGGTAAACGAAGCACTGGAAAGTGGGTGTGATGTTCTGTTTGATATCGACTGGCAGGGCACCCAACAGCTGGCCCAGAGCGCCCGGGATGACCTGGTCAGTGTCTTCGTGCTGCCGCCTTCGACTAGCGAACTGGAACGCAGGTTGAGGGCGCGTGCGCTGGATCCTGTCGACGTTGTTGAAAAACGAATGGCCCAGGCCGCTGACGAAATGAGCCACTGGGCGGAATATGATTATATCATCGTGAACGATGATTTTGACCGCAGTGTCGCCAGTATCCGCGCCATATTGCGGGCAGAGCGGTTACGTCGTGAGCGCAGTACAGGCCTTGTTGATTTTGTAAAACGACTGCGCTCAGAGTCCTGAAACCCGTTCGATTCATATCGGATAGGTCGGGTTCAGGGAGCCATCTTTACCAGCGTTCGGGCCAGTGAACACCAACCCTCTACATCTATTCTTTCAGCGCGATCCGTAGGCTCAACGCCAGCGGCAGTACACAAGGCCTCTGCATCGACACCGAGTGTCTTCAGGCTTGAACGCAGCATCTTCCGGCGTTGGCCAAAACCGGCGCGGGTAACAGCTTCCAGTACTTTTGGATCAGCCTCGGCCAGCGGGGTTTTTCGAGGCTGGAAACCAATGACGCTGGACCAGACTTTTGGTGGTGGCACAAAGGCATTGCGATCCACACCAAACATTTTTTCTACATAACACAGGCGCTGGGCCAGCACAGAAAGCCGGCCATAGTTTTTTTCACCGGGACTGGCAGTCAGGCGGTCACCGACTTCGCGCTGAAACATCAAGGTCAGGCCTTCAAACCGGTCAAGGTTTTCCAGCCATTGAACAAGCAACGCTGTGCCTATGTTGTAGGGCAGGTTGGCGACGATCTTGACGGGCCCATCCGGCAGGATGGACAGATCAAGCTTCATGGCATCTCCTTCGATCACCTCAAGTCTGCCCGGATAAGCCGCCTGAACATCTTTCAGTGCTTCAATGCTGCGCCTGTCGCGTTCAATGGCGATGACTTTTCCGGCACCATTGTCCAACAAGGCACGGGTCAACCCACCAGGGCCAGGTCCAATTTCCAGCACAGTGCAATGTTCAAGGTTCCCGGCGCTGCGGGCAATCCGACCTGTCAGATTAAGGTCAAACAGGAAGTTCTGACCCAGGCTCTTTTTTGCTGCAAGACCATACTTTGAGATAACCTCACGTAAGGGGGGCAGCTCAGTCATTCTGTAGGTGGGCCTTGTTGCCAGCCATGTCCGTCGCCATTTTCAGGGCCGCTGCAAGACTGTTGGGGCTGGCGTTACCGCTGCCTGCTATGTTGTATGCCGTGCCGTGATCCGGAGAGGTGCGGATGAATGGCAGACCCAGGGTGACATTCACACCCTTGTCAAAGTCGATGGTTTTGATCGGGATCAGGGCCTGATCATGATACATGCACAAGGCGACATCGTAGGACAAACGCGCCGTCGCATGGAACATGGTATCCGCAGACAGGGGGCCGAGGCAGTTGATGCCCTGGCCGCCCAGAATTTCGATTGCAGGCTGGATAATTTCAATTTCCTCCTGACCCATATTACCACTTTCTCCGGCGTGGGGATTTAATCCCGCCAAAGCCAGGCGTGGTTCTGTCAGGCCAAAATTTTCTTTCAGGTCAGCTGCGCAGATTTTGGCGGTCTTAACAATCAGGTCTGTCGTCAGATCATCGATTGCCTGGCGCAAGGATGTATGGATCGTTATCGGCACGACCCTGATTTCTGCACACGCCAGCATCATCACAGGATGAACACTGGTGCCTGTATAGTCAGCGGCACGGGCTGCAAGGTATTCCGTATGGCCCGGATGTGTGAAACCCGCTGCGTAAAGACTGGCCTTGTGAATGGGGTTTGTGACAACGGCGGAAACCTGATCCTGTAACGCGAAGTCGACAGCGCGATCCAGTGATTCAATCACGAACGGGGCGGCGGCAGAGTCAGATTGTCCGGGTACCGCTTTGACTTCAGCAGACAGTGGCATAACCGGCAAGGCGTGTTCGAAAATCGATGCAGCTTCATCCGGTGTCTTGATGGTCTGAACTTTGACATTGAGGCCCAGCGTTCGCGCGAGGCTGCCCAGGCGGTCCGGGTCATCAAGGATAAAGAATGGTTTGAGTCCCAGGGCATGCCTCTGGGTCCAGCACATCAAGGTGACGTCACCACCTATTCCAGCCGGATCACCCATGGTGACGGCTGTTGGCATAACCGGGGAATGTGGCATTGTGCGATCAGCGCAGATCGATGACGGCAGTTCGGCGCAAATCTCGCATGTAACGGCGGGCCATCATGCCAAGTCGCTGTTCACCCAGGCTTTGGGAAATCGCTTCTTCGGTCGGTCGGTAGGCTTCTGCATCCACACGTTCACACACCATCAGGACATGAAAACCCTGGTCCGTCCGGATTGGCGAGCTGGCCTGACCAATCTGGAGCTGGCCAACAATGTTGCGAAACTTCTCTGGCAAGTCGCTGATCTTCAGGGTGCCGAGGCTGCCACTGCCAGGTGTTTTGACTTCCTTGGCAACACGATCAACGTCATCGCAGTTGCGAAGTGAAGTCGCATGGGACCGTGCCGTTTCCAGGCCATTCTGAACGGCATCCCGGGGCGCATTTTTGGCCAAAGGCACAGCAATTTGTTTCAGGGTTACCTTGGCATCCATGGGGTCAGCGACACCGACCCTGCGGACACTCCTCAGAAACAGAATATAGTACCCTTCGGGCGTGCGGACAGCTTCTGTGACCTGACCCGGTTTGACTTTGGCCAGGGCTTCTTCCAGTTCAGGCGCAAATTGCCCCTCCAGTATCCAGCCGACAACACCGCCATTGGAGGCTGTATTACTTTGACTGAACTGTCGGGCTATCGCTGTAAACGGAGCACCTTTTTTCATTTGACCAATCAGGCGTTGCGCCGTTCGGGCAACTTCTGCTTCCTGGCGGGGTGTATCGACGGGCAAAAATATTTCAGCGATCTGACGTTCCTGTAATCCTTCTGCCTTGGCAAAGCGGGCAAAAACCTCTGCGACTTCCTCATCGCTGATCTGGATTTTCGGGTTCACCTTGCGTCGCAATACGTTGCTCCAGGCAATTTCACTGCGCATTTGAGCGATAACGGCTATTTCTGGCAGACCACGCTCCCGCATAAAATTTGAAAAAGTGCCCGTCTGCAACTTGTTCTGAACTTCGATTTGACGCTTGGCGCGCTCAATTTCGGCAGAGCTAACAGTGACGTTCAGCCTTTTTGCTTCCTGTAGCTGCAGTTTTTCGTTAATCAAGGTGCGCAGAACCTGGGCCTTGTTACGTCTGAGAGCGTCCGGCGTAATCTTGATGCCAGCGGATGACAGCACAATATTCTGGCGTAGTCTGACATCATAAGCCGACACAATTTCGTCGTTCACAACAGCTGCGATACTGACAACCTGAGCCGACGGGGAACTTGTGATGCCGACAAGCATCGCCGTCAGGGCTGCAAGGGTAGCCAAACAGGGCACTACTGAAAAAAGCCGTAAGCTCACGCTGTCAAAACTCCACTATTCTGCGGGACTTGTTCGATTCTGGTTGCCAATTTACGTCAGGATGTCAGTTAGGGCAATTCCGGTTTGAGCGGATTTGCTTGTGCTTCGTTTTTTGGCGCACACCGTGAATTTGAAGCAACGCTGCGTTTTCGTGAAACCCGGAAAGGCTCTAGCCACAAGGGCAGCAACGTTTTCCTCTGGCAAGCAGATCCAGGATTGTACTTCACGGTCAACCAAGGTGTTTCAGGCTGACCTTGAAATAGAATGTTGACGCGGGTCTAATGTCACGGTCCACCGTGAAGGTACGGTCATACTGCGAGCTGAAAACAACGCATTCATCTTCATATGTCAGGCCGAGGCCGTGGTTAATTGAACCGCCATCTGCGGTCAAATCTCGCCGGGAATGCGCGGAGGCTGACCAGAATTTGGTGAGTTCAGCCTTGCCTGAAAATCTGATTTCCTCGCGACTGGACAGGCCGTTTTCTGCCAGTTCCTGACTCAATGACAGATAACCTACGTTAAACCGGTATGCGTCAGGTCCCAGTGACAGGTCGAATTCATTGCGCCGGATGGTGAAACTGTCGCGGTCCAGCCGTAGTCGGTGGACATAATCGAGATATTTGGAAGGTGACACAAGCAAGCGACCGACATAATCAGAGCGCTGGTCTTCCAGACCCGTTCTGTCACCAAAGGTACTGTCCGCCTTGAAACGCCAGGTCTGCCCAAGCATGGCTGTCGTGTAGCCGCCACTGGCACCATAGACGCTTGTTCTGATACCAAAATTGGCGCGGGGACCGCCTTCCCATTTATCTATGCCCGGAAACCGGTTTTTGCTCAGCAAATTAGTGTCGTCAAATTCAAAGCTGAGCGAATCTTCATTCGGGATACCTGTTGGATTGCCGCCATAAGGTGAAATGATGGCCATGGCGACGGGCTCAATAACCTGCCGAACCGAACCATCCTGTCGAACAAAGGGTAGACGCCAGTCAACCGCGGCCTGGGTTAACATGCGACTGCGAAAGCCGTCTTTGGTTGTTCCAGGGTTCGAAGGATCCGGCATGCTGGTGACATGGTAGCCGTCACCGCGTACCAGCGCGCTGAAGTTGATGATGGAGCCGCCATCCGTAATAACCGGGCGTTGCCAGCTGCTGGTCATGGATAGTCTGCGTGTATCCTGGCCGTCACTGCGATACAGGGACAAGACGTTTGCGTCGAAAGCAAAGCGGTCGCCGCTTTCGTTTGGTTGACCACGCCAGTTATATTCCAGCGACGGCAGGACGATGGGCGTATCGCCAGGATCATCCGATTCTCGCAAGCCCTGGAAGGCGTAGGCATTTGCCGAGGCATAATGTGGGCCGTTGAAGCCTTCAATATACAGATTGCTGGTCAGGTTATCCGTTGAACTGATATCGTAACGGCGCAAATAAGTATCATCCAGGGTCCGTCTGGCGTTGACGCCCCAGCGCCAAACCGGATCAAGCTGAAATTCACCCTCAATATATGTGTGTCCACGAAATATCTTCCGACCGGTTGTGGAATTGTTGGAATCACGTTCATCCGCACGCGTGATGCTGGCATCCACATCCCATTCGCCGGTCGCTGTTTTTTCACGATATTCTGCCGCCAGAATCAAGCCTTCTTTCGTCGTAACTGTCGGTGTGATTGTCGCGTCGCGGTGTTCGGACAGGCGAATGTAGTAGGGTAAGTCGATACGTCCGCCGAGGTCAGTTGAGGACCCGTAGCGCGGTGCCAATATGCCGGTTTTGGCTTTGACCGTCGGATCCGGGTGGGAGAAAAAAGGAGTGTATAAAATGGGCACACCGTATACTTCAAGAAACGCATCCTTGTAGTCGATCCGTTTTGCGGCCTGGTTATGTACAACCTCAATTGCCTTGATTTGCCAGAGAGGTGCCCGATCAGGATTTTTGGGGCAAAGATTACAGGCTGAGTAAACAGCCCGTGACATTACTGTCTTGTTGCCATTCTGGCGCACTGCAGACGCCGCAGCAAATCTGGATTTATCCGTCAGGAGTAGCCGCAGGCTTTTGACAAAACCTGTTTTAAGACCTTCTTCCAGTTCTGCATAATCGACAAACAGGACTTCACCCGTGGGCTCCATTATGGCGACATTGCCGGATGCCGAGACGACTTCGGTGCGCTGATTATAAGAAACGGCATCTGCCCTGAGGATACGATCCCCGCTGGCGATTTCCACATTGCCTGTCGCCTGGACAATACCAAGCTCCTGATCATGGGACATCGCATCAGCGGAAAACAGAACGTCGTCCTGTTTATTTGCTGATTGAGCCAGTACTGGATTACCGGTTTGGGCCAGCACAAGTATTGTCCACAAGGCAAACCGGGAGAGGCGTCGTTTCAGGATCCGCATCAGCCGTCCTCAAGGTGCAGCAAGGTGGCCAGCCCCAGCAATGTACTGGTCAAGGCCGGGGCCCAGGCCGCCAGTATGACGGGAATGCCACCCGACATGCCCAATGCCAGCGAGACATCGGTCAGAAAATAAAGCAGGAAACCGGCACCGACGCCGCCAGCCATCAACAGACCAATGCCGCCGCTACGCGTAAGACGGAGGGAAAAACTTGCGGCCAGAAGCACCATGGCAAACAACAGCAAGGGAGCCGCCAGCAGTGAATGCCAATGCAGGCGGTGGCGCAAGGCCGAAAAGCCTGCCGCTTCCAGGGTGTTGATGAAATCAGGCAAGTCCCAGAACGACATGGTATCCGGCGAAGCAAAACTGTCCTGGATTTGCTCAAGGGTCAGGGTCGTTTTCAGACGCCAGCTTTTGTGTCTGATGGCTGTTTCGTTTGGCGCTGTGACCAGAGCATCATTCAGGCGCCAATATCCTGGCTCCAGAACGGCTGATTTGGCATCAATGCGGCCGGTAAATCGATCCTTGCCGCTATACAAAAAGATAATAACGTTTTCAAGTTCCGTGCCTTCGCCGGTCACGCGTAAGGCATGGATAACCGATTGCCCTCCGGCATCCGCCTGGCGCAGCCAAAGACCAGAAGCGGAAACAGCTAGGGAACTTGCCCGGCCACGGAAATGTTCTGCTTCAAGTTGTTCAAAGCGCGACATGGTGGCGGAGACAAGGGGATTGAAAATCGTCACCATCAGACCGCCACCGATGAAGGCGATTGCCACGGCTGGCAACATAAACTGCCAAACCGATATTCCGGCGGAACGCGCCACCACCAACTGGTGCGTGCGGGTCAGGCGGACAAATGCCAGCATGCAGCCAAACAAGGCAGAAAAAGGGGCTACTTTTTGCGCCATATAGGGCAGTTTGAGCAAAGCCAGTTCAATCGTCAGCCAGATTGTTACGGTGTCCTTGTTCCAGGCGCGTCGCATCAATTCAACCAGGTCACCAATGAAGATCAAGCCTAGCAGAACGGCAAATATCAGCCCGATATCAAGCAAAAACCGCTTGGCAATATAAAACGACAGGACCGGAGATATCCTCATGCCGCAGGCTCCGGTGCATTGCCGCGACCCCGATTCAGGTGTCGGGCATTACGACCCAGCCACCAGATTGCTATTGCACCGGCGATCAATATACTCAGATACATGGTGGGTGTCAGGGACGGCGACTTGCTGACAAGAGGGACAAGTGCCAGGGCACTAATTTCGAACAACAATGCCGCACAGGAGACAAAGGCGATACGTTGCCATTCGCCACGTCGATCGAATTCACCGGACAACAAACCGGCCAGGGCAATCAAGACAAGGACAAACGCATGCAAAGGCTGGCTGATGCGCTTGTGCACTTCCGCCATCATACGATTGGCATTCTTGCGATCATCATTATTGTCTTCAAGATTAATCAACTCGGACATATAGCGCTCGCCCGGTTCTCGCCAGCGCTTGCCGCCGGGAGAGGCCAGTCGGCCAAGGTCGAGGGCGTATTTGTCAAAGTATAAAAGGGACAGCTGGCCGGAATTTTTGGCAATTTCCTGTCGATTGCCATTTTCCATAACAAATCGGGGGCCTTGTCTGGTTTCAAGCAACAAACCCCGTTCGGCCATGACAGTAACCGGTTTCAGAACGTCGCGATTGTCGTGCACCAGGATGCCCAACAGCTCACCATCATCCCCACGTGCCCTTACATAGACCGTGATTCCTCGCATCAGTTCGTTGAACACACCTTCCTGGATCAAGACTGACGCATAGTTGCTGCGGACCGAGTCATGGCTATCCTTGAAGGTTCGAAAGCCCAGCGGGGTCAGGTACATGACAAAAACGTAGCTGATAACAACAACCACCATCGCCATGACAAGGGCCGGAAACACCAATGCGCGCTGGCTCATGCCGGCGGAGCGCATAACGACCAGTTCACTGTCATAGTTCAGCCGGTGATAGGCGAACAGGACAGCGCAAAAAAGTGCGATGGGCAGGATCAGAACCAGAACGCCCGGCATCAAAAGCAGGGTGACATACAGAAATTCTCCGGCAGACAGGCCACGGTTCACGATCATGTCAACGAAGCGCAAACTCTGGGTCAGCCAGACAACACCCGTCAGCACCAGTGTGATAAACACCAGTGGTGCCATGAGCTGGCGGAAAATATAGCGATTCAGACCGTTCATACGGTGCGTTATACCTGTTTTTCGGAACCCATTCTACCTAGCACGTCCTGGTCCGGGAGTGTACCAGAAAGCAGATATTTTCATCGCGAACAAGATGATCCCTGCCAGGGCTTTTAATTGTCGCCCGGCACGATAAGATAGCGCCAATTCTGAGGGCGCGCGCGACGTAGCCCTCTTGTTGTGAACTAACCAATTCAGGACTTCAAAATGAAAATCTCCGTTTCCGAACTTTCCCTTCCACGTGCGGGTGCCGTTGCTGTCGCAGTGCACGCTGACAAGGCCATGGGTGCCACGGCCAAAGCCCTCGACAAAAAGACAAACGGGGCCTTGTCGAAAGCCATGGGCAACGGTCGTTTTACAGGGGCCAAGGGACAAATGCTCGGGATCAATGCGCCAGCAGGTCTTTCGGTCAGCCGTATTGTGTTGTTTGGACTGGGTGAAGCAGAAAAAGTTAATGTGCTGGGTCTGCAGAATGCCGGTGGCAAGCTGGTCGGGCAAATGAACGGTGTTGGTGAAAAGCAGCTGACCATTGTCGTTGATACAGTGCGCGGAAAGCTTGGCAAAATTGCCGCTGCCGATGCGGCTGCAGAAATTGCCTTTGGCGCACGGCTTGGCAGCTACCGCTTTGACAAATACCGCACCACAGAAAAAGCCGAGAAAAAACCAACCCTGAAAAATGTTTCCGTCGCTGTCAAAGGCGCAGCCGCAGCCAGGAAAGCCCTGGTTGTCAAAAGCCGGATTGCAGATGGCGTTGAAGTCACCCGTAATCTGGTATCCGAGCCTGGCAATGTACTCTATCCGGCTTCTTTCGCCGCAGAGGCCAAAAAGCTTACGAAGCTTGGGGTCAAAGTTGAAGTCATGGGTGCGGCCCGGCTTGCCAAACTGGGCATGAATGCTCTGCTGGGTGTTGCCGCTGGCAGTCAGCATGAAGCCCATGTGGTTGTGATGCAGTGGAACGGCGCACCTGCCAGTGCCAAACAAAAGCCTCTGGCCATCGTCGGCAAAGGTGTCACCTTTGATTCAGGCGGCATTTCTCTCAAGCCAGGTGCTGGTATGGGTGATATGAAGTGGGACATGGGCGGCGCCGGTGTTGTTGTCGGCTTGATGACGGCTCTGGCCGGTCGCAAGGCCAAAGCCAATATCGTTGGTGTTATTGGTCTGGTCGAGAACATGCCGTCAGGAACAGCGCAGCGTCCCGGTGACGTTGTGAAGTCCATGTCCGGTCAAACCATTGAAATCGACAATACCGACGCCGAAGGCCGCCTCGTGTTGGCCGATGCGCTCTGGTACACACAAAAGCGCTTCAAGCCAACCGCCATGATTGACCTGGCAACCTTGACCGGCGCGATTATCATGTCTCTGGGGCATGTACATGCAGGTTTGTTTGCCTCTGACGATGATCTGGCAAATGCGTTGAGCAAAGCCGGGAACGATGAAGATGAACTGGTCTGGCGCATGCCGTTGCACCAGGAATATGACAATAACATCAGCTCCGAAATTGCCGACGTCAAAAACACAGGCCGTGAAGGCGGTGGCTCAATTACAGCCGCCCAGTTCCTCAAGCGCTTTACCAATGATACCAAATGGGCGCACCTGGATATTGCAGGCATGACCTGGTCAAACAAAGGCAAGCCAACTGTACCAAAGGGCGGCACCGGTTTCGGTGTACGTCTGCTGGACCGTCTGGTCGCCGATAATTACGAAGTCTGAGGCAGGATCGGGCAGGGCGATGACTGAGGTCAGTTTCTACCATCTGGAACGCACACCTTTGAAAGTCGCGCTGCCCAAAATCCTCGAAAAAGCGCATTCCGCCGGGATGCGTACGGTCGTTATCGCCGGATCTGAAGAGCATATTGCCGAGTTGAATGCAGCCTTATGGACTTATGATCCGGACAGCTTTTTGCCTCATGGAACCGGCGAAGACGGACCCGCTGCGGACCAGCCGATCTATCTGACAACCCACGATGAAAACCCCAATGCGGCCACCGTTCTGGCCTTGGTTGATGGTGTTGATGTGACGGATTTTGGCAAGTTCAACCGGGTGCTGGACCTGTTCGACGGGCATGACGAAGAAGCTGTCCAGGCTGCCCGTGGGCGCTGGAAAACGCGCATGGATGCCGGACATGATTTAACTTACTGGCAGCAAACACCGACGGGCGGCTGGGAGAAAAAGGCCTGAGTTGTTCGCGACAATCCGGCTTTAAGGCGCTGGAGTATCACCCCACCATTCACGCGGTGGCTTTCGTTTCTCGAATTCCATCTTGTCGTCCAGCCACAACATCAGTCCCCGCAAAGGCGAGTTCAGCAAATCCCTGAACAGGCGCATGTACCATTTGCTGTAGTCCTTGTTGTAGGGGCAGACCCGCATACAAATGGCGCAATCGGCGCGCATTCTTGTCCAGTAAGAAAAACACTTCTCACAATTGGCAGACCATTTCTTGACGCCCTTGATGGTGGAGCGGTTTTCACCACCTTCTTTCGGGGGCCCAAAAGGCAGCGCCTTGGGTGGACAGGCGTCGGCACATTTCTGGCACTGATTACAGGTCTCGGTGACACCGTATTTGACCGGCTTGTTATGGGCCAGCGGCATGTCAGTGAAGATTTTTGAAAACCGGATGCGGGGTCCATGATCAGGCGTGATGATCATCTGGTTACGGCCATATTCACCAAGGCCCGCCTTGATGGCATAGGGAATGGTGACAGCAGAATCATTGGATGATGCGATGGCGTTATATCCCAGACCCTGAATAAAGCTGGCGATGGAGGTTGCCACAGCGGCTTCGCGCGAATATTCCCGGCCCGTGGCTGACGCGCCAAGGGCGGATGGATATGATTGTACCAGGCCAAAATCCATGCCGTGCCCAACAACGATGACACTGGTCATGCCTTCGGTAACAGGATTGAACTTTTCCTCGCGCTCGTTAGTGCGCACGTCAGCAATGGAGGCATAGGCCCATCGTTCGTCATATTCAGTAATGCCGAACGCGTCCGCACCCAGAAATTCAGCGGCCTTTTTCAGACGCTTGCTAACAGCCTCCAGATCGTCTGTTTCAACCTGGGTGGGTGCCAGTGGCGTAAATTTCTTGAAAGAATCCAGGAAGCCTTCGCGCACGCCCTTTTTGCCACCGCGCGCGGAGAATTCGTTCGAAACCGACCAGGAGGCATTCAGCAAAGCGTAATCCCATTGGGTAAAGCCGTCAGCTTTTCGCGGGGATGGGTGAATGTAGGCCTGGAAGAATGCTGTAACGTGATCCGAGATCACTTCGTCATCCCAGAAAGCACGATTGAACATGTCGTCGCGCTGGTCGAAGCGTTCAAAATCGTCGCTGATTTCAAAACCGGCAGCCTTGTCACTGGCTTCAAATCGCTTCCAGTCTTCCCTGTTATCGACAGGTTTATTGGCTGGCCAGCTACTTGTGGTCGTGGCACGATCGCTCATTCAACGCTCCTGATTAACATCACAGGACTCATAAATCAGGATACTTTCCCTGACACAATGTAAATCCATGATTTTTCCGGTTACAGTTAACGAGTGATGACAAATAACGGAAATCTTGAAGATATTCGCGGCATCTATCCGATGCTCTATGCCTTTTTTGGCGACAAGGGTGAACTGGATCGCGCTGCAATGCGCCGTCAGGTTGATGGCTGCATCGATGCGGGCTGTCACGGCATTGCCGTCGGTGGACTGGCGACCGAAACCAACAAATTGTCGACGGAGGAACGCCGCACCCTGGTCGAATGGGTTGCCGAACAAATTGCCGGTCGGGTTCCGTTGTCCGTGACCATTGCCGAAAACAACGTCAATGGTCAGTCAGAAGCGGTAAATCATGCTGCCGAAAACGGGGCTGCCTGGGTTGTCTTGCAGCCACCACCCGTGCGCGGTGCAACGGAAGCCGAACTGATCCGTTTTTATGGCGCCGTGGCCGATGCCTCTCCGATACCCGTCGGCATTCAGAATGCTCCGGAATATATTGGTATCGGTTTATCCAACCAGGGCTTCGCCACCCTGAACAAAAACCATCCCAACGTTTCGATCATCAAGGCCGAAGGCCCTGCTACCTATATCGCCGGACTGGCCGCTGCGACGGACGGCGCTTTCAAGCTGTTGAACGGGCGCGATGGTCTGGAACATGTCGACAGCTTGCGTGCAGGCTGTGACGGTATGGTCCCGGGCGTCGAGACCATCGATATCCATGTGGCCATTTTCGAAACCTTCATGTCAGGAGATGAGGTAGAAGCCGACCGTATTTTCACTCAGGCCCTGCCACTGATCAGCTTCCTGATGCATTCCGTCGATCACCTCCTGTGCTATGGCAAGCGCCTCGCCGCCCGTCGCCTGGGCCTTGCTGAACCCAATGACCGTCTACCGTCGCAACAACCAACAGAATTTGGCTTGCAGGTCCTCGACAGATGGTCAAAGGATCTGGCTGAGCTGTAGTTGCAGGGAGATCACCGCCATCGTCACCCCCGGACTTGATCCGGGGGTCTACGTCTTTGGGGTTTTCGTCTCTAGAGACAGATGTCGCCAGGAAGACGTGGGTAGCCGGGTCGGGCCCGGCCACGACGAGATAGTGACTAATTACGGTATTCAGGCTCTTCCTTGTCCAGGATACGGCGCAGGGCGTTGAAGTGGCGGCTGGTGAGCAAGGGGCGATCGTCGGCCATTTGCTGAGCCGTCAATGTTTGCACGTCTTCGGAAACTTCATTCAGTTCACTGCCGTTTGACCCCGCCATGACCTGGAACATGGCGGCGCGCTCCAGGTAATACAGGTCTGTATAGGCTTCGGCCATGCTGGCACCACAGACGACGACGCCATGTCCTGCCAGAAACCCGACGGAGCGATTGCCCATGGTTCTGGCAATGCGTCCTCCCTCGTCCCCATCAGCGGCGAGGCCGTTATAGGTGTCGTCATAAGCGATGCGATCCTTGAACATCAGGGCGTTCTGTTCGGCCATTTGCAAGCGTCCGTTTTTGCGGGTGCAGATGGCTGTGGCGTATGGCTGGTGGGTATGTAAAACGACTTTCGCATCAGGCTTGGCGATATGGACTTTCGAGTGGATATTAAAGGCTGTGTTCTCGACCCAATTGTCGCCCTCCAGGACGTTGCCGTCCTTGTCACAATAAACCAGACAGGACGCTGTTATTTCAGACCAGTGCCAGCCATAGGGGTTGATCAGAAACCGTTCTCCCCTGGACACGCCATCTTCATCAGGCACGGCGATGGAGAAGTGATTGTCGACGCCCTCGTGCAGATTGTGCCGCGCTGCCCAGCGGAGCCCCGCTGCCAGGTCGAGCCTGAGTTCCTGAATGACTTCCTGATGTGCGCTCATGGTTTCCATCCCGACAAAAATGACCCTATTGTTCTTTAAACTATAGCCTGGACCCTGAAAATTGTCAGAGCAACTGTCATATGTAAAGAAATGGCGTTTTCGTGACTACCTGGTGACTGGCAGAATTGTCATCAGGCCTTATATATTATCTTCTCACCTGATGTTTTTCTTTGGCCCGATGGCGGTCTATCTGGATTATGGAACTCAAAATGGCTGAATATGACTACGATCTCTTTGTGATTGGTGCAGGCTCTGGTGGTGTACGCGCCAGTCGCATGTCGGCATCTTTCGGTGCCAGGGTTGGCATTGCCGAAGAATACCGGTTTGGCGGGACCTGTGTAATCCGGGGCTGCGTGCCAAAAAAACTGATGGTTTATGCCAGTCATTTTGCCGAAGAATTTGAAGATGCTGGCGGTTTTGGCTGGACTGTGGGGGAAAGCAGTTTCTCATGGCCTGCCCTGATCGCGGCCAAGGACAAGGAAATTGACCGCCTGGAAGGCATTTATCACAACATTCTCGGCAATGCCGGTGTTGAAATGCATAAAGGCCGGGCAACGATCGTTGATGCCCATACCCTGGATGTCGCAGGCAAAACAGTCACTGCGGATACCATTCTGGTGGCTACCGGGGGCAAGCCGACATTGCCGGATGTTCCTGGTATCGAACATGCCATTACTTCCAACGAAATATTTCACCTGCCTGATCTGCCAAAACGGGCCGCTGTTGTCGGTGGTGGTTATATAGCCATTGAATTTGCCGGCATACTGAACGGACTCGGCGCCGAGACAACGCTGTTCTATCGCGGTGAACAAATCCTGCGCGGATTTGATGACGATGTGCGCAATCATCTGGCGAAGGAAGTTGTCAAAAAAGGACTGAACCTGCGTACAGGCACCAATGTCACATCCATCGAAAAAACGGCGACAGGACTGACACTGACATTGACGGATGGAACCACCACCGAAGTTGATGCGGTGTTGTATGGCACGGGCCGCCACGCCAATGTCGACGGCCTCGGACTCGAAGCCGTTGGGGTTGAACGCAATGCCTGGGGCGGTGTTGTGGTGGATGAATTCAGCCAGACAACAGTACCCAATATCTATGCCATCGGGGATGTCACCAATCGGGTTGAACTGACCCCCGTTGCCCTGATGGAAGGCATGGCCCTGGCCCGCACCCTGTATGCTGGCGAGCCGACCAGCCCTGATCACAAGGACGTGCCACATGCTGTATTCTCGCAACCGTCCTGCGCCATTGTGGGCATGACCGAAGCCGAAGCTTTGGCGCACTATGGTGAACTGGATTTGTACAAATCAACCTTCCGCGCCCTGAAACACACATTGTCCGGGAACGACGAGCAAACCTTCATGAAGTTGATCGTTGATCAGGCCAGCCAGAAAGTTGTAGGCGTACATATGGTCGGTGCCGATGCTGCCGAGATCATCCAGGGCGTGGCTATTGCTGTAAAAATGGGCGCGACCAAACAGCAGTTTGATGCCACACTGGGCATACATCCGACCTCTGCCGAGGAATTTGTGACGATGCGGGATAAATGGACGCCGCCACAGGCAGAGGCTGCGGAATAGAATAAAGAAGGCGGGGGGCCATGTTCCAGATTTCTGACGCGGATCGACAAGCCTATGAAGACGACGGGGCTTGCGTTCTCAGGGGTGTGATCAATACCGACTGGCAGGCCAGAATTGCGGATGCCATTGAACGCGATATTGCCAGGCCGGGGCCTTTCTTTCATGGCTACGAGTCCGATGACGGTGTTGGCCGCTTTCATGGCAATCTGCGCATCTGGCAAAACGATGATTGTTTTCATGATTTCTGCCATAACTCCGGTTTGCCGGAGTTGGCTCAGCAGTTCTTTCAGTCGCAGCAGGTCAATCTTCTGTATGACCAGTTGTTTGTGAAGGAACCCGGCACCACAAATCCGACCCGCTGGCACAATGACCAGCCGTACTGGCCTGTGCGCGGCTGGCATGTTCTGTCTTTCTGGATGTCTCTGGACCCTGTCACCGAAGACAGCGGGGCCCTGAAATTTGTCCGTGGCTCCCACAAATGGGACCGCTGGTTTCAACCGGAAAAATTTGGCAAGAACAAGGGCGTCGACGAATACGAAAAGAACAAGGACTATGAACCGATGCCGGATATTGATGCGGCTATCGATGACTATGACTTTGTCAGCTGGGAACTGGAACCTGGCGACCTTTATGTCTTTCACGGTCTGACCGTTCATGGTGCCGGTGGCAATTTGCGCCAGGATCGCCGCCGCCGGGGATATACGGTTCGCTATACCGGCGATGACGCATTTTACGACACGCGACCAGGTACCAGTGTGCCCTTGCGTGAAGCCGGTCTGGCAGACGGCAACGCCATGACCTCAGCGACCTATCCACGCATAATTGGTGTCTGACTGCGAACTTTATTCAGCGGAATGTCGGCGGAAGTCACCGTTTTGTTCTGAATTCTGTGATTTTTGGCGCAATTGCTTGAATTCTGACGCCAATACGGCCTATATGCAGGTCCAAATTTGAATATGCGATCTATTGGAGAGCAGTGCTATGGCAACCACATGGATGCCCGATAGCTGGCGCGATTTGCCGATTGAGCAACAGCCGGTTTACAAGAACAGTGAAGACCTGAATGACGTGGAAGCCGAATTACGGCGTTATCCACCGCTGGTTTTTGCCGGAGAAGCCCGCAAATTGCGCGCTGCCCTGGCAGATGTCGGCGAAGGCAAGGCCTTCCTGTTGCAAGGTGGAGACTGTGCCGAAAGCTTTGCTGAATACTCTGCAGACAATATCCGCGATACGTTTCGTGTGCTGATGCAGATGGCGGTTGTCATGACCTATGCCGGTGCGTCGCCAGTGGTCAAGGTTGGCCGTATGGCCGGTCAGTTTGCCAAACCACGCAGCGCCGGAACAGAAACCATCGACGGCGTTGAATTGCCAAGCTACCGCGGTGACATGGTCAACGGCATGGCCTTTGAAGCTGCCGAGCGTGAGCCTGATCCCAAGCGATTGTTGCAGGTCTACAGCCAGTCCGCCGCAACCCTGAACCTACTGCGCGCTTTTGCGCAAGGTGGTTATGCGGATTTGCACCGGGTGCATGGCTGGAACATGGGCTTTGTTGCCGGGACAGATACCGGTGAAAAATACCAGGAACTGGCTGATCGCATTGCAGACTCGCTGGAATTCATGGCGGCTTGTGGTGTGACGCCGGACGCGGTGCCGGAAATGCGCCAGACCGAATTTTACACGTCCCACGAAGCGTTGCTGCTGGGCTACGAACAGGCCATGACCCGCATCGATTCGACCTCTGGTGACTGGTACGATACGTCGGCCCATATGCTGTGGATCGGTGATCGCACACGTCAGCTCGACAGTGCCCACATCGAATATATGCGCGGCATCTGCAATCCCATCGGGATCAAGGCCGGACCGACAATGGATCCCGACGATCTGGTACGCCTGTGTGAACTGCTGAACCCGCGTAACGAGGCTGGTCGCCTGACCGTAATCTCGCGCATGGGCGCAAACAATGTGCATGAAAACCTGCCACAACTTATTCGCGCCATTGAAAAGGCCGGACAAAAAGTCGTCTGGTCCTGTGACCCCATGCATGGCAACACCGTCAAGGCTGATACAGGATACAAAACCCGACCCTTCAACAGTATTCTGACCGAAGTCCGCCAGTTCTTTGAAGTGCATGAAGGCGAAGGCACGTGGGCCGGTGGCGTTCACTTCGAAATGACCGGCCAGGACGTCACAGAATGTATCGGTGGTGCCCAGGCGATTACGGAACATACCCTGGCTGATCGCTATCACACACATTGTGATCCGCGGTTGAATGCCTCCCAGAGCCTGGAGCTGGCATTCCTGATTGCAGACACCTTGCGCAAACGCCGGGTGCATTCGCCTCTGGCGGTCGCTGCTGAAGCTTTTTAGGCGGAGCAGGGACATGACGGGGGACGTCAAGACGACCACGGCTGCTGAAAATGATATCTCGGCCCTGACCGACAAGTATTTTGCCCGCACACGGGAGACGGTGGCACGGCACGGTGACAAGACAGTGACCTATGCCGTCTTCATGCGCCGGCCTGTGCGTTTTGCCACCCGCATTGCTGTCGAGTGGATTCGCGAGATCGCCCGGCGCCGCAATATCAAGGTAGATATTGAAGAGCGTTTCAAGGAAGGCGAAGAAGCAGGCGGTGGTGAACCCTTGCTGTACATCACGGGTTCTTTCGTCGATCTGGTCGACATGGAAACCCTGTATCTGCAAAAAATTGGTGCGGCCTGCGTTGCCGCCATGAACGCCTATGACATGTGTGCGGCGCTGCCAAAGTCAGGCTTTATGGCTTTTGATGCCCGCCATTGTGCCGGAAAAGAAATGGCCAACCTGATGGCTTATGCGGCCTCGGTTGGATCAGAAGCTGCGCGACGTGATGTCGGTGCCGTTGGATTTGTCGGCAACGCAACTGATGCGACAGCCCACTGGTTTGGCCAGGACGAAGGGTTGGGCACCATGCCCCATGCCCTGATCGGTTATGCCGGTTCAACTTTGCGCGCCGCCGAAATGTTTCACGATACTTTCCCGAAAGTACCGCTCGTCGTTCTGGTCGATTTTTTTGGCCAGGAAGTGACCGATACCCTGGAGGTCTGCAAAAGATTTCCAGAGTTGGCAGCAGCCGGGCAATTATCAATCCGCCTGGATACGCACGGTGGTCGTTTTGTGGAAGGTTTGAACCCGCAAAGCTCTTACGCCGTGCTGGAACGCCATGCACCTGAAGGTATTCGGGAATACCGCAGTGAAAACGAATTGAAATGGCTGGTGGGAACCGGTGTTTCTGCTGCGGCAGTATACCATTTGCGTGAAATTCTGGACACTGCGGGCTACCCCAACGTGAAGATTGTTGTCAGCTCCGGTTTCAGTGCGGCTAAATGTCGGGTTATGGGCAGTGTTTCAGCACCCATTGACGTAGTGGGAACCGGATCATTTTTGCCGGAAAACTGGGCTGAGACCTATGCCACAGCGGATATTGTTTCCTATGACGGCGTACAGACCGTCAAGATCGGACGCGAGTTTCTGCTTAAAAAGTAATTGTTACAAAGCAGTTACGAAAAACCGGCATATCGACATATTACGGTTACATCAACACCTTAAGTTCATCCTCGAGTTTGGTGACAATCTCAACCAGATGCAGAAGCCAGAGCGCCCCCCGTGTCGGCTTTTGCATCAGGGTTCGGGCCGGTGGAGTGATCCGCCGGCCCGTTATTTTTTGGGTTCTTGAATCAATAAAAAAGCCCCGAAGAATTATACTCACATCCTTCGGGGCTTGATCATAGATTTGGAAGTAGCTCTTAGTCCTCGGTAATCTTCACGACTGCCTTGCCGAAGTTTTTGCCTTCCATAGAGGGCCAATTGGTTCTTTTACCAATTAGCCAGCGCTACGGGTGGTTTTCGTCAGTCCTCGGTAATCTTCACGACTGCCTTGCCGAAGTTTTTGCCTTCCATAAGACGATTGAAGCCTGCCGGGGCATTCTCAAGTCCAACAGTAATGTCTTCCTTGTATTTGATGTCGCCGTTTTGAATCCAGCGGGTCAGGCGTTCCAGGGATTCTGGATAGCGGGACAGAAAATCAAATACGATCAGGCCCTGCATCTTGGCGCGCTTGACCAGCAAGTGACGAGTCGTCCGCGGTGCCATTTCCATTTCGGTCAGATTGTATTGCGAAATCATGCCGCAAATCACAACACGGGCGCGCAAATTAATCAGCGGCATCACTGCGTCAAACACCCAGCCACCAACATTGTCAAAAAAGACGTCGATACCCGCCGGACAAACAGCCTTCAGGGCTTTTGACAGGGCATTGGTATCGGCACAATCCTTGTAATTGATGCAGGCATCAAAACCGAGTTCCTTTGTGACATAGTCGATCTTGTCCTGTGATCCGGCTATGCCGACAACGCGACAACCCGACAGTTTGGCGATCTGACCGACCATGGCACCCACGGCACCGGAGGCAGCAGAAACAACAACGGTGTCACCGACACGGGCTTCACCCACATCCAGCAGGCCGAAATAGGCCGTGTTGCCAGGCATACCAAGGGCACCCAGAGCCAGGGATTTTGGCAGATCACCGGTGTCGATGATGCGCATATCCGCGGGTCCACCAACAGAATAATCCTGCCACCCAAGTCGACCTTCAACCCAGTCACCTTCTTTGAAGGCCGGGTTATTGGACTTGATAACTTCGCCAACAGTGGCGCCCGTCATGACTTCACCAATTTGTACCGGCGGCACATAGGACGGAGCATCGACCATGCGACCGCGCATATACGGGTCCAGTGACAACCAGTCAGACCGGTACATGATTTCACCGGGACCGGGTTCGGGGATTGGTTGTTCTTCCATACGGAAGGTGTTTTCGTCGGGCATGCCTACGGGGCGTTCTGCCAGAACAATGCGACGGTTGCTGTTACGCATGGTGTTGGTTCCTGATTTTTGGGATGATTATCGATTGTGATTGATTATATGGGATAACAGGGGCTACTCGACAAGCAAACAACCGGAATTAGACCGGGTGATTTTTCACCGTCCTTATTGTGCGCCGTCTTCGGGCAGGCTAAATAAATGACATGACTGATCAATTAGCCATCGCCCTGGCCCAGCTGAACCCGCGAGTTGGTGACCTTGAAGGAAATGCCGATCTGGTACGCCAGGCCCGTGAACAGGCGGCCTTGGCAGGTGCAGACCTGTTAATGACCAGTGAATTGATGATTGTCGGCTATCCCCCGGAAGACCTGGTCTTGCGGACTTCTTTTCTGGATGCAGTCGAGAAAACGGTTTACGCGCTTGCTGCGGAAACGGCTGATGGTGGTCCTGCCATATTGTTAGGGGCCCCGTGGCGAACAACCGATCCGGCCCCCTTGAAAGGTGGTAAGGCCCGTTTGTCACACAATTCGGTGTTGTTGCTGGATGGCGGTGAAGTGGCCGGTGTTCGGCATAAAGTCGACTTGCCCAATTACGGTGTTTTTGACGAAGTTCGGGTTTTTGTCCCGGGCGAGATGCCTGAGCCCCTTGAATTCAGAGGTGTGAAACTTGGTGTCCCCATTTGTGAGGATGTCTGGACGCCTGAAATTACGCGGCACCTGGCGAACCGGGGCGCTGAAATCCTGTTGGTTCTGAATGGCTCGCCCTTTGAATCCGGCAAGACCCAGACCCGGTTCGATTTAATGCAGGCCCGTATTCGCGAAACCGGACTGCCGCTGGTGTATCTGAACCAGTTCGGTGGCCAGGATGAACTGGTATTTGATGGCGCGTCGTTTGTGTTGAACGCTGATGGCGAGATGACACTGCAAATGCCTTCGTGGCAGGAATGTGTCGATGTCAGCCAGTGGGCCAAGGGGCCACAAGGCTGGGTCTGCGCGCCGGGTGAAAAAACACCGCAGCCAGACGAGCTGGCAGGCATCTGGTCCGCCATGGTCGTCGGCCTGGAAGATTATGTGCAGAAAAACCATTTTCCCGGTGTTGTGTTGGGTATGTCAGGCGGCATTGATTCGGCTGTATCCGCTGCCGTTGCCGTCGATGCCCTGGGGGCAGACAAGGTGCATTGCGTGATGATGCCATCGCGCTTCACAGGTGATGAAAGCCTGGGTGATGCCAAACAATGTGCCGATGCCCTTGGAGTCCGATATGACAGCATCGCCATCAAACCGGCTGTTGAAAGCTATGAGGCCATGTTGGTGGACCAGTTCGCGGACACTGATGCCGATACAACGGAAGAAAATATTCAGGCCCGTATTCGCGGCGTGACCTTGATGGCGCTCAGCAACAAGTTTGGTGACATGGTTCTGACGACCGGGAACAAGTCGGAGATGTCCGTCGGTTATGCGACTTTGTACGGTGACATGTGCGGTGGTTTTTCGGTTCTGAAAGACGTCTACAAAACCGTGGTGTTTGATCTGGCACGCTGGCGTAATGCGCATGTGCCGGTCGGACGGTTGGATGCACCGGGCGGAGAGGTCATTCCGGTCAATATCATCGACAAACCACCAACGGCTGAATTGCGTGAGAACCAGACCGATCAGGATAATCTGCCGCCCTATGAAGCGCTGGACGATATGTTGATCTGCCTGGTTGAAGATGAGTTACCCTTTGACGAGATTGTCGCGCGGGGACATTCGGCTGAAGATGTCCGGCGGATCGAGCATTTGTTGAATATCGCCGAGTATAAACGTCGCCAGGCCCCACCCGGGGTTAAAATTGGTGGCCGGAACTTCGGCCGGGACCGGCGATATCCCATTACAAACCGTTTCAGGGACGCCAGGCGGGATTAATTCCGGGCTGAATTGGCCAAAATCGGCTTCAATATGGCTTCTGTATTGGACCATGGATACAGAACGTGTTACCTGTCGGACTGAATTAACCTATGATTTTTCGTGTTTTTCGACGGCCTGTGCCGGAGCGGAACTGTTCGTAATAATAATTATCAAAGATGCTCTAGAGGACCGGTTTCGTGGCTCTTTCCTTGTACAACACCAGGACGCGTGAAAAACAACTATTCGAACCCCTGTCGCCAGGACGCGTGGGTATGTATGTCTGCGGCCCGACCGTTTATGACTTTGCCCATGTTGGCAATGCACGCCCGGTCGTCGTTTTTGATGTGCTGTATCGTTTGCTGAAAACGTCCTACGAACATGTGCGCTATGTCCGCAACATTACTGATGTCGATGACAAGATCATTGCGGCTGCAGAAAAAACCGGCGAAAAAATTGAAGATATCACGGTGCGCACAACGGATGCCTACCACGAAGATATGGCAGCCCTGGGTGCCTTGCCGCCGGATATTGAGCCTCGTGCGACCGATCATGTCGAGCAGATGATCGCAATGACCGAGCGCCTGATCGCCCGTGGCAATGCCTATGAAGCAGACGGACATGTCCTGTTCGCTGTGGCGACGGATGAAAATTATGGCAAGCTTTCCGGTCGCAACCGGGATGAGATGATTGCCGGTGCCCGTGTCGAGGTCGCACCCTATAAAAAGGACCCGGCGGATTTTGTCTTGTGGAAACCGTCAACAGGTAACCAACCCGGATGGGACAGCCCCTGGGGTTTTGGTCGTCCGGGCTGGCACATTGAATGCTCGGCCATGGCACGCGAATATCTGGGCCTGACTTTTGACATCCATGGCGGTGGTCGCGATCTTGTTTTTCCGCACCACGAAAATGAAGTCGCCCAGTCGACCTGTGCCCATGACGAAGCCGAATTTGCCCGCTACTGGGTGCACAACGGCTTTCTGACGGTTGAAGGCGAAAAGATGTCCAAATCCATCGGCAATGTCTTGCTGGTGCGGGACCTTCTGACCAAGGCACCGGGTGAGGCGTTGCGTCTGAACATGTTGTCGACGCATTATCGCCAGCCCCTGGACTGGACAGAAGAGGGCGTATCCCAGGCCCGGAAAATTCTGGATCGCTGGTACCGTGCTGCCGGAGACGCAGAACCCACGACTTGTGAGGCTGTGGTCGACGCGCTGGAAGACGATATGAATACGCCAAAAGCCATCGCGGTTTTGCATGAACTGGCGAATGCGGCTTCCCAGGGGGATGCTGTTGCTGCCGGGCAATTGCGGGGCGGTGCCAACTTGATGGGTGTGTTGCTGAATTCGGCTGATGCCTGGTTCAAGGGTTCAGGCGTTGTGGAGTATGATATCTCCTTCATGAACAAACTGGCGGAGCCTTTGCCAGAAATTGCGAACCGGATTGATAGTCAGGTGACCGCAGCAATTGCCAAATGGGATGAGATGACCGACGAACAACAAGGCACGATCTATGAATTGTGCATCAATTTGTTGATCGACTTTCGCACCCTCGCGCGTGAACATCGCGAGTTTAAAACCTCGGACATCATTCGTGATTTGTTGCTGGATGCTAATATTACGCTGGAAGACGGCGCGGATGGAACGACCTGGCGGCGGACCAGCTGAAAACACGACAGAAACCAGTATTGTATATGTGCCTGAGCTGAACTGCCGGGCGAACTTCTAAAGGAAACGGTCATGTCAGAGACAACAGACCAGGCCAAAGAACGGCTTTACCTGTTTGATACGACGTTGCGTGATGGCAATCAGACGCAAGGCGTCGATTTTTCTGTTGAAGACAAGTACATCATTGCCGAAGCCCTGGACCGCATTGGCATAGACTATATTGAAGGTGGCTGGCCTGGTGCCAACCAGACGGATACCGAACTGTTCGAGAACCGGCCCAAACTGAAAAATGCCAAATTCACTTCTTTTGGTATGACCCGCCGGGCCGGGCGCAGTGCGCACAATGATCCAGGTCTGGTTGCCGTGATCGATGCCGATGTGGACGCCGTTTGTCTGTTCGGCAAGACCTGGGACTATCAGGCTGAGGTCGCACTTGGCATTGATCTGGTTGAAGCCGTCGAGCTGATTGGTGACAGTGTCGCCGCTGCTGTTGAGCGGGCCGGTGAAGCCTTGTTTGATGCCGAACACTTTTTCGATGGCTATAAATCCAATCCGGAATTTTCCCTGAATTGTATCAAGTCAGCCTTTGAGGCCGGAGCCCGCTGGATCGTCTTGTGCGATACCAATGGTGGCACCTTGCCGCATGAGATCGGGCGCATTGTCGAGGAAGTCATTGCGTACATCCCGGGTGATCGTCTTGGTATCCATTGTCACAACGATACCGAAAATGCTGTGGCCAATACACTGGCGGCGGTCAATGCGGGCGTGCGCCATATCCAGGGCAGTCTCAACGGACTGGGTGAACGTTGTGGCAACGCAAACCTGGTATCGATCATCCCGACCCTGATGCTGAAATCTGAATATGCCGATCGTTTTGAGACCGGCATCAATGAACAGGGACTGAAAACCCTGACCCACACGTCGCGTCTGCTGTATGAATTGCTGAACAAGGCACCCGACGCCCATGCGCCTTATGTTGGATCAGCCGCCTTTGCCCACAAGGGCGGTGTGCATGGTTCAGCCGTTCTGAAAGACCCCCGAACCTACGAACATGTTCCGCCAGAATCCATTGGCAACAAACGTCACATCCTGATTTCCGATCAGGCCGGCAAGGCCAATGTCCTGATGCAACTTGCCGATATGGGAATTGAAGTGGCACCGGATGACAAACGTCTGATGGCGCTGGTCAACGAGGTCAAGGACAAGGAATTTCAGGGCTATACCTATGATGGGGCCGAAGCCAGTTTCGAACTGATGGCCCGACGTGCGCTGGGCGAAGTCCCTGCCTATTTCGCCGTCGACAGCTTCCGGGTCATGGTCGAGCGTCGGCATAACGCCAGGGGTGAACTGGTCACCGTTTCCGAAGCGACAGTGAAAGTAACCGTCGACGATGAAACATTGATGTCCGCCGGAGAAGGCAATGGTCCGGTGAACGCCCTCGATGAAGCCTTGCGCAAGGATCTGGGGAAATATTCGTCGTACATCGAAGATATCGAACTTGCGGACTACAAGGTGCGTATCCTCAGCCAGGAAGGTACGGGGGCTGTAACCCGGGTAATGATTGAAAGTATCGATGGCGATGGCAATCGCTGGTCGACCGTTGGCGTTTCACCGAACATCGTCGATGCGTCTTTTCAGGCCCTGATTGATTCGATTGTCTACAAGCTGTTCCGCGATGGTGCCCCGGCCGGCACATCGGCCTGATCGACCACTGACTTCAATGCCGTCTCTCGAAGAAGAAGCCGCAGAAGCGAAAAAAGGACTGGCATTCGGCTTAGGTGCCTTTCTGCTCTGGGGCGGTTTGCCAAATCTCTTCAAGCTTGTTGATCATGTGCCCGCGATTGAAACCCTGTCGTGGCGGACCATCTCCAGCTTTGCCTTTTTGCTGCTGCTTGTCCTGGTCACCAGGCGCTGGCGACGTTTGCGCAACGCCGTGCGATCACGCCGTATTTTGGGATCCCTTGCCATTACAACCTGTTTGCTGGGGCTGAACTGGTGGGTGTTTGTTTATGCCGTGAATATTGGCGAGGTTCTGCAAGTCAGTCTGGGCTATTATATCAACCCGCTTTTTAGTGTTCTGCTGGGCTTTTTGCTGTTGGGTGAGCGTCTGACACGATTGCAGGTTCTGGCGGTTTTGATTGCCGCCGCGGGTGTTTTGAACCAAACCCTGACGCTGGGTTCTTTCCCCTGGGCTTCTTTGGGCATGGCCGTGCTGTTTGGTTTATATGGCTATGCCCGCAAGGTGGCGAAGGTCGAGGCGATTGAAGGTTTGTTGATCGAAACTGCGATGTTGATGCCATTCGCCATTGCATGGATCTGGTGGGTGCAGACGCAAGGACAGGCGGTCGTTGTTGGTGGAGATTCACAAACGATATTCAGTATGGCAATTGTCGGCGTGCTGACGGCGGTACCGTTGATCCTGTTTACCGAAGGTGCCAGGCGTCTGCGTCTGGCGACAGTTGGCTTGCTGCAGTACATCGCACCGACACTGCATCTGGTAGGGGCTGTGTGGCTGTGGGGCGAAACCCTGACCAACACGCACCTTGTGACGTTTGGCTGTATCTGGGTGGCGCTGGGGCTCTATTCCGCACCATCCGTACTTGCAGCATTACGCACAAAATCGTAAGACCTGAAAGATGACCACATTCAGCCATAAACCCATACCAAAGCAGGTTCCCGTGTTGGGCGGCCCAAGTGTAATTCTGGTTGAGCCGCAACTCGGCGAGAATATTGGCACGGCTGCACGGGCGATGTTGAATTTTGGCCTGACCGATTTGCGTATCGTTAATCCGCGCGACGGCTGGCCCAGTGAAAAGGCGCAGACATCTTCATCCGGTGCCGATCTGGTGATCGACAATGTGCGTGTGTTCGAAACCACCGAAGAAGCGGTCGCCGACCTGAAATTTCTTTATGCGACGACAGCGCGGCCACGTGACATGTTCAAACGCGAAGCAACGGCACGCGAAGCCGCCTTCGAAATGCGCGAAGCAATTGATGCCAGTGACAAGGTCGGCATTTTGTTCGGAGCCGAGCGTCATGGCCTCAGCAATGCTGATGTCACCCTGGCCCAGACGGTGATCGCCATTCCCGTCAATCCCGCCTATGCCTCGCTTAACCTGGCCCAGGCGGTTTTGCTTGTGGCCTATGAATGGTTCCAGTCCGGCACCCATCAACATGCGGATGGTAATGCTGGTGGTCGGGCACGGCTGGGCAGCAAGACAGAACCCATGGCCAGCAACCAGGACCTGGTTCATCTGTTTGAACATCTGGAAGGTGAACTGGACGCTGCCGGCTTTTTGCGACCCCCTGAAAAGCGCCCGAACATGGTCAAGAACCTGCGTAATATTTTTCAAAAGGCCCAGCTCAGGGAACAGGAAGTGCGGACCCTGCGCGGCGTGATCAAATCCTTGACCGTCTTCGCACGCCAAAAAGCCCTGGACGAATTCAATAAAAAGAACAAATAGATCAAACAGTAGCCTCAAAAGATGAACCCCGGGCGGAGAAGACGTAATGAAAAGTATCCTTTGCTACGGTGATTCCAACACCTGGGGCTGCAAGCCTATTGTCTTGCCGGGCGTCGTCGAGCGATTTGACAGGGATGTGCGCTGGACCGGTATCCTGCGCCAGCAACTCGGCGACGATTACCTGGTTATTGAAGAAGGTTTGAATGCCCGGACAACGGTGCATGATGACCCCATCGACGGCGCACACAAAAACGGCAAACCCTATTTATTACCCTGTCTGGAAACGCACCTGCCACTTGATCTGGTGATCATCATGCTGGGGACCAACGACCTGAAAAGTCGCTTCTCCCTTTCGGCATTTGATATCGCCAGCGGCATCAAACCCCTGCTGGAAATTGTGGCGTCAGTGGCGCCGAAAAATGATGGTGTAATACCGCAAAGTCTGGTTATCGCGCCGCCGCCCCTGGCGAGATTGAGCGTGCTGGCGGATGTATTTGCAGGTGGCCCGGCCCTGTCGCAACAGCTTGCACCGCATTTTGAAGGCATTGCCGGTCTCTTTGGCAGCCATTTCCTGGACGCTGGCGCATTGATTACCTCCAGTGACAAGGACGGCATTCATTTTGATGAAGATCAGCATGAGATTTTGGGACGGGCTGTAACCCGCAGTGTACAAGGGATTTTTGCAGATAATCCGTGATTTCAGTCGCGTGATGCGTTGAAACACATTGGCCAGAGGGATATCTGCCTGAAAGCCGCAAAAACCCTGTATTCCGGGCATTTGACTCGCCGTCGCTTTTGAGTATATTAGCGCCTCTTCACGGCTCCGGTATCTATCGGGGCCGTGTTGTTTTGTTAACCCATCCGCTCAGAATTCCAGGCCACATAATCAAACATGGGCCGAACAGGGAATTCCGGTATTATAGAAAGTCGAGTGCAAAGCACATGAGCAAACGTATTGAAGCTAAATACAAGATTAACCGAACCCTCGGTGTCAACCTTTGGGGTCGCGCCAAAAGCCCTGTAAACGTCCGTGATTATGGCCCCGGTCAACATGGTCAGGCCCGCAAGCGCCGTCCAAGTGATTACGGCATTCAGCTGCGCGCCAAGCAGAAGCTGAAAGGCTATTACGGCAACATCACCGAAAAGCAGTTCCGTCGTACATATGACGAAGCCGTTCGTGTGAAGGGTGATACATCTGAAAACCTGATCGGTCTGCTGGAGCGTCGTCTGGATGCTGTCGTATACCGCATGAAGTTTGTTCCAACCGTTTTCGCCGCCCGTCAGTTCGTCAACCACGGACACATCCGGGTCAATGGCAAAAAGGTCAACATCCCCAGCTACCGCGTTGCAGTTGGTGATGTCATCGAAGTCAAGGAAAAGTCACGCGACCTGGCCCTGGTGATCGAAGCTGTCGACAGCAACGAACGCGAGCAAGCTGACTACCATGACGTAGATAGCAAGAAACGCACAGGTACATTCACACGCATCCCTAATCTGGCTGACGTGCCGTACCCTGTTCAGATGGAACCAAACCTGGTGGTGGAATATTATTCCCGCTAAATTGTTTCCATCATAAAAAGTATAGAGGCCTGGACTTGTTTCAGGCCTCTTTCTTTTAGGTCACTGCCGGTTAACGTGCAGAAACTTTAGATTAATATCCAATACCGTTGGTAATGATGGCGATAGAGGCTATCCTGATAATTGTTACGGGGTTGGCGCCTTTTTTTTACTGTACGGATTGATTGTTGGAATGGCAGACAAACTGAAAATTCTGATCGTTGATGATGAAACTGCCCTGGCAGATTCCATTTCTTCGTATCTGCGCCTCAAGGGACATGATGTAAAAGTCATCAGTGACAGTGAACAAGTCATCCGCCACATCACCGAGGGGCAGTATGAAAATCGTTACGATGTCTTGCTGCTGGACATCTTCATGCCGGGTCTTGAAGGCATCGAACTGATCCAGATGATCCGACGCGCCCTGGTCTATACCAAGATCATCGTCATGTCGGGCTTTACCGAACGCAACGGTAAACCGCTTTCAGATCTGGTGGAAGAATACGAAGTTGCAGCCGTGATGAAAAAGCCGTTCAAGGCCAGGGAACTTCTTCAATTTATCGAAAACTGAACTCAGTTTTGCCAGGCTTCTTTCAGGCGTTGTCCTGACAGGTCCAGTGCCGCCACGCCGTCAGACAGGGTCCCGGCCATATTGATGAAGCCGTGGATCATACCATCGAACTGTTTATATTCAGAAGATACGCCAGCGGCCAACAACGCTTCATGATAAAGCTTGCCTTCATCACGCAGGGGATCAAAACCTGCGGTGATGATCAGGGCAGGGGGCTGGTTTGAAATGTCTTCGGTATAAACGGGCGAAAACCTCGTATCCGTTTTCTGTGCCTCGAAATCGTTCAGGTATAAATGTAGATACCAGTTGATACGCTCGCGCGTCAGGAAAAAGCCGTCGTCAAACAGATCGTAGGATTTGGTTTGCATACGTGCATCTGTTGCCGGATAGATCAGTAACTGAAAGCCGGGACCGGTCTCCCCAAGCCGGGCCAGTTCCTGACAAACAACAATTGATAGATTGCTGCCCGCCGAATCACCACCAACGGCGATATGATTGGTATCGGCACCTATTTCATTACCGTGATCACGGACCCAGCGAAAGCCTGCAAGGCAATCATCGACGCCCGCCGGAAATTTGTGCTCAGGCGCCAGTCGGTAATAGATCGACAGAACCAGACCACCACTGGCATTGGCGATCTTGCGGCAGGGTTCATCATGGGTATCAATATCGCCCTGAATCCAGCCGCCACCATGATAAAACACCAGGATGGGCAAGGGACCAGATTTTGCATTCCGGGGACGGTACAAACGCGCTGGCATCTCACCTGCGGGGCCGGGCACGGTCATATCGGTGACGTCGTCAACGGGGGTCGGGCCACCCCCCAGAACTTTTGAAAATGTCGCCAGTTGCGTGCGACTGATTTCCGGGGTGATTTCCTCGGTTGTCGACGCCCGGACCCGGTTCACGACGCTGCAAATCAACTGGGCCTTGGCATCCAGAGTATTGCCATCAATTTGTGTGCGCCGCCCCAGATACCAAAGGGCCGACACCCATGCTGGTAACTTCAGCATCAACAACCCGGCTACGATTGCCAATTTTCCCATGATAGTCCCTGTCGTTCCAGTTTCGATATTCAGACCATATCATCCAGACACCGTCACGACTTGTCCAGTAACGAGCGAATATCAGGTGTGCGTAATTGTCCCCGGGTTGAAACACGCAAGGGTGATGGTTCACTGCGTTACATCCAGCCAAATGTGTGAGCAAAATACCGCCAGAGCCCGGCATTACAGAAGCTGAAAACAGGAGTTTCAAAATGAGCGCATATGTTATCGTCAACGCCACCCCGAAAAATCCGGAAAAACTGAAAGAGTACGGTGGCCAGGCGGGCCCGCTGGTCAAACAGTTCGGCGGTGAAGTTGTGCTCAATGGTGGTGTCACAGACGTGCTGAATGGATCACATGACCACCCGCGTTGTGTCATTCTCAAGTTCGAGACAGCCGAAGCGGCCCGCGCCTGGTACAATTCACCTGAATACCAGGCCATTATTCCAGTGCGCGATGAAGGTGCAGATACGGTCTTTTACGTGGTTGAATAATTCCCGCTCAAGCCTTGTGATTGGCTATTTCCTGTTCCCACCATTGCTTGCGCAAGACTTCGGTCCGCGTCGGGTAGGTATCTTCGAGGAATTCCGTAGACTTGATTCTGTCCGTGCGAAAGTGGCGAAAGTTTTCGCGGCTTTCGCACCAGGCAACGATCAGCCGGACGGTATGGAAATAGGCGACCGCAATGGGCCAGATCGTACGTTCACTGGTGTCGTCTTTTACATCGCGGTAATTGATGCGGATTTTACCACGTCGTCTGATCCACGAGCGTAGCTGCTGCATATCAATGGCGTCCGCCTGCTGTTCTGGTACAGGCGGCATCATGGATACGGTATTCAGCACTGTGGGCCGCAAGTCTTCGGGCACGACATCGCTGATCTTGGCGATAAGATCACGGGCACCGGCGGCGAGGGCCGGGTCGCCCTGGGTCGCCACCCATTGCGCACCCAGCAAGGCGGCTTCGATTTCGTCGGCGGTCAACATCAGGGGCGGCATGTCGTACCCGGATTCCAGAACATATCCGACCCCGGCTTCACCCCGGATCGGTACCCGCTGCGCCATTAAATCAGCTATATCGCGATAGATCGTTCGCGCAGAGGTTTCCAGTTCCTCCGCCAGTTGCTGTGCCGTGATCGGCGCACGCGTTGCACCGCGCAACACCTGGATGATCTGGAATAACCGGTCTGCCCGTCGCATGGAATTCTCCTGACTGAAAGTGACTACTGACCTGTGTAATGGATTGTCAGCAGTATGGCAGTAGTCACTATCAGATCAAAGTGCCTCAGGCAGCTTCTTGCTGTGGCAAGGTTTTGCGGAAACCGTCGATAGCGCAGACACGATCCAGCCAGCGCACGATGTTGGCTTCGGTTGGAGAAGCCTTGGCCCAGGCAAGGTGAGTGATATTGCTGGCAAGCGACAAGTCGGCAATTGTGGGTTTATCTCCGGCCAGAAAATCCCGCCCTTCAAGACCAGCGTTCAGAATGGGCGCAAGTTCTGCCATTATCTTGTGACCGCGTTTGATCGCGTCCTTGTCACCATTTTCACCCATGAACACAGTGTTCAGGACAATATCAACGACGGCAGGACCAAGGCGGCATTGGCCCCAGTCCAGCCATTGCTCCACGGCTGCACGGGCGGCAAGGTCGTCCGGGTACCAGTCTTTTAAATCATGTTTCAGGCAAAGGTAACGCAGGATCGCATTGGATTCGTGGATTTTGATGTCGCCGTCCAGCAAGGTTGGTAATTGGTGGTTTGGATTGATGGCCAGATATTCGGGCTTCATGAAATCGCCCTGATCCAGGGCGACATGCCTGTTTTCATATTCAATGCCTGCTGCTTCCAGCAAGGCAATGACGCGGCGGGAATGTTGTGAAACCGGATAGCTATAAAGTGTGTACATGCTCAATGTCCCTGATTGGTGAATGTTCAATGCAGGGAAACTATCAGGGGGCTACTGACAGCATTGTGTCAGTAGTGTTAACCGGGCCGCATAATTATTCGTCAGGGGCTGTCATCGCCAGGAATGATCTGGCTTTCGACAATCCCCAGGCGGACGAGCAGAGGCAGGCGGTTGTCCATAAAGTCGACATGATCTTTTGTGAGCAGGGCTTTGCGCTCAACCGGGTCAACGACCGGTACGCCTCTATGCAGCCATTGCCTGCCGGATGTCTTGAGAGACCGGTCTGAAAATTTGACAGGGTCCTGATCCGGGGCTTCGGTCAGGGCAAGCAAAAACACGCCGGTAATGAGATCGATTACGATGCCGTCACCAACAACAGGGGATGCCAGGGCGCAGCGTCCGGTTCTAAGCAATCTGTTTTTCAGGATGAAGCGATTATAGCCTGAGATAATATTCCAGCTCAGCTCTACTTCAGCTTCTTGCTCCTTCGCGGCGTCCGTCTGTCCTTCTACGTCGCTTTCAGCATCATCCGCTGGCTCAACCGGTTCTATTACCTTGTTGGCGAAGGGATACAGAAACTGGTCTTCAACCATGTAATGAACGAATTCATGTAACCGGTCAGGGGAATGCATTTGCATTTCCGGAGTCTCGGCACAGGTCCCCATGTCGGCCTGACCTGGTGAGATTATTTGCAGGATCATATCCGCTTCGGAATTCAGATTGCGGGACGGTGGATGTAACTGCGGCAACAGGTTTGTCGCGCCAAAAGTGGACGTCATGAAGGTTTTGGGCGAAGAGCCATCAACACGTTCATGGTCTGGTCGGCAATAGATATCTGCGCGAAAATTTTCGTTCAGGAGAATGCCGGTCAGGTTATCTTTCGCCAACTGCGTAGAGCGTGAACTGAGCAGATAGCGGAACTTTCGTAATTGACTACGGCGTATCCAGGCTGGTCCCTGCGTCACCCCGCAACAATATTTGAGAGATTTTTCCGCCATTTCAGCGGCAACCGTTTTGATACTGAACGACTGGTAATGTTCAGTCAGGTATTCATGGGCAACGTAATTTATATTGCGATCCCGCATGTCGTCGATCGTGGCGCTGACCACCGGATTGTCCTTGATGTAGCGGGCGTCATTTTCCTGCAGGTTGGTCAGAAACTTGATCGCTTCCGCAGCTTTCTCCCTGGGGGAGCCCGAAATGGCATCTGTATATTGTTTGATGAGATCCCGCATGGGATCAAGCACCGCGCTGCCGGGCAGGGCATTGTAGCTGACATAGACGAGACCACCGGGCTTCAGGTGTTTGTCGATCACATCCCGGATGTCAGAACGCTCAGCTTCGCTGACCCAGCTGTAAATGCCGTGCAAGGCAATGAAATCGAACTGCGGCAGATCATGCTCGGCCAAATTGCGAAAGGATGATTCAATAAAAGTGATATTTTCAAGCTCACCTGCTTCCGCCACACCCCGGGCATTGGCGATATGTTCAGGAAGATGGTCAACGCCAAAGAAACGGCTTTTCGGTGAAGCTGCCGCCAGGGTATTTGCCGTGATGCCATTTCCGCAGCCCAGATCAAGATAGGTGAACGGGGCGTCAACAGCAGGGGCTGCAACATTTGCACGTCTGGCCAGATAGTTAATCAGGATCGGGCTTTGCTGCGGGAAATAGCGAAAGGTATAGGCCGTCTCGCCTATTCTTTTATGCGTATTTACATCAGCCATGTCGCATTGCCGCCTGTGTCGTGGTTTCCAGTCGATCCAGAAATGCCGAGCGGTCCGACTTGTTAAACGGTCGGGGGCCACCTGTTATTTCCCCTGTTTCCCGCAAGGTTTGCATCAGTTCCCGGTTGGCAAGGGCCATGCCGATGCTGTTTTCCGTGAAGGCTTCACCGTTGGGTTTCAAGGCAAAGGCCCCGTTCTCCAGACATCTGGCTGCCAGGGGAATATCGCTGGTCACACAGATATCGGCTTGCTGGATATGATCAGCAATCCACTCATCAGCAGCATCGGCGCCCTGGGCCACAACAACAATTTGCACCAAAGGGTTTTGACTGGGACGAATGCCACCATCGCTGACCATCCAGGTCTTGAGGCCATGCCGCCCCGCAACACGGATTATTTCGTCCTTGACCGGACACGCATCAGCATCGATGTAAATTTCGACCATCTCTCAATCAGAACCCTGAAAAATCCCTTATTGTCAGGATGATAAGCAATTGTCGGCGAGATTGGAACAGGGTTGTTGATTTGTCGGGCGGGAAACCGGCGGATGAGGATCAATTGGATCGCTCTTCAGAAATGAGTTGACAAGACAACTCGTGATGCATCATGCTCATCGAGTTGATATCACAACTCACGAGCAAGGGAGATTTCTCATGAACATGATCGAAGGGCATATGGCGATTGAAGCACCGGAAAATGTGCCGGTTTGGGACGTCGACCCCTATGACCACGACATCCTTCGTGATCCCTTCGCATATTACAGTGAACTGCGGTCCAGGGGACCGTTTGTCTACATCCCCAAATACGCCATTCTGGCGACAGGACGATATCCCGAAGCACGAGAAGTCTTCACGGACTGGGAGCGTTTTGTCTCGTCACGAGGGGTGGGCTTGCAGGACTTCAAGCTGGAAGAGCCCTGGCGTCCCCCCAGTGTCGTCCTCGAGGTTGATCCGCCTTACCATACCAAAACGCGTAACGTCATTGCCCGTGCCCTGTCACCCAAGGCCATCAGAGCCCTGAAAGACAGTTTCCAGCAGGCCGCAGACCGACTGATTGACGAATTGCTGATTAAAGGCACAAGCGAAATGGTTGTCGAACTGGCGGAAGCCTACACAACAACCGTCTTTCCGGCAGCGGTGGGTCTGAGCGAAACTGATTCAAGACGCCTGGTGGATTATGGTGCCATGGTCTTTAACGCCCTTGGCCCTGATAACGAGTTGCGCCGCAAGGCCATGGCGCAAGGGCCGGACATCGTGCCGTGGATCACTGAACGCTGCAAACGTGAGAACCTGTCAGCAGACGGGATCGGGGCCACGATTTATGCCGCGGCAGACGAAGATGAGATCACTTTGGAAGAAGCAGGCATGCTGGTGCGTTCGTTATTGTCAGCAGGCGTAGACACCACTGTCACGGGTATCGGCAGCATGATCTGGTGCTTTGCGACCTATCCGGAACAGTTCGACATATTGAAGGCGGATCCGAAGTTGGCCCGGCCGGCCTTCGAGGAAATTTTGCGCTTTACGTCCCCCGTCCATTCCTTTTTCAGAACGGTAAATGTTGATACTGAAGTCAGCGGTGTCAAAATAGTCGATGGGACAAAAATCATGTGTTCGCTGGGTGCCGCGAACCGGGATGAACAACAGTTTCCAGAGCCTGACAAATTTGATATCAAAAGGATGCCGGCAGGGCACCTTGCCATGGGGCAGGGCATTCACGGCTGCGTCGGTCAGGTGATTGCCAGGGCCGAAGTCGAAGCCGTATCAACTGCATTGGCAAACAAGGTTGGTGGCATTGAGTTTGCCGGTGAAGCCATTTGGCGGCCCAATCATTCGATCCGGGCACTTGATACTTTGCCTGTTACATTTCACGGAAAACAAAGCTGATGATCAGATAATGGATCGCGAACAGAACCCTCAAGAGACGTGTCCCGAAGGACGTTTGTCCAGTCCGACGAAACAACAGGACGGACGTCCTGTCGTCGATCCGTCTACCTATATTCCCTACTTTTTTGCCGCCATAAACAATGCCCTGTCGCGGGGCGCGTCGCGTATCTATCTTGAGAAGTTTAATATCGGAATCGTGGAATGGAGGGTTGTTTCCATGCTGGCGATCGAGCCACGCATCCCGGCCCAACGCATTTGCGAAGTTATTTCCCTCGACAAGGCTGCCACCAGTCGTGCTTTGCGCCAGTTGCAACAAAATGATTATCTCGGTTTCAAGTCTTCAGAGCGTGACCCTCGTCGCAAAATCTGGTGGCTGAACGACAGAGGGTATGAGCTTCACGATAATATTCTGCGGGTCGCGCTCGGGCGGGAACAAAATCTGATCAGGGGGATTGATCCGGAAAATCTGGAAGTATTCCTGAACGTGATGCGTAAGATGCGGGACAATGTTGTGGATTTGGAAAACTGAATTTCCAACGATCAGTTTTTTACCGTGGCGCAATCTGAAGGTACAGAAGATGCCTTGATCGTTGCTGACAACGGGGCGGACAAGGTTTGCAGGAAGGCCAGCAAATCAGCTTTACCCTGATCCGGTAACCTAAGCGGGCGCAGGATCTTTTCACCATCCGTATGCAAGCGTTCTTCGTCCAGGTCAGAATAGAATTCAACAACATCGGCCAGGGTGGCAACGCTGCCGTTGTGCATATAGGGGGCGGTCAGGGCGACGTTGCGCAGCGACGGCACCTTGAATTCACCCCAGTTGCGATGCTGCTGCAGGACATGGCGGGTCCGCACTTTTGTTTTGGCGGATTTATCATCGTTGAACCTGCCTAACAGATTGTATTGGCTTTTTTTCAGTATCTTAATGCCGCCATAGCGGCCCGGATCAACTTTGCCTTTGGCGATAAAAAACGGCACGCCGATGTTGCCAAATTCACCATTGCTGAAATCGGGGCCAAGGTGGCAAAAGGTGCAGCGGCCTTCTCCGGCAAATATTTTTAACCCGCGCTTTGCTGCAGCCGGGTAGGCGTTCATGGCCCTGGTGTCGCCTGTTTCCAGGGCGTCGCGAAAATGATCAAAGGCGGATTTCTCTGTTACAAGAGTTTCCTGCCAGGCTGCCAGCGCCTTTGCCACCAGAACCAGCACGTCATATTTGCCAAGCGTAGCGGGGTCTTCGCCAAAAGCTACTTTGAAACGACAACTGAGATTTGGGTCCGTCGTGATCACCCGGCGAACGCGGGAAGGGCTGCCAGCCATTTCGTTTCTGGACAGCATGGGGCGAATGCTCTGGGCCCATAAATTGTCAGCCTCACCACCCCATCCAAACCATGTATGTCCGCGCAGATTGATAACCGTGGGTGTGTGGCGCGTGATCTTTTTATAACCTTCGTTCAGGTCCATACCATCGGTAAAGGCAAGTTCGGGCTTGTGACAGTCGGCGCAGGACGTCTGGTCTTCCTTCGATAATCGCCGATCAAAAAACAGCATCTTCCCTAAAGCAATTGCCTCGGGGTTGCCGGATGCACGGTTGCTGCGGTCTTTGGTGACAGGGGGTGGCCAGGGGCCGAGAGACAGGATAGTCGCACGTTCGGTTGCTGAAAAGTCTTCCGTCCTACCGTCCGTCGGCAGTGCCAGGAATGCCAGCAGGGTCACGAAGAAAAATCCGGTCACATACTTCATTGCTGCAGCATATGTTTGATCGTGATGCGATCAGGTTTATCAGTGCCTCTCAGGTCAAAGACAAATTGCCAGTGTCCCGGCATATGAAACAGGAAACCATCAAGTTTGAACTTGCCCTTACCAAAAACCTCGACAGAAGGAAGATAGTTCATGCCGTGTTTATGCAACGGCATCGTCGTAGATGTTTTTATCGTCCCGAAAAAAGCCTTGTCATTATCGTCGCAGATTTCCAGTGAAACCGAAAATGTTTTCCCGACCTGAACAGGTTTTGGTGTCGTCGTAAAAGCGAGTGTATGGGTCTTGCCGTTCACGATCATACGAGTGTTTGTGGGTTTGATCGGGCAGGCGAGTGTCGAAGTCGCTGACATCATCAGGCCCGCAATAATTCCGACACAAACCAGGGGGCTCATTTTTTCAGGGCCCAGTCGGCCAATGCCCTGGCATTTTTCCATGCAATCTTTTCTGCAAGTTCCTTCGGCAGGTCCTTCAGCCAGGTCCGTGTCCAGTTGGCGTGCTCAACAACATAATACCAGCGTTCGGGCGCAAAAGTATCCGTGCCAACCATGATGCGGTCAGGATGGGCTTCGAATAATTTGCGCCAATCCGGATCAACACTGTCTGCTGTCGCATGTTCATTTCGAAAAGCCAGATCCGCGCGAAGATTGGGATAGCGGGTCAGCATTTCGTCGATTTCCCGTGGCTCGTCAAAACCCGAATGTGCCCACAACACACGGGCATCCGGGTCCTGTTTGAAGATATTCATGATCGCTGCTGCATCGGAATGGGCGTGCAGGAAAACGCCGTGTTTTTTCGCCAGTTGAATGACACTTTTCATGACGGGGCGATTGGCATCTGTTCCAAAGATATGAAACTCGCCAATACCGGCATATGTGTTTTTGGCGAGGCGATCAGCGATCATATCGACGACAGTCGGATCCTTGAACCAGGTGCTCAATTCTCCGCGTTTACGATAGGGGCGCAACACCGGCACAATCAAATCAGGCGCTTGTTTGTACAGCATCTGTGTACCGTCATCACTGGAGCTGGAAACAAAGGCCTGTCTCAATCCGGCTTTACGCAGAATCTTGATGGCTTCGACAGGGGGCAACATATCCCAGGCGTCATGACTGTAGTGGATGTGAGTATCGATAAGCTGTACAGGTTCTTGCGTCCAGGCACTTGTGGGTACGAGCATGAGTGCCGCCACGGTCAGATATTTGATCATCCTGAATTCCCCTTTTGCTTCAGGGTAAATGTAGCTCAGTCCAGCACTTTTTCCATGACGAAGTTTGTCAGGGAGACATCCCGGACTACAACAGATTGCTCCTTGATGACCGTCCATCCCTGGCGTTCGAAGAAGGGTCGGGCAAGGTGGCTGGCGTGGGCTGTCAATTTGTCTGAACCCGTGGACTTCGCATGCGCCAGGATCGCTGCATAAAGCTGATAGGCGACGCCGCGTCCGATCTGATCGGGCACGACGAAAGCGAGGTCGATACAGCCATCCGATTGCAAGGTCATGAAACCTGCGATGCTGTCGTCCTGTTCGGCGACGTAAACCACCTGGGATGATAAGCGCGCCAGCCAATCCGGTCCGTCCGGAGCCTTCGGTGCCCAGGCACGCCGTTGCTCGTTGTTATAGTAATTTTTGCTGCCTTCACGGACGGCATCGAAAAAAATTTGCGCCAGAGAAGCTGAGTCGTCTGGACGAAACAATCGGATGCTGGTTTCGGCCATATTTTGCCGAACTAGTACATCGCAGACAGATTTACGATCAAGGCGTCGTTTTTCTGGCGAATTTCCGTGGCGATCTTTTGGGCCATACCGCGATCATTGCCGCCGATATGATGGCAAGCATCAACAGCCCTGTGTTGGGCTTCCAGCATGCCTTTGATGACGGCCGATTCAATGATTTTGGCCGCCCTGGCTTTATTGTCTTCGGCGACAATATCACCCAGTTCATCCAAAGCTGCGCCGACGATCGTCTTGAGCTGTTCCATGAATTATCTCCCCCGCGTCCATGTTTGGCCGGGATGTTGAATCATCCCGTGCTGATGACAACTGTAAACACTTTTACGCCGGAGTGAACCTATTTCGCCATCAGACCCGGTTCAGACCAGGGTCAAAGGGCGTCGATCACTTCTTTCAGCAAGGACTGAACCTCACGCGCAATGCCTTCCAGGGCCGGATTTTCAACGGCTTGCATGGAGGCAAGCGGGTCAACGGCTGATACCTCAATCGCACCGTCAACTTCTTCGACAATGACGTTACACGGCAGCATTGTGCCGATCTTGGGCTCATTCTGCAGGGCCTGATGAGCAAAGTTCGGGTTGCAGGCACCAAGGATCGTGTAGGGCCGGAAGTCAGCGTCGATCTTCTCTTTCAGGGTCTTTTTGACATCTATTGTTGTCAGCACACCAAAGCCCTTTTCCTTCAGGGCTGCGGTCGCTTGCTCGATCGCCTCATCGAAGCTGGTGTTCAGGGTTTTTGTAAAACAATAAGTCACAGCGGGGCCCTCTTTGAATTCGGTTCAATATCAGGAACTAATATACATTAGGGAAAACTAATGAACAAGTGTTTCAGGATTTCAGGGGCAGGCTGACGCTGATCGTTGTACCTTCGCCAAATACGCTTTCCAGAACAAGTTCACCGCCGAGCGCTTCGATCAGGGATTTGACAATAGACAAACCAAGACCCGTACCTTCCTGTGCCAGCAAGGGGTTGGTTTCGAGTTGCGAGAAAGGCTCTGTTATCATTGGCAGCTTTTCTGCCGGGATACCTATACCTGTATCCGTTACCGTAATCGTGAGTTTATCGTCGGAGACGACACCTAGATTTACAAAGCCACCCCTGTCGGTGAATTTGACAGCATTGGAAAGCAGATTGTTGAAGATCTGCGTCATTGAGCGTCGGTCTGCCTGAAAGGGTGCCAGATCGCCCGCCTTCTCCAACGACAAGGATACGCCCTTGTCTTCGGCAAGTTTTTCAACATTCCGAAGACAGCTGGCCAGCAATTCATCAATATTTATTGTCTCGGGCTGAAAGGTGCGCTTGCCTGCTTCGATGGCCGAGATATCCAGGACATCGTTGACCAGGGCCAGCATATGGGTGCCGCTATACTGAATATCGTGAACATATTCCTGATATTTTTCCGACCCCAGTGGGCCGAAATACTCATTTTCCAACAACTGGCCAAAGCCCAGAATTGCATTCAGGGGCGTGCGAAATTCATGGCTCATGGTCGCCAGAAATTCCGACTTGGCGCGGTTGGCCCGTTCGGCCTCCAGCATGGCAATTTTGTAGGCGCCCTCTGCCATGGTTTGATCGGTATAATCAGTACCGGTTCCCCGGTAACCCAGAAAATTCCCGTCATCGTCGAAGAAGGGTCGCCCGCTGGTCGACAAATACAGCACTTTGCCATCGCCGCGCAGCCAGGTGTAGCGATGATCCCGAAAAGGACGGTGTGCCTTCAGATCTTCCACATGCCGGTACCAGGAATCCCGTTCGGCATCACTGGAAAACAGCTCGTTGCGTGAGCGGCCAATAACTTCTTCAGGCTTCAGGTGTGTCACGGCCAATCCCTGTTCCGAGACAAATGTGTATTTAAGGTCGCTACCCATTTCCCAGAGCCAGTCGGTCGTTGAATCAAGAAAATCACGCAATCTCAGGTCGCTACGTTGCAAGGCGTTTTGGGTCTTTTTCATTTCGGTGATATCGGTACCGAGAAGAATAGTGCCGCCGCCGGAAAGGCGCTGCTCCCTGAGTTGCAACCAGGTGCCGTCCTTTCGAAAGGTTTCGAACGGCGCTGACGGGTTGCGAAAGCGCTCCATCCGTTGGACAAGCCAGGCCTCTTCTTCGCCGGGGGCCGCCGGCGCTATACCGGCGTCGACCATGGCTCGAAGGTGATCTTCCATCGTCTTGCCCGGCGCAACCGAATCCAGAACGTCCTTGTTTACTTCGAGGAATTTTTTGTTGCAAAAAACAAAGCGCTCATCGGCATCAAGGACGGCGACAACTTCTTCCACAGCATCAAATGCTGTAACCAGTCGCTCATTGAGAATTTCAGTTTTTTTGCGACGGGTTATGATTGTTGCTGTGCCCTGATGGCCCGTGAACTTGCCGTCATCGTCAAAAACAGGATCGCCCGATACACTGATCCATTCCGGTGGATCGGTTATCAATTCAAACTCGAAGTTCCGAAAGGGCTTGTGTGCATCAAGCAGTGCCTTGTGCTCAGTCCACTTTGCTGCGTCCAGCAAATCCTGTTCGCTGGCATTTTCCCATCTTGTGACGCCGGTTATGCCCTCATCCGGCAAACCACGTATAAGGCTGTATCCGAGGTAGGAAATAAACTGATGTTTTTCGTTTGTTTGCCAGAACCAGTCATTGCCAATTTCAGCCAGCAATCGAAAACGGTTTTTATTTTCCTGCAATGACGTTTCTGCGTTCACAAAATCGGTGATCTCTGTGCGCAGTGCAACCAGATTTCCAGACGGTGTTTTGCGCTCGCTCAGGCGAAAGATACGCCCGCCAGAAAAGCGCTGGATTACAGGTTCGCCTGGATTTTCATGCTCGGCGATACGCGTTGTCATCCACGCTTTTTCCCGACCTGTTGCATCCTCAATCAAACCGCTGAAAGCTCTTTTTTCAAGAATTTCACGGAAACTGGCACCATGCTGCAAACCGACAGAATCCAGCGGGAAAAACTCTTTATGATGATTATTGAAGAAGATAATTTTGTCGTCTGAATCATACAGAACGAAACTGTCATCCAGGGATTCCAGCGATTCTTCCAGCGCTGTTAATTCATCAATTAACTGCGCTTTGGTTTTGCGACTGTGAACTGAATGCCTGTCTTCCCTGTTCTTCACGATGCCAATTCTCTCGTACGAACCAAGTAACTACAAAATGGCGATAGCGTCGTCGGGTACTTGTCCACAAACACTTGCCTGATATTTAATCAAAACGACTATAATTCAAATGTATGAAAATGCCATCAGTTGAATATTACCCTGTATATCTCACAGGGCAAGTGATGGCGCATGGTTTCAGGTTGAACACAAAAAAGGCGCCGGAATGACCCGACGCCTTTTCTGTATTCTGCTTTGATTGTTCAGGCAGCGGCTTCGGTATCGATGCCTTTTTCAGTGAACATGGAGGCAAGCTCGCCGCTTTCAAACATTTCGCGGACGATGTCACAGCCGCCAACGAATTCGCCTTTGACATAAAGCTGTGGAATGGTTGGCCATTCAGAGAACTGCTTGATGCCTTCGCGGATTTGTTGGTCTTGCAGGACGTCGATGCCTTTGAACTTGACGCCAACATGAGTCAGGACCTGAACAACAGTGGATGAAAATCCACATTGCGGGAAGATGGGCGAACCCTTCATAAACAGGACAACGTCTGAACTGTCGACTTCTTGCTGGATGCGATCGTTTACGGGATTGTCACTCATGTCTGGTTTCCTTATCTGGGGTCTTGAAAAATTGTGTGTGAATTACTCGGCGGCGACGGTTGTCAGTGCCAGCGCGTGCAAGGCAGCATCCATGCTGCCCTTCAAGGCTTTGTAAACCATCTGATGTTGCTGTACGCGGCTTTTGCCAGCGAACGAAGCGGACGTGACCTGAGCCGCATAATGATCCCCGTCACCCCGTAAATCTTCAATCAGTACTTCTGCGTCCGGAATTCCTTCGCGGATCAAGCGTTCAATTTCAGCGGCTTCCATCGCCATGGGTTCGTGTCTCCTGTTGCTTCAAACAATAATAAATGGCTCATGCCCCGGATCGGGAATTATCCCTAATCGTCGGGAGACATGAAGTCAGGCAGCCAGTTTTCAAACGCGTCTCTCAGTGTTGCAAGAGATATGGCGCAATCTGGCGACAGTTTCAATGACTTTCCACCGACAATTCCGACCTGTTTCGCCGGTATGTTGGCTTCAGTGGCCTTGTTAATCAATTGGGCCGCGAAACCGGCGGAACAACTGACAATATAACGTCCCTGATCCTCACCAAACAGCATTGCATGCTGCGGCATATCGGCTTCAATCGTAATATCAATGCCCTGGTTGCCGGCCAGCGCCATATCCGCCAGGCCAATCAGCAAACCACCATCGGAAAGATCATGACAGGCATTTATCTCTCCATTTTCGATCAAACCGCGAACAAAATCACCGTTTGTGCGTTCAACAGCCAGATCGACAGGGGGCGGCGCACCGGCATCGCTGTCTGCAATTCCCGCGATTTCACGGGCGTACAAGGACGCTCCCAGATGGCCCACGGTTTCGCCAATAACGATCAGACAATCACCTTCGGTTTTGACGGCGAGATTGGTGGTGTGGGCAATATCCGAAATAACGCCAACACCACCAATCGTCGGCGTGGGTTGAACACCGGTACCCTTGGTTTCGTTGTACAGCGAAACATTGCCGGAAACGACTGGGTAATCCAGGGCCAGACAGGCTTCGCGCATGCCTTCAATGGCACCGACGAACTGACCCATGATTTCGGGGCGTTCGGGATTACCAAAGTTCATGCAGTCGGTAATCGCCAGCGGCGTCGCACCCGTCGCTGTCAGATTGCGCCAGGTTTCAACCACGGCCTGGGCACCACCTGTTTTGGGATGGGCCTGACAATAACGCGGTGTGCAATCACTGGTCACAGCCAAAGCCTTGTTGTGGCCAGGAATGCGAACCACGGCGGCATCACCACCCGGACGCTCAAGCGTGTGTCCCATAACCAGATGATCATATTGCTCCCAGATCCAGCGCTTTGAACACAGATCGGGTGAGGCGATCAGTTTGGCAAGCGCTTCCATTGGATCAACGTCCGGGGCGACATCCGCGGCATCCAGAGTTGCAGGCAAGGGCGTTTCAACCCAGGGCCGGTCATATTCAGGCGAGGCTTCGGACAAAGGATCAATGGGCAAGTCCGCAACGGTTTCGCCATCAACGGTCAACACCATACGTCCGGTTTCCGTCAGATGCCCGATAACAGCAAAATCAAGTTCCCACTTTTCAAATATCTTGCGGGCTTCGTCCTCGGCACCCCGATGCAGGACCATGAGCATACGCTCCTGGCTTTCAGACAGCATGATTTCGTAGGGCGTCATACCCGTTTCGCGCTGCGGCACCTGATCCAATTTGATCTCAATACCGACACCACCTTTGCCCGCCATCTCAAAGGAAGACGAGGTCAGACCGGCAGCACCCATGTCCTGGATGGCCACAATGGCGTCGGTGCCCATCAGTTCAAGGCAGGCTTCCAGCAACAGTTTTTCGGTAAAGGGGTCTCCGACCTGAACCGTCGGGCGCTTGGCTTCGGTACCTTCGTCAAATTCAGTGGAAGCCATGGTGGCCCCGTGGATGCCATCGCGACCGGTTTTTGATCCGACATAGATGACCGGATTGCCGATACCAGCCGCTGTCGAATAGAAAATGCTGTCGGCGTTGGCCAGACCAACGGTCATGGCATTGACCAATATGTTGCCGTCATAGCTTGAATGGAAAGCCGTCTCGCCACCCACTGTCGGTACACCCATGCAATTGCCGTAGCCACCAATACCGGCAACCACACCATCAACCAGATGCCGGGTCTTTTCGTGCCCGGGTTGGCCGAAACGCAGAGCATTCAGATTGGCAATGGGGCGCGCACCCATGGTGAAAACATCGCGCATAATGCCACCAACGCCTGTGGCAGCACCCTGATAGGGTTCGATATATGAAGGATGGTTATGGCTTTCCATCTTGAAGACTGCGGCCTGACCATCACCGATGTCGACGATTCCGGCATTTTCGCCCGGTCCACAGATCACCCATGGTGCTTCGGTCGGCAGCGTCTTCAGCCACTTCTTGGAAGATTTATAGGAGCAATGCTCCGACCACATGACGGAAAAGATTCCCAGTTCCGTCAGGTTCGGCACCCGGCCCATGATATCAAGGACCATTTTGTATTCGTCGGGAGACAGGCCGTGCTCGGCGACGACATCGTCGGTGATTTCAATGACGGCGGTTGGTGTCATCGTGTGTTTCTTTACCGTTGATGCGCTCATGACAGGGCCTCCACAAGGCCATCAAACAGGCCGCGACCATCGGAGCACCCTTGCAGGTCTTCAACGTGATCTTCCGGGTGTGGCATCATGCCAAGTACATTGCCGCGGTCGTTATAGATTCCAGCTATATGTCGGGCCGATCCGTTGGGGTTAATCGCGTCGCCGGTATTGCCTTCAGCATCGCAATAGCGATATCCGACCTGGCCTTCACCTTCCAGCCTGTTCAGGGTTTCATTGTCCGCAAAATAGTTGCCATCATGATGGGCAACCGGAATGCGAATGACCTGACCGGATGAATAATTTCCGGAAAATGTCTGGTTCGCCCCGTCGACCTTCAGGAAGACATCGCGGCAGATGAATTTCAGACTGCGATTGCGCATCAGGGCACCAGGTAACAAACCGGCTTCGGTCAGCATCTGGAAACCGTTGCAAACACCCAATACGGCCACGCCATCATTGGCTTTCCGAACGACTTCCTTCATCACCGGGGAGCGCGCTGCCATGGCACCGGAGCGCAAATAATCGCCATAGGAAAAACCACCCGGCAACACAATCAGGTCCAGATCAGGCAATACCGTTTCGCGATGCCAGATCAACTGTGGTGCAGCCCCCATGCTTTGGGTCAGCGCATCCACCATGTCGGTTTCCCGGTTCGACCCGGGAAAGACGATTACTCCTGCTTTCATGAGATCAGTCTGCCAAATCGATCGAATAATCTTCGATCACGGTGTTGGCCAACAATTTTTCACACATGTCCGAAACCTGTGACAGGGCAGCGTCCTTGTCGGCGGTATCCAGTTCCAGTTCGATGACCTTGCCCTGGCGGACTTCGCCAACGCCGTCAAAGCCCAATCCGTCGAGGGCGTGTTCGATGGCTTTGCCCTGTGGATCCAGAACACCGTTTTTTAATGTTACGTGTACAATTGCCTTCACCACAGTCTCCTGTCTGGTCGTGTCAGTTCTATTGAATAAGGGTGGGGCCGGGCAGATCGCGCGGTCCCGATTCCGGGGTAATGCCAAGTCGACGGGCCACTTCCTGATAGGCTTCGGCTTCGCCGCCCAAATTATGGCGGAAGCGATCCTTGTCCATCTTGTCGTTGGTTTCCACATCCCACAAACGGCAATTATCCGGGCTGATTTCGTCGGCCAGCAAGGTCCGGATTTCGTCGTTCATGAAAAAGCGGCCAAATTCCAGTTTGAAATCAACCAGTCGAATACCGATGCCCATGAAAAGGCCGGAAAGAAAATCGTTGGTCCGCAGGGACATGGAAATAATTTCATCGATCTCGGACGGTGATGACCAGCCAAAACAGGCGATATGCTCTTCAGTCACCAAAGGATCGTTTAATTCGTTTGATTTGTAATGAAATTCGACAATGGTGCGGGGCAGGCGGGTACCCTCGACAATACCAAGCCGGCGGGCAAAAGATCCGGCGGCGATATTACGCACGACGACCACCAGCGGAATGATGTCGACCTCGCGGCATAACTGCTCGCGCATGTTCAGGCGGCGAATAAAATGTGTCGGCACGCCCATGTCACCGATCCGCGACATCAGATATTCTGAAATCCGGTTATTCAGGACGCCTTTGCCAATAATCGTGCCGCTGCGGTTGGTATCTTCGCCGCTGGCGCTGTTGGTTGAGGTGTCATCCTTGAAATATTGCACAACCGTGCCTGGCTCCGGTCCTTCAAACAGGATTTTGGCTTTGCCTTCATATATTTGGCGGCGGCGGGACATCAGTGGCCTTCTGTTCGGCTCCAGGGCAATTCCGCTAAAATCGGAGCCGCTCCTGATATGGTATCTGGCGCATGCCCCGGATTTCCGGGGTGTGAGACGAGGCGGACACTACCCGAACCGGCTTCGCTTTACAACAAGTGGCTGCCGTGATTTGTGCGCTGCGGCATGAGGTCGCAAAATATTTGCCGGATAATCAAGAAATGCCTGTAATCCGGTCTGTTTGATCCCCATTTACAGAGTACGGAAAGGCGTGAAAATGTTGCAACAACGGTTGCATCCCGCGCCCCCAGAGGCTATGCCTTTGCCCGAACAGGGAAACCCGTATTTTGACCCGCACGCCCGCCATCCCCATGGAGAATACGTTTCGATGAATAACTTCAATGATCGCGAAAAAGCTCAGGAAGCCAAGTACGCCAACGATCAGGAAATTGCCTTTAAAGCCAACGCGCGCCGCAACAAATTGCTTGGCCTGTGGGTTGCAGAACAAATTGGCCTTTCAGGGGACGATGCTGCGGCCTATGCCCGTGACGTCATCGCCTCGGATTTTGAAGAAACCGGCGACGAAGATGTTTTCCGCAAGATCTGGGCTGATCTGCAAGCCAAAAGTGTCGATATCTCGGAACACCGCGTACGTGGCCATATGGAAGAGTTGCTTGCTGAAGCCACCCGCCAAATCCAGGCTGGCGAATAAGTCACTTCCAAAAATATTTTCGAAAAGGCCCGGCTGCTGATGCATTTCAGCGCCGGGCTTTTTTGCGACTCATTCATGGGTTGAAAGAATTCGCATATACGTAATTAATTCCGATCTATTTCCTTTTTGTCCAACCTGGTTGAAGATCAATCCGAAAAACAAAACAGGGAGAAAATAGAATGAGTATAATGACGGGTTTCAGGGCAACAGCCCTGGTGTTGGGCGCGAGCGCCTTTGTATCTGGCTCCGCTATCGCAGCGATGGTGGATGGTCCCGCCGTGAAGTGGAACCATTCGGTCTGGGGCAAGAAACGGGCTTTCACTGCTTCTGCTGAAAAGCTTGCCGAGATTCTCAAGGAGAAAACCGGCGGCAAGTTTATCTACAAAATTCATTATGGTGCGGCGCTTTCCAAGTCGAAAGAAAACCTGGATGGAATCAAGCTTGGTGCTTTCCAGGCCGCAACCTTCTGTAACTTTTACAGCCCCGGCAAAAATCCGGCTTATATGATTTTTTCCTTACCGTTCCTGCCTATGAACGACTGGAAAACTTCATTGGCCGTACGTAAGGCGCTGCTGAAACATCCGGCCCTGGTTGCAGACATGGATCGCTGGAACGCCATGGCCTATACCACGACCTTGCTGCCGACCTATCAGCTGATGGGCAAGGGTGCGCCACCCATGAAGATAACTGACTGGGATGGCAAACGTGTACGTGCCGGTGGCGGCATTGGAACGGCCATGGAATTGTTGGGCTCGACCCGCACGACAATGCCAGCACCGGAAGTTTATACCGCAATCCAGCGCGGGACGATTGATGCGGTGTCATTCCCGTTCACCTATGCCTTCGCAGCCTACAAGATTGACGAAGTTTCGCAGTGGTTCACCGGCAATCTGTCACCGGGAACGGCGGAATGCCCGATCATCTTCAACAAGGATGCCTATGCCAAATTGCCTGATCAGTATCGCAAGTTGTTGCAGGATTCGATCGATGAAGTCGATCAGGCGTCAATTGCGGCTTATAAAAAGCATGACCTGAAAAACTTGCCAAATTTCAAGGCAAATCTGAAGGAAATTGTTTATCCCGCAGACGAGTTAGCCAAGTTCCATGCCAAGGCCGGCAAGCCTGTCTGGGATGAGTGGGTCGCAAAGAACAAGGGCAAGTTTGATGCCGCCAGTGTTCTCAAGACTGTCTTTGATACAGCTGCAAGCGTAAAGTAAGTGTTCTGAATGGGTTGCTCCTGCGGGAGTGACCCATTTATTTCAAAGGGGGGTTCCGGCGATGACGGACGCGGGCAATGACACAGCTGACAGCATGTTGGTGGCTTTTGATCGCTGGTTGATCCCGGTGGAAAACCTGTTCAATCTGATTGCCGGTCTGTTTATTTTTGGCCTGATGATCCTCGGGATATTTCAGGTTATCGGTCGTCAGGTCTTTAACATTCCCGTTGCCGGTTATATCGACTGGGTAGAGGTTTCCATGGCGGTTTTTGCCTTCATGGGTGCGGCCTATTGCCAACGCACCGGCACCCATGTGCGCATGGAATTGTTTCTGACAAAGGTTCGCCTGCGCACACGATGGAGCATGGAGATTATGGGCACGATCGGTGCCATGATCATCATCAGTGTTCTCATTATTTATGGTTATGACCATACAATGCGCGCCTTTACCATTGGCGACAGTACAATTGATGCGGAATTGCCCATGTGGCCATCCAAGGCAGTTGTTCCCATCGCCTTTTCGTTATTGTGGCTCAGACTTTTTGTCCAGCTTCTTGGCTTTATGAGATTGTTCCGAAATCCTGAAGCCAAACCCGTTGCCGTACCGGTTGTCGAATCTGTGGAAGAACAAGCCGTCCACGAGATTGAAGATGCCCTGGTTGACGGGGAGGTCAAATAATGGACGAAAGTCAAATTGGCCTGATCGGCGTTGGCGTTCTTGTGTTCCTGGTGTTTACGGGCATGCGCGTTGTTTATGCCGCCTCATTGGTCGGCCTGGGGGGACTTGTTGCCATTCTCGGCTGGGACGCAGGCGCGGGTATCATCGGCACCATCCCGCACTCAAAATCCGTTTCCTACACTCTCAGCGTTTTGCCGATGTTCATTCTTATCGGCTTTCTGGCTTTCCACGCAGGCTTCACCAACGCTATTTTCGACGCCGCGCGCAAATGGATTGGCTGGGTGCCAGGCGGGCTTGCCGTCGCGTCCGTCTTTGCGGCGGCAGGTTTTGCTGCTGTCTCCGGCGCCAGCACTGCCACGGCGGCAGTTTTCAGCCGCATTGCCATCCCCGAAATGTTGAAATATGGCTATGACCGGAAACTGGCAGCGGGTGTTGTTGCTGCTGGCGGCACGCTTGCCTCCCTGATTCCGCCAAGCGCCATTCTGGTGATCTATGCCGTGATCGTTGAACAATCGGTTGGGGCCTTGTTGCTGGCAGGCTTTATTCCCGGTATTTTTTCTGCCCTGATTTATGTTGTCATGATTATTGGCATGGCCAAGAGGAACCCGGAATCAGCGCCAGCCGTCGGTGGTTACAGTTGGGCAGAACGGTTTCGGGCGGTCCCCGGAACTTTGCCAATCGTCTTTGTTATTGGCATTATTTTTTCATCTCTATATCTGGGCTGGGCCACGCCGACTGAAGCTGGAGCCCTGGGGGCAGGCGTTGTATTTGTCGTTGCCTTGTTGCACGGCATGCGCTGGAAATCCTTTCAGGAAGCCCTGCTGGATACAGCCAAACTGACGGCCATGATCTTTTCGATCATCTGGGGTGTGCTGGCTTTTGTACGCTTCCTTGGTTTTGCCGGTCTCCCTGAAGCTTTTGCCACCTGGGTTGTTGGTCTGCCATTGCCCCCCATGTTGATCATGATCGGTATCCTGCTTTTCTATGCCGTATTGGGCATGTTCATGGATGCCATCGGCATGTTGTTGTTGACCTTGCCCGTGGTTTACCCGGCTGTTATCGCCCTCGGATTTGATCCCATCTGGTTTGGCATCATTGTGGTCAAGATGGCTGAGATATGTTTGATCACGCCGCCCATCGGTCTCAATTGTTATGTCGTCAATGGCGTGCGGCCTGACATACCATTGCAGGATGTCTTCAAAGGGATCGCCCCGTTTTTTGTCGCTGATGTTGTCACCGTGGGATTATTGCTGGCATTTCCCGGTATCATCTTGTGGTTACCAAATCTGGTGATGGGCAGCTGATCACCCGGCCAACAACCACAGATAACTATTTCGTCTCTGTTTTATCAATTATTCCAAGTCTTTAGACTATATGGGCATTGGCGCTGGAAGGTCTATTTTCGGCGTCAGGAAGCCCTGAATTTCAATTATTAAGAGATGTTACAAAAATTTGTTTGTACAAATATTTTAAACATATAATATGCCCGAAAATCGGAGACAATATAATATTCAAATTTATCAATAATTTTTCACAAATTTGTCTATAAATATCATCAACATAGAGACAAATAATTCTTATAGGCATATTGAATATTTTTCTTGCGCTTGTTTGTAACTCTAGTGTAACAACGCGTCAAATTTGAATTAGTAATTGAAGAAATTGATTTTTGCGTAACTGGATATTTCCAGACCTGGTTTGTAAAAGGCTCGTAGTTTTTGGTAGTGTGCTACCTTTGATTTCCCCTGGATGCGAAAGCTTATTTTAGCCGCGCATCGATAAATCTTCGCATAAATCTGTATGGAATTTAAACGTCGCTGAAGTCCTGTCCGGCGTTTGGTTTTCAAGCTTGGTTCACCCGCGGAGGTGAAATGTAGTTGTGTGTCAGGACTGTTTTGAGATTGGTGAGTTGTTATGAATTTTAATCTGAATATCGCTAAAAAGCTGCCAGCATACATTGTCGGTGTTGCGCTGGTCACCGGAGCCGCCATGGGAGTTATTGGCGCGTTTGAAACTTCAAGTTACATGAGGACCGAAGTTGAGAGCAAACTTGTTGGCATTCTCGACAGCCGGAAATCGGGACTAAATCTTTATCTGAAATCAATAGAGGAAGATCTCAAGGTTATGTCTGCCGACCTTATGGTCAAGGAAGGCCTGGTGGAGTTTTCTTCCGGATTTTCAAGGTTTGGTGTCGATGCAGGCCAGGGCCTTCAAGATATCTATATCGACAGGAACAAATTCCCTGCCGGTGAAAAACAGCGCCTGGACATGGCAGATGATGGATCCTTTTATTCACAAATTCACGGAAAATACCATCCGTCCCTGAGGACATTTCAGGAGCAGCGCGATTATTACGATGTTTTTCTGGTTAATCCCCAGGGTGACGTTGTCTACAGTGTGTTCAAGGAACTGGATTTTGCAACCAACCTGAGCAAGGGAAAGTGGCGCGATACCGGTCTTGCTGCGGCCTTCAAGGCCGCCATGAGCAAAAACACCGGTGACATCAGCTATCTGGATTTCCAGCCCTACGCACCAAGTGCAAATGTACCTGCCGGATTTATCGCCACCAAAGTTGTATCCAGTTCCGGTGGTACGTTGGGTGCCCTGATCCTGCAAATGCCAATTGGCAAGATCAACGGCATTCTCCAGGGTAAGGAAGGTCTCGGCGAATCCGGTGAATCCTATATCGTCGGCGGTGATCTTTTGATGCGCAGCGATTCACGGTTTTCGGAAGAGACAAATATTCTGAAAACAAAGGTTGATACACTTGCCGTACAGGAAGCTCTGGCCGGTGAAAGTGGTATTGAAGAAGTCCTGGACTACCGCGGTGTCCCGGTTTTATCCGCTTATAGCCAGATCAACTATAATGGCACAACCTGGGCCATCATGACTGAAATCGACAAATCGGAAGCACTTGAGAGTGTATCTGAATTGATCATGATCACGCTTTATATCGGTATCGGTCTTATCCTGCTGATGGGTGTCCTTGGCTATTTCCTCTCCAATTCCATCGTCAATCCGATGAATGCCTTGACGTCGGCATTGCGGGAAATGGGTGAAGGCAACGACAACGTTGAAATCCCTTACGGTGAGCGTGAAGACGAGCTGGGCCAAATGAGCCGGGCGGTAACGCAAATCAGGGAAAATTCTGCAGAGAAAGCGCGTGTCGAAGCAGAAGAAGCCCAGGCCGCGCAAGAGAAAGCCCGCATCGAAGAAGAAAATGCGCGTAAGGAAGAAGAGCGCAAAGAGCAGGAACGCAAGGAAGTTGCTGCAGCCGAAGAAATGGAACGTCAACAAACAGAAAACGAACGCAAACAGGCTGAAGAAGAAGCCGAGCGTCAACGTGTCGATGCTGATAATGCTGAGCGTGAAGCACGCGAGCAACGCATCAATTGAAGTAGTTTCGACCTGATCTGACACCGCTCCTTGCAAAAGGAGAGGGTTACCGGTTTTGATAACGGTGCAAATAAAATTATCGAAACACAATCGAAAGGTAACCCTCATGTTACAGAATAGCGAAAAGATCATCA
>JABILA010000142.1 GCA_018654745.1 Alphaproteobacteria bacterium
AAAGGGGGATGTGCTCTCCTAACGGTGTGGATAAGGCCTTGCCAAGTAATTGCTGCATATTTTGAGACTTTCTTTGGTCGGAGAATCTCAAAGTATGAATCACTTCAGGGCTTTATCCTATTAAGTCGGGTACTGTGGTTCAGGACAGCGCATGAGATGTCGGCAAAACTTGCGATTACTGAAACCCTGCTGTCAGATGCAAGCGACAACCCCAAGGGTGAGCTCAAAATAACGACGACAGTGGGTTTTGGTTCTACCTGGCTAACACCACGCCTGACAGATTTTCTGGCCCTGTACCCCGATATCACCATTCATCTGGTTGTTGACGACCGGGAGCTGGAGCTCGGCATGGGGGATGCGGATGTCGCCATTCGGTTGCGGGAACCGGTACAAGCCGACCTCGTGCGGCGAAAGCTGGTGACAGTGCACAATCACATCTATGCCTCGCCTGAATATCTGGAAAAATTCGGGACCCCACAGGATGTATCGGATCTTGATCATCACAATCTGATTGTCTACGGCGATCAGGCCCCCAGTGTTATTCAGGACGTTAACTGGCTGATGCGTATCGGCTCCGACGGCAAAAATCGTCGCCGACCGCTCGTCAAGGTAAACAACATTTACGGAGTTTTGCGCGCTGCAGAGGCAGGAGTTGGCATTGCGTCATTGCCGGATTACATGATTTTACCGGAAATGCGCCTTATCCGAATTCTTCCCGAAAGCGAAGGACCGACGTTCGACACCTATTTCGTTTACCCGGAAGAACTTCGAAAGTCGAAAAAAATCGCTGTATTCAGGGATTTTTTGATTAAAAAAGTTGCAGAATCAGAGTTCTAAAGCGCTGACGTCATGACAGAATTTTCCAGCTATGCGTTTTTTGCATACCTGCTGTGAAAATTAATCCATTGTGCTGCAGTGCACCATACACCATATTCAATAGCAAGCAGATGGTGCGACGCAATATTTTGCGGCGCGATCCTGCGAGAGTTTCGGGCTCAACACCTGAAACCCGATTGAACGGAACTCCCCTGTCGAGTTCAATCGAATTTTACGTCTCCCAGACGTGAAGCCTCCCTGTTGACACTTTAACCCCCGGAGACTTGTTCTCCGGGGGCTTTTTTTTGCGGCACGTAGGGGGGGCAGATGGAGCTTGTTTCACGTGAATTTTTTGGCAATCTATTGAATTTCGAGAAGCGGCACCCGGCAAGTCTTAGCTGGAAATTTCCGTTTACTAAACGGTTTTGAAGTAGTGTTCTCTCTCCAACGCACCTGCAAGTTTCAAAATTGGTCGAATTTTCTTTGACGGCTGAAGCTTCCTATGAGGTCAAACATATGATGTCCGCACATCGAACTTTCTCCCTGACGCTTCTGTTGCTGGCTGTGTTGTACCTATATGTCGGCTCAGCCTCTGCTCGTCCAATCGATATATTCCACGTCAGAAATTACCCCGACATCCTTCAAGGTATGAGCCTTGCCGCGCTCAAAAACGTCGTAGGAAAGCTGAACAACAATTGCCCTCAGAGACTTGAACGATCAGCGGATAACCCATCGATATACAAAATATACATATGCGACGAGCCGCAAATTTATCTCTCGTTTTGTAATGACCGGCTTTATTGGGCTTCAACATTCCTGAGGGGTGGGTTCTTCAAATTCGTGCGGGAAATCAAAACCTTTAAAAGCAACAAGGCAATGGCTGCATTTCTGGACGTAAAAGATGTAACCGTGGATACGCGAGCGGTTGTCGACGGCGCAGTCGTTAGTGAAAATCAATTGTCGGTTCACCTGGAAAGAGATGAATATACTTTAATCATGACATTGTTTGGAGCGCCTCCCGGCAAGCTCGGCGTTGAAAGCGAAATCCGCATGAATTTTCAGGCGAAGCTGGATACATCCACCTGTAAGTGAAAACACCGCTAATCTTCTAATTGTCGCCCGTCAAATAGAGTCGTCTCTGTCCGGGTTTGATGCGTCGCGATAGAGGCTTGATGCTTCCGGCGACAGGTTGGCACTCAGAGCGACTGCCGTGATCTGATTTTGCGAACGAGATTGCCCGGTCCGAAGGCGGAAGAGACCAGTCATGACAGTTAATCCTGACGTGGTCGCGAGTAGATAGAAGAGACCTTCGGGACCAAAATGAGCAATGGCGAAACCTCCCAGTGTCGGGCCGAAGGTCATACCAACAGCTAAAATCAAAACCAGAGTGCCACTGGCGGCGACCACCTGACCGGGTTTTAGATGATCGTTCATATGTGCCATACAGATGGAGTAAATCGGCAGGGTAAGTCCGCCCAGCACCGCAACCAACGCGAAGAGTAGAATGCTATTATCGACAGGGCTTTCCATTGTTGCGAGAAATAAACAAACCGGAATGGCCAAGCCTGGAGCGCCCACAATGACCAGGCGCCTGTCCAATCTGTCAGAAAGTTTGGCAAGAGGAAACTGAAACAGCATGCCGCCCAGGGTCATAAAGCCGATCAGGCCACCAATGGCACCAGCGGACAATCCAATAGCACGGCCATAAAGAGCAAGAGCGATATAAAGTGCCGTTTGGCCAATGCCATTGAGAAAACTTCCGGTCAAACCCATGGGAGAAAGGCGAAACAACTCTGCCAACGAGATTCTTTCTGGTGGTACATAAGGCGGGATTGCACTGGCCGAAACCAGCATAGGAACAAGTGAAAACGAGATTAGAACAGAGACCACAATGAAAAGGAAAATGCCTTCCGGGCTGGAAAGATTGAGCAGTAGTTGTCCGATCATTACACCACCAGTCTGAGTGATGAAGTAAGTCGACAGCAAACTGGCGCGGGTTTCGTTGCTTGCACTGCCATTCAGCCAGCTTTCAGCAACGATATAGAGTCCTGAAAAGCAGAAACCCTGAAGCAGGCGCATGGCTCCCCAACTCAAGGGGTCGTTGGTGACAAGATGGATAAGTGCTGTTGCACTGGCAATAGAAGCGAAGGCAGCAAAAATACGAATGTGACCAACCCGCATAATTAATTTGGGCGCGATCAAACAACCTATTAATGACCCGACGGGATAGGCCGACTGTATCAATCCAATTGTTGATTCGCTAAATCCAAGTCCGTCTGCGCGCAAAGTCAGCAGGGTTACCAAAAGACCATTGCTGATCATGAGCAAAATCATGCCCATGAATAGTGACCAGGATGAACGAAAAGCCGCCCACATGCATTTTCTCCTGCAACCGTTTGTCTGTAGTTACGCTATGTATTTGGAGGAAAAGCAAGGTTTGCAATGATCGATTTTTGTTAGGGGCGAAAGTATTTAGCAGCGTTCAAATACGTCCGCATTACCGCACATAAAAAACCTTCTGGATAGTGATGTGTGCTTTGGAGGGCACAGGGGACTGACCCAAATCGGACGCGACGTACTGATAGTTCGTATCACGCCTGCCCCCTTCCGTCATTGCCCGGACAATTTGCCACCTAGTCTCGCTTGATTGCGGGCAATTCGGTCTTCGATCAATTTTCGGATGTGCGCACCCACGTTGGGGACTTCATCCAATGCCTCCAGCAGGACATTGCGGTCAATGCGCACAACCTGCATACGGGTAGTTGCGCGTATGGTGGCCATGCGCGGCTGATTCAGAATAACCCCCATTTCACCGACAACATCACCGCGCCCGACCTCAGCGATGGACGTTTCATTTTCATCTTCAGAGAGAAACACCTTTCCCTCTCCATGCAAAATGACATAGGTGGCATCGGCGGCATCGTGCTGACGCACCAAAATGCGGCCGGGTTTGATGGCATGTAGCGTGGAACCTTCGACGATATTCTCCATGGCGGAGCGTCCCAATTCTCCCAGCACCAGATTGACCGATACCAAACGTATCAATTCCGACAGATTGACCCGGCGTTTGCCCAAAATACGATATCGAAATTCACCGATCAGCGCACCGATCCGCAGCGAAATTTGTCACCCGCAAACATGCCAAAGGAGCGAAACAGGTTGGACCAGGTCAACGGAATGAAACAGATCAGAACATGATCACCGAAATATTCCGGACTGTTTTCCAAAAACAGTCTGGCGTCCGGTCGGTCACTGGTTAGCCAATAGTTCCGTTCCTCCTCATTTTCGATGACGGAAACAGGTAAAGAACGGCCATAGGGTCGGGGTGGGTCCAAAGGCGGCAAATCGTTGGCGTCGGCGATTGCCTGCAACATGGCGAATCTGTCGGGTGGTGTTTCCTGATCGTGGCGCGGCCAGATTTCCTTTGCGGACTTGATCATCAGATAATAGCTGGTCGGCTGCAACATCGAGCCGAAATAGTAAACTTCACTGAACGGATGGCGCAGCTTCCAAAGCAGAGACAGCTTGAAACCCAGCATCAGGGTGGAACCAGCGCCCCGGGCCTCCCGTTTGATCATAGCGACAGCGCGGAAAACCGTGACCTCGCGATTCAGCGCCGTCATTGTCGTGCGTTTGGCGATGGAAAAGCCGAGGACATGACCCTCGGGGGCTCGGAAAACCTGAAATATGGCAGTGGTATTTTCAGGCGGATTGAAATACGTCCTGAATATCTCATGCGTCATGCCCTGAAACAACTCACCGGTCACAGGGAACAGTTCATTGTAAAGTTCCTCCCGATGCTCGGGCGTCAACGTGTCGATGTTGAATGTTTCTTTGCGGATACGCATGACCGCTACTCTCTCCGGTTTACTTGCGAGAATGAATATCTGCGGCTGAAAAGAACCGACAGAAAAGCCAGGACCGCCATGATCAATGCGCCGGCGACCATCGGATAAGGTGTCGTAGTCGTCAGGATGCCAACCAGTTGCGCGGTAATCGCACCAAAAGCAAGCTGCAGAAAACCTGTGATGCCTGACGCCACGCCAGCGGCTTCAGGTGCGACATTGATGGCGCTCGTCTGTGCACTTGGAAGTGACAGCCCGGCTGACAGCGCAATCATCGCACCTGGCAGGAAAATTGCCCAAAGGGTCCAATATCCGGCGATCAGCAGCCCCCCGAATAGTACCGCCGACAGGAATGCTAAAAAGGTACCTGCCAGCATCATAGCGTCTGTGCCGATCCGCTCTGAAATCCGTGCCGAGATCAGATTACCGATGACGTAGCCTATAGAGATGATCACAAAGCCAATACCGTAAATGGTCGCCGTATGGCCCAGAATATTGACGACGACAAACGGCGCGGAGGCAATAAAGACAAAAAATATACCCATGGTGAAGCCGCATTGTAATGCATAGCTGAGAAACAGGGGCTGACGGATCAAGTCGATTGCCCGCAATCTGGCTGTGCCTTCGTCGCCATGTTCTTCGAGTTGTCTGGTTTCCTTCAGCCCCCACCAGACCAGTGCCAGAACCAGCAGGCCGACACAGCTGGTGAAAACGAATACGAACCGCCAGTGGGTGTAGTCTGTTAATATGCCACCGATCACCGGTGCCAACATGGGGGCGACAACAAATGCCATGGTGACAATCGATATCACTGCTGCGGACCGTTCAGGTCCATAGACATCCCGGATAATGGCGCGCGACAGGACAATGCCAAATGCACCTCCTGCTCCTTGAATGACGCGACCGACAATGAGGATCCAGATATTCGGGGCCAGCCCACAAATGACGCTACCTGCAAAATAGATCACCAGTCCCCAAATTGCTGTCGGCCGTCGACCGACACGGTCGGACCAACTGCCACAGGCAACCTGGGCCAGCGCCATGGCCAACAGTGACAGACTCAAGGTTAACTGTGTGGTGCCTAAATCAATGGCGAAGCCGGATTGAATGGACGGAAGTGCTGGCAGCAGAATTTGCGTCGCCACCGGACCAACGGCGGAAAATGCGGCAAGTATGCCGATCAAATACTTTGTTTCATGTCCGCTCGATGTCATGACGGACATGATCCAGATCGATCGATTTTGTTTTCGGTGACTTCTCCCGCTTCCGGCAAATTTCCATGTTTCAGATACCGTCTGATAACGGGATCCTCAGCCTCATGCAGTTTTTCAATTGTATAGCGATATCCAACGTCAACAATTTCATCAATCTGGTTGAAATTCAGGGTGCCATAGCCTTTCAAAGGTGGGACCAAGATGCCGGATTTGCTTTCCAGATCCATCAATGCCGCAGACAAGGCATGGTCTTCCTTTACGTCCAGGCCACCATCCTGCCGCACCAGTTCAACCAGACTTTCGCCAAGGCCTTCGACTGCAACGGTTTGAATATCTTCAAACTGGTCAAGTTGCTCACCCAGCTCTTTCATAAATCTGAATGTGCCGACAGACTGGTCGATCGGCACAACTGCGACGGTTGAAAAGCCTGCTTTCCGTTTGTCGCCAGACACACCGACGCGCAAGCGTTTAATGACAGTTCGCGTCACCTGCAAGGCGGCATCGGGTGAACTTTCCATCAGTTGCAAATAAGATTTACGAGAAAAGCGCACTAAATGACTATCGTGCATGGCGAGAACGGTTGCCGAAGTCAGATCATCGGTAAGCAATGACATTTCGCCAACGCCTTCACCGGGCAGAATGCTGTTAATCAGCTTTTTGGTAACATCGTCCCCTTCAAGGAAGACGCGACGACGCCCATGGACCAAAAGGTAATAATCTGAACCAACTTCCCCTTGCCGGATCAGGGTGTCACCTGCGGAAACAGAGATTAGTTCCGGCTGCGGATCAAGGCGTCGAAGCTCTTCTTCCGACACCCCCGACAGAAGGTCTGAATCCCGCAAAAGTTTTACAACTTCCTGCACCATCTCAACAAACAAATGATTATTTCCACCAGCGAGCAGTATTGCCAGATATGAGGCAAAAATCAAACATAACGAATACTATTCGCATGTTCTGAACAACGCGATTTACAACTGCAGCTCAATTGGTGGTGTTGTCAAAAAAAGCCGATTTTATCGTCGCAGGAACCAATTCCTTCCCTCCGTGATGAAAAGAGAGAACCCGTTTCGATACTTCAAAATGTCACTTAATATCGCTCGCTTGGTGACTATTGTGATGTCCGATTCTGGTTAAAAGCAGTAATTCCGGAAAACGCGGCAACACGTCTGGTTTTGAAGGCAAAACAGACTTTACGGTCATTGTGTTTTGGTCGACCAGACGTGAAGCATCACCATAAACACAACCCCCGGAGACTTTTTCTCCGGGGGTCTTGTCAAGCGATCTCAGGTCTCGGACAGGCGTTTGATGAAGTTGTCTACTTCCTTGCGCAAGGTTTCCGAATCAGCGGTCATTTTTTGAGCTGATTCAAGAACCTTTGCTGACGCTTCTCCGGTTTCACTTACCGACGCAGACACCCCGGTAATGTTTTCTGTAACATTAATGGTCCCGGTCGCTGCCTCTTGCGTGTTTTGGGCAATTTCCTGCGTTGCGGACCCCTGCTCCTCCACTGCTGCTGTGATCGATGATGTGTATTCAGCAATCTGATCAATTGTCTCGCTGATTTCATCGATCGCACCAACCGCTTCGTTTGTAGAATCCTGAATGCCGGATATCTGGGTTTTGATTTGCTCGGTTGCATTCGCCGTTTGACTGGCCAGGTTTTTGACTTCGGATGCCACAACCGCGAACCCCTTGCCCGCATCGCCGGCACGTGCCGCTTCGATGGTGGCATTCAGGGCCAACAAGTTGGTTTGTTCGGCAATGTCGGTAATCAGTTGCACGACCTGGCCAATTTCCTGGGCCGCTTCATCAAGCTTCTGAACCTGCCCATGCGTAACCTTGGCCTTCGCCACGGCGTTCTGGGCAACTTCGGCAGACTTTGAGACCTGCGCGCCCACTTCACGCACAGAGGCTGCAAGTTCCTCAGCCGCAGAGGCAACCGTTTCAACATTCGATGAAGCCGTTTCAGCACCTGTTGCGACAGTATTTGTCTGATCCAGCGTACTGGCTGTAATCGTTGTCATGGATTGCGCTGTATCCTGCATTTCCTGCGCAGCAGTAGAGACCGTCTGAACAACAGTTTTTACGCTGCCTTCAAATTCGTCAGCCAGAGCCAGCATGGAAGCATGCCGTTCTTCTCTCGCCCGGGCCTCGGCGGCCACACTTTCTTCTTCTCTCTTGCGCTTGGCCGCCTCATCCTGATTGTGTTCTTCGCGCAGCCGCTCGGCTTCAAAGGCATTTTCCTTGAAGACCTGAACTGCACGCGCCATTTCACCGATTTCATCGGCTTGTTCACGGGAGGGGATGTCAATTTCCAGGTTCCCTTCCGCCAGCGTCGCCATGACATGGGTCATGCGATCAATCGGCGTAATCACAACTGATTTCATGCGGAAGAAAGCAAATATGGTCACAATGGCCAGAACCGCAGCAAGAATACCTGCGATGAGCAAGCCGGTCACGGAAGCCTCGTCAACGGCATCCGTAATGTCAGTATCGACTTCCAGAACGCCTCGAAGGTCTTTCAGCTTCCAGTCGGCTTTTGGCGTGTCAGACCGTGTGTTGTGGCATTTAACACAAACTGGACTGACCATGGTGTCAGAGACGGCAACCCGCACAACTTCGCGACCTTCGATAACTTCCGAGCGGACGAAAGGCGCGTCAGGATTGGCAGACAAAGCCTGCCATGCGTCGTCACCGAAGGCGTCCATCTTGCGATCAGCGCGATTGGGAAACGGATAGGGGCTATACAGTTTCAGGGTTGTACCAGCTTCGGTTAGCAATTCACTGAGGTCGTGGATCAGGGTTGCCGGCAAGGGTATTTGTCCCGGCGTTCCCTTGTGGCTGAAACTTGGTTTCAATGCCCCGCTGGCCAATGCCTTGGAGATGACATTCTTCGTATAATAAGATCTGAGAATCTTGAACTGTTTAACAGTCTTCTGTGCGTTTTCAGCCGCGCTGCGTTTCAGTCCATTTTCAGTCACCGTCGGCACAGCAATCAAGACACCGACAATACAAATCAACAGTCCCGCAACAAGCGACGGGAACAGTTTCCATGAAATACTTTTATTGAGAACATTCATCCGGGGCATCTCCGAAACTAAAAGAAAAACCAACGCCCCCCGCGAACGAGTTTTATTCTACATCTATTTTGTGCGAATTGCCAATTACTGAAATTGTATAATATATGAGCCAGGCAGATAACGTATATTAAGTGTGTTTGTCTGAATTTATTCAAACCAGTTAACATGCAATAGCTGCTTCGCATATCGGGGACGCTGATACTAAACTGGCAATGACAAAACAAAATTTCTCTTCCAGACGCGGATTACACGAAATGGCAGACGTAAAGAATATTCTATTCATCATGTGTGATCAGCTGAGAGCTGACTATTTGTCCTGTGCCGGGCATCCGACACTTGAAACGCCAAATATAGATGCACTGGCGGCAAGAGGCGTGCGCTTTGATCGGGCTTATACCCAGTCGCCTGTATGTGGCCCATCGCGCATGTCATTTTATACCGGGCGCTACATGGTCAGTCATGGTGCGACCTGGAATGGTGTGCCGCTGGATGTATCAGAGTGGACGATGGGAGATTATTTGCGCCCCTTGGGAAAACGTTGCGTTCTGGTCGGAAAAACCCACATGGTAGAAGACGCAGAAGGCATGGCCCGGCTTGAAGTCAACAAGGCCACTGACCTTGGTGTTCTCGTCAGCCAATGCGGCTTCGAGCCCTGGGAACGTGATGATGGTCTAATCCCGTCTGGCGGATCTGCCCCCAACCTTCGCTATAACAAATGGCTCAATGAACAAGGCTATCCTGGTGACAATCCCTGGCACGACTACGCCAACTCAGCTGAAGGACCTGACGGAGAAACCCTGACAGGCTGGCAAATGAGATACGCCCGTAAACCGGCAAGGGTAAAAGCCGAACATTCAGAAACACCTTATATGACGAACCGGGCCATGGAATTTATGGAAGAAGCCGGAGACGAAGCCTGGTGCATGCATCTCAGTTTCATCAAGCCGCACTGGCCCTATGTGGCACCAGCGCCCTACAACGATATTTATGGGCCAAACCAGATCATGGCGGCCAACCGAACCGAAGCTGAACGTGCGCACCCGCACCCTGTTGTTGCCGCCTATATGGAACATGACGAGAGCAAGACTTTTCAGGAGGATGAGACCCGAAGCACCGTCATTCCAGTTTATATGGGGCTGGTCAAACAAATCGATGATGAGCTGGGGCGTTTGTTCGAATATATGGACAACAACGGCTTGAGCGACAACACCATGATCGTTCTGACCTCTGATCATGGGGATTATCTGGGAGATCACTGGCTCGGCGAAAAGGAGTTGTTTCACGAGGCCAGCGTGCGGATCCCCATGATCGTGGTCAATCCATCGAAAACGGCAGACGCAACGCGCGGTACCTCGTCAGATGCCCTGGTTGAAGCAATTGATCTGATCCCGACTTTTGTTGAAGCAGCTGGCGGAAGAGTGGAAAAGAAACGCCTGGAAGGGCGGTCCCTGCTGCCGTTGTTGCATGATACAGCCGTGCCCGAGGATTGGCGGGAAGCCGCGTTCAGCGAACTGGATTATGGTTTTCGCGGAGCCCGGAATTCGCTTGAGAAAGAACCCAACGCCGCCCTGGCCTGGATGGTCAGGACAGACCGCTGGAAATATATTTACTACGACGGCTTTCCACCACAATTGTTCGACCTTGAAAATGACCCGGACGAACAAACCGACCTTGGCTCATCAGCCCGTCATGCAACCATTCGGGAAGAGAAACAGGACCGCCTGTTTACCTGGTTCCGACGTCGTCGTTTCCGCCGCACCATGTCTGATGACACCGTCATTGAACGCACAGACAAGTCCCAGGAAAAGGGCTTTCGCATCGGCGAATGGTAGTGTCGTTTTGGTGAATTCAGATATGGAGCCGAACGTTACACCCGGCGTTGACTGTTCCTTGATTGCGCTTCAATAAAGACCCTGGTGACATCGGGAAACTGCCTCTTGATCTGACGTTCCATATTTGTCACCGATGCCTCGACATCATCGGCGGTAAACTTGTCACCAAAATCAAGACTGACATTCAGCAATACATCTTTTGGGCCGAGATGCATGGTCAAAATTTCGTTGATCCCGATCACTGAATCTTCCGCCCGTGCAATCCTGCGCACTCCTTCAACGACTCGCGGATGTGCAGCCTCGCCAATCAGCAACCCCTTTGTTTCGAACGCCAGCAAGGATGCTGTCAGGGCAAGGATCAAACCAATGACAATGGACGCAACACCGTCCAGCAATGGCATGTCCAGATAATCTGCAGCCGCGATCCCGACAAAGGCTACGAACAGACCCAGCATCGCCGCCGTGTCTTCAAACAAGACCGTAAACACTGTCGGGTCCTTGCTGCGACTGACAGCCTCCATCAAGCCCATGCGTCCCCGGGAGCGTCCAAACTCCTTGTAGGCCATCATCCAGGCAACGCCTTCAAAAACCATCGCGGCACCCAGCACAGCATAGTTGATCATGACATTGCTGACCGGTTCCGGCGCCATCACCTTGTGAATGCCTTCATAGATCGACACACCCGCACCACCGGCAAACACCAGGATGGCAACGACGAATGTCCAGAAATAAACTTCCATGCCGTAGCCAAAAGGATGCGCTTCATCAGCCGGTTTTTTGGCGCGACGCAAGCCGTGCAGCATTAGCAGTTGATTGCCGGTATCGACCAGGGAGTGAATGGCTTCACTGAACATGGCGGAGGAGCCGGTCACAAATGCTGCGCCAAATTTGGTGATGGATATCAGCGTATTACCGATCAGCGCCGCAAAGATCACCTTGAGAGAACCACTTTCTGTCATGCGTCAGGCGCTCCTTAACTGTCGGGTAAACCCCAGCAACCCGGGCAAGTCCGTCATATCACGAAAAACCTGCCCGCCGGCAGCAGCCAGTGTTTCCGGTCCATGGCCAACGGCTTCACTGTCTGGTGCCGCATAAGCAAAAACATCCATGCCCGCAGCAACTGCGGCCTGGACGCCAGGTACGCTGTCTTCAACGACAACACATTTGCCGGGCGAAATCCCCATGTTCTTCGCCGCAAACAGGAATACATCCGGGGCCGGTTTGCCTTTACCAACCTGATGGGCGCTGAACAGTCGCCCTTCAAAGCGCGGCAGCAATCCTGTCAGCCCGAGCGTCATATTCATTTTTTCAAGAGGACCAGAGGAGCCAACGCAGATCGGAACGTTGTATTCCTCAAGGGTATCCAGTGCCGTGACAATTCCGGGGACAGATTTCAGCTCACGTTCAAAAGCAATTTTGTCAGCCTCACGCAAATCATCAACAAAGCCTTGCGGCAATGTATGCTTCAACAGCCCTTCGGCCCAGGCGACAAGGTCAGCCATAAACATGCCTGTCGTGACCCTGGCCACTTCCAGGGGCTCAAGATCAAGGCCCATGCCGTTCAGGGTTTCGCACAAGACCCGGTTGGCCAAAGCCTCTGAATCAACCAGCACACCATCACAGTCGAAAATGACCAGTTCCGGTGGCTGCTTGAGCCTGTTTTCGTAATTTGTTTCCATGTCCGGCAACATACACGACACATGGCAACGGGCAAACGTCCTACATATAAAGCTTCTCGCCCTGCATTTCCTTGTACAGATCAGCAACCTGCTCGCCGTAGCCGTTGAACATCAGGGTCGGGATACGCTCTCCCCGAAGGGTGCGTTCCGAAGCCTGGCTCCAGCGCGGATGATCTACTTCCGGATTTACATTGGCCCAGAAGCCATATTCCGAGGCCTGGATGTTTTCCCAGAATGTCTTGGGCCGCTTGTTCACAAAACTGATGCGAACAATGGATTTCACACCCTTGAAACCATATTTCCACGGCACTGCCAGGCGCAGCGGCGCACCGAACTGGGCTGCCGCCGGTTTGCCATAAACACCCGTTACCATGAAAGAAAGATCGTTCATGGCTTCAGCCATCGTCAGGCCTTCCGTGTAGGGCCAGGGATACCAGAATTGTTTCAGACCGGGTCCCATCTTTGGATCGTTGAACGTTTGCATCTGAATATATTTGGCCGACATCTGCGGATTGGCCAGCTTGACCAGTTCCTTCAGCGGAAATCCGGACCAGGGAACGACCATGGACCAGGCCTCAACACAGCGATGGCGATAAATGCGCTCCTCGATTGGCATTTTGGCAAGCAGTTCATCAATCGGCAGGCGCAATTCCTTTTCGACCAGACCGTCAATCACAACTTCCCAAGGGCGCACTTTCAGTTTTTCCTGGGCGACCTTTGAAATTTTCTTGTGGCTGCCAAATTCATAAAAATTATTATAGGTGCTGGCTAGTCCCTCGGGGGTAACAGGACGTCCGCCATCCGTAAAGGCAGGGTTCAGCGGCGCTGGATAATATTTCCCGGATGGGTCAGTGGGCCCGGCTGCCGCCATGGCAATACCGGCTGGTGTGCCTGCCAGCAACGTTCCCGCGGCAACGCCTTTCAACAGATTGCGCCGGTCACGGAACAACTTTTCGTCAGTAACGGCGCGCTCAGGCAGGTGCCAGGATTTGGGAATTCGGATTAACATCAATTCGTCTCCATCAAGGGTATTTGGCCGTCAGACTACAGATATGAATATTTAGAGCAATTCAAAGGTACGTGAAGGGAATTTGATCACGGCACTTGCCCCTGTCCGGCGATATCCCATAATACGGCCAGACATCATATTCAGGATATCCCCATGCCCGACTTCAAAATTCACGGCTTTAACCACACCAGCTTTACAGTTGAAGACCTCGACCGCAGCGTGACCTTCTTTTGCGAGGCGCTGGGGTTCGAACTCATGAACAAAGCCCCCAGAAACCCCGAAGCAGTTCAGCATATTTCCGGTGTTGAGGGCGCTGACATGGTTGTTGCATACATTCAGGGGCCCGGTCATCGGCTGGAACTGATCGAATATGTCGGGCCAGCGGACCGGGGCGCCAACACCGCCAGACCTTGTGATACAGCCTTTGCCCATATTGCCCTGGATGTCGATGATGTGGACAAGGCCCTGGCTGCCGTTACACCCTATGGTATTGAGCCTTATGCAACGCCGTGGGTCATAGATCAGGGGCCCAATACCGGGAACAGGGTGGTTTACACCAGGACCTGGGACGGCATAACAATCGAATTTATCGAGATAAAATAAGTTCGCTCAAGCGGTCATTCCACGAATGCCAGTTCAATTCTTCCGAACTGGCCATAGTCAGCTACGATCTTGTCGCCGGCATTGGCATACAACAATCCTGTCAGCACGCCGGTTGAGATCACTTCCCCGGCTTTCAGCTCGCGCCCAAGGCTGGCCAGATCATTGGCCAACCACGCAACACCGTTCAAAGGATGACCAAGTGCATTGCCACCCTTGCCGGTTAAAGGCGTATCGCCGTTCATGGAGACACTGACTTCAAATTCGGCCAGATCCACGTCCTGCCAATCCCGACAATCCTCGCCAAGCACGAGGCCCGCGTGACAGGCATTGTCAGAAATTAGATGCAGGGCACCAACTTTCTCCCAGTCCTCCCAAACCGAATCAACAATTTCCAGTGACGGGATCAGGGCTTCGATTGCAGGTGCGACAGTTTCTTTTGTGTAGGGTGCGTTTTTCAGAGGCAATCCAGCCCCCATGCGAAATGCCAGTTCTGTTTCCACAACACGCATCACTGTGTTGCTTGCGCTGACAACAGCGGGACTTGCATAAACAGCTTTGCGCAATACCCGGCCCCGGAAGGGCTCATCTACACCCAGCTGTTTTTGCGCAACGACGTTGGTGCAGCCGATTTTCCAGCCTTCTGCCTCTCCACCAATATATTTTACGACCTGGTCCTGAACGGCATAGGCTTCGATCAGGGATTCAGGCTGGTGTTTGTGATCGATTTGTGGCATTCGGCGCTTGTGCCGACGTGCCGCAATGATGGTCGCTGCGGCACGCGCCGGTGAATGTTCCATGTATTACCTGCAATCTTGTCAAACTCATCAGCGGCTTCCCGCTGCGGCGGCGATTACATCATCCGCCAACCGTCCTGACAACTCCTGCAAGTGATCAAAGTTCCAATGATACGTGCCAACACCCGCACTCAGACTCCGAAGCTCAATAATCAGGTCATGAATTTCAGCCTGGGGAATATGAGAGGTCACTATGTCCCACCCCGGCCAGCCTTCCCGCGCATCAAAACCCAGGATATGGCCGCGTCTGCCGGAGATCGTCGCATTGACCTTCGATGTCGATTCGTTGGGGACAAAAATCTCGACTTGCAGGATTGGCTCCAGCAGCACCGGTCCGCATTTTTGCATACCCTCCTGCATCGCCATGCGTCCCGCGGTCTTGAAGGCCATCTCGGATGAATCTACGGCATGGTGCTGACCATCCGTCAGTGTCACCGAGACATCAACAACCGGGAAACCCAAGGGCCCCCGGACAAGTGATTCCTTCACACCATGTTCAACAGCCGGAATATATTGCTTGGGCACGGAGCCGCCAACGACCGAGTTGGAGAATTCAAAACCGCTGCCGCGTGGCAACGGAGTGATGTCGATATGCACATCACCGAACTGGCCATGCCCACCGGATTGTTTCTTGTACCGTGAATGCTGTGTGACCGCTTTGGTGATGGCCTCCTTGTAGGGCACGCGTGGCTTGGTGGTCGCCACTTTCAGACTGTATTTATTCTCCAGCTTTTCCACGGCAACCCGCAAATGCATCTCCCCCTGCCCCATCAACAGCCATTGATTGGCATCATCATCATGTTCGAACTTCAGGGACGGGTCTTCCTCCAGCAATTTGTGCATGGCACTGGAGAGTTTGACTTCATCGTTGCGGTCCGCAGCCTCCAGCGACATGGCATATACCGGTTGCCCGGCATCCGCCTTCCTCAATTCAGGCGGTGAGCCACTGGTCGTCAGGGCAGCGCCGGTATGAATGTCATTCAGCCGCCCCATGGCCACAACTTCTCCAGCACCGGCATTCGGTATCTTGTGCGTGCTTTGGCCGGTCATGCGAAACAGGCCCGAGATACGCTCACCATTGACGGTGTCGCCGTCCTTGAAGCTGCCTGACCACACGCGCACAAGCGATAACTTCCCACCCCGCGCAGTATGATAAGTCTTTAAAACCTGACCCAAAGCAGCATCACCCTCAACATGGGCGCGGGCGGCAGCAGCAGCTGATGTCGGGCTTTCGTGGCGCAATGCTTTCAACAACCGGCGCACACCATTTTCATGCTCACCTGCGCCGAACAGCACAGGCACGATCAACCCCTCCCGCAGATCAGATGTCAGGTCGTTGAAAATTTCGTCTTTCGGCGGCTCAACTTCTTCCAGCAACTCCTCCATCAGGTGATCGTCAAAGTCAGCCAGCTTTTCCAGCATTTGATACCTGGCTTCCCCTTCACGTTCCTTCAGATCATCTGGTATTTCCGTCATATTTGATTCGGCACCATCGCGATATTCATAGGCGCGCTCGGACGCCAGATCGACGTAACCGGTAATTTGCTCGCCGTCGCGAATTGGCACCTGACGCAAGACGAGAGGCTTTTCCGAAATGCTTTGCAGTGCTTCCAGAAGATCACGAACCCGCCCATTGGCGCGATCGATCTTGTTCAGGAATATCATATGCGGCACACCCAGATCGCCGAGCAGGTTCAATATCGGTGCGAGACCGGTCAGCTTTTCGATATCCGCTTCGCAGACAACAACCGCGACATCGGCGCCAACAAGGGCGTTGGCCGCTTCCTGACCAAACTCGATACTGCCGGGGCAATCCAGAAAAGTGTAGGTATCGCCCATGAAGTCACAACTGGCGACATTCACTTCCACACCCATGCCGTGGCTACGGGCTTCGTCGCTTGAATCACCCACCGTATTGCCTTGTGTCACGGATCCCTTGCGATGCACTGATTCTGTTACATACAGGATATTTTCAAGAAGGGTCGTTTTACCGGAAAGATAGGGACCGATCAGCGCAATTGTTCTCGGCCCCGTGGCTCGTTCTGCATCCATGACACGTCCTCACCTGTTGCCCGCCTGACGCCCGAAACCGACCAGAGATAGACACCGACCTGAACAAGTCACCTACCCGCAACAGATCGGCATCGGACCGACAGAGTTTATTGCTTGTGTGCCTCTAATGGTTTCAAGCCTTGGCCGCCTTGGCAAGGGAAAAGGTGCCCGATGCGACAGAATCACGCGGTGATCAGAGGCTTAAACCCCTTCCAGTTTGCGTCTCAGATAATCGATATGCAGGCGCAGCGTATAGGCATCAGCGACGATATCGACCGGCACAGAGATGTTCTCAACCGCGTCTTCGACCTCGTTCAATCGGGCTGTGGCATCCGCCACGGTGATGCTGCCATCCTTGATCCCGTCGTCCAGCTGCTGCAATTCCTTGTACCATCGGGTCACGCGTGTACGCATCCGCCAGCCATAAATCGGCGGCAGTATTTTCATCAAGGGATAAAGAATTGTCAGAAGCGGCAGGATCATGACCTTGAGGCGATCCAGCAGGTTTGCCCACTGAAAAGGCAAATAGCGTTGCAGCAAAGGAGGACCTCGCTCGATAAAACGCTGGGCTGTCTCTTCCAATGGAAAGCTGACAAACTCAGCCGATGGAAATTCATTCAGGCTTTCAAGATGCCCCCCCAGGCGATGGGTATCCCGCATGGCCAATAACATCAGATCAATCAGGGCCGGGTGCATTTTATCCGATATAACAATCGTTGCGGCCGGGGCCAGCAACACGGTGTCCCGCGGTGGATAATTCGCGGCCAGATCAATTGTGCCTTCCGGCAAGACCACCCTTGAGAGATAGCTGGTCCGCCGGAGATAGGCTTCGGCGCGGTCAAAACTCATCAAGGAAATACCGGGCAAGGACACCAGCTTCCTGACCGTCGCGGAATTAACCGACGTGACGATGATGGCTGCATCCAGCTCACCCGAGATCAGCCCCTTGGTGGCGTCCGCAGATCCCTGGTTAACCAGCGTCGCGGTTTGTTCGTTGATGCCGTTATCACCGAGCAATTGCACGGCAACGGCACGGGTTCCGCTGCCAGGCGCGCCAACGGCGATGCGTTTCCCCTTCAATTCCGTCAGACGGCCAGCGTTCGGATTGTTACGCACAAACACCCAGATCGGTTCATAATAGACACTCCCCAATGCCTTCAAACCCGGATTGCTTTTCGCGTCACCAATGCCGCCCTGCATAAAGGCAACGTGGGTGTCGTCGCCTCGCTGCAAACGGCTCAGGTTTTCGACCGAGCCTGCAGAATTCTGAACATCCAGTTCAACACCCTGGGCTGCGAAATAGGCTTTGTATTGATTGCCAAAGGCGAAATAGGCACCGGTTTTTGATCCGGTTGAGATACTTAGTTTGTCAGGCGCTGCCGGCTCAACAAATTGCCAGGCCAATACAAATCCGCCGATGATCAGGGCAGCAGCCGGGACAATCACCATGGCCTGCGCCCTGATCGTCTCCAGCAACCGCCGTTTCTTGCCGTTTGTTCCCTGATTACTCATACGCACGCCCTGACATCTATTTTGAATATAATCCTCGCCTCCACTCTGGCGTCTCGACCTGCTGTTGTGAAGAGCCTTCTTTCCGCTATTGAAAAATTGGACAAAGGCACACAGGTGACTAACATGTGACTGCGTGTACCGTAACGCCGATTGCCCAGGAAAAAATTCATGCGTAAATATGTGTTGTTGCCGTTTTTGATAGCCTCTTTGCTGGCCTCGCCAGCCCTTGCACAGAGCCGCTATACCAGCTGGTCTGATCCCGATGCAAAGAAGACCGTTTCCGCCCCGACAAACGTCAATATGGATAAACTGATCGACGAGCTGAACGCCCTGGTCGATGAGGCGACCAAGGCACGTGCCGCCAATCCGGTCTTCTTGCAAGACCTGAAAGCGCTGGCCAAAAAATACGACCCGCGATTTAGCAACCCCTGGCCCCGCCGTGTCATCAGCGAAGATTTCAAGGACGGAAACTTTAGCCACAATCCGGCATGGGCAATCAGTAACGGTGAATACCGGATCGAAAAAGGCTGGGGCTTGCGCAGTGTCGCCGTCGCCGCCACGACACAACAAAATTCTGGATCACAAACATCCGCAAATCAGGACCCGGCGGCAGCCCTGCTGGGCGCTTTGTTGAAAAGTGCCCTCGGCGGCAAAAGCCAGTCGGGCAGTCAAGGGACTGCAACACCGCCAAAGCCTGCAGCGTCGGTCATCCACACAGCCGCAAATATCGCCAACGCCTTTAACCTGACGATGGAAATCAGTTCCTGGAAGGCCGCTGGCCATTTCAGCATTGGCCCCTATCAGGGCAGAAACCAGCAAGCTGGCTATCGCCTGACATACTCAGCCGGACAACCCCTGAGCCTCGCACGGATCAGCAGCCGTGGCACATCCGTGATCATGAACTCCGCCCGGCCCGTAAAGCTGGAAGACAAAAAAGTCCACACCCTGCGCTGGACCCGCGACGCAGGCGGACAGATGCAAATCCTGATCGATGACCAACCCCTGATCGACGTCTCCGACACCAGCTTCCGCGACCCGTTTTCAGGAATCATTGTCATCAACAAAGGGTCTGATGTGATTGTGAAGACGCTGACACTGGATGATGCAGGATAGTCCCTAAGCTGCGCTAATCAACTTCAGTGAGAAGCTGTTTGAAGACACTGACAAAAGCCAGGAAATCGGCCTCTTCAATGACCAGCGGTGGATCAATTCGGAAAGATCCTCCCCGGTTGCAAACAATGTAGCCTTTTTCCAATAGCTGTTCGTAAATCCGGTCACCGGTTTCTTTGTGTGCGAAATCGATGGCAAACATCATGCCGCGTCCGCGCACGTCGGTAATGTTATTGTTTTTGCCAAGTGACTGCAGCTCTTTCAAAAAAGTTCCGCCCAGATTTGCCGCCCTGTCGATCAGATTTTCTTTCCTGATTTGGCCAATAACTTCCAGTGCGACAGCAGCACCCAGGGGGTCGTTCTGGTGGGACTGCATATATTTGAACGTGCCCGACTGTAATTGATCTGCGGTCTCGTGGTTGATCGCAAGGGCGCTTACCGGATAACCGTTGCCAAGGCCTTTGCCAATTGCCACGAAGTCCGGCTCGATCTGATAGTGATGATAGCCAAACCACTTGCCGGTGCGGCCCATCCCTGTCGTGACGTCATTCACGATTATTTTCCCGCCCTGGCTCCGCACGATCCCAACAATATTATTGATCAATGCTTTTGGGGGAAACCGTACAAACCCGGATGAACTACCTGGCTCAAACACAAATTCCGCAATGCCATCCGGGATTGCCTCGAGTTTAGGACAAGCCCTATCGCATGTTTGCTTTTGGGGACAGTCGGCGCATTCATTCCAGTCAAAAACAGCCCAGCCGCTATCGCGTGATAACGTCGAACTGAAAGATCCAAAGTAGGCATCGTGCAGACATAAGGTAGTTGGTTTCTGGGTAAGATGTTTGCTCATCTGCCGGGCGAGTTCGATGACCTCACTGCCTGAGCATAAAAATACGCAACGACCACCAGTCATTTCCGTAATGGAAAGAACGGCCTCACCCGCTTTTTCAACGACGTCATTTGAATAACAAAAACCGACATGTGTGATCGAACTGATTTGCGCGGTGATTGCAGCATTAATGCTTTGGTTTTTGTGCCCCAAAGGCGTGCACCAGACGCCGGATTCCAGGTCGAGATAGCGCTTTCCGGATTTTGCCGTCAACCAGGCCCCGTCGCTGTCAACGATATCAGGAATTTTCTGCGCGTGGCCAGTACAATTTAGTATGCTGCTCATAATACACCCCTGATTATTGTCTGAGCTTTATCGCTCTAGTAATCCGATCCGGACACGCGGCCACGGTTTTTCTTGGTGGTGCTTCGTTGTTTTTTTGTATCCACACGACGGGCTTTTGCAGCCTTGCCGGGTTTTGTGGCTCTGCGGGCTTTCGGGATATCAGCCGCCTCGCGGATGAGACCCGTCAGGCGTTCAACGGCTTCCTGACGATTGCGTTCGCGTGACCGGTGGGTATTGGCGGTGATCAGGATATAGCCATCTTTGCTGAGCTTGCTGCCAGCCAGTTTTGCAAGGCGCAGATAAATCGTGTTCGACAAGGCGGGGCTACGCCGCGCGTCAAAACGCAACTGCACGGCCGTCGCGACCTTGTTCACATTTTGCCCACCGGGTCCGGTGGAGCGCACAAAACTTTCAGAAAGTTCTGATGGGTCGAGCGTGATGTGATCGTTGATAATGATCATGACAATGCACCACGTTCAACCCGACCAGCGATTAGACCAGGGATTCGCAGAAACGGCGAATTCGGCCCATGGCATTCTCAAGGTTTTCTGTAGAAGTGGCGTAGGATACGCGGAAATGCGGTTCCAGACCAAAGGCCACACCCTGAACAACAGCAACGCCTTCATCTTCCAGCAAGCCGGTGACAAAATCAGTGTCGTTGTTGATTTCCATACCGGACGGGGTCTTTTTGCCGATGGCTCCGGCGCAACTGGGATAGACATAAAAAGCACCGACGGGTGTTGGACAAGAAAGACCTGGAATGTTGTTGAGTTCCTTGACCACATAATCTCGACGACCGCGGAAAGTCTCGACCCATTCCTTCATGAAGTCCTGCGGACCGTTCAAAGCTTCAACGGTTGCTGCCTGACTAATGGAGCTTGTGTGGGTCGTGGATTGTGACTGCACCTTGTTGATGGCGGCAATTATTTCCTTCGGGCCACCGGCATATCCGACGCGCCAACCCGTCATGGAATAGGCTTTGGCCAACCCATTTACGGTCAGGGTGCGATCAAACAACTCGGGTGCTACCTGGGCCATGGTCGAAAATTCAAAACCGTCATAAACCAGATGTTCATAGATATCATCCGTCATCACCCAGACATGCGGGTGCTTGACCAACACGTCTGCCAGGGCGCGAATTTCGTCAGTTGTGTAGGCGGCTCCTGTCGGGTTGGACGGAGAGTTGAATATCAACCACTTGGTTTTAGGCGTGATGGCGGCTTCCAGATCTTCCGGTGTCATTTTGAAACCGCTGTTGATCCCGGCAGAAACGACTACAGGCGTGCCACCAGCCAGCAGAACAATATCCGGATAGGACACCCAATAGGGCGCCGGAATAATGACCTCGTCGCCTTCATTGATTGTCGCCATGATGGCGTTATACAAAACCTGTTTGCCACCGCAGCCGATGGTGATCTGGTCTACTGTATATTCCAGGCCATTTTCGCGTTTAAACTTGTCGGCAATCGCCTGGCGTGCGGCCACGGTGCCCGATACGGCGGTGTACTTGGTTTCGCCTCGGTTAATCGCTTCAATTGCTGCAGCCTTGATGTGATCGGGCGTGTCGAAATCAGGCTCGCCCGCACCCAGACCAATGATATCGCGACCGGCGGCCTTCAATTCGTTCACTTTACCCGTCAGGGCAACAGTTGGTGAAGGTTGAATGCGACCAAGGGCGTCGGCGATAAATGACATGGTGTCCACCTGTGATATTGATTAATAGGGTTTTGTCTGTTGCACATTGATGCTTCAAACGGCGGAAAATCTACGCCTGCAAACGGGCCAACGCAACACGAAACAAGCCAGATCATTGAATAACAGGGTGTTTTTCGTGTTATTGAGTGTAATGAGAGTATGGCAAGACGGCTCAGGCTCAGGTAAAGTCCCGCAGAACGCACAAAACCGGAAGTCAGCAATGCGCCAAACATCAGCATCTATCGCTCTGCGCCGGGGCGGCATCGCCGCCCTGATTTGCGGTGTCGGAATGCTGTCGGCCTGCACTAGCATTTCGGATTTGAAGTCACCAAAATCCCTGTATAAACCAAAGCCTTTGGCAATCAGCGAGATACCAACGGTGGACTGGTCCGAGACACAGGAAGTTCGCATGCTGGCGACCGAATATGCCTTTTCACCAAATGATCCGGTGTTCAAGGCTGGAACGCCTTATCGGTTGTTGATCCGTAATGTTGGCGATTCTGCACATGTGCTCAAGGGATCTCATTTTCTGAAAGCCATCGCCATTCACGAGGTCAAGCTCACCGAGTTCACGACCCATGGATTTGACGGTCATGCTGACAAGGCAATTGGACCTGACAACGCTGATGGCGTGCCGGAAATACCTGACATAAAAGAAGGTGCCAGGGACCTGGTTGGTGAAAACAATGCTGATGCCATTGCGCAGGCCGCCAACAGTGGTGCCGCCGGGGGGCCCAAGGAAGCTGCAAATCCTTTTGCTGCAGCGCCGGCGGAGGAAGAAGAAGAGGCAGACGACGACGAAAGCGGCGCGAACCCCTTTGCGGCCAAAGCCGGTGACGAAGAACAGGAAGCCGCAGAAGAAGGTGCCAACCCTTTTGCCGCAAAACCTGACGCAGACGAAGAAGCAGACGAAGACGAAACTGCTGAGGCCGATACTGATGATGCCACTGGCGACAGCACTGACGAAATCGATGATAAATCGAAATCGCCGGATGAAGACAATGTTGCTGCCAAAGTTGAAGACGAAGATGGTGACGCCGAAGATGACGACGACATCAGCGCCAGCAAGAAAGCACCGGTGGAAGAAGTTGATGACGACGACAGCATCATTGCAAAAGTATCCGAACCGGCCAAACCGGTTGAGACAACAGTTATAGCCTCAAAGATTGAGACGGCTGAAATAAAACCGGCAGACAAAAAAATGATTGACTGGGAACCGGTTACATTGAACCGCATCGCCATTCCGGTTGGGCATGAAGTGTCGATCGAGTTTGTTGCCGTTCGTCCCGGGACCTATCGCATTCTCAGCGCCGATATCAAATATGCCATGACCGGCATGTACGGCGCCGCAACAATCGAGTAGCGGGTTTACTTGTTAGGCCTGAGATAACAAACCCAGTACACCGCCGCGACCAGCACACTTCCACCCAGAATATTCCCGATTGTCACCGGAACCAGGTTGGCGATAAAACCTTCTGGCGTCAGCGTTGCCAGTGCTGCCTGCCCCAATCCGGAGGCGCTGACCGTTGCCGCGTCATTGGCAGCAAACAATCCGGCCGGGATCAAATACATGTTCGCGACAGAGTGTTCAAACCCCAGGGCGACAAAGGCGGTCACCGGGAAAATAACGGCCATAACCTTGCCCGGCACAGTGTGGGCGGCGAAGGCCAGCCATACGGCGAGGCACACAAGAGTATTGCATAGAACGCCCCGGAACAGCGCTTCCATGAAAGGCAGTTGTGTTTTACCGGCAGCAATTTTCAGGGCCGTGACAGCGACGTCTCCTCCGCCGATAAACAGGGTGCCGGAAAGTGCGACCAGAACCACAGCACCAAGGGAGCCAACCATGTTACCGGCATAGACCAGCACCCAGTTTCGCAACAGCGCCGACAGGCTGACGTCCCCGGATGCCCAGGCCATGACGATCAGATTGTTGCCTGTAAAAAGCTCTGCCCCGCCGACGATGACAAGGATCAGACCCAATGAAAACACGGCCCCGCCAAGCACACGGGTCGGACCAAATCCAAGATCAGATCCAGTAACAGTCAGGGTGTAAAACATGGCCCCGAACGCAATGAAGCCACCTGCGAGAACGGCCAGGGTGAAAGTCGGAATCAGGGGCAGATGCGCTTTGGCGACACCTGCGGCTTCGACCCTTTTCGCCATTTCTGCCGGTTTGTAGGCATCGAATGTATCAGCTGCGAGGTCGTGGTTGGGGTCACTGTTTGACATCAAAATCACCGGATATTCGAGGGCATTTGGCGGACATTTTGTCTCATTTCGTCTCATTTGGGCGCATTCAGGCGCATTTGGGCATAATTTTTACCCGATATGCAGGGTCCCAAGACCCTTCCAGTCGAGCTCGACACCGTGACCAGGTCGCTCCGGTGCCGTCGCCAGGCCTTCATGAATGATCAGGGGGTCGGCAATAAATCGCTCAAGCCCAAATCCGTGTGCCTCCAGATATGAAGCATTGGAAACGGCTGCCAGAAGATGTACGTGCAAATCATGAACCCCGTGGGAGGTGACCTGAAGATTTCGGGCGGCTGCCAGGGCGGCAACTTTCATCCAGACGGTGATGCCTCCGCAATTTGATACATCGGGTTCAGGATAGGTCACACCACCTGCCGAGATCAGATGATCAAATTCGTGCAGGGAATGCAGGTTTTCACCGGTGGCCAGCGGCACGCCACCTTCCCGCAGAATACGGGCGTGACCGGCGAAATCGTCGGGGATAGTGGGCTCCTCCAGCCAGACCAGATCGAAGTCGCGTAATTTTCGGGCGGCGCGGATGGCCTGATCCACCCCCCAGCGCATATTGGCATCAACCATCAGGGCAAATCCGTCACCCAGGAACTTCCGCATTTCGCCAACGCGCGCGATATCTTCCGACATATTGTCGCGCCCGACCTTCATCTTGATGGCCCGGAAACCGCGTCCCAGATTGTCGGCCGTTTGTCTCAACAACTGATCCAGCGGAAATAACAGATCGATGCCACCGGCATAGGCTTTGACTTTGTTGTCTGCCCCGCCAAGCAAGCGCCACAAAGGCAACTTGGCGCGCTTTGCTTTCAAATCCCACAAGGCAATGTCGATCGCTGATATGGCATGCACGGTCAAACCACCCCGCCCGACATAGTGAGACGCCCACCACATCAGACGCCAGTTTTCTTCAACCAGGTCCGCATCGTGACCCATCAGCAAGGGCGTCAGGTCGTCCGCAATCAAGGCCCGGATCGCCGATCCGCCACGTCCGACCGTATAGGTATAGCCAACACCTTCCGCCCCATCCGCATCGCGAACACGAACGGTGACCAGCTCGAACGCCGACATGTCACCATGCGTGGAATCGGACAGCACCACAGGTAGCGGTATACGGTATTGATCTACCTGAATATTTTCAATTTTGGCCATTTGGTCCCCGTGTCATTTGCTGCTGACAAAGTGTGCGCTTTTTTTTTGGCTATCTGCAAGACCTGATCTGGTTCGGCACAGGCTCTGGCCCTATATTTACGACATGACAACAGCTGCCCCCGAAACAGAGACCGTCCCGCCCTTACCGCCTCGTCAAAAAACGGAAGGCGGTATCCCTTTTGAGCTGGTATCCGAGTTCGAGCCCTCGGGCGATCAACCCGAAGCCATTGCGGATTTGTTGAAATCAATTGAAGAGGGCGAACAGGACCAGGTGCTGCTGGGCGTTACGGGATCCGGTAAAACCTTCACCATGGCCAACGTCATCGCCACCACGGGGCGTCCGGCCTTGATACTGGCACCGAACAAAACCCTGGCGGCGCAGTTGTACGGCGAAATGAAAGCGTTTTTCCCCAACAATGCCGTCGAATATTTTGTGTCCTATTACGATTATTATCAGCCCGAAGCCTATGTCCCGCGCAGCGACACCTACATCGAAAAAGATGCCTCCATCAACGAACAGATCGACCGCATGCGCCATGCCGCGACCCGGTCCCTGCTGGAACGCGACGATGTTATCATCGTTGCCAGTGTCTCCTGCATATACGGTATCGGTGACGTTGAGACCTATCAACAAATGGCTGCGAAGATCGAGGTCGGTCAGGAACTGGATCGCTCCCGTTTGCTACGTCAATTGGTGGAATTGCAATATAAGCGCAACGACGCTGCCTTTGTGCGTGGCACATTCCGGGTTCGCGGTGATACGGTTGAAATCTTCCCGGCCCACCTTGAAGACCGGGCCTGGCGGCTTTCATTGTTTGGCGACGAAGTTGAAAATATTACGGAATTTGACCCTCTGACCGGGCACAAAACCGACGTCCTGGAATTCATCAAGATTTACGCCAATTCACACTATGTCACGCCAAAGCCCACCTTGAAGCAGGCCGCGATCAGCATCCGCAAGGAACTGGCGGAACAGCTGGAGGTTTTCCGCCAACAGGAAAAACCGCTGGAGGCTGAACGCATTGAACAGCGCACAACATTTGACCTGGAAATGATCGAAGCCACAGGTTCCTGCGCCGGCATTGAAAACTATTCCCGCTTTTTGACCGGCCGGGCACCTGGCGAGCCACCGCCGACGCTGATCGAATATCTGCCGGAAAACGCCTTGATGATCATCGACGAAAGTCATGTGACGGTGCCACAACTGGGCGGCATGTACAAAGGCGATTTCGCGCGCAAATCAACCTTGCATGAATATGGTTTCCGACTGCCCTCCTGCATCGACAACCGACCTCTGAAGTTCGAGGAATGGAACGGCCTGCGCGGCCAGAGCATGTTCATTTCAGCCACACCTGGTCCTTGGGAAATGGAGCGCACGGGTGGTGTCTTCGCCGAGCAGATTATCCGCCCGACAGGTTTGATCGATCCTGTCTGTATCATTCGCCCGGTCGAACACCAGGTCGATGATTTGTTGGCGGAATGCAAGACCGCATCAAAAGCCGGTCAGCGCGTCCTCGTCACCACGCTGACCAAACGCATGGCAGAAGACCTGACCGAATATATGCACGAAGCCGGTTTGCGCGTACGTTATCTGCATTCCGATATCGACACCCTTGAGCGTATCGAAATTATCCGGGACCTGCGCCTGGGGGCCTTTGATATTTTGATCGGCATCAACCTGCTGCGTGAAGGGCTGGATATTCCGGAATGTGCTTTGGTCGCAATCCTGGATGCTGACAAGGAAGGTTTTCTGCGTTCCCGAACTTCACTTATTCAAACCATTGGCCGGGCCGCACGAAACGTGGATGGCCGGGTTATTTTGTATGCGGACCGCATGACCAACAGTCTGACTGCAGCCCTGGAAGAAACCAACCGGCGACGGGAAAAACAGCAAGCCTATAATGCGGCAAATGGCATCACACCGGAATCTGTCAAAAAGAAAATTGGCGATATTCTGGATGGTGTCTATGAGGGCGATTATGTCACCGTTGGTACCGGAGATGAGGGCGCACCGCATCTGGTCGGCAATAATTTGCAAACCCATCTGGCAGATATGGAAAAGCGCATGCTGGCCGCAGCTGCTGACCTTGAATTCGAGGAAGCCGCCAGACTGCGTGACGAGATGCATCGGTTGAAAGACCATGACCTCGGTCTGCCTGTACCGGGTACCAAAGGTAGTGCTGGTGCAACATCGAAGGCAGACCGGCCCCGTTCGTCTGCAGGCAGGCCCGGGACACGTCAATTGCGAGGGAAGTCCAGCTCCGCGCGACGACTATAGCCTGAAAACTACCATTCGAATTACGTAGAATAAATCTCTGCAACCCAGGGCGAAACCAACTTGAACGAAATCGCTTCTGCATTGATTTTTGACGCACATCCTGAATTTAATGCAACGCTGCGTTTACGTAAAACCCGGAATCGCGCTAGCCTGTTATTTTTAGCAGGGATATTTATTCATCATTTTGATGTACTCATACACGCTGGGTTGTGGAGGGGAAACATGACCTTGTTATGTAGTTCTGGTAACAGGTGGATTTCCACGGGGGGTTTGAGAGGTTTTTTTGAGCACGACGGATCTAACGGCTCGCGAAGTTGAATGCTTGCAATGGTGTGCAAAAGGGAAAAATTCCGCTGAAGTAGGCAAAATTCTCGGCATCACTGAACGAACCGTCAATTGGCATATCGACAATGCCATTCGCAAGACAAATTGTGTGAACAGGGTTCAGGCCGTTGCCAAGGCTGTTTCTCTGGGCATTATCACGGTTTAAGCCAGGTCACTTTTCTTGAGTTGTGTGTTCATTTTCAAAGACTTGAGACCATCCAGTGTTTTAAGAGAATTCTAAAAATCCTCAATTCAAAGCGACAAAGCCTTTCAAAATCCGGACGATGGCGTCCATGCCTGATGGGCGCTGCAACACAGCTTTGACGGGATCAGGGTATCCCGCTGCAGGTCGGTCGGCGCTAATAGACGTTTATAGATAACGCCTCAGATGTGGGTCATTAACAGTGCAGCCAGATGATCGGGTTCTGTCACCATGCAATCATGCCCGGTCGGCATGTAATGAACGGTCCAGTTTTCATCCGTCGCTGCATGGGCTGAAAACCGGTCCATATAATCAAGACCGGATTGCGTGCAACGGATATAGGTCAGGGCCGGAACTTTCATCCACTGACCCGACAGCTTTTGGGTTTGCGTAAAAGTCGCCAGTGGGTGCGCAACACATTTCTGGTCAACCCATTTGGCAAGGTCCGGGTTCTCGACGCCATAGACCGCTGCCGTGACCGGTGGCAAGCGCCAGCCATCATGCGCCGTGGCCCGATCCAAAAGATACTTTGCCCGTTCGCTGGTCTGGTAATCCATCACAGACTTGCCATCTTCCGGCAACAAGGCGTCAACAAAGACAAGGGCCTTGATCCGCTCCCCAAGCAAGTCCGCGACGCCGCCAATGACTACACCGCCGTAGGAATGGCCCACCAGCACGACATCGTGCAGTTCTTCCCAGCGAATCAAATTTGCAATGTCATCGATATGAGTCTGTAAATCTGTATCAGGCGTCGCCAGATGTGCCCTGTCCCCCAGGCCTGTCAGGCTGGGGCTATACACATCATGTCCTTGTGATCGCAAAACGGATGTCACTGCGCGCCAACACCACCCACCGTGATAGGCACCATGGACCAGAACAAATACAGTCATATCGATACGATTCCCGTCAAGACAATTGAACACGGACACTGGCAAGACCGTCCGTCAGGCACTAGAGTGTTTTCAACTTTTGTTGAAACACCTGCGGACTGTAACACGTTGCAATGCAACGAAGATATGAGGGTAAAATGCCGCCAAAAAACAATCCGTTGAAACTGAATAAACTGCAACTCAAAACTCTGACCTTGTTGCAGGAACTGGCGCGTCATGCCGAATCAGGAACGCCCGAGCCCGATACCGGCAATGTCACTATTTCGACTTTCCCTAATCCGCACGGTGACCATTTCCATCTGGGTAGCGGCGTCGTCATGTCAAAAGATGCGACAGGTCTGAAGAATGAAGCTGTCTGGACGGCCCTGGCCCGCAAGGGTCTGGCGATCCCGTCCTTTCCCTTTGCCATCAAGCTGACACCTGCAGGCATTGACTATGACACAACGCAGATGTCCGCCATCCTGCACTTGTCAGATCATTAAAGAGCTTCCGGATCTATCGGTCAGGCCTTAATCCTTGTCGACACACTTATAGGCAAAATAGACGGGCGTAATATCCTGCTGCCCCCTGGCTATGCCGCAAATCATTCCTTGCTCGGCACCCAGATCCTCGATGACCCGGTTATGTTTGGCACAATGTTCGATCGCCAGTTCGTCAATTGTGCTTTTGCCAACAAAACCGGAAACACAGACGGAATAGTCGTGTGGAGTTATCGTCGCCGGCTCTATTTTGGGCACACACCCCGCCAATGCTGCTGTAATTATTGCTGACGCGACCAAATGCCTCATTATTTTGCCCCCCGTTCTTGTTGTACGATGCCCCCTGATTGGCTATGAAAGCTTAGCCGATAAACGAGCAATATCAACCGGGGGCGATAGTTTGCGAGCACGATCCTGCTGCAATGCCATCCTCGACCCGGAGGAGATTTCGCCGACGTGGACGAGTGTAGACTGAGTTGATGCAAGGCCTTACCGCCCTATTGAAAATGATGGCCAGTTCAGCGCGTGATCTGGCACCGATCATCATTGTCGTCGGCTTCTTCCAACTCGTCGTTTTGCAACAGCCGCTGCCGGACGTCTGGGGCCTGGCTGGCGGTGTCTTGCTGGTACTGCTGGGTCTGACCCTGTTCATGCAGGGACTTGAGCTGGCCCTGTTTCCCCTGGGTGAAAGCATGGCCGGTGCCTTTGCCAACAAAGGCAGTCTTTTCTGGCTTCTGACATTTGCCTTTGCCCTGGGCTTTGGCACCACCGCAGCTGAGCCGTCCCTGACGGCTGTTGCCGCCGAAGCCGCCCGTATCGCCGCTGAAGGCAACGTTGTCGACAATACCGAGGCGGCCCGTGCGGAATATGCCATGTTGCTTCGCCTGACCGTCGCGATCTCCGTCGGGATTGCCTTGCTGGTTGGCGTTGTCCGTATCCTCAAGGGTTGGCCGGTACAATATCTGATCATCAGTGGCTATGTGACGGTCGTCGCCATGACTTTTTTTGCCCCCGAAAGCATTATCGGTATCGCCTATGATGCCGGTGGTGTGACGACGTCAACGATTACAGTACCGTTGGTGACGGCTTTGGGCGTTGGCCTTGCCCATGTGATCCGTGGCCGTAATCCAATGATTGACGGGTTTGGCCTGATCGCCTTTGCCAGCTTGACGCCGATGATCTTTGTCATGGGTTTCGGCATGTTGTGGGCGGCATTCTGATGGGACAGTTTCTGCTTCAATTCGGCAACACGCTGTTTTCGACCATTCTGGATGTGTCTCCGATTGTCATTATCCTTTTTGGCTTCCAGCTTTTTGTTATTCGCCAGCCCATCAAGCGCCTGAAGCAAATCATCACTGGTATGATCTACGTCATTCTGGGTCTGGCGCTGTTTTTGCTGGGCCTGGAAAAAGCCTTGTTCCCGCTGGGCGAAGTCATGGCCCAGCAGTTAACCGACCCGAGCTTTATTCATGGTGACGGACCCGTCCCGGAAGTTGCCTACTGGAAAGACTATCTCTGGGTTTATGCCTTTGCGGCAGCCATCGGCTTTGCCACCACAATCGCCGAACCATCCCTGATTGCCGTCGCCATAAAGGCAAGCGAAGTATCAGGTGGTGCCATCAGCGTCTGGGGATTGCGTATTGCCGTTGCCATAGGCGTTGCCGTCGGTGTCAGCCTGGGCGCGTTTCGCATTGTAACCGGCTTGCCGCTGCCCTGGTTCATCGTCTCAGGCTATGTTGTTGTGATCATCCAGACCTTTTTTGCGACAAAGATGATCATACCCCTGGCCTATGATTCCGGCGGTGTCACCACATCGACAGTTACTGTGCCTTTGGTCGCAGCCCTGGGCCTGGGTCTGGCCTCAACTATTCCAGGCAGAAGTCCGTTAATCGATGGGTTCGGGCTGATCGCATTTGCCAGCCTGTTTCCGATTATTTCAGTACTTGCCTACGCTCAATTGACCGCATACATGGACCGGCGCGCCGCCGGAAAAGATAATTCAACCAAGACCAAGGGAGAAGCCTCATGAGGTTCAAACTTATTATTGCTCTTGTCGATGATAACTACACCGACACTGTTCTGGATGCCGCACGCGAGGCCGGTGCAACCGGCGCTACCGTCGTGACATCTGCTCGCGGAGAAGGCGGCCAGAAGAAACAAACCTTCTTCGGGCTGTCCCTGACCGGACAACGTGACCTGTGCCTTTTTCTGGTTGCAGACCAATTGTCACGGGATATCCTTGAAGAAATTGCCAAGGCCGGTGAGTTTGATGAAAAACCGGGGGCTGGCATTGCCTTCCAGGTCAATATTGAAGATGCCGTTGGTCTGACATCGCAGTTAGCCACGATCACGCAGGAAATTGAGGACCAGATATGAACCATCCAACATACATCAAGGTCGCGGCGGTGATGAAAACCGAAATCCGCACCATCGACCCCATGAGTTCGGTTAGTGAAGCCATGATCACCATGGGCAAAAGTGGCGTCAGTTCACTGGTGATCGAACGCCGGGATGAACATGACGAATACGGTTTGATCGTCGTTTCCGACATCGCCAAGGAGGTTATCGCCGAGGGGCGTTCGCCGGACCGGGTCAATGTCTACGAAATCATGACCAAGCCCACTTTGACCCTGGATAGCGAAATGGACATCAAATACGGTGTCCGCCATCTCTCCCGGTTCGGGGTATCGCGCGGCCTTGTGCTCAACCATGACCGGGACCTTGTCGGTATTGTGACATTGCGGGATATGGTGCTGGCCTACGCTGATGTGGTTGAAGGCGTTCACGTCTGACCACTTTCACATGATTCTGGTACCTGGCTGATCGGCCCACAGAATTGACCTGGAGTGTTGCGACTATCGGGCTCGTTCCTATATAGAAGATGAGTGTGTTTGCAGGGGGCAAGGGCCATTTTCTTCACCGAACGGAAAACGATGAGCGTAATTTGTAACAGGAACCTCCGCCGATGATGTATGCGTTGCTGGCTGGCGGCTTCATTATCCTGTTGGTTGGCGGCGATTTCATGGTCCGCGGTGCTGTTGCCCTGGCGCAAAAGCTGGATGTGCCGCCGCTGGTCATTGGCCTGACAATTATCGCTCTTGGCACTTCGGCGCCCGAATTTGTCGTCAGTCTGAAATCCGTCATGAACGATGCGCCCGGCCTGGCAATTGGCAACGTTGTTGGCAGCAACATCGCTAATATCCTCCTTGTTCTGGGCTTGCCCGCTATTATTTTCCCCATTGCCTGCAGCGGATCGTCTCTTAACAGAGATAATCTGGTCATGATATTGACCAGTGTGCTGTTCATCATCTTTTGCTGGCAGGGTGTATTGGTCACCTGGCAAGGTGCCCTTTTCCTTGTTTTGCTGGCTGCCTTTCTCATCCACGCCTATCGCGCCGCCCTTAAGGGTGACGGAGAATTTGCCGAGGCCGAAGATGACTTTGATGGCATCAGCAGCTTCCCCACCAGTCTTGGTACAGCGATATTCATGATCGCCGCCGGTATGGGTGGGTTGATTGCCGGTGCCCAGATGCTGGTTATCGGTGCCATTGATATCGCCCGGATATTTGGTGTGTCCGAAGCCGTGATTGGCCTGACGGTTGTTGCCCTTGGCACCTCACTGCCGGAACTGACGACCTCACTGGTCGCGGCCATGCGCAAACACGCAGATGTGGCCATCGGCAATGTTGTGGGCAGTAATCTGTTCAATATTCTGGGTGTTATCGGCGCGACGTCGGTTCTGATGCCCGTTCCTGTCCCGCAGGAAGTCCTGGATTTTGATCTCTGGATCATGCTCGCAGCCTCGCTTGCCCTGGTCCCCTTTGTTCTGCGCCGGGCACCAATTGGAAGGGTTGCAGGCATCGCCTTCACTTTGGCCTATCTTGCCTATATTGGCTCCCAGTTTAGCGATCACGGTATTTCTCTGGCCTTCCTGGATTCGCAGTGACAAATCGCCCGACAGCTCTGGTAACCGGCGCTGGCAAGCGTATCGGCCGGGCTGTATCGATGGCTTTGGCCAAAAATGGCTGGGATGTGGCCGTTCATTACAACCAGTCCGCGGACGAAGCCCTGTCCCTGAAGGCTGAAATTGAAGCCCAGGGCGCAGAAGCAGTAATCGTGCAAGCCGATCTTTTGCTCGAAGACGAGACCTCTTCTTTGGTTGAGCGTGCCGCAGAGGCGATGAAACGTCCTCTGACGGCGCTGATCAACAACGCCTCGACCTTTGAACATGATGATATCAAGACGGCGACGCGCGCCTCATGGGACCTTCATATGGGGGCCAATTTGCGCGCGCCCTTCGTGCTGACGCAGGCTTTTGCGGCGCAATGCCCCGATAAGGGAAATATCATCAACATCATCGACGAGCGTGTCTGGAACCTGACGCCGTCATTTGTCACCTATACGCTCAGCAAGGCTGGTTTATGGACTTTGACGCAAACCATGGCCCTGGCGCTGGCTCCCGGCATCAGGGTCAACGCCATTGGTCCCGGCCCGACTTTGGCCAGCAGTCGCCAGACCGCCGAACAGTTCGCAGCACAATGCGACCCTTTGCCACTGGGACATGGTGCAGATCCTGATGACATCAGCAACGCAGTGCTATATATCCTGTCCGCCCGGGCCATGACTGGCCAGATGATCGCCCTGGATGGCGGTCAACACCTTGCCTGGAACGGGTATACCGCCAATGGTACGGCTGAATAGCCTCGCCGGAACAAGAGAATGACCCCATGAACGCGCCCCAACGTCTGCAGAACGAGACCAAAACCGACACCACACGGACGATCTTCATCCGGGATTTGAAAATTCCCGCCCTGATCGGTATTCACGACTTCGAAAAAGACGCCCATCAGGTGATCTGCATCAATGTCGATATGCGCACAGACGACCAGGGCAAGCCGTTGAATGACGATTTTGACAACGCCGTATGCTACGAAGGTGCTGTGAAGGGGATCAAAAAAATTATTTCGGCCGGGCACATCAATCTTGTGGAGACCATGGCGGAAGAAATTGCAAAATTTTGCCTGTCTGATAGCCGTGTTATCAGCGTAAAAGTCAGGGTTGAGAAACCCGATATCATTGCCGATGCAGCAGGTGTGGGCGTGGAAATTGAACGATATCAAACGCTTCGGGTTGATCTGCCAGACGCAGGTTGAAGTCCTGAAATGTATCTAAAATTTGACCTACTTGTGCACAGGTCCAAATATCCGGCTTTTTTGCAGGCGGATTGGATAAAAAAATCATCTCTACACAGCAGATTTCCCTCTTGACTTTATTTAGTTGTTTAATATCAATACCTTGATAAATATGCCCAAATAATAGGCAACCACGTCAAACCTAAGGGTTTTAGGGGCCAGGACGCCCCGCAGCCCTGCTTACCCACAACCTTATCCACAGGAATCGTGGATAGCTTCACACATATGTTACACATCGGTTACATTTTAATGAATGCCGGGGATAGGCACGGAGAGGCTCTCGGGATTAAGCTTATTCAAATCGATTTAATACCCTTTCCAGGCGATAATTTTTGATGACAAACGAGGGCTCAAATAAATCCCCTGATTCCAGTGCTTTGGCACCTGAGAATTCTGCAGATGGGCAAAATCCAGAGCCCGAAGGGGAGGCAGAATCAGGCTTTCGGGTCGTTGCCCGCTATCTGAAAACCCTGCCGGGCAGCCCGGGCGTCTATCGGATGATGGACGCCAAAGGCCAGGTTCTTTACGTCGGCAAAGCCAAAAACCTGAAAAAGCGGGTGGTCGCCTATACCAAGCCCTGGACAATCGGTGCGCGTATTTCGCGCATGGTCGCCGCCACCACAACAATGGAATTCATCACCACGCATACCGAAGCGGAAGCGTTGTTGCTGGAATCCAACCTGATCAAGAAACTGAAGCCGCGGTACAATATCCTGCTGAAGGACGACAAGTCCTTTCCTTACATATTGATCCGGGGAGACCACGAATGGGCCCAGATCACCAAACACCGTGGTGCGCGCAATAAACCTGGTGAATATTTCGGCCCCTTTGCATCCGCCTCGTCGGTCAATTCAACGATCAATGCCCTCGCCCGTGTCTTCCCGCTCAGATCCTGTTCTGACAGCATCTTTGATGCCCGCACCCGGCCCTGCCTGCAGTTTCAGATCAAACGCTGTACAGCACCCTGCGTTGATCGCATCAGCCCGGAAGACTACAGCCTGTTGCTGGATGACGCGCGCGCCTTCCTGAAAGGCAAGACCCATGACATCCAGGGCCGCCTGTCCAAACGCATGCAGCGTGCCGCGGAAACCCAGGATTATGAAACAGCGGCGGTCTTCCGCGACCGCATCAAGGCCCTGACCGCCATCCAGGCCCGTCAGGGGATCAATGTCAGTAATATTGACGAAGCCGATGTGATCTCGGCCTGGCAGGAAGGCGGCAGTACCTGCATCCAGGTCTTCTTCTTCCGCTCCGGCCAGAACTACGGCAACCGGGCCTATTTCCCGATCCAGGCCAGGGACGCCGAGGCCAAAGAGGTCATGGGTGCCTTTATCGGGCAATTTTATGCCGACCGCCCACCGCCGAAGACGGTGCTGCTGAGCCACGCGGTTGAACGGGCAGACCTGATCGAAGAGGCGCTGGGTGTGCGTGCCGGGCACCGGGTGCGCCTGGCCGTCCCCAAACGAGGGGACAAGCTGAAACTGATTGAGCATGCCCGGATCAATGCCCGTGACGCCCTGGCCAGACGCACAGCGGAAAGTGCTTCTCAGCGCAAGTTGCTGGACGGGGTTGCGCGATTGTTTGACCTTGAACAACCGCCCAATCGCATTGAAGTCTATGACAACAGTCATATTCAGGGCAGCCAGGCCGTTGGTGGCATGATTGTCGCAGGCCCGGATGGCCTGATGAAAAACCAGTACCGGAAGTTTAATTTCAAGGACGAGAAACTGGTCCCCGGTGATGACTTTGGCATGATGCGCGAGGTTCTGACCCGCCGCTTTGCCAGATTGATGAAAGAAGACGAAGACCGCTCGGGCGGCATGTGGCCTGATCTGATCCTGATTGATGGTGGTGCCGGACAGTTAAGCACCATTGAGCAGGTCTTTGCAGATCTGGGGGTCTCTGGCGTTTGTCTGGTGGCCATCGCCAAGGGCCCGGACCGCAACGCTGGCCGGGAGGTCTTTCACGTGCCGGGCAAGGCTCCGTTTTCCTTGCCGGAGCGCGACGCTGTCCTGTTTTTCCTGCAACGCCTGCGCGACGAGGCCCACCGCTTTGCCATTGGCACCCACCGGGCCAAGCGTAGTCGGGCGATACACAAGTCGCCGCTGGACGGTGTGCCGGGGGTTGGTGCCGCCCGAAAGAAGGCCCTGCTGCATCGTTTTGGCTCCGGACGAGCCGTTGAACAAGCGGGAATCGAAGACCTGGCCACCGTCGAAGGGGTCTCCCAGGGTCTGGCGCAAAAAATATACGATCATTTTCACAGCAATAGCTGATCCGGGGCTGGATTCAGCGCTTTTGCGGAGTATGATCGGCCCTTGCCTACCGCTCCTTTATGGACCCCGCCGCAATTATGATCACCAGCCTGCCAAATCTGCTCACCCTTTCCAGAATTTTTGCCATTCCGGCACTGATCGCCGCTTTCTATCTGGATTCGTTTGTGGGGAACTGGGTTGCATTTGGCATCTTTGCCTTTGCCGGCATCACCGACTTTTTTGACGGCTACCTCGCCCGTATCCGCAATGAGCAATCCGTTCTCGGCCAATTCCTCGACCCTGTCGCTGACAAGCTGCTGGTGGCGGCCGTTCTTATGCTGCTGGTGGCCTTCCAACGCGTGACCGAACTTTCGATCCTGGCCGCTATCGTCATCCTGTGCCGCGAAATCATGGTTTCGGGCTTGCGCGAATTCCTGGCTGAAATTCGTGTTGGCATGCCCGTCAGCAAGTTGGCCAAGTGGAAAACCACCGTCCAGATTCTGGCCCTGGGTTTTTTGCTGACCGGTGTTGCCGGGGACATTTTATTACCAACAGGCTGGACCCAGACCATTGGCATCACATTGCTGTGGATCGCCGCCGGCCTGACCATGTATACGGGCTATGATTATCTGCGGTTGGGCCTGAAGCACATGACTGATGAACCCATTCAAAACGATGATAAATCCTGACACCTGATATGAAAATCTTTGGAATTGCGGGCTGGAGCGGCAGCGGAAAAACAACGCTGCTGGTCAGACTGATCCCCGAACTTACCGCACGGGGCCTGAAAGTATCGACCATTAAACATGCCCACCACGGCTTTGATTTCGACAAGCCGGGCAAGGATTCGTGGGAACACCGCACAGCGGGAGCCACCGAAGTCATGATCACATCCGACAATCGCTGGGCCCTGATGCGTGAATTGCGCGACGAGGCAGAACCGACATTGGCTGAATGTGCCGCCCATATGAGTGACGTCGACCTGTTGCTTGTTGAAGGCTTTAAACACGAAAGCCACGACAAGATCGAAGTCAGCCGTGAAGCCACCGGAAAAGCATTGTTACAGCCGGACGATCCCCATATCGTGGCCGTTGCGAGTGATGCCGGGCTGCCTGAGGTCAGTGTCCCGGTCATACATATCGACGATATCAAATCTATCGCAAACTTCATTCTCGACTATACAGGTCTGGGCTCAAACGCGGGAGCATCCTGAATTGGTACAATTAACTGACGACTGCTTTCGTGGCGACGAACGACTGATGCCATTGGACGAAGCACTGGATTTACTGGCCGAACGCATTGTGCCGGTTGTTGAACAGGAATCCGTCCCCCTTGTTTCTGCTGCCGGACGGGTTCTGGCTGAAGACATTGTTTCAACCCGCAATGTGCCCCCGCACGATAATTCTGCGGTCGATGGCTATGTCGTGCGCCATGCCGACTTGCCGGAAAGTGGCGAGCTGGAACTGGAGATCATTGACCGTGCTGCTGCCGGTCATCCCGCCACGGCTTCCATCGGGGCTGGACAGGCCATCCGTATCTTTACCGGTGCGGCCACACCCGAAGGTGGCGACAGTATTTTCATGCAGGAAGATACGCAGGCCAGTGAAGACGGCACAAAGGTCATTGTGCCGGCCGGATTGAAATCCGGTGCCAATTACCGCAAGGCCGGAGAGGATATATCCGTTGGAGATGTCATTTTATCAAAAGGCCGACGGCTGCGGCCCCAGGACCTGGGACTGGCGGCTTCCATTGGCACGGAAACAGTTCAGGTCTTTCGCCAACTCAGGGCCGCGATCTTTTCAACAGGTGACGAAGTCCGCGAACCGGGCCAGCCTCTGGCTGTTGGCGATATCTACGACGCAAACAGATTTATCCTGCGGGGCCTGGTCGAAAAACTGGGTGTGGCGGTAACAGACCTTGGCATTTTGCCAGACGATGAACCAACCATCCGCGACGCCCTGGACCGGGCGTCACGTGATCACGATGTTATTCTGACCTCCGGCGGCGTCTCGGTTGGCGAGGAAGATCACATCAAACCGGCCGTCGAGGCCCTGGGGTCGTTGCACTTTTGGCGTCTGGCTGTGAAACCGGGTCGCCCCGTCGCCCTGGGCCAGGTGGGCAAGGTGCCGTTTGTCGGTTTGCCCGGCAACCCTGCCGCCGCCATGGTGACTTTTTTGCGCTTCGCCCGTCCCATGATCTTGCAGCTGGCAGGTGATGCCAAAACCGCACCCTTGATCGTCAGGGTGGCTTCGGCCTTCAAACACAAGAAAAAAGAAGGACGCCGGGAATGGGTCCGTGCCAGCATCCTGACAGACAACAACGGTATGCCGACAGCACAAAAGTTCCCGCGTGAAGGTGCCGGTGTTCTGAGTTCCATATCCGGCAGTGATGGCCTGGTCGAGTTACCCGAAGAAATGACGCAACTTGAGCCCGGAGATATGGTAGACTTCATCTCCTTTAATGAGGTAGGCGCGTGAACATTCATTATTTCGCCTGGATGCGGGAACAAATCGGCAAATCTGTCGAAACGGAAACGCCACCAGCGCATATCGATAATATTGATGATTTGCTGGACTGGCTGGCCGACCTGAGCCCGGCCCACGCCGAGGCCCTGACAGACCGGACCGTGATCGGCGTCGCCGTCAATAAGGAATTTGTCGAACCCGGTGCCAAACTGGAAACCGGTGACGAAATCGCCCTGTTCCCGCCCATGACCGGCGGCTGAGACAGGAGAACCGCATGATCCGTGTTCAGGCAGAAGATTTTGATCTTGGGGCCGAGATGGATGCCTTGACCGGGTCCCGCAAGGATATCGGTGCGGTCGTCAATTTCATTGGCAAGGTTCGTGACCTGGATGACGGTGCCCTGTCGGCCATGACCCTGGAACATTATCCCGGCATGACCGAAAAGATGCTGGCCGATATCGAGGCGCAAGCCAATACCCGCTGGGAATTGCAGGAAACCCTGATCATCCATCGTTATGGCAGACTGGAACCAGGCGAGCAGATCGTTCTGGTTATTACGGCTTCTGCACACAGGCAATCAGCCTTCGAAGCCTGTGCTTTTTTGATGGACTGGCTGAAAACAAAAGCGCCGTTCTGGAAACTGGAAGAAAGCGACAAGGGCCGCAGCTGGGTTGAAGCCAAACAGGCCGACAATGATGCCGCCGACCGCTGGCAGGAACCTGGTTCATGAAGGTCGCCGCAAAAATAGATGCCAGTGGCGAGACATTTCTCGATCAGGCAGAGGTGCGTAAAGCCGCCATCCGTCTGGCCCCCGAAGTTGTCCGCGAATTAACAAAACTGGATGACAGCAAAGCAGCCTGGTCTGTGATCAAGAACATCACCCTGGCCCTTGTTGGCGTGGTTCCGGCGTTGATGATCTGGAATATCTGGACGGTTCTGTGGGCCATTGCCGTTGTCCCCTTCGCGGCCCACGGCTTTGCGATCCTCTCACATGAAGCTGTGCATTACAGACTGTTTTCAAACCGCACCCTGAACGAAATTATCGGGCGCGGCTGTGGCCTGATTATCGGTGTCTCCATGTGCACCTACCGCGTCGTCCATCGCCTGCATCACAATCATCTTTATGAACGCGACCTCGACCCGGACCTGGCCCTGATGGCGGGCTATCCGCGCGGCAAGTTTTATCTCTTCAAGAAACTGCTGATCGATTTCACCGGCATCACGGCCTACAAGAACTACAGCTATTTTATGGGGCGTCCGGCCAAGAACTCGGAAACCAACAAGCGTGTCAAACCTCTGGACGACACCTCCCCCAAACTGCGCCGCGATGCCAAACAGGACCGTATCCTGGTCGCCGTCTTTCACCTGACCATGTTGGTGCTGGCGATTGCGACAGGCATGTGGCGCGAATATCTGTTGCTCTGGTTCCTGCCCCTGGTCACCATCTTCCAGGTCATCCTGCGCCTGCGCGCCGTCCTCGAACATGGCGCGGTCACAGATTTCTCATCACCGCTGACCGCCTCCCGCACAAACCTCGCCCCGGCTCTTGTCTGCTGGTTCCTGTTCCCCCACAAGGTCAACTACCACGTAGAGCATCACCTTTACCCGTCGGTGCCGCACTACAACCTGCCTGCCTGTCATACAGCCTGTCGCGATGCCGGTATGCTGGAAGGCGCCGAGGTCGTGCCCATTGGGGAAGCCCTGGGCAAGATATTCGCGGACCGGCCAGTGACGGCTGCGGTTGCCTGAACCCGGCCTCAATATCCTCGTCATGCCCGTGCTCGACACGGGTACCCACGTCTTAGCGACATTCAGGTTTGAGAACGGGTCCAGTACGATCGGACCTCTTCAACCAAAGCCTCCACTTTCCTCATCGATTTACACCAGGGGGTGGATACCCGGAATAAATCCGGGCACGACGGGAACAAAGTCCGGGCAAGACAAAGGCTCATTGTTAAAAACATCGTCAGAACGCGAATTTTCCAGTCGCGCCAGATAACCATTTTCATCGTCACCCCCATCCTGTCCTTCCCCCATCAAGGGGGAAGGAACTCATATTGAAGGGTCGCCCTTTGTGACGAATAGCCCTCCCCGTCGTGCGATTGCACGCAATGCGTGACGATGGGGGAGGGTTGGGTGGGGGTGAACCAAACTTGAAATAAAATCCTGCCTCGCCGGTTTCCAAGGCTTCAATATCCTCGTCATGCCCGGACTTGATCCGGGTACCCACGTCCTGGTGTATGTCGATGAGGAGAGCGGAGATATTGGTTGAGGATGTTCGACCGTGCCGGGTCCATTCTCAAACCTGAATGTCGTTAAGACGTGGATACCCGTGTCGAGCACGGGCATGACGATGAAACAGGCATTACCCCCGCATCAGTTCATCCTCGATGAATTCCATGCGGTCCTTGCCCCAGAACAGTTCGTCGCCGACGAAGAAGCTGGGCACGCCGAAGACGCCGCGTTCCAAACCGCGATTGGTACTGTCGGCCAGTTCCTGGCGAACCTCGTCACTTTCACTCAAGGTCTCGAATTCATCCGGATCAACACCAAGGGCCGCGACGACTGGTCTCAGTCCGGCGTAATCCTGGATGGAGGCATTATCCTGTTCCCAATATTCATGGAACAGGGCATCGATATATTCTACTTCCAGGCCGAACTGGCGCATGGCGAGGGAGCCGCGCAAGGCCCGGCTTGTCTTGATCGGAAATTCCGTCGGAATCCGAAACGGCAAATCATATCTTGTCGCCCAGCGTTCCAGATCCCGTTTGCGGTTGGCAATCTTGATCGCGGGTTCATCCATCAAGACATAATTATGGGTCCTGAAAACGTAGCCCAGATTAAAAGGGTGAAAGACAATTTTCGCCCCGGTTTTCCTGAGGATGGGTTTGATCAGGTGAAGGGCAAAATAGGCATTGGTGCTGCCAATTTCCCAATACATCTCAATTGTTTTGTCGCTCATAATGTCTGGTCCTGTTGAAAAAAAAGGGAGGCCTGAGCCTCCCTTTTCCGGATTGTCTGAACAGGTTCATTCAGCCGCGATTGCGTGCTTTCGAACCAGGCTGTCATAGTCGTTCATCAGGTTGCGGGTAATGTCCTGAACCTTGAAGGTCATGTCGTCGATCTTGCTGATCGGTGTGACCTCAACCGCCGTACCGGTGATGAAGATTTCTTCCGCGTCCTTGATTTCTTCCGGCATGATCGCCCGTTCAACGATTTTGTAGCCACGTGCGCGGGCCAGATCTATCGTTGTCCGGCGTGTAATGCCGTCCAGGAAACAATCAGGTGTCGGCGTATGGATCACACCGTCGAAGACAAAGAAAATATTGGCACCAGTGCATTCCGCGACCTGGCCGCGCCAGTCCAGCATCAAGCTATCCTGATAGCCTTCGGCTTCGGCGGCATGTTTGGACATGGTGCAGATCATATAAAGACCGGCAGCCTTGGCAAAAACAGGCGCGCTTTCCGGTGGCGGCCGACGCCATTCCGCTGTTTTCAGGGAAATGCCCTGCAAGCGGGATTCAGGTGAGAAATATTGTGGCCAGGGCCAGGCGGCAATCGCCACATGAATTTGAGTATCCTGCGCCGAAATGGCCATCATCTCACTGCCGCGCCAGGCGACAGGGCGAAGGTAGCCATCCGTGATGTCGTTGGCGGCCAGAACGTCGATACAGGCCTGATTGATTTCAGCTTCACTAAAGGGAATTTTCATGCCCAGGGTGCGGGTGCCATCGAACAGACGCTCGGTATGTTCACCGAGCTTGAAAATCTCGCCTTCATAGGCCCGGACACCTTCAAACACAGACGATCCATAATGCAAACCGTGGCTCAGGACGTGTGGATGAACATCGCGCCAGGGCTGCATCTGGCCATTGAACCAGATAAAACCGTCGCGATCAGCAAAAGTTGGCGAAGACATGTCGACATCCTCCAGGATCGTCTATGCTGTGGTTGTCGTCCTGATCCGCAGGCACGTCAACCAGAGTGTAAGCCCGACACAAAGGTTAGATTATTTCGTTACACCGGGCCAAATGCGCAACAAAAATACGTTTGATGCTGCAATACGTAACATTATGAGTTTTATATGTCAACATGACTGACATAAAATCAAACGATGATTCACTTTTCCTGCGCGAAGAAGAACTGCGCCAGGGGATCGAACTGCTGTTTTATGCCTACAGGGATTTCACCAGCGACCCGGACGAAATTCTGACCGAATACCGCTTTGGCCGTGCCCATCACCGCGCCGTACACTTTATCGGGCGCAATCCCGGCATGACGGTGGCTGAGCTTCTGGCAATTTTGCGCATAACCAAGCAATCGCTGTCGCGGGTTCTGTCGCAATTGATTGATCGCGGTTTTGTCGAACAGAAGAAGGGAGCGGAAGACCGGCGCCAGCGCCTGTTGTATCTGACCGAGTCCGGCGTTGCCCTGGAACTTCGGTTATCCCGACCGCAGCAAGCCCGGGTTGCCCGAGCCTATAGCGAAGCCGGGGCCGAGGCTGTGGAAGGCTACCGCAAGGTTCTGATGGGCCTGATCAACGAAGAAGATCGTGCACGCCTCAAAAAGACCTATCGTTAGGGCAGTCAGGCATGACCGACCAGCAACCTCATATCCTTGTTGTCGACGACGATACCCGCCTCAGAGAATTGCTGCGCGATTATCTGATGAAAAACGATTACCGGGTGACCGTTGCCGAAGATGCCGATGACGCCCGGCGCTATATGGTCTCCCTGCAATATGACCTGCTGATCCTGGACGTCATGATGCCGGGCGAGACCGGTCTTGAACTGGCAAAGTCCATTCGCCGGTCCTCGGATGTGCCGATCCTTATGCTGACGGCTATGGGCGAAGCAGATGACCGGATCGCCGGGCTGGAGCATGGCGCCGACGATTATCTGGCCAAGCCGTTTGAGCCACGCGAATTGCTGTTGCGTCTGCAAAGCCTGTTGCGACGTGCGGCACCCCGTACACCTTTGGTCCCAGTCGAGCCCCTGGATTTTGGCAACTTTCGTTTCGACGTTGTGCGCGGCGAGATGACCAAAGACGGCGATGTCATCCACCTGACCTCCAGTGAAGTTTCCGTCCTGCGCCTTTTTGCCAATCGCATCGGCGTCACCATCAGTCGCCTTGAAATCAGTGAAAACGGTGGCGGTGGCAGTGAACGCGCGGTTGACGTGCAAATTGCGCGACTGCGGCGTAAGATTGAACCCGATGCCCGCACCCCCCGTTATCTGCAAACGATCTGGGGGGAAGGATACGTACTCTGGACGGATTGATCAGACGCCGCACATGCTGAAACGCTTCCTGCCCAACACCCTTTTTGGTCGCTCGTTGGCCATCATGATTACACCGGTGGTGTTGCTACAAATTGTTGCGACCTACGTTTTCTATGAACGGCACTGGTATTCCGTTACCCGGCGTCTGTCCCAGGGGCTGGCGGGCGACATTGCCATGATTGTCGATCTGCACCGGGATACAAAAGGTGTCGATTTATCCGAAGTTCTGAAACAGCGCATTTATCACAATATGCAGATCAGGGCACAATTTTTCGCCAATGAGATTTTACCCAACCAGCCGCCACAGGCGTCGGTCACAAACCGCATTCTGGATCAGGTGCTGGATAAGGCGTTGGGCGATCGCTTCCAACGTCCCTACCGTATGGACACCACGAGCTTTGGCCGCGACATCGAGGTTCGCATCCAGTTTGCCGACGGTGTGCTTCAGGTGCTGACACCGCGCAAGCGGGTTTCCAGCCCGACAACCTACATATTCATTATGTGGATGGTTGGGGCTTCGCTGATCTTTCTGACCATCGCCGTGTTGTTCCTGCGCAACCAGATCAAACCGATCCGTAAATTATCGGAGGCGGTGGACCAGTTCGGCAAGGGCCTGGATATCGCAGACCTTAAACCGCGTGGGGCGACAGAAGTTCGCCAGGCCACTGTTGCATTTCTGCGTATGCGTGATCGCATCCGTCGACAGATTGACCAGCGCACTGAAATGCTGGCTGGTGTCAGTCATGATCTCAGGACTCCCCTGACCCGCATGAAACTGCAACTGGAAATGCTGGACGACGACAGCAATCCCCTGAAGGCAGATGTGGCGGATATGGAGCGCATGGTAGAAAGCTATCTTGCCTTCGCCCGTGGCCAGGATACCGAAGCCTCAAGCCTGTGTGATCTTGGTGAACTTGTTTCGGAAGTCGCCACGACCGTGCGCCGCGATGGTGGAGACGTCGATGTTCATTTACCGGACGCTGGATCGTCAGACCGTGAAGCCCTGAAAACATTTGTCCGTCCGGTCGCGTTCAAACGCTGCCTGTCCAATCTGATGAGCAACGCACGGCGACATGCCAGCCACATTCAGGTCACGGTCAGTAAAGACGAAAGCTATTTACTGGTCACCGTCGATGATGATGGCCCCGGCATCCCGCCGGACAAACGCAAGGAAGTGTTCAAGCCGTTCCGGCGTCTTGATGAATCCCGTAATCTGGAATCTGGTGGCAGTGGCCTCGGCCTTGCCATTGCCCGTGATGTGGCCCGGAACCATGGCGGCGACATCATCCTCGGCGACAGCCCCACGGGTGGCCTCAGGGCGCTGGTTCGTTTACCGGTATAAAAGGCCGGGACCTGAACAATATCAAAACAGGCGCCCACCGTTCGGCACCTTGAGATCGGGTCGCATCAAGACAACTTCACCCGCATCGTCCGGCACGCCCAGCACAAGAATTTCAGACATGAACTTGCCGATCTGGCGCGGCGGGAAATTGATCACCCCGACGACCTGGCGACCCAGCAGTTCCTTTTCGGTATAATGCACCGTAATTTGCGCCGAGGTTTTGCGGATGCCGATTTCTTCGCCAAAATCCACTCGTAGTTTCAGGGCAGGCTTTCGGGCTTCGGGGAATTCTTCAACGGCGATGATGGTGCCGACGCGCACATCAACCTTCATGAAATCATCAAACGTGATTTGTTCAACCACCGTCACCACCTCATCACATTTCAAATTTCAGGAATTTGCGGTTTCTTCTGTGCGTTGAAAAGGCTTGCCACCTTGAAGAGATTGCACAAGTTTGTCTGCACGTGCCAGGTCACGATCCAGCCGGGCCATGGTCGCCGACATGTCTTCACTGTCATCCTTCAGCCAGACGCGGATGGCCGACAACATGATCGCGTTGAGGCCTGCGGCGCGAACGCGGCCCTTCAATCCTGCAGAAGAAACACCGGCCTTTTCCAGCATCCAGATCATCGATCGGCGGCGTTGCAGGCCGAGACAAATCGCGGCCATTGGGTCGACAGGAATATCCCGGGCAATGGCCTTGATGGCTTCCCGCCACGGCTGCAGGGCATCGAAGCGTTGCATACAGACATCGAACAAACGGTCTTTGACTGGCTCGGCTGGATCATCGGCGGCAGCACCTGCCAGCACAGCCTGATCAATCCGCTGCATGAATTTGCCCAGAAGCGCCTGTTTCGATCCGGCAATATTACGTAATTCTGCCAGCGTTAATCCGGCCTCACCGGCGATATCGGTGAGCGTCAGATCGCGCCAGCCCAGCTGCCCTGCCAGCGCCATCATGGCGTCCAGCGCGCGGTCAGAAGGTTCAGCTGCGGCCTTCTTTGTCGCGCCCTTGCGCGGTTTTTTCGCGGCTTTCGATTTATCCGGTGCCTTGGCCATTTTTTCCAGTCCTGTTGGCCGAAAAGCCTAACATTTTCTGCCCGTCATTGCAGGTCAAATATCAGGGTCAAACAAATTCGTGATCAGGCCAGCTTCGCCAATTCCCGTGATCTGTCGGCAGCGGCTGCAACTGCGCGTGTCATCAGCTGCTGCAATCCGTCACTTTCGGCCATCAAGACCTCAAGCGCCGCCGCCGTTGTGCCGCCGGGACTGGTTACATTTTTGCGCAACACGGCGGCTTCATCATCCGCCTGACGCGCCAGTTCCCCGGCCCCGCTGACGGTGGCAGCGGCCAGTTGCATGGCCATTTCCGCAGACAATCCGGCTTCCTGCCCGGCCTTTGCCAGACATTCGATCAGCAAAAAGACATAGGCCGGACCACTACCCGACGTCGCCGTGACGGCATCAATCAACCCTTCGTCATCAACCCAACCCACATCGCCCACGGCTTCCAGCATATCGTGGCACAAGGCGCGTTGTTCATCTGAAACATTGTCGTTCGGACAGGCAACCGTGATCCCGCGTCGGACAGCGGCAGGCGTGTTGGGCATGGAGCGGACAATTGCCGCATCGGACCCCAAAAAGTTTTCGAAGGTCGAAATCGGTGTACCTGCCGCAATGGAAAGATAAACGGCAGAAGCCGTAAAGCCTGAAAAGGCCGGGGCCGCGTCTGCCATCTGCTGTGGTTTGACGGCGAAAATTACAACGGCCGGTGCCAGATCGGCAGGCAGATCACCGGGAGCGTTATAAACATTGACCCCAAGTTTTGCTGCCGCTGCCGCGTTATCTGCAAAGGGTTCCACAATGTGCACACTGTCCGCTGCCAGACCACGGTCCAGCCAACCGCCCAGCATGGCTCCCCCCATTTTGCCACAACCGACAAGCAATACTGGTCCAGACATGAGATTCTCCTTATTCCAATTTCCCCTTCCAGGGGAAATTGATAGCCGCTCAAGCGCCGCTAGTGGCTTTGGACCTCAATGGTCCTTGTTAGCTTGTAAATTATTATGTGTTGATGGCTCGCATTGTGCCGCCACATAACCGTGGTTGCAACATGGATGGCAGACGATATGTGAGGCTTAATTCGCTGCAGAGATATTCAAAACTCGTTCATATAGTCACGGGATGCGACCGCGTCCCCGGTGCGATAGCGCCGCCCCCGCGGAGCCGGTGCCGAAGGCACCCAGGCGTGAGCGACAAATAGTGCGTGAGCTTTAGCTCACGCCTCGCCGTGGGTTTCCAGCATGGCAGCGGCAAGCGCTTCATCGGCTGATTTGCCGCCCCAGACCAGGAACATGAAGGCCGGGAAAACCCGCTCACATTCCAGCAAGGCGATTTCGACCAGTTCTTCGATCTGCGTTGAACTGGCCCCGTTGTCGCCAACCATCAAGGCCTGGCGAAACATCAACATGCCGTCGTCTGCACAGAGATCAAAATGCCCGATCCACATGCGCTCGTTGATTTTGGCCAGCAGCATACAGACATCGGAGAAACGTTGTTCAGCGACCTTCATGTCGAAGGCACAAGTGAACTGCATGACGCTCAGATCTTCACGCCAGGCAAACCACAGTTGGTACTTGTTCCATTGGCCATCGACACACACGGCAAGCTCTTCGTCCGTGGGACGTTCAAACATCCATTCGTTGGCAGAAACAAGTTGTTCGACAAGATCAAGCGGATTTGCTGCAGAAAAGTCGACTTCGGCGATACTCATGGCCACCCCCACATTGCAGGTCCCGTCAGCAAGGAATTACAGCTTTTGTTAAACGTCAGGCCTTGTTTTCAGGCAGATATGCCGAACCTGAGCGTTCGACGCCTGTTATCCCTGATTCGCCCACAAACGCAAGATATTGCGGCTGCACACCCCTCATAACACTATGGGGTGTACCCTGACACGACATATTGCGAAATACAAGTATGCGATTGCCTGGTCGTGGTAGAAAGTTGTGGATAAGGTGGAGAAAATGCGCGGAGGCGCATAGGCGATCACAATTCACTTCGGCTCACCAAACAAATTGATGCCGGTCCACTTCAATAGGTAGAACAGTCCGCGCCCGACAAGATCAGTCACAGCTTCAGAATAAACAAAATGTTCGTGGATATCGGCGATTTTGACCGGTCTGACGCCACGGATAACATATTTGTTGGTCATGGAGATTTTGGCTGGGTGGAAACGAACAGGTTCCGTCAGTAAAATTCTCAGGCGACCGCTGACCAGGTAGTCATATTGATAGAAATATTTCCGGTCGCCGTTTGAAATGCCTGAATATGTCCAGCCAAAGTCTTCTTGCCCGGACTGCAAGGCTTTCACGTTGCAAAAATTATTACCGTCCGGCAGCTGAAATTCAGTGCGATCATCTTCTGCGCAGGCCTTGACCACTGGATCAGACAATATTCTGGTTGTGTAAAAATCCTCCCAGTTATCGTTCAAAACGACGTAATCACCCTTGGAGACCTGTTCAACTTCCCGGTCGAAATAGTCCCACTGAATAATGTCATTTTTGCAAAAATCCGGGCAAACGGCGTTACCGGATTCGATATGGAGGAAAGGCCCGTGGCGATGACGGTATTCTGCCAGCAACGCAATTATCAAGCAGACAATCGATAACAAGGAAAGTGACCACCACACATTCCAGCGCCACCGGGTTGGTGCCCAGCGATGCAGAATTGAAAGCGATAATAATGTCAGTCGTCCCATCAAAAACACTATGCAGGGACCAGAGGGATTATTTAAGCCAGATCAGGCTGGGATATATACTTATTTTCGGGACATATCTCGTCATGCCCGTGCTTGACACGGGTATCCACGAATTAACGATAATTGGATTTCCATTTCAGGTTTCAGGACGAGTATTCGGTCGTTTGATTGCGGTTCAGAAAATTCGCCCATGTCTATGCCTCAAGACGTAGATACCCGTGTCGAGCACGGGCATGACGCTGTTTTGTTCAGCAAAAAGGACTATTCCGCCGGTTTGGCTTTCGCCTTGGCCTTGGCCGGTTTTTTGGCCAATGACGCTTCCAGGGCTTCGAGCCGGGTGCGCAGGGCTTCGTTTTCTGTGCGGGCGGCAGCGGCCATGGCTTTGACGGCGTCGAATTCTTCGCGGGTGACCATGTCCATGTTGGCGAGGACGCGTTCGAACTGATCACGCAAGCGGTTTTCGACTTCGCCGCGCACACCTTGCAAGGTGCCAATGGCGCCGGTGGCTACACGGGCAAGGTCATCCAGAAGGCGATTATCGGTTTGCATGGCAGGCTCCTGCGGGCTTGAGCGATTCCGGTTAAACGGAATCGCTTCTGCATTAAAAATTGGCGCACACCCTGGGTTTGAAGTAACGCAGCGTTTCCGTAAAACCCGAAAACGCACCAGGTGATCTGTTCGTTATAATATGGGCGTCGCAATATGGTCGTCAACGGCGAGACGGGCAAGGCCGCATGCACTGCATTGCAACCCATGGCCACGCATCCTATATATTCCCAACGGTTGAACAACAATACCGCATACCATAAAGGCCTTTCATGTTGTCGAGTATTCTTGCGGCCCTGCAATTTCCCGATATCGATCCAATCATCTTCCAGATTGGCCCCCTGGCCATTCGCTGGTATGCCCTGGCCTATATCGCCGGGCTGATGCTGGGCTGGAAATATATTGTGCGTCTGGTGCGACGTGATGGAGACGGCGCTGCCATGTCCGAAATTCAGGTCGATGACTTTCTGGTCTGGGCAACTTTCGGTGTGGTGCTGGGCGGACGTCTGGGATATGTGCTGTTTTACAAGCCTGGTTATTACCTTGAGAACCCCGCCGACATCATCGCGGTTTGGCAAGGTGGCATGTCCTTTCACGGTGGATTGCTGGGTGTGACCGCCGCCATGGTGCTGTTCAGCCGCAAATACAGCCTGAGCCTGCTGGGCGTGACGGACCTGATTTCCATGGCCGCACCCATCGGGCTGTTTTTTGGTCGCCTGGCCAATTTCATCAACGGCGAATTATGGGGCCGGACCAGCGATGTTGCCTGGGCCATGGCATTTCCGCACGGTGGCCCGGAACCGCGTCATCCCAGCCAGATCTATGAATCATTGCTTGAAGGTGCCTTGCTGTTCCTGATCCTGTGGTATGTGCGGAACAACACGAACGCCACGACACGTCCCGGCACCATCACCGGCATTTTTGTCGGTGGCTATGGTGTCGCACGTTTCATTGTTGAATTCTTCCGCGAACCCGACGCCCATCTGGGCTTCCTGTTTGCCGGGGCAACCATGGGCCAGATATTGTCTGTACCGCTTGTCCTGCTGGGCGGATATCTGATCATGCGGGCCGCGAAGAAAGACTGAGACCTGTGGCATCCGACGTTCATAGCCAGGCCCTGGCCCGACATTTTAACGAGCTGATCCGTGCCACCGGTCCTGTGACCGTTGAACGCTGGATGGCAGATTGTCTGGGGCACCCGGAACACGGCTATTACATCACCCGCGATCCTTTTGGTGTTGATGGTGATTTTGTGACGGCACCGGAAGTCAGCCAGATGTTCGGTGAATTGCTGGGACTTTGGTGTGCCCAGACCTGGTTGCAGATGGGCTCACCTTCGCCGGTACGCCTGGTCGAGCTTGGGCCCGGTCGCGGGACCTTGATGGCAGATGCCTTGCGCGCTGCAAAAGCCCTGCCCGCCTTTCTGGAGGCCATAGATATCCATCTGGTGGAAACCAGCCCTGTTTTGCGACGAAAACAAAAAGAAGCCCTGGCAGGCCATGCCGTCAGCTGGCACGACCAGTTCGAGGACGTGCCCGAAGGCCCTGCCCTGATCCTGGCCAATGAATTGTTTGATGCCCTGCCCGTGCGCCAGTTCATCAAACAGGACCTGAACTGGCTGGAACGAATGATCGACATGGATCCTCAATCAGTCGACAGTTTTCGCTTTGTCACCAGCCCCGGCCCTTCCCCTGCGGCAAGTTTGCTGAGTATTGATCTGGATTATTGTGCAGACGACAGCATCGCCGAATTGTGCCCAGCCGGCATCAGACTGGCCAACAGCATCGGCGCACGCCTGAAAGACCATGGCGGCGCTGCTTTGATCATCGACTATGGTTATCGCCAGAGCCAGTCCGGTGACAGTTTGCAAGCTTTGTTGCATCACGAACCCCATGATGTGCTGGCACAAGCCGGTGAGGCAGATATTACAGCCCACGTGGACTTTTCCATGCTGGCACGAAGTGCCGCAGAAGCCGGTGCTCAGGTCCATCCGATTGTGGAACAGGGTTTGTTCCTGACGGCTTTGGGTCTGGATCAACGGGCCGCCGCATTAAAAGCCTCTGCCCCCCAAGACGTGGCCAGCGAAATCGATGCCGCACATCAAAGATTGACCGCGCCGGATCAGATGGGCACCCTGTTCAAGGTTATGGCCATCAGCCATCCTGAACTTGGCGATCTGGCCGGTTTTGAGGAAACAATATGATCATCAGCGCCCCGTCCCTGGAAAACCTGCCGGGCATCCGCCACGGTTTTTTTACCCGTAAAGGCGGCGTTTCCACCGGCATTTATGAAGGCCTGAATTGTGGGCCCGGATCAGATGACAATCCGGATCATGTGACAGAAAACCGGGACCGGGTTTCGGCGACCCTGGGCGTCGCCGGAGAGGACCTGTGTTCGCTTTACCAGGTTCACGGCAGTGATGTGATGCTGATCCAGGGAGGCTACCCGGCGGATCAACGTCCCCAGGCCGATGGCATGGTCACGACAACACCCGGTGTGGCCTTGGGTATCCTGACCGCCGATTGTGCGCCAGTGCTGTTTGCCGAAGCAGAAACCGGCGTCATTGGTGCAGCCCACGCAGGCTGGCGTGGTGCCCTTGAGGGTGTAACCGACACAGTGATTGAAGCCATGATGGATCTGGGGGCCCGGCGCAGCAAGATCACAGCCGTAGTCGGTCCTTGCATATCACAGGATTCTTACGAAGTCGGGCCAGAGTTTCCGGGATATTTCCTCGAGGAAGACCCCGCCAACGAAGAATTTTTCCGACCCGCCGCCAAATCAGATCATTTTCTGTTCAGCTTAACGGACTATGTCCATATGCGCCTGGCCGAAGCCGGTGTCGGCCAGGTCCACAGCCTGGGCCTCGATACCTGCACAGATGAAAGCCGGTTTTTTAGTTACCGGCGCACCACAAAACGAGGCGAGCCCGACTATGGTCGCCAGATTTCTGCCATCACCCTGGCACCTGCCCTGAATTAGGGTGAAATTACAGCTGAGCATCAGATTTTTGGGACCCGAAATGATTGTTAAACACTGATATTGTACTCGTTCGACCTGGGTCATAATATCGCGAGCGCATGATTGCGTTGTACAATTGCCTCTGTTTCCGCAGGCTGAAGGCCGGTTAGTTGAAGAGTATCAGGTTAATATCGTTCGGGTTCGCGGCCATCATTTTTTTGATGGCGGCGCTGGGAATCAGTTCCTTCATCCATTTGCGGGACATTGCCCGGGATGTCGACAATATCTATCAACACCCCTTTGCCGTATCAAACGCAGCGCGCAGCCTCGATTTTCATCTGGTTTCCATGCATCGCCATATGAAAGATGTGGTACTGGCAACAGATACGCAGGAAATGGAACGGGCAATTTCCGAAGTTGCCAAACACGAAGCCGCCGTTATGGATGATTTTGCCATCATCTTTGAACGTTTCCTTGGCGATAAATCAAAAATCAGCAAAGCCTATGCAACATTTGTCGCCTGGAAGCCCATTCGCGATGAAGTCATCGTCTTGAAACGTGCGGGCAATCGCGACGAAGCCGCTGCGATTACCACGGGCCACGGCGCAAACCACGTTCGACATTTAAATCGGGAAGTCGATGAACTGTTGCAATTCGCCTTCCGGAAAGCTGATGACTTCCACGCCAGGGCCAAGGCGAACGAAAAACAAGCCATATTTGTCGTATCGAGCCTGGCCATCTTGTCTATTTTTGCAGCCCTGGCAATTGCGGCCTATATCATCATCAAGATGTCTGGCAGCAGCAGGGAAGCCGTTCAACGGGCCTATTTGATTGATCAGAATATCATGATTGCCCATCTCGATATCGATGGCAAAGTCATCGATGTCAGCAATGCCCTATGCCGGTTCCTTGGGAACAGAGCCGAGGATTTGCGGGGCAAACCCAGTTGTTTCTTCGATAACTCGGATGAGACAGAAGAAACCCAGGAGACGATCTGGCGCACGATCAGCACCGGCAAGGAATGGAAGGGCGAAATCAAGCGACTGGGTTCAGATGGCAAGGTTTACTGGGCCAGTTCATCCGTTCTGCCCAAACTTGACGACCAGTTCAATCTGGTTGGATACACAAATATTCTGGTTGATGTCACCAGCAAAAACCTTTCCGTCACGGATAAGCTGACCACATTGTTCAACCGCCGCCGGTATGAAGAAATTATTACGCGCGAGCTGCGTCTTGCCAAACGCAATGATACGGCGCTGACCCTGGCCATACTGGATGTGGATTTTTTCAAGAACTACAACGACCGCTATGGTCATCCTGCAGGTGACAAAGCCCTGAGTGACGTCGCGCACCAGATGGTTAGTCAGTTGAATCGACCAAATGATTATGCATTTCGTATCGGCGGGGAGGAATTTGCCCTTGTTTTCAGTGGCTTATCCCACGAAGAAAGCAAACTTTTTCTCGAAGAGATCCGCCAGTCAATCTCGGATCTGGGGATATTGCATGAAAACAGCGGTGTCAGTAACTGCCTGACGATTTCCATCGGGGCCCACGTTGTTCATCCCGGCCACTTTATTGATGAGAAAGCCATCTATGAATTGGCCGACAAGGCGCTTTATGTCGCCAAGGAAAAAAGAAACACCGTATTTGTGAATTCGGAATCCTGAAAATGCACTATGTGCTGTTCCTGACCGGTTTGTTACTGCTCGGCCTGCTGTCGACCTGCTTTTTCTGACCATTATTTGGGCAGTAAGGCATCGATTCGCGATTCATTTCCCGGATTCATTCTTCATTCACTGATTCTCTGACCTTCTTCGTTTACAGGCTGCCATACGCCTGTTAAATTCCGCGCGAAATTGATGATTGGGCCTTGATCAGTCGGCCCGTGTACCGACCCGCCAGGCAAGCTATTTGGCTTGTTCTTACGGGCAACGAGGAATTCAGCATGAAAGTGCTCGCCGGAAACAGTAATCGGCCTCTCGCCGAAGCTATTGCCGCCTGTCTCAATATCCCTCTCACAAAAGCCAGCGTCCGACGGTTTTCCGATATGGAAGTCTTTGTCGAGATACAGGAAAATGTGCGTGGTGAAGACGTTTTCATCATCCAGCCGACTTCTTATCCGGCCAACGATAACCTGATGGAACTGCTGGTCTGCATCGATGCCCTGCGCCGGGCCTCTGCACGCCGCATTACCTGTGTTGTCCCCTATTTCGGATATGCGCGTCAGGACCGGAAACCGGGGCCCAGAACACCTATTTCTGCGAAACTGGTGGCCAACCTGATTACCACCGCTGGTGCAGACCGGGTTTTGACCATGGACCTGCATGCGGGTCAGATCCAGGGCTTCTTTGACATCCCTACAGACAACCTGTTTGCCGGACCCGTTTTTGGCCAGGATATCAACGACCACTTCAATACAGCCGATTTAACCTTTGTTTCGCCTGATGTGGGCGGAGTGGTGCGGGCACGTTCCCAGGCAAAAAGGGTTGACGCGGACCTCGCAATCATTGATAAGCGGCGCGAACGCGCTGGTGTTTCCGAAGTCATGAATGTCATCGGAGATGTTAATGGTCGGGATTGCATCATTGTTGATGACATTGTCGACAGCGCCGGAACATTGTGTAACGCCGCCGACGCCCTGATGGAACAGGGAGCCAAATCGGTTTCTGCCTATGTCACCCACGGGGTGTTGTCAGGCGGTGCTGTGGCGCGTGTCGCGGCTTCTTCGCTGGACAAGCTGGTCACTACGGACAGCATTCTGGCAACAGAAGCTGTTCGGGTTTCACACAATATCCGTCGCATTACAATCGCGCCTTTGCTTGCTGACGCCATGATGCGTATCAGCGAGGAACGGTCGGTTTCCAGTCTGTTTGACTGATTAAGCTGCCTGGCCTTTTGGCCGGGTTTTTTGAGCACGATTAAGGTAGATCATGGTTGGCGGCACCCTTGGAGGCCGCACCGCAGATTGCTTTTCCCTTTTTCATTCGGACCGTTTTCCGGGTGGGTCAGTTGCCGGATGTCCGGATCGTGAAATTTTGAGGAGAAATACAATGGCTGAAGTTATTCAACTTCCCGCCGAGGCGAGAGAACGAGGCGGCAAGGGGGCCGCTCGGGCTATGCGTCGCGAAGGCAGGATTCCCGCCGTGATTTACGGTGACAAAAAAGACGTAACAATGTTGACGATGGATGTTCGTCACGTTGCCCGCGAATACAACAAAGGTGCCTTTTTCAGTCGCCTGTTCGAAGTTGTAGTCGATGGCAAGGCAGAGCGTGTTTTGCCACGTGATGTGCAACTGCACCCGGTTACAGACGTACCGATGCATGCCGATTTCCTGCGCCTGTCCAAAGGCGTGAAGATCCGCATCAACATTCCGGTGACCTTCACCAACGAAGAAGAATCAGTTGGCTTGAAACGCGGCGGTATCCTGAACATCGTGCGCCACGAAATCGAATTCATGGTTCCCCCGGATTCAATCCCGGAAGCCATCGTCGTGGACATGGGAAAATGGGATGTTGGTGATTCGATTCACATCGAAGACATCACCTTGCCAAGCGACATTACAGCCACAATCGACCGTAACTTCACCATCGCTACAATCGCATCGCCGGTTGTCGAGAAAGAAGTTGTTGAAGACGAAGACGCTGAAGGCGTTGAAGGCGAAGACGGCGAAGCAGCTGAAGGCGAAGCCGAAGGCGAAGCCGAAGAATAAGGCTGCGACATGCTCCTGCTGGTTGGCCTCGGGAATCCCGGGCAAAAGTACGAGCATAACCGGCATAACATTGGATATGTGGCGGTGGACGAAATTGTTCACCGCCATTCCTTTGGCCCCTGGAAATCTCGTTTTCAGGGTGTAGTGTCGGAGGGCCGACTGGGATCACAAAAGGTCCTGGCTCTGAAACCTGCGACTTTCATGAATTTATCGGGCCAGTCTGTTGGCGAAGCCATGCGCTTTTTCAAGCTTGGCCTTGAGGATGTTGTTGTCCTGCACGATGAACTGGCGCTGGAACCCGGCAAGATGCGGGTTAAAACTGGTGGCGGCAGTGCTGGCAACAACGGCATCAAAAGCATTACCCAGCATATTGGGGCCGAGTATCGCCGCGTTCGCATCGGTATCGGCCACCCCGGCGACAGGGACAAGGTCTCAAGCTATGTCCTGCATGACTTTGCCAAGGCCGACCGGAGCTGGATCGACGACCTTGTGCCGGCGATCTCCGATGCTGCACCAAAACTGGCTGATGGCGACGACGCAGGCTTTATGAATGACGTCGCCCGGATGCTGAAACCCAATAACCACACGTCGGCGCCCAACGGCGCGCCGTCCTGATCACGGACTGATATCAAATGGGATTTACCTGCGGAATTGTCGGACTGCCCAATGTGGGAAAATCGACCCTGTTCAACGCCCTGACGCAAACCATAGCGGCAGAAGCTGCCAACTACCCGTTCTGTACTATCGAGCCCAATGTGGGTCGGGTTGCAGTGCCGGATGAGCGTATTGAAAAGCTGGCAACCCTGGCCGGGTCCGCGACCCTTCTGCCCACACAACTGGAATTTGCCGATATTGCAGGTCTCGTGCGTGGTGCCAGCAAAGGTGAAGGTCTTGGCAACCAGTTCCTTGCCAAGATCCGCGAAGTTGACGCCATTGTGCATGTTCTGCGTTGCTTCGAAGACGACAACATCACCCATGTCGATGGCAAGATCGACCCGGTCGCCGATGCCGAAACGGTGAATACGGAATTGTTGCTGGCGGATCTTGAGAGCATCGAAAAGCGTGCCGATACTGCAGCCAAAAGGGCCCAGTCCGGCGACAAGGAAGCCAAGGCCCTGAGCAATGTTCTGAACAAAATATTGCTGTCATTGCAGGACGGCAACGCCGCCCGAACGGTTGATATCGACAAGGAAGAAAAGAAGATTTTTGACGGCTTGCAACTGCTGACAGCCAAGCCGGTTTTATATGTCTGCAATGTTGAAGAAGACGCCGCCGGTGACGGCAACAGCCAGTCCGTCCGGGTTGCAGAAATGGCTACAGGCGAAGGCGCCTCCAGCGTTGTGATCTCGGCCGCCATTGAAAGTGAAGTGGCACAACTGGACGCAGAAGAACGCACCGAGTTTCTGGAGCCCCTGGGTCTGGAAGAAACAGGCCTGACCCGCATCATTCGTGCGGGATACGAACTTCTTGATTTAATTACCTTTTTCACCGTTGGTCCGAAAGAAGCACGGGCCTGGACGGTACGCCGGGGTGCCAAAGCTCCACAGAGTGCCGGTGTCATCCACACCGATTTTGAACGCGGATTTATTCGCGCCGAGACCATCGCCTATGATGATTTCATTTCAGGCGGTGGTGAACAGGGCGCCAAGGATAACGGCAAGATGCGGGCGGAAGGTAAGGAATACGTCACGCATGATGGTGACGTATACCACTTCCGTTTCAACGTTTAGCCAGAGCAATTAATTGAATGTGATCCAGCCAGAATAACAAGAAAGCAATCACAATGTATCTCGAAGAATATTCTGTCGGCATGGAGCGTGAATTCGGCAGCAAGACGGTTTCGAAAGAAGAAATCATCCGCTTCGCCAGCGAGTTCGACCCCCAGCCCTTCCACCTTGACGAAGAAGCCGCCAAAGACAGCATGTTTGGTGAACTGGTCGCCAGTGGCTGGCACACATGTTCCATGCTGATGCGGATGCTGTGTGATGAATTTCTGCTCGATGATGTCGGCAGTCTGGGATCAGGTGGTGTCGATAACATCCGCTGGAAAAAGCCGGTACGGCCCAACGATACCCTGCGCGTTCAATCCCGCGTAACAGAAGTTCGCCCCAGCGAAAGCAAACCGGACCGGGGTATCGTCAAATCACAATATTCGGTGCTTAACCAGGACGATCAGCTTGTGATGACCATCGAAAGCATGGGTTTTTTCCTCAAAAAACCGACCTGATATCGAGTTAGTCCCGTTCTGACGTTGCCTTGCTTGTTGCGACGGCAATCAATAATCTTTCCGCAACAATCAAAACTGACTTCCAGGGGGATTTCACATGAGCACCGCAACCATCACACTGACCGCCGCTGACGGCCACGAGTTCGCCGCCTACGAATCAATTCCATCCGGCGACATCAAGGGCCGCCTGGTCGTGGTCCAGGAAATATTTGGCGTCAACGAACATATCCGCAATGTCTGTGACCGTTTTGCCGAGCGCGGCTTTCATGCCGTTGCCCCGGCCATGTTCGACCGGGCCGAACGCAACTTTGAAAAAGGTTACGATCAGGAAGGTGTTGGTGCCGGTGTGGCTATCATGAACGCGCTGGACTGGGACAAAGCCCTGGCTGATGTCCAGGCGACCGTTGATCATTTGAAATCTGATGGTCCGGTTGGTGTGGTCGGTTATTGCTGGGGTGGCAGCATCGCCTGGCTGGCCGCTTGCCGGGTTAATAATGTGGCCGCGGCGGTGGGTTATTATGGTGGCAAGGTTATCCAGTTCATCGAAGAAAACCCCAAATGCCCGACCATGCTACACTTTGGCGAAAAGGACACCGGCATTCCCTTGACAGACGTCGTGCAAATCGCCGCCAAACACGCCGCCGTCCAGGTCTTCACCTACCCCGACGCCGAACACGGCTTCACCTGCGATGCCCGCGCGTCTTACAACAAAATCTCCTCAGACCAGGCCCTCGCCCGCACCGTGCCCCACTTCACGGAACATCTGGCGGGGTAGCCGGGACCACGACGATATTTCGTTGAATACTTAAGTTTTCGATTCCTGCGTCGTCTCGATTACGGCCTGCACACCGGTTTCCAATCGGCAACACACCTGGCCCAGGTGCGTTCCTTTACGCCCAGGGGAATGGCTCCTCCTGGATCAATGCAGGTTCCGTCAAAAGCTGTGGGCGACAATCCGATTGCTTCGCTGAAATCTGCGCCAGTGACATTCGAAAGCCCCAGCATTGTCTCCGCCATATAAGCGCCAATGAATTTTGCACCAGATAGATCGGCCCCGACAAAGTCTGTCTTGATAAGAAATGCCTTGTTAAAATGCGCTTCTCGTGCATCTACACACTGCATGTCAGCGTTGTTTAGCCAGGCATATTTAAAACTGGCTTTATATAAATGGGCTTTCTTGAAAATTGCTCCCTTGGCATCGACGTATCGTAGTTTGGCACTCTGTAAATATGCTTCAGTGAAATCACTTCGGATCAGCGTCGAGTTATCCAAGTCCGTTTGCTGAAATTTTCCACGCCAGAAATTACCAAAACTAAGATCAGCCTTCTGTAGGTGGGCGTTGATCAGGAAGACATATTGTGCAGCTGCACCGCGCAAATTCCTGTTATCCCAGTATTTTCCCTTTACAGAATTGATATTGTCCGTTGGATAGCCCAACGGTGCATCCGAAAGAATAACGTCTGACCAACCAGCAGGTTTTGTCGAAACTTCTGCATCCTCCAGACCGGCAACCAGAAACCAGGACCATCTGGAAGAATGATTGGTTCCATAAATAGCCGACCAGGACAAGAACCAGGCACTGCCCACCAAAGCAAAGGAAATGAGAACCGGCACCAGGTTCTTAAAAAAGAAATCAATCGGATGAGATGCAGACATTTTCCAGATTTTCTTTGCGGCAACTTTGGTTTTGTGGTGGCCGACACCTGTCTTCAAAGTTGTTCTCATATTGAAAAATGCGAACAGCCCAAACAAGGTCGCAATCACACATAAACCGCCAATTAATATGGTACTGCTTAACTCATGGGCCGGAAGAAAACGTACCCAAACCAGAAAAATTGTGACTGGCACCAGCCCAAATGCAGCTGCGATGGAAAAAAATTCTTTCAGAGCCGAAAAGCCTTCTCGTTCACCGCGCAGGAAATGCATGTAGCGCGGTACCATGCTGGTCAGCATCCAGGGGTAGGCAACTTTATCAAGCCGCCGTCCATCGTGAAAAATGGCAGGCAAACCAGACAGTTCTTCCCACATGGTTTGAAGATAGAAATGCAGATAGAAATAGAGAAACAACAAAACTGCCGGTACAGCCATGTAGAAATACTTGGCAGGCATTGCCGCGTTAATAATAGGCAATGGCGTACTTGTTGAATTAGTCAAAAGCGCGACATCAGTTGTCGTAAGGACTGTCAGCAAAGAATAAAAACATGCGCCTATCAAGGCGATGAAGACGTTTCGCGCATGTTTTGACGTTTCCGCGACGTGCTCCAGGGCACCGAATTTTCCTATTTCTTCAGGTAAAGTAGCACCTAGTATTCTTGTGCCTCCGAAGTGGTTGGTAGAAAGCTTGATGTTGTTTGTTTGGAAAGTCGAATCTGAAAAATCACAATCTCGAATATTCAGGCTTGAAAAATCCGTCTTTGAAATATTTGTCCTTGAAAATATTCCATCCTTAAATGAACTATTTGCAAAATCTGTTTCATCAAAGCTTGCATCAGAAAAGTCGATTTGTCGAAAATCAACACCCTGAATTGTGGCTTTATGAAACTTGGTATTGCACCAGGTAGCAACCGAAAAATCCATTCCGCTTAGAATCGACCAAGTCAATTTTGCACCGGAAAAATCTGCCCCAGGTATCAATGCCTGAGTGAGATCGCAATTAACAAAGTTCGCCTCAATTAGGGCTGACTGGGAAAAATTGGTACCAACCAACTCCACCCGATCGAAACTCCCACCTCCAAAATCGAGTCCGCTAAAATCAACTCCTGAAACAATGGATTCAATAAAAGAACATTTCCTGAAACTACCTTCGTTTATCTGGATTTCTCGGAAATCGATTTTTGAAATTGAACATCCGTCAAAACTGCAATTGAGAAATGAACTTCCTGCATATTCAACTACATTGTTCATACCTCCACGAAAACGACAATTTGTAAATGTTAGATTATTTGGCTTCGAGTTTTCTAAAACCTTGAAATCCAGAGAGCATTCAACAAAATTGACATTGTTCAAAACTGCATTCGTCATTGATCCGAGGTTTAAATTTACACCACGAAACGTTGAGTCTGTAAAATCACAATTGTCCAGAAAGCTACTCTGAAGATTGGATAGGGTTGCGTCAGCATCCAAATTCTTTGTGCCATCCTGCTCAATAACGATATTGGAAAGGTCTGGAAGAACGGTTTTGTGGCCCTCACGCCACTCAACCCATTTTTGCGTTTGTTGTTTAAAAGCCTCTAAATGTTCAATTATTGCCATTTGTATCTCGCAAGATTCTACACTCTCCAAATAGTAGTAGAAAAATGTATTGCGATCCAACAAGCATTTATTGAAGAAAATCAATTATTTGGAAAGAACAATTTAGTCCAGTTACGCTCGTGCGCCCTTTCAAAAAAAATTCAGACCAGGTCCTCGCCCGCACTCTGCCCCACTTCACGGAGCATCTGGCGGGGTAGTTTTTGCCAACGTCCGTCATCGTCTCCGAAATCCAACTTCAAGATTGCAAAGGCCAGCTACATAACGACAGGTGCCTTGGCGAATTCGAGGACGACACCGTTGGCATGTTCCGGGGCCACGCGCACGATGCCGTTGTCGGAATGGGCGTAGGGGATACCGGCGGTGGTCAGGAAGTCGGCGGCGGTATCCGGCGTCATGACATCGAGGGAGACACCAACAATAAAGGGCGCTTCCAGGTTTTCATCGACTTCGACGTCGGGGTAGATCAGTTTCACGTCGTCCCGGGTCACAAAAATCACGCTGCCATGGCCTGTGAAAGCCGCCAGCGAATCATCTGTTGGTGAACAGCTTCCGGCACCAAACAGTTTTTCGTACGGCGTCAATAAAGGTTCCGGGTTATCAACAACGACCGTGAATGACGTTACACCCCTGGCGCCATTGGCATGTAGTTGCCATTCCGGCCGCCATACCATCGATGGGTCCATGTGCTGACAAACAAACATGTTCATGTCGGGTGTCGTGGCTTGGGGTAATTTGACAATCCGAAAGCGGGGCTCGGCAATGTCGGTGCTGCCTGGCATTTCTACCCTGCGCGACAGGTCACTTATGTCTTCCGGATCAAGCCCGGCTTCGGACAAGGCTGCGTGAGTTTCACGGGCATCATCACTGGCCAGGGCAACTCCGAACAGACCTTCATGTTTTTTCAGCGCTGCTTCCAGGCTTTGGCTGGGCAGAGAAGGATCAACCAGACCGATCAGTTCGAGATAATCATTATCGAACATGATGCAGTAGTTGGCGGTTCCCCAGCCAACATGTTGCCCACGCGGTGTGATCGTGAATCCAAGGCGCTCCCAGTTGGTGCGCGCAGCTTCCAGATCACGGACTCCGACGAGGCCGTGATCAATTCCTGTAATTGCATTTGCCATGGCGCATTTTCACAAGGCAGGCACCGGCTGTAAAGGCTGATATGTGTGACCGATCAGCGCAGGTAATTCCTGAAACCTACCTTAAACTTGCCGCGATATTGCCGCCATCAACGGTCAGGACAGCGGCAGTTGTTTTTCGGCTAAGTGTCAGATCTAAAAAGGCTTTTGCCACATCATCAACCGTTACTTCGCGCTTTAACAAGTTTCCGTCGCCCAGATATTCCTTCACGGTCAGGCCACGCGCTTTGGCCCGGTCTTCCAGCATACCACCGGCAAAAATACCGGTATTTACCCGGTCAGCATTCACCGCGTTGGAGGTAATGCCGTCGGCACCATATTCCAGCGCATATTGTTTCATCAGGAATAATGTCGCCGCCTTGGGCAAACCATAGGGGCCAAAATCGAGGCCAGGATTCACCGCTTGTTTTGAGGTATTGAATAAAAGCGCACCACCGGTCCCCTGGGCTTTCATCACGCGCACAGCATTTTGGGCAATGCTCTGGTGGGCAAAGAAATTGAGCTCGAAGCTCTGGCGCAGGACTTTATCCGAAACCTCACCAATGCGCCCCTGCCAGGCTGCACCGGCGTTGGACACAACGATATCGACGCCACCAAATGTTTTACAGACCTGGTCAAATGCCTTGCGCACGGATTTTGCGTTGGTGACATCGCAGGCGATGCCGAGGGCACCGGAACCTATTTCCCCGGCGACACGGGCAACGGCTTTTGCATCCCGATCCAGCACAGCAACAACAGCGCCCTGGCTGGCAAACATCCTGGCTGTAGCCTCGCCAATACCGCCTGCCCCGCCTGTAATGACGGCAATGCGTCTGGCCAAGGGAGCCTCGGCGCCCTTCGACAGTTTGGCCTGTTCCAGAGACCAGTATTCGATATCAAACATGTCTGCTTCGGGGATGGGTCGGAACCTGCCGATGGCCTCGGCATCTGTAATGACATCCACTGTGTTCTCTGCAATGTCTGCTGCAACCGCAGCGTCTGACGCCGACTTGCCGACGCCAAACAATCCCAGTCCCGGCACCAGGATAACTCTGGGTGTGGTATCCAGTTCAACTTTTGCCGGTCCCCGTTTGCCGTTATGTCTGGCAAAATATTTGTGGCTGGATGCGGTGAATTTTTCGCAGGCCTTTTTGGCTGATCGGGCAAAACCAGGCAAGTCAGAGGCTGCAGGTGCGGCTACCAACAACGGCCAGTTTTTGGTGCGGATGTTATGGTCCGGGGTGACAACGCCGATCTGGCTGTACCGGGCCGCGTCCTTGCCATCAACATAGTTGCGGATGGCCTTGTTGGTGCGAAAGTCCAACACCATTCGTTTGGGTTCGGAGATATCATCCGAGTCTGCAATCAGGCCCCGCAGGATAGGTGCGACTTCCGCGACCGCTGCCATCTTCCCCGGTAATTCTGCAGAAACAAAAACGGACTTGCGCCCTTTTGCCAGTCGTTTCTCAGCCAGTGCCACCAGGCTGATCATACGTTCGTAGGCTTCGCGGGCAGTTTCGCCAAAGCTGAATATGCCGTGTTTCAACAGGATCAAACCTTCGACGTTCGGGTTGGCCTCAAAGACTTCTGCGGCCTTGATCGCGAGATCAAATCCCGGCATGACATAGGGTACCAGGGCAGCGCGATCGCCGTAAATCTCCGCTGCTATCCGGTCACCATCTGGCTGATCTGTCACCGCCAGCACAGCCGTTGAATGCGTGTGATCAATGAACTTTTGCGGCAGGAACGTATGCAGCAAGGTTTCAACGGATGGATTGGGTGACGTGGAATCCAGCAACGCCCCACGCTGGGCATTGACCATATCTTCGTCTGATAACGCTTTCAGCGGCCTGAGTGATTGCAGGGCATCGATGCGCAGCGACGGCAGTCCGCGGGGCTCTATTGCCCCCATATCCCAGCCGCTGCCTTTGACACACAAGACATCAATGGTCTTGCCTGAAATATCTTTCATGCGGGTTTTGACAGATGTGTTGCCGCCACCATGCAGCACCAGTCGCGGATCACCACCCAGCAGACGTGTTGTATAGACACGCAGCGCCTGGTCTTTGTTCACACCCTGGCGAGTGTAGGACGCCACCATCTTTTTGGCTTCAGCATCACGCCATAAGGATTTCATGTTTTTAGCTTTCCAGTGTGCTTCGAGGCCGTGAACCGAAATTGTATCAACGACGTTCGGGATAGAGGCCCAACAGACCCTCGGTTGAGGCTTCGGCAACACCGCGTTCGGTAATCAGGCCCGTGACCAGACGTGCCGGTGTTACATCAAAGGCATAGTTTGCCGCAGGGCTTCCTTCGGCAACGATGGAAACCGTGGCGATTTCACCCGAAGAAGTGCGCCCTGTCATTTCCGTCACTTCGGTGGCATCACGCTGTTCAATGGGGATATCCCGGACACCATCCTTGATGGTCCAGTCGATTGTCGAAAAGGGCAAGCCCACATAAAACGGAATGTCATTGTCGTGGGCCGCCAGAGCTTTCAGGTAGGTACCGATCTTGTTGCAGACGTCGCCATTGGCCGCAGTCCGGTCTGTGCCGGTGATGCAAAGATCGACCATGCCATGCTGCATCAGGTGGCCGCCGACGTTATCAACAATGACAGTATGCGGCACACCGTGCTGGCCCAGTTCCCATGCCGACAGGGACGCGCCCTGATTGCGCGGGCGGGTTTCGTCAACCCAGACATGAACAGGTATTCCGGCTTCGTGGGCGACATAGACAGGGGCCAGGGCTGTGCCCCAGTCAACAGTTGCCAGCCAACCGGCATTGCAATGGGTTAGAACATTCACCGGACCCTGCTTGCCTTTGGCCTCATGGATTTCAGCAATGATGTTCGCGCCATGTTTGCCCACAGAATGGCAGTTGTCGGAATCCTCATCACAGATACGGGCCGCCAGCGTCAAGGCTGCTGCATGACGTTCAGGCACTGCCAGGGGCATCAAGGCAGTGCGTGCTTCGTCCAAAGCCCATTTCAGATTGATCGCCGTTGGCCGGGTCGCCAGCAGAGTATCGTAAGCGTTGTCAAAGTCATCATCACTGGCCCCCTGTGCCATGGCAAGTGCCACGCCATAGGCCGCCGTAGCGCCGATCAGCGGTGCCCCGCGAACGCGCATAACAGAAATCGCTTCGGCTGCATCTTCCAGGGTTTTAAGCTGGATAACCTTGAATTCATGCGGCAACAGGGTCTGGTCGATAATTTCAACCACGGCCCCGTCTTCGACCGGCCAGATCGTGCGATAGGCAACACCATCAACTTTCATATCTCGGCTCCTGCTTTCTTCTAATCGCCTTCGAATTCACACAAAGTGAGGATCGGGATATCCCGTGCGACAATTTTTGCCCGGCCACCAAGATCAGGCAAATCAACGATGAAGGAACATGCGGTAACGTTCCCACCAGCCCGCTGGATCAGATCAATTGCCGCACAAGCCGTGCCGCCCGTGGCAATCAGGTCGTCTACCAACAAGACATTTTCGCCAGGCAAAACAGCGTCCTTGTGGATTTCGACAGTATCTGTGCCATATTCCAGATCATATTCTTTACTGATGGTTTCCCAGGGCAGTTTGCCCTTTTTACGAACCGGCACAAAACCAACACTAAGCTGGTGCGCAACGGCGCCGCCCAGGATAAAGCCACGGGCTTCGATGCCTGCCACTTTATCGATCTTGACACCGGCATGGGGCTGCACAAGCTCGTCAATGGTTTTGCGAAACCCGACAGGATCGAGCATCAAGGTCGTCACATCACGAAACATGACGCCTTCAATGGGGTAATTGGGGATCGTACGAATACGGCTTTTGATGGGCATGGGGATAATCGCTTTTTACAAGGTGAGCTAAAAATTCAGAGGACGCGACCGGCAATCGCATCAAGGCGTTTGACGACGTCTGGATCACGCGCTTCAGGGGATGTAATCATGGCAAATTCAAGCGCCCGGTCACAACCGTGCGGGCATGCGTCGGGGCGGCCTTGCGCAAGTGCTGGTGCCACGTCTTTCACCAGGGACCGCGCATTATCGGCATTACCGGTAAGCACCCTGATGATATCGGCCACTTCGACATTGTCGTGATCCGGGTGCCAGCAGTCGAAGTCTGTCACCATGGCCACCGTCGCGTAACAGATCTCGGCTTCACGGGCGAGCTTGGCTTCCGGCATGTTGGTCATACCGATGACATCGCAATTCCATGACCGGTACAGGTTCGATTCCGCAAGCGAGGAAAATTGCGGGCCCTCCATGGCAAGATAAGTCCCGCCGCGAGAAACCGGAATGTCGAGTGACTTCGCCGCTGTTTCGAGGTGATCGCCGAGACGGCCACATACCGGGTGGGCAACAGAAACATGGGCCACACAGCCTTCTGTGAAAAAGCTTTTTTCGCGCGCGAACGTCCGGTCAATAAACTGGTCGATGATGACAAATGTGCCAGGACTAAGATCTTCACGAAAGCTGCCAACGGCGCTGACGGAAACCAGATCAGTGACCCCTGCCCGTTTCATGGCGTCAATGTTGGCGCGATAGTTAATCGAACTGGGCGATTGTTTATGGCCTCGTCCATGGCGCGGCAGGAACACAAGCTGTACACCGTCCAGTTCACCGAACAACAATTCGTCGGAAGGGTTGCCGAACGGGCTTTCAATCGCCTGCCAGCGCGTATTGGTCAGACCATCGATCTCATAAACACCACTTCCGCCCAAAATACCGATCACAGGTTTCACAGCGTCATTCATACCAGTTTCCCTTGCCCGAATGTTGAGGGAAAACCCTACCATTTGAGCAGCTATCAGAAAACGGCTGTAGACAAAAAAAGGGCCGCCGAAGCGACCCTTTTCGAAACAATCAGAACTTTATCAGTGCGCGTCTTTCCAGACACGACGTTTTACCAGCCAGAACAGGATTGTCAGGATGATCAGGAAGATCATCGTTTTCAGTCCTGTGCGATGGCGATCTTCCAGTTTGGGCTCGGCGGCCCACATCAGGAAGGCAGAAACGTCTTTTGCCTGTTGATCAGCCGTTGCGGCAGTTCCATCAGCATATTCAACACCGTCATCAGAAACTGGCGGCGCCATGGCAATCTGGGTGCCCGGAAACCAGGCATTGTAATTCATGCCTTCAGCAACTTCGTGACCTTCAGGCGCATCGGAATAGCCCATCAGCAGTGAATAGACATAATCAGCACCACCAACACGCGCCTTGGCGATCAGCGACAAATCCGGTGGCAAGGCACCATTGTTGCTGGCACGTGCTGCCTTGTCGTTGGCAAAGGGTGATGGCATGGCATCCGACAGGCGTGCCGGGCGCATGAACATTTCGCCATCATCGTCGGGGCCGTCTTCGGCTTCGAATTCAGCTGCAATGGCCTTGGCCTCGGCTTCTGAAAAACCAATGGCCGGTAAATTGCCAAAGCGCACATATTTCAGGCTGTGACAGCCAGCGCAGACTTCGGAATAAACCTGATAGCCACGCTGGACCTGGGCCCGGTCAAAGGTACCGGTAGGGCCATTGAAGGACCAGTTCTGGGTCTTCAGGGCGGGGCCACCGCCACCTGCGGCCAGGGCCGCAGATGCGGACAAAACCAGGGTGGCTGCAAGGGTGACAGAGGCTTTCTTGATCATGTTAAGAGACATCAGTTTGCCTCCTTCGCTGAATCATCGCCAAGCACCGCCGCCGCAATGGAGTCCGGCAAAGGCTTCGGTTTTTCAAACCAGCCAACGATTGGCATGACCAGGATGAAGTGGGCGAAATAGTAAGCCGTGGCGATCCGGCCGATGATGATATAGGCACCTTCCGGCGGATTGGCACCAATCCAGCCCAACACAAGACCATTGACCACGAAGATCCAGAAGAAACCCTTGTAGACAGGACGGAACGTTGCGGAACGGACACGTGATGTATCCAGCCACGGGATCACAAACAGGATCAGGATGGCACCCAACATCAGCACCACACCGCCCAGCTTGTCAGGTACGGCGCGCAGGATGGCGTAGAACGGCAGGAAGTACCATTCCGGCACAATGTGCGGCGGTGTGACCAGCGGGTTGGCCGGAATGTAGTTATCCGGGTGGCCCATATAGTTCGGATTGAAGAATACCCAGTAAGCCAGAATAACAAAGAACACACCAAAACCGACCAGATCCTTGGTCGTGAAGTAAGGGTGGAATGGCAATGTATCTTTTTCGGACTTGACGTCGATGCCCAGCGGGTTGTTGGACTTGCTGGTATGCAAGGCCCACAAATGCAGGAACATCAGGGCAAAGATCACGAAGGGCAACAGATAGTGCAGGCTGAAGAAGCGCTGCAAGGTCGGGCCAGCAACTGAATAACCGCCCCACAACCATGTTGTCACCGCTTCGCCGACAACCGGAATGGCTGTGAACATGTTGGTGATAACGGTCGCACCCCAGAAGCTCATCTGGCCCCATGGCAGCACATAACCCATAAAGGCCGTTGCCATCATCGCCAGGAAGATCAGGATACCAAACCACCACAACAACTCACGTGGTGCCTTGTAGGAGCCAAAATACAGACCGCGGAACATGTGGATGTAAACCGCCACAAAGAACAGCGAGGCACCGTTGGCATGCATATAGCGCAGCATCCAGCCATAGTTCACATCACGCATGATATGTTCAACGGAATCGAACGCCATGTCGGCATGCGGTACATAATGCATGGCCAGCACAATGCCGGTCACGATCTGCAACACCAGCGCCACACCTGCGATCGAGCCAAGGCTCCACCAGTAGTTCAGGTTACGCGGTGTCGGATATTCGGTACCGACGGAATGATTAATAAACGAAAAGATCGGCAGGCGGGTTTCGACCCACTGCATGACCTGTGTTGTAACGCCAGGATTGCTCATGTCAGTACCCTTTACCCGATCCGAATGTGTGAGTCGTCAAGGAAGACGTACGGTGGCACACCAAGATTTTTGGGTGCCGGACCTTTGCGGATACGACCGGAGGTGTCGTAGTGCGAACCGTGACAAGGGCAAAACCAGCCACCATATTCACCTTTGACTTCCGTCGATTTCTGACCCAGCGGCACACAGCCGAGGTGGGTACAAACGCCGATCAGGATCAACCATTCAGCTTTTTGCACACGATCACTGTCCAGCGCGATATCTGGCAGTGCCGCACTGTCATCCGTCTTGGCTGTCGCAATTTCTTCAGCCGTGCGATGACGCACAAAAACAGGTTTCCCGCGCCACATCACTGTAACGGCCTGACCTTCTTCAATGGCTGATAAATCCAGCTCGGTTGAGGCCAGTGCCAGCACATCGGCGGAGGGGTTCATCTGATCAACCAACGGCCAAACAAAGAGGCCGGCTCCTACAACCGACATGGCACCCGTCGCGATATAAAGAAAATCGCGTCGTGTGGCTCCATCTTCGTGACCGCCTTCAGGCGTTGTCGTCGTCATCGATAGATCACCTTAATCATTTTGTCTTTTACAAATAGCTCAGGGTACCGGAGTCACGACCTTGCGGACGTGGATGCCGGGACCCGCGAATTCTGCCCGGATTTTTTGCATTAAATGAGGCCAATGTCCAGTGGTAGTGCTCTGCGAAGCTCGTTTTGACGCTATGTCAGGAGAGTGTATCTATTGTCCTGTGGCACTTTGACGCATATAGAATGACAGTGCTTTCAAGCCTGTGGGCAGAACCGAAACGTCAAAATCATGCGAATTGCCATCTACGAGCCCGATATCCCGCAAAATCTGGGTGCCTTGATCCGTCTGGGGGCCGCGCTGGACGTGGCTCTGGACGTTATCGAGCCCTGCAGTTTCCCTTTTGGCGGCAAACAAAGCCGCAACAAGCAGGTCCGACGTGCAGGCATGGACTATCTTGAGCTTGTTGACCTTGATATGCACAGCTCGTGGACTGCCTTTGAAGCGGCGCGTGCCACACAAGGCAAGCGTCTGATCCTGCTGACAACATCCGGTGCTGTTGATTATCGGGATGTAACCTATCAGGAGAGTGATATCCTGTTGTCGGGCAGCGAAAGCAGCGGTGTACCGGATTTTGTCCACCACGCCGCCGATGTGCGGGTCTGTATCCCCATGAAGCCCCCTGCCCGGTCCCTGAACGTAGTCAACGCCACCGCCATGGTTCTGGGGGAAGGCCTGAGGCAAATCAGAACTAACACCGCGACAAATTCGAAACCTGAAGGACCAGCAACGTGACTGACGCTGCAACAGACACCATAGAAAAGAACAAAAAACTGGCAGAAACCTGGTTCCGGACGCTGCGCGATCAAATCTGCGCCGAATTCGAAGCCATAGAAGATGCCTACCAGGGTGACGCCCATGCCGATCTGGACCCTGGCCGATTTGAGCGCTCCCCCTGGCAGCGTACCAAGCTGGACGAAGCCGATGGTGAAGAAGGCGGCGGCGGCGTGATGTCGGTGATGAAGGGCCGGGTATTCGAAAAGGTCGGTGTCAATATCTCCACTGTCCTTGGAGAATTCAGCGAAGAATTCCGCGAACGCATCCCTGGTGCACAGGACGATCCGCGTTTCTGGGCCAGCGGCATTTCCCTGGTCGCCCACATGCGCTCCCCGTTGGTACCTGCCGTCCACATGAACACCCGCCACATCGTGACGACCAAAGCCTGGTTTGGCGGCGGCGGTGATCTAACCCCGATGTTCGTCAACGACGACGACACCAAAGATTTTCACGCAGCCTACAAAGCGGCCTGCGACAAACACGATCCTGATTATTACCCGAAGTTCAAAAAGTGGTGCGACGACTATTTCTACCTGCCCCACCGAAACGAGGCCCGTGGCGTCGGCGGCATATTCTATGACCAGCTGGACAGCGGCGACTGGAACAAGGATTTCGCCTTTACCAAAGATGTTGGCAGTGCCTTCCTCGAAGGCTACGCCCCACTGGTACGCAAACACATGAACGAAGCCTGGACCGACGACCAACGCGAATTCCAGCTCGTCAAACGCGGTCGATATGTCGAGTTCAACTTGCTCTACGACCGCGGCACAACCTTCGGCCTGAAAACCGGCGGCAACACCGAAGCCATATTGATGTCCATGCCCCCCGAGGTGAAATGGCCTTGAAGGCAACGACGGTGTGATTGGCTCTCCTTAGCCCTCCCCCATCAAGAGGGAGGGAACTCACATGGAAAATTCGACATCCCCTTTCGATTCCACTTCATGCTGCTAGACTTCTCGTCAGGAACACTTCAACAAAGGCCTTCACATGTCTGATACCTATACCGTTGGTGACCTGGTCGCCGAGTTTTTGCAGGCCTGTGGCGTGGAGACGGCCTTCGGGGTAATTTCCGTGCACAACATTCCCATGCTGGACGGCATCGGGCGGCGCAATGCGATCCGGTTTGTGACGGCGCGGGGAGAAGCCGGGGCCGGGCATATGGCGGACGCCTGGGCCAGGGCGCGCAATGAACTGGGTGTACTTATTACGTCGACCGGACCGGGGGCGGCAAATGCTGTCGGTGCCCTGGTTGAAGCACGATTTGCCGGGACGCCCCTGTTGCATCTGACGGGGCAAACAGCGACCGGTAATATTGGCCGGGATCAAGGCACGGTGCACGAAGTCGCAGACCAGCTGGGTATGCTGGCATCTGTTTCCAAAACAGCCCACCGGATTTCTTCAGCGGAAACAGCCTTTGCCATTCTAAGCCAGGCGGCAGCCCAGGCCCTGACGCCACCGATGGGGCCGGTCAGCGTCGAAATTCCCATCGACATTCAACGAACGCCTGTCACAAGGCCTGCTGAGCTGGATCAATTTCAACTCCCCATCCCCACGGCTGTTGCGCCAAGCGCCACGCAACTGGATCTGATCGCGGATATACTGGCGAGCAGTAAAAGGCCTCTGCTGGGGTGCGGCAGCGGTGCCCGATACGCTGGCGAGGCTGTGGCCCGTCTGGCCGATATGGGTGTGCCGGTTGTCACCTCGTGGAATGGACGCGGTGTATTGCCGGAAGATCATGCCATGAGTTTGCGTGGCATGAACGGTACCGGCACGCCGCTGATCGAGGACTGGTTCAAAACGGTAGACCTGATGCTTGTCGCCGGATCACGCTTGCGTGGTCATGAAACCATGGACATGACCATAGGCTTGCCCGAACGCCGCGTGCAAATTGACGTCGATCCACTGGCCAATGGCCGGACCTATGATTGTGAGCAGTTTATCTGTGGCGATGCTTCGCTGGTGCTGCATGAACTTGCGGATCGGCTGGAGGGCAGACTGAAACCGGAGGATGGTTATGCGGCAGAAATCGCGGACCTGAAAGCCCGGACGATTGCGGCCTATAAGGACATGCTGGGCGCATACGCGACCTTCCCTGATGATTTACGCGAAGCCATGCCGCGGGATACCCTGTTTGCACGGGACCTGACCATGAGCCACAGCACCTGGGGGCACCGGCTGTTTCCTCTTTATGATCCTCGCAGCAACATCTATCCCGTCGGCGCTGCCATCGGGCCTGGCCTCGCCATGGGCATCGGGGCCGCCATTGCAGCGGCACCCGGACAAAAGGTACTGGCCATGTGCGGCGACGGTGGCTTTAACATGGGCATTGCTGAATTACCCACAGCAGCGCAGGAGAAAACCGACGTTGTTTTTCTGGTGATGAACGATGCCGGTTATGGCGTGATCCGCCATATTCAGGACACCATGTATGGCGGCAGACAATATTACGGTGATGTGCAAAGCCCTGACTTCAAGGCGCTTGCCGGGGCAAGTGGTCTGCCTTACTGGCGGGTCAGCAAGGCGTCGGACTTAGGCAATGCTATGAAAGAAGCCCTGGCGGTGGCGGGACCGACACTTGTCGAAGTCGACATGACAGCCATCGGTCCCTACCCCAGATATTTTGCACCGCCTCCCCACGCCGGAGAGACAGACAAGACATAACGCCTTGATCAGGTGCAGCTCCCGGCACCCTTTGGTCGTGCCGGTGCCTTGTCCAGAAGTCCCTGGATCACACCTTCACTGGTCTGGGCGACGATGCGTCCCACTTCGCCTTTTTTGCCCAGCATCACCAGCGTGGACTGACGATATATCTTCAGATCCTGGCTGACGGGTGAGCGACTGTGTTGATCCCAGTCGACATAGACGAAGGCGATGTTCTTGTCATATTCAGCATTGGCAGCACGTAATGTCCCGATCACACGGACCTGGCGTCGACACGTGCTTCACCATGAAGCGCCGAATTCAAGGAAAACCGAACAGCCCTTCGCCAGGGCTGCATCCACAACCTGTGGCGAGTATGGTAATTTGGCCGCTGCCGCCTGTACCGCCCCTGATATCATCATGGGCAGTAACATCGTCAGCGCCGCAATCACCGGCAATGAAAATCGTCTCAAGGCCTCTCTCCTTCTATTGATCAAACCGAAACCGAAAAATCCTGTAACCACTCCGGCAGGATATCCAGTAATTGCCCTTCCAGCCAATGGTCCAGACCTGACAAAATGGCCACGCCGACGCACAAAAACGTGATCCCCAATATGGGTTTGGCCCGTCCTGCCAGCAGGTTCAGGGCCGTTTTGCGCCGGGCCACAACCTCTCGCGTACCAAAGGCGAGGCCAATTACCAGTGTCGACACGCCAAGGGCAAAGGATGTCATGATGGCGGCGGACCAGGCGATGTCCTTGCCCTGTGAGGCCAGAGAAATAGCCCCGCCCAGTGTCGGCCCAATACAAGGCGACCAGACAGCCCCCAGCATCACACCACCCAGAAACTGGCCCCCCAGCCCGGAAAACCGCGCCGAGCTATCATTTTCCAGCATTTTTTCGTTGGCGCGCCCGGCAAATCCGGCGGTCGCCGTCGCAAAACTGTCACTCAGTCGCGGTATCAGCATGACCACGCCAAAGGCGATCATCATCCAGGCACCAATTGTGGTCATCATGCGCTGGTCGATCCCTACGGATGCGCCCAGGACAATTACAAACAGGCCCAACACCACAAAGGAAAGACTAAGCCCGGCCGCAAGCGCCAGCGGACCTCGTCTGTCAGCTTGCAGGGACGAGACAAGAACAATCGGCAACACAGGCAGCACACAAGGGTTTACCAGGGTCAGTAATCCGGCGAGGTATCCAAGCAATAATTCAGGCAATGATATTCCCTTTAGACATCAGTCTGCACGGCAGATATAAATGACCGTACTTACGATGGAAAATATATACATGACAGCCAGTTCAAGAGGCAGTGTTTGGCTATCACAATTGCGAGATTTCAGTTAGTCTGGCCTTTTTAGGGTAATTAGCCACATGCACTGTTCAAAGTGCGATGCAGAAAATAAACCAGGCCGGAAGTTCTGCAGCGAATGCGGCGCAGCTTTGGTCCGTGTCTGTCAGAAATGTGAATTCGCCAACGAACCGGACGACCGCTTTTGTGGGGGCTGTGGTGCAACACTTGATGAAGTACCAGACGATCCACCAAAATCCGTAAAATCAGATACCTCCTCCCCCGAACCGGTCAGCAGCGAGGCTGAGAGACGCCAGCTGACAATCATGTTTTGTGATCTTGTCGGCTCCACGGCTCTCTCCGAAGCCATGGACCCGGAGGATCTTGCGCGCCTGATCGCGAACTTTCAGGATTCCTGCACCCGGGCCATCAAAAAATATGATGGCTATGTGGCCAGATTGATGGGCGATGGCCTGCTGGTTTATTTTGGATATCCCCTGGCGCATGAAGACGATCCGGAACGTGCTGTACGGGCAGGTCTGGATATCGTTGAAGCCGTCTCGTTGATTCCACCGGCGATCCCGTCAACAGAAAAACTGTCTGTTCGTGTCGGCATTGCGACGGGGCTGGTTGTTGTTGGCGACCTGGTGGGGGAAGCATCTTCATCAGAACGGGCGGTGGTCGGGGAAACACCCAACCTTGCCGCCAGAATTCAGGGCCTGGCGGAACCGGATACAGTTGTCATCGCGCCGTCGACCCGGAAAATGCTCGGTGGCATTTTTGCCTTCACTGATTTGGGAACACATGAATTAAAGGGCCTGACGGAACCGGTGAGGGCCTGGCGCGTAGATGGCCTGCATGAAACCGGGTCACGTTTTGAAGCCTATCATGGTGATAATTTGACGCCTTTGGTCGGGCGCAGCGAAGAGATTTCGTTTCTGCAAGAGAAATGGCAACTGGCGAAATCCGGTGAAGGCCAATCGGTTAACCTGTGCGGCGAAGCCGGGATCGGGAAATCGCGCATTCTGGAAGCCATTCAAACTGTCGTTGAAAAAGACAACGCGCCGACCTTGCAATTCCAGTGTTCGCCGCATCACGAATCTACGACACTTTTTCCTTTTATCGATTTTATTGGCCGCGCCATAAGACGGGATCAAAGTCACGACGTGCACGAAAATCTGATTGCCTTGCTGACCAGTGCCAATCTGGATAGCGACGAAGCTTCCGCCCTGATCGCCAAATTATTGCTCCTGCCCGACTCAAATCATTACGCGCCTTTGAAAGATGATGCCCAGTGGCAGCGCAATGCGACGCTTGCTGTTGTGGCCGACCTGATATTTGGACTTGCACAAAACAAACCCATGTTGATTGTCTTCGAGGACGCCCACTGGATAGATCCAACCTCGCTCGACTTGCTCGGCATGCTGCTCGATAAAACGCAATCATCTTCCCTGTTGTTTCTGGTGACATTCCGTCCGGAATTCACCTCGCCCTGGCAGGGCATGGGCCATGTGGCCTTGCTGAATTTGAACCGCATTTCCCGCAGTCAGTGTTCGCAGATCGTCAATAATATTTTGGCCAAGGAGAAAATTCCACAACAGATCCTGAAACATATTCTGGAAAAAACCGATGGCGTGCCGCTGTATGTCGAGGAAATGACCAAGGCGATTGTCAGTTCCGGGCAACTTGCCAGCATCGATGGGACATCTGCATCTGTAACGATTTCGATCCCCGCCAACCTTCAGGATTCCCTGATGGCGCGACTGGATCAATTGGGGTCGGCGAAAGATGTGGCCCAGGCAGGTGCTGTCATCGGCAGGGAATTCAGCCCCGAACTTCTGGCCGCTGTCGCCGGGCTTTCTGATACGGAGCTTACATCAGAACTTGATAAACTGGTTGAAGCTGAATTGATTTTTCGGCGCGGATGGCCGCCCAGCCAGGTTTATGTTTTCAAACACGCCCTTGTACAGGATGCAGCTTATTCAAGCCTTCTGCGAGACAAACGACGGCAGGTGCACAAAGCCGTGGCGACGGCGCTGGAAGCCAAAATTGCCGCCGGTGGACAAACCGGGCCAGAGACGCTTGCCTTTCATTTGACCGAATGCGGCGAGGAAGCGCGCGCCTCCGTCTATTGGGAAACAGCTGGACGCCGTTCCCAGGAAGGCTTGTCTCATACGGAGGCCGCTGCGCATTTTGGCAATGCCCTCGCCGGTGTTGGATCCGACAGGGATCGGGAGTTGCAGTTGTGCCTCGATCTGATCACCAGTCAGCGCGTGCTCGGTGTGTCCGAACACACCCTCAAAACGCTTGAACGGGCCGAGCCCCTCGCACACGCCGATATCGACAAGGCGAATATCTTCGGCCAGTTCGGGAATGTGTATTTCCTGTCCGGCGAATCCGAAAAGGCACTGGCCTCACATGAAAAAGCCCTGGAAATAACCCGACGCACGCCTTTGCCCGAATTTGAATGCCGTGCCCTGAGCGGCCTGGCGGACGTTCACTATATGCGTGGCCATATGGTGTCAGGCCATCATCAGGCAGAAGAATGTGTTGCCACTGCACGCAAATACGATTTGCACGACGTTGTCATCAACAATCTGTCCGCTCTTGGGAACATGAAATATTTGTCCCAAGGCCCGCGGATTGCTCGCGAATTTCACGAAACGAACATGTCAGAAGTTATCAAGGCTGATCAACCACGCGCGGAAATGATCTTTAGCATAAACATGTCGTCCATCTTTCTCGATAGCCTGGAAAATGAACAAGCATTGAAAAATGCCCAGGCCGCGGTGGCGGCATGCGAGCGCATCGATGCACTCGTTTGGCTGCCTTTGATGAGGAAGCAGCATTTGCGGGTGCGGCATGCCATGGGGGAAGATGTCGCCGCTGAGATGAAAGAAATCGCGACACAGGCAGTGGAAACAAGTTCGGGCCTGAGTGGGCCCTGGGTGCTGGGCGCACTGGCTCAGGTCGCGACGGACCCTGAAACTGTTCATAATGTTTTGGAACAGGCTGAAGATATTTTTGCGGCTGGCTGCGTTGGTCACAATCAATTGTGGTTCTACCGGGATGCCATCGACGGCTTTCTACGTTTTGGTCTTTGGGACAAGGCAACTGAATGCGCCGACGCCCTGGATGCCTTTACGGCCAACGAGCCTTTGATCTGGAACCAGTTTTTTGCTGCCCGTGGCCGTGCCCTTGCCGATCATGGCCGGGGACAGACTTCCGTCGACGAACTGAAACGCATCGCCAGACTTGGCGAAGACCTGGGCTTCCTCCATTCCCTGCAGGCCGTTCAGTCGGCGTTGCCAGACTGATCAGAAACAGTTGCTGGACACCGGTTTTGCAAATGCCCCGCATGTCGGGATGCCTGGGGTCGCTGTGACCTGATGCCGCACCGGCGGATGCCTGCTTGAAGACGACGGGTAGAAAGCTCACATTCAATGGATGAAAATGACCACCTGGCTTTCTCGATGTCTGCTCTGTGCCATCCTTGTGATGGGCGCGACCGGGCTCGTATCGACCAACAGTGCGGCTCATCCCGCACTGGTCAGCGGTTCGCTTGTTGAAGATGGACAAGATTGCGGAACCGGAAAATCCAGCGGGCTCGGCAAATGTCCCGCGGGTGAAATGACCAGCGCCAACAGCTGCTCCCTCGCTCACTGCGCCGTTGTGTTGGTGGCCATCGAGATCATCGAATTCCGCCTGTTTGAACCAGGCCATTTCCCCGTCCCGGATACCGCCATAAAGGGGCTCATCCTCAAACCCGAACCGCATCCACCGCCCTTCATGGTCTGAACTTCCCGGGGAACGGACATTATTGCCCGATCCCTCCATCGCGCTGTGCGCGAATATTTTGGAACAGGACAAAGATCATGAAAAACAGGATTTACACAACGATGATTGCTGCCGTCACGGCGACGATCATTTCGCTACCGGCGGTTGCCCACGACACAGGGACCATGAGCGGACACGGGCAAATGAACCAGGGCATGATGACGCAAGGTCAGATGCGGATGGGTCAGATGCCGATGGGCCAAATGCCGATGCCCCGGACGCAGATGATGAACCAGGGCATGATGATGCAACCCCATATGACACAGCACATGATGAACCATATGTCCGGGCGTCATGGCGGTCATGCCATGCAACAGGGCGCAGCCATGATGGGCGGCGGCTACGGTATCAAGGCCGAACGCGAACTTGATGTTGAAAGCGTTCGCAAGGTTCTGACTGGACGCCTGGCGTGGACCGGAAATACCCGTCTCAAGGTTGGCAAAGTCGAGGAAAAGGATGACGAAACAGTCCTCGCGGAAATCGTCACCCAGGGCGGCTCCCTGGTGGACCGCCTTGCTGTTCATCGACGTACCGGCGCAATGCGTCGTCTGCCATAAGGAGTGCATGACATGTTACAAAACGCACATTACAGCGGAAACTGGAACACCGATTCCTGGGGCTCGGGCATGCACGACGGCGGCATGATGATGGGCTGGGGTCTGCACGGGTTCGTCAGCATCCTGTTCCTGACCCTGATCGTTATCGCTATTGTATTGCTTATTCGCTGGCTCTGGCGCGGCGGCGCTCCGGCAACAACAACCGCTTCAGGCGCCCTTGATATTCTCGAGGAACGTTATGCCCGGGGTGAAATCGATCAAGCCGAATTTCAGTCCAGAAAGAAGGATATATCCTGACGAATTAAATTGACTTGAAATTCAGGGCCGCCTCAATGAGGCGGTCCTTTTTTTTCAGGAAGCACCCTTTGAACGGAGCCATCAATCCGGAGCCTGTTCCTCGCTCGCCTGCGTCGCCTTCGGTCTGGCGAACGTCAGGGTGATCGATAACAGGACAAGGACCAGAGCGCCTATTTTCTGCCAGCTCAGGACATCGCCAAGAAAGATGGCCGCGGAGGCGACTGCAACAACCGGTACCAGCAAGGTTCCCATCGAGGCTACGGATGCCGGCAGTCGACCAACAAGGATGCTCCAGGCGGCATAACAGATCACCATGGGAAACAGGATGTGGTAGGACATGGTTGCAATCACAGCCCCAGACGGCATCACGACCTGTCCGTTATATTCTGTGACCAGCCCGGCAATGATAGCGAATGGTGCTGATACACCCAACATCCAGGCAGCCTGGGGAACAGGCTTGATCGACCAGACCCTGGATTTCAAAACCACGGTTCCTGCCGCCCATGACACAGCCGCCGCCATCATGAATATCGGCCCCAACGGTTTGTCGACAAATCCTGACGTATCTTCTGATACCAGCAATGCCAAACCCGAAATGCCAACAACCAGGGAGGCCAGGCGCAACGGTGTCAAACGTTCGTGCAGAAACAGCATCGAAAAAACGGTTGCCCATACAGGCATGGTAAAGGCGATGATTGTGGCTGTAGATGTCTGCGTATGGAGCTGACCAAAGGCCGTAAATACATTGAAGCCGAGCACTGATAACAGGCCTGCCACCAAAAGCGGCCAACCCTCTGCTCTTTTCGGGCGCAGGGATTGCCTGAGAACCACAGCCAGCCCGGTCAATAAAATAGCGCCAGAGGACAAACCGATAGCACGCAAGGACCAGGGCGGTATTTCACCAAGAATGAATTTGACCGCGGGCCAGTTCAATCCCCAGAATACGCCGATCATGATCAACAGCGTGATGTCGCCAAACCGGATTCGGTTCAAGATATTTTACTTTCGGTCGGCAAAATATTTTGGCTCATGGTGCCCGAATTTACCCTTTTTTGTAAAATTTCAGCAGCTCATCCGCAACAGATTTGGCGAGTTTGGCCGCAATTTTCTCGAAAGCAGTTTTGGCCGAACCGACGCCCACATGGTAAACGTGATGTTTGCCGTGAATGGTCACGTCAATGTTCAAAACCGGGCTTTTCCCTTGATGTCCGCCGGAAGTGATGCCTTTGAGGCTGCCTGAAACACCGATCTTGTTGATCTTCAGGGCGGTAACGCCTTTGGCGACCGCCTTGACAGCTGATTCAACACCTTTGTTGGCGGCGCGCGAGGCTTCAAGCACCCCTTCGGCAATTTTCAACCCGGCTTCTTCCGTCGCGAGCTCAGCCTTCAGGGCGACGACTTTTGGCGCGGCATCAACCGGCACTATTTTCACCGACTTCTTTGCAGTCTTCAGGGCCCAATCGGCGGTTTTCAAGGCAACTTCTTCGGCGGCAATGGCCGTTTTCAGTTTACCTTCCTCAACGCCTTCCTTTGCAGCTTTGCCAAGCTTCAGATGCTTGGCGTCCTTCTTGGCTTTTTTGCCGAGGTCATGCGCTTTCTTCTTGTTGTAGGCGATGGTTTTGTTGAGCCCATCGACTTTCTTCTTTGCGCCATCAATCTTCTTTGTCGCTGTATCAAACGCCTTTTTCGCCTTGGCCTTTTCAGAGGTTATATTTGATTTGAGACCTTTGACCTTTTTCTCTGCTTTTTTGACATCGCTCTCAGCCTTCTTCATGGCGCTATCGGCTTTCTTCAGCCCTTTAAGCGCGCCCTGAACCAGATTGCGAAAGACCTTGGAATAATTCGCAGCGAGATCAGCCTCGAAGCTAAAATCGTTGGAAGATGCGAAATTCAGGCCCTGGGATTCCGCTTCCAGAAACACATCAAAGGCACCACCAAATTTGGTTTCTGAAGAAAACCTGAACTTCGTCGGCTCAAGGTCCAGCACATATTTGTCTTCAAAGCCCTTGAACAGAACAATGTCACCTGACATCGCAAATTTGGGATCAACAGATGGCCCGGCTGCTATTTCCAGTTCGGCTTCCTTCAGGTTCAACGGACCCAGTTTGAAGGGATCTATTTTGCCGTCAAAGGAAATGCCTTCTGTGGACGCATAACCCTTGGCGCTGCCCAGTTCCTTTTTGTTCACCAGCAATGTTGCTTTCAAGGCAATGCCCGCCCCCTCTATCTCCAGCTCCTCTTCAAGATCGGCAGGCAAATGGGCACCAGGTGTCATGAAGGCGAAAGCAACGTCCTTGAATTCGACATTCATGTGCTTGAATCCACCGCCTTTCATTTTGCTGCTTTTTTTGGCGTGGGTCATCAGGGCGTTGAAATCCAGTTGGTTGATCTCACCTGCCAGGGCAATGGCGGTTGGCAATCCCAAGGCCTCCGGCGACAACACCATATCGGCCGCAGCCCGAACCTTTTCATGACCAATCATCACCGTGCCATCAATCAACATGTCAAAGCTGCCGGTCTCGTTGATACCAACGGACAGGAACGGGTTTTCAAGTGTCAGTCCCTTGATACCTGCGGCATTGATCCAGTCACCCTTCATGCCGCCTGCCACCTGGACTTCTGCTTCTCCCGATTGCGCTGCAAATTCGAAGTCGACATCAAATTCCAGATCAGGTTTGCCTTTGCCCTGGCCGACGCCAATTGCAGTGCGAAAGCCAAGCGCTGATTCAGCTTCGGACAGCTTCATAAAGAATTCCGCCTTGACGTCCTTTGCTTTCAGAAACTTGAAGCTGTGTCCGGAAGGTGTATCTATGTCGACAGTAAGCTCAACAGCGGGTTTGCCGCCAAACATGCCTTCAACAACACCATCGATCTCCAGCGTGGTATCTCCCAGCCCCAGGGTGCCCAATACCTTCTTGAGATCAGCCGAGGCGAGTGCGGGATCAAATTGGGCGATGACATTTACGCCCTGTACCAGTGTTAAATTACCTTCTGGCAGGTCGCCGGAAGAGGCAAAGAAGTTTTGTGCTGCCAGTGGCAAGCTGTCGTAAGCCTCCTCGAGGCCTTTAGTCGAGGCGATCACGCGCATGGCAGGCAAACCAAGATGATCGAGGAAGCCACCTTTGTGCCCTGTCAGTTGAGCGAGCGTAAGCGCTTTCTCAAATTCCAGACCGATGTTCCAGTCTTTTTTCTTGCTATCATAAAAAACGACAGCATCGACAGTTTCGCCGACAAAATCGACTTTGCCGCCGATGGCATGCATGGAAATTGTCGGGTCCTCAATGGCGAATGTTGAAGCGCCAGGAATTTTTTTCAATTCAGGGATCGAATGTAAAGAAAGCTTGGAGCCTGGAAGCGAAAGTGCGAAATCACTAAGTTTGTTGTCTTCAACAGCAAGCTCGATCACCACTTCCCGTGACTTGCCGCCGGACTTGAATGCGCCTCCTAACATGCCGTCCAGAGAAATGGAAAAGGCACCTTTTTCGACAGAAATACTGAGGCCAACTTTCTTCAGATCCAGGAACGTCATACCGAAGGCATCGTTCCAGGTTAACTTCTTCGTATCCAGCGTCGTGAATACAAACTTTTTTTCCGCCAATGCATCAGCATCAATCGTGCCACCGAAAGAAAGTTTCTTGCCGCCCAGCGCTTTGGGCATTGTGATGGAAATATTGTTTGTCGCAGCATCAAGAAACGTTGGCAGCACGGCAACGCCAGCACTTTTCAGGGCAGCCTTTGCGTCAGTATTTGCTTGCGCGACCACCTGAAACGATGAGCTGCCCATTGCAAAGGCAAAAATTGTCATGGCGAAGAACAGACGTGTGAACCAATTTATCATCTAACCAAACTTTCTGTGAATACTTTGCTGCTCAATTCAATTGACCTGGGCCTGACAGAATACAAGGCCATTGAAAGTCAAAAGACAAGGCGATAGTGCGTAGGGACAGGAACCTGATCGACGATACCAGCATGATTTGCCAGACATTCGATCGACCCCGGCCCCGTGTAATGGCCCGGTTAATCGGAAGACGCGACATGAACCTCGCTGGCAGAAACATTACGGCGCGCTGTAAGTGATATATATTCAGTTGTGGTAATTCGAACGATTAGGCCTAAGTTTAATTTTGCAGTCTGTTAAAACAATGACTGAATATGCGCCTTGATCACGACATGGTTTTGACCAAAGAGTGATCATCCATGGCGCGTTTGGATCAAAACGGGGGGAACAAATGACTACAGATATAACAAGTATTGCACGTGATTTTTTTGAGGCTTGCGAAACCGGCAAAGGTTCGGCGGGTTGTAAAGACTATTGTCAGGACAGTGCAACTTTTTCGTGCCAGTCCGATGCACTGGCCGACGTAACGACACTGGCCGGATATGCCGACTGGATGCAGGGGCTGCTGGGACCAATTCCGGACGGCCACTATGAATTGACAGCATTTGCCTGTGATGAGGGGCGTAACACTGTTGTAGCATCTGCCGTATTTCATGGCACCCAGACAGGCGAAGGTGGCCCCGTTCCCGCGACCGGGAAAACCGTGGCAGCTGACTATGTCTATACCATGCAATTTAGCGGTGACAGAATTAGCCACATGACGAAGATCTGGAATGACGGTCATTCCCTGAAACAACTCGGCTGGGCCTGAACAACGTAACGTCTGATTCGCCAGCCAGGCTGACTGTTCACCGGTTGTGTCAGCCTGGCAGGTGAGAGTGGACGTAAATATCTACACTCCTTCAGATGTTATACGAACAGGAAAAGGGGCCTATGCATGTCTGACAAACTCTTCTTTGAGGATATTCAGATCGGCGACACATTTGTTGGCGATACGGTTCATGTGCACCGGGATAAAATACTCTCCTTCGCCACCGAATTTGATGACCAACCCATGCACCTCGATGCCGCTGCTGCCAAAGCAATGGGCCTGAACGATATTATCGCGCCAGGGGCATATATTTTTGCCTTGACGGCAAAATCGCAGCGGTCAATCTGGAAACGCTTTGACATGCTGCCAAGCGGTCTCGGCATCAAAGTCAGTTTCGTATTGCCCTTATATCCGGACGATACACTTACCGGTCATATGGAAATTGTCGCGGTGCGACCAAGTAGCAAGCCCGGACGGGGCTGGATTGATACGAAAGTCATCTTCAAAAACCAGAATGGTAAAGATGCTGTCGAAAGCAGTGCGTCCTTGCTTTTAAAGTGCCAATCGCCTTAAGCAATATCTCTGACGGGTCAAAACATGTCGGCCTTTCAAATATGTCCGCTTGATTATAGAGGAGACGCGACATGGGCAGTTTTACCGGCGGTTGTCAGTGCGGCAACGTCCGAATTGTGGCGTCGGGTGTCCCACACAGGGTCGGCATTTGTCACTGTCTTGACTGCCGCAAGCACCATGGTGCCCTTTTTCATGCCTCTGCGGTGTTTCCTCAGGATGCTGTGACCATCGAGGGCGAAACAAGCGATTACGCCGGGCGATTTTTCTGTCCCCGATGCGGTTCATCCATTTTTGGACGCAGCGCAGACGAAATCGAAGTGAACCTGGGGTCACTGGATGCTCCTGACCAACTGATGCCAACCTATGAACTCTGGACCGTCCGCCGCGAATCCTGGTTGCCACCATTTCCGCTCACGAGACGATACGACGGCGACCGTGACGCTACGAGTCGCTTTGAGAAGTAGATTGCACGCTCGTCTGGCTTGTCAGGTAATGCGTTGATGCGTCCTTTTGGGAACATAAGCAATCAATGTGACGGCCTCTCGTTTTGGTCCGCTGTGCCCCGCTAACCTGACTTTTTTCAGCGCCTTGAGTGACGGCCGTTAATAGCCAGGAACGGACCTGTCGTTAGGCGTGGGCTAACCGTTCAAACCGGGGGGCGGATTGAGTCGAAACCAGTCCGCAAGGGCTTTCATCAAAATGCGCTCTGGTGCCCCATCGGCGGTTGCGCTCTTGATGATTGCCCGCCATGTGATTTTTAACCCACCTCGCGTTGCGCGTACGGGCTTGAGCTTGCCAGACAAAAACTGGGGATGAATGGCCCAATGACTGAGGATGGAAATCCCGAAGCCTGCTTTCACAAGCTCGCAGATCGCCTCCACCGAACCGATATTTTCTTCTCGTGGCGGCATAACGTTTTCTGGCGTCCAGATACGGTCGGCTTCATAACCTGGCTGTCGCACGAGTGAATAAGTCAGGAAGGGATCGTTCAGGAAGTCCTGTCCGGTAACATAAGGTTTTTTGGCAAGCTCGTGGTCAGGCGGGAGCACAGCCACGAGTTCGTCCTCAAACAAATCTGTTGCATCTAGTTGCCCCGGCAGGACCATATCGGGAGATATCGCAAGATCGGTCCTGCCCTTGGAACGCGGATCAAAGGGTGTATGGGTGCCCTGAGTTTCGATCTCAATACCGATTTGGGGATGTGATTCGCGAAACCATAACAAGAATTCTGGCAGCCAATGAAAGGCATTATAGACCCCAATCGATACCCGCAGGACGTGCTGGATCCCCTCCGCTGAGGCAATGGCAACACCTTCAGACACGCGCATATCCTCGATCACGCGTTCTGCCGTCAGCGTCAGAATTTGCGCTGCCGTTGTTGGTCGCAATAACCGCCCCTTTTTTTCATAGAGTGGAATTCCCAGCCGTCTCTCTGCTTCGCGAATCCTGTGGGTCAGGGCGGAAGGTGTTATCAGAAGAGATCTGGCAGCTTCAGCCATGGTTTCGCATTGCGCGATCATGATGAGCATATCGAGATGGCGGAATGAAAGGCGGGGAATAATCATTGAATTTTATTCAATCGTATGTCCAACAATTTGAAATTGATTGAATGTTATATCAGGCCATATTGACGCGGTCAGCCCTAAAAAATCAGAAACACGGCTGCCAATTGATGGAAATGACAGGTTAATCATGAATGTTCAGAGTCTACGAGAGCCGATTGCACCGCAACGAGACTGCCTCGCGCTGGTCAATCTTGAGCGGTACCCGGTCCATAATTTTGACAGCCCGGTTTTGCGTGAAGTTATTAATGCCGCACGCAAGGATCTTGCAGAAAATGGCTGTTTGCGACTTCCTGGATTTATCAGGGCGGATGCGTTTGATCTGCTGGCAGAAGAAACAACGATGCTTGCGCCGCGCGCGCTCTACAGCAGTGATGAATATACACCTTACGGAACCGGGCCGGACAAAAGTTCCCACGAAGGCCATCCCAGGCGGCGCGCCCATCGTTCGACCAGCGGCAGTGTAACCCGCGACCTGATCCCAATGGAGGCATGGATACAGAGGCTCTATGACAACCCTGCCATAATGAGTTTGGTTGCAGCCTGTCTTGAAGCGGATGAAATTCATCAGTTCGCTGATCCCATGCGTGGCTTGATCATTAATGTCATGGACGAGGGAAATGTTTTGGGCTGGCATTTCGATGCCAATGAATTCATCGTGAGCCTGATGACCCGTCGCGCTGACAAGGGCGGTACATTCGAATACAGCCCTGGCATTCGTGCGCCGGGGAATGAGAACTTTGACGCGGTTCAGTCCGTGCTGAACGGGGGCAAGGGCCTTGTGACAAATCTTGATTTACAGGTAGGGGATTTGCAAATTTTCAAAGGCCGCTATTCCCTGCATCGGGTCAACCGCGTCGAAAGCGGCATCCGACATACGGCCATTTTCGGTTACGCGCGCGAACCGGGCTTCATCGGCAGTGCTGCGAGCACGATGAAAGTCTACGGCCGCGTGATGCCGGAACATATCGCTGCGGAAAACAACCGCCACAGCGATGGTCTCTCGGATTGAACTCAAACGATATCAAGCGAGTACGAAATGACTGAAGAAACCGTACTGGGTAAGGATGCCGAATGGCACAAGCGGCTGGATCTTGGTCGACTGACACGATTGAAGCAGAAGTTGTTGGACTATGATTGTGCGGCGGGGCTTTTTTATGACCCGACCAATATCCGCTACGCTACTGGCACCAGCAACATGCAGGTCTATTCACTGCATAACCCTTGTCGCTACGTGTTTGTATCGGTAGACGGCCCCACGATCCTTTTCGAGTTCAGCGGATGCGAATTCATGGCTGACGGCCGACCCGCTGTCG
>JABILA010000049.1 GCA_018654745.1 Alphaproteobacteria bacterium
AGCCTGTCGCAGCAGCCATTTTTTCGAGAGCCGGGTACGTCTGGGCGGTGTTTGACCGTGAAAACCCGCTTGATCTAGCGGCAATCCCGAAATCACTTGAGGACACCATATTCCTCGCCGAACAAATCAAGGTCCGAAATTACATGATATTCAGATTCCGCGTGCGGGCGGACCTGAAGCCTGTTGGAAGACGTCAGGGCCAACGCTGGGCAATCGAGTTTCGTGCGTCGAACGTCAGGCCCGCCAAACCAGTGACGATCAGACGAGCCGGTAAATCGGCCAAAGACACAATTATTGAATTGACCGGTGCTTCAGCCAACAAGATTTTGGTTCTGCGCGATCCGGAAGTTGGCGACAATATACATGTTGGCCCTGTCCTAAATCCTGGTGTCGGGGTCATTAATGCGCTTGATTTTGCACAGTTTCGTGTTCTGAGATCAGCCCAGGGTGTTGCCATCGTCCCGAGGGTTGATGATTTGAAACTGTCGACCAGGCGCAAGGGACTACAGATTTCTCTTGCTGGCGGCCTTGCCGTATCCGCGCCGAAGCGAAAGAAGCTTGGTGGCCTGAAAGAAGGGGACATAGACGAGAGCGGCGATGGCCCGGCCGCGCGCATATTCAATTATGTGGCGTGGAAGGGCAAGAAAGGCGTTGAGTTTGAAAAGCAAAAACAACTCCTTCAGGAAGCGCTGGCAAAAGTACCACGTGGTCGTCGAAACAGGGCGCGTTGGCCACTAGCCCGCTTTTACTTTGCCAATCAGTATCTGGCAGACGCCAGCGGTGTTCTGAATGTTATTGTGGCCAATGACCCGGCCTCCATTGAAGATCCTTCTTTTCGTGCCATCCGTGGCGCGACCAGACTGCTTTTAGGGCGCACAAAAGAAGCCGAAGAGGACTTGCTCGTTCCCGGATTGAACGACGACCCTGAAATTTCGGCCTGGCGTGGTGCCATGTTTGCGCAAAAGCATGAATGGAAACGGGCCTATGATGAATTTGTTCTCGCAGGCGGCGTGCCCGAGGCTTATTCCCAGCGTGCACGTGTGTGGCTTCGCAAACGTGCGACCGAAGCGGCATTACGCGCCAAAGATCTCGAGATGGTGAATAAATTGCTGATTGCGCTTGCGCGTGAGGAGCATTTGAGACCCCTGGATTCGACAGAAATCCAGCTGTTGCGTGGAAAAGGATTTGAAGCGGTCGGTGATCTCGATAAGGCACTTGAGAATTACAGGGATGTTATGAGTGCGGGCGTACGACCGACTGAAGCCCGGGCAAATTTCGCGCGCATTAACGCTTCCTTGGGAAACCGGGAAATGACGTTGGAAGATGCGACAGAGGAACTGGAGCGTCTGAGGTTCTCATGGCGTGGTGATGATTTTGAATTCGAACTGCTCCGCCGGCTTGGGGATCTTTATCTGGATCTTGGCGATTACCGTAAATCGTTATCCGTTTATCGTCTCGGTGTGACTTATTTCCCGACCTTGCCCGACAGCAAGGTTGTCAGCGAAGAAATGAATGGTATCTACAAGCGCTTGTTCCTGGACGGTGAAGCAGATGCCATGTCCGCCATCAGTGCACTCGCGCTGTTTTATGACTTCCGCGAACTGACACCTATTGGTGAAGATGGCGATGAAATGATCCGGCAGCTGGCGACGAGACTGGTTTCTGTTGACCTGCTTGATCGTGCGGCTCAATTGCTTGAACACCAGGTGAAATTTCGTTTGAAATCTGTGAAGCGTGCTCAGGTCGGCCTGCGTCTCGCCGTGATCTATATGCTCAATCGAAAGTTTGACAAGGCCCTGAGCACCATGAAGATCACGCGCTGGCGCAACTTGCCAGGGCCGTTGGCCGCCGAACGCAAACAGGTTGAAGCGCGTATTCTTTCAAATCTTGAATTACCCGAAGATGCCTTGCTGGCTTTGGTCGGTGACCAGACTGATGAAGCGCATTTGATTCGCACCGACCTTTATTGGCAGATGCAGCGGTGGAGTGACGTCGCTGAAACGCTGAACGAAATTCTTCAGGATGCCTGGAAGGGTCCACGTGCACTGACGAAAGGGGAGCGTTCCTATGTCATGAAGCTTGCCGTGGCCCTGGCATTGGATAGCGACGAAACCTCGATTGATGAGTTGCGTGCAAGATATGCCAGAAAAATGACCGGGACTCCGGACAGCGAAGGCTTCAATTTGATTACCGAGAAGATTGATCCACGCACCACTGAATTCAGAAAAGTGGCAAGTGCAATTGCACAGATCAACACGCTTGAGAACTTCATGACAAAGTATCGCGAGAAGCTCTACGGCAACCAGGTTGGAAACTGATTCGACCTTGGGAGATACCAGTCTAAACTGAATCGCTTCTGGACCGATTGTTGGCTCAAACCATGGGGTTTGAAGCAACGTTGCATTTCTGTGAAACCGGAAATGCTCTGGACTGCGCTACGTCCCGAAGCTTTGGACCAGACTACGCGCGACCAGGTGCCAGCCATCCACTAACACAAAAAAGATCAGTTTAAACGGCAAAGAGATCATGATTGGTGGCAGCATCATCATGCCCATGGACATGAGAACCGAGGCGATCACCATATCGATCACGATGAAGGGCACGAAGACCAGAAACCCGATTTCAAAAGCGCGTTTCAGTTCGCTGACCATAAAGGCCGGGATCAAGGCACGCCATGGTAAATCTTCTACTCGTTCCGGAGGCTGAAATCCTGCCAGATCAAGGAAGAGAACCAGGTCTTTCTCCCTAACTGTTTCCCGCATGAATTGGTGAAAAGGTTCTGCAGTCCGAACCAGCGCTTCCTGTTCCGAGATTTCTTCACTGATTAAAGGGGCTACGCCTTCGTTGTAGGCACGAAGAAATGTTGGCTCCATGATGAACGCCGTCAGAAACAAGGCTAGCCCGATGATAACGGTGTTTGGTGGTGTCTGTTGAACGCCGATGGCGCTTCGCATAAGCGAAAGGACAATGACGATCCGGGTAAAAGAGGTCACAACGACCAATAAAGACGGTGCCAGGCTGAGCATGGTGATCAGGACGACGATCTGGAATATTCGTCCAGTGAAAACACTCGATTCGCTGTCACCCAGATTCAAGCTGAATTGTTGTGCTGCAACTGGCATTGCCAGTCCGGCAACAAGTGCCAATACAATTGTGGTCAGCCAAATTAAACGCTTGATACTCATGTAGTTTTGCCTGTTATGCCAGAGACAGGGGAATCTGTTTCAGCGGAGGGAGAGGCTGTAGAATGCAGTATGGTTTCCGGAGGGGTAATCCCGGATTCCACAACAGTTTCACTTGTCGGGCCGAGCAGCAAAAGATGTTCAACATTGTCACGTTTTACCAACACAAGACGCCGTTTTGCATCGACAGCAGAAATTTCGACAATCGAAAGTCTCCGCTTGCCTGTTTGAGCTAGTTTGATGGCACCGGGAACCAGGTTTAATCGACGTGCTGCCCACGACAACGCCAGGATAAGGCCGAGCACAAAAACCAGTCCCAGCAGGAAGCGGGCATATGTCTCCATATCCGCCATCAGCTCTGATCCGATTCATTTTGCTCAGGATTTTCTTCGGCCATTTTCGTGAGGCGCTCCGCCAATTCAGCTTGCTGCGAACTAATATTCCGTCCCAACGCATCCAGTTCCGAGATCAAGGCGTTTAACCTCGTTTCAAACTGGCGACCATCCTCAACCGGCATGTCTGCAACTTTGTTGCACACAGCCTGGGTGCGTTCAGGCAATCCGCCGATCGTCAGAAGTTTGTCGTCCGCCAGATCGCGCTCAGCGCGCTTGATGATGGCGGCAAGGGCGTCAAGTTCCTGATCGACTTCACTGTTGATTTTTGACTGGTCCGTCATTGAATTCCTTGCGTGGCATCATCGCTGCGTTTGTTTTGTATACGTATGAGAGAATTTCGCTGATCGTCGCCAGAACTTCAACCGGTACAGTGCTGTCTACATCAAGAACGGTTAATATTTCTGCCAGATCAGGGTCTTCACGAACCCGAACACCGCTATCCAATGCGATCTGGATTATTTGTTCTGCAACTGCACCCCGACCTGTCGCCGTTATCTTTTGCGGCGAATCCGAACCCGGGTCATCTTTCAGCGCAACAGCTACCTGTTGCCGCAGTTTCTTTTTATCGTCAGATTCAGATGAATTCATGTCCAGGTAAACCTGCTAAGCGACGCCGTGTAATCGTATATTACGGGAGCGTCACAGTCTGATCAGTTGTGCTTAATAATTCGTTTAAAGCGCATTCGGTATTACCGGGGTCGCGTCGCTTCATTTCTGCATCGCTTCGAGGCATTGCTATCCATTCGGCGTGTATCAAAAATTATCGAAACGACGATGAACTCGCTTCGCTGATCAAAGTTGAAGTTGAGGGCGGAATTTTTTAATGGTTAATATACCAAATTGATCTAAAAATGACTGACAAACAAAGATTTATACCGATTTACCACTGCTGTGAACGTATTGTTCTTTACCTGGGGGCTTTCGTATATTAGAAGCATCTAAATAAATGTTGTGGTAAAGCGGTCGAGAACCAGAGCGAACGGATAATTCAGTCGCCCGGATCTTGTTCCGCGTAATCCTTGTCACCGTCAGTTTATCCAGCGATAACCAAAATATGCAGATATACCTTCCGATCGCAGAGACTTCGATCAACATATTTGTCCTCCTGGGGATGGGTGGTGGTGTTGGATTTCTGTCCGGGTTGTTCGGTGTTGGCGGCGGTTTTCTTATGACTCCGCTGCTTATTTTTGTCGGCATACCGCCAACTGTCGCCGTGGCAACTGAGGCCAATCAAATTGTTGCTTCATCCGTATCCGGTGTTCTTGCACACTGGCGGCGTGGGAATGTTGATTTCAAGATGGGGGCCATGCTGCTTGTCGGCGGTGTTGTTGGCTCGACATTTGGTGTCTGGCTGTTCAGCATACTTAGGTCTTTGGGGCAAATCGACCTGGTCATCAAACTTTCCTATGTTGTCTTTCTGGGCATTATTGGTGGGTTGATGTTCCTGGAAAGCAGTCGCTCAATCCTTCGCAGTCGACGCCAGGCGCCACCCAAGAGGCGCACCCACAACTGGATGCACGGCTTGCCTTTCAAAATGCGGTTTCGCCGCTCCCGACTATATATCAGCGCCTTGATGCCCATCAGCATCGGCTTTTTAGTCGGTGTTCTGTCGGCTATCATGGGTGTTGGTGGTGGTTTTGTCATGGTGCCGGCGATGATTTATCTGCTGGGCATGCCAACGTCCGTCGTGGTTGGTACATCACTTTTTCAGATCATATTTGTGACCGCCAACGCCACTTTCCTTCAGGCAACAATGAACCAGACTGTGGATATTGTGCTGGCATTGATCCTGTTGATCGGCGGCGTTATTGGGGCGCAGATTGGTGCCCGCTTTGGCGGTAAACTGAACGGCGAGCAATTACGGATTCTTCTGGCCATAATGGTTCTGGGCGTTTGTCTCAAGATCGGGCTGGACCTTGTCGTAACGCCTGACGATTTATACGTCGTCGGTAGTTCAGGGGGGCACTGATGAAATATGCATTGTGCCTGATCCGTCAAATGCCAATTGTTTCGCTCCTGTCCATGGTAATAGCAGCACCGCTGTCTGCGGCACCGGTTGTCACGGACCTTTCCGAACATTCGGTGGCTATCACGGCCAATTTCGCTGGCTCCGACATCCTTCTGTTTGGCGCCACGCAAGGTGAAAAAGACGTTATTGTCATTGTCCAGGGACCAAGGCAGCCGCGCACAATCCGACGTCAGGAACGCAATGTCGGGATCTGGATGAACGGTGAAAGTGTTACCTTCGATCAGGTTCCTTCTTACTATGCCATGGCCGCAACGCGCGATATTGATAGTTTGTTGTCGGCGGATGTCCTGGAAAGTTTTGGTGCCGGAGAAGAGCATCTCGTCATAACCGCCGCGGCTGACACCGATCCTGTGATTGACATCACTCCCTATCGGGAAGCCCTGATCAGGAATATGCGCCGGCTCGATCTGTACAGCCAAAAACCTGCAAAAGTAAAAATCCTCGGAAATTCATTATTCAGGGTCAGTTTGCATTTCCCGACGAACGTCCCTGTCGGCGAATACAAAGTCCGCATTCTTTTGGTCACTGACAATAAGGTCGTCAGCACTGGCTCGATGCGGCTGGACGTTGGCAAATCGGGTATCGAGGCCAGCGTTTACGACTTCGCCCATCGCTATTCCGCTTTATACGGCATCGTCGCGCTGATCATTGCCGTCGCTGCCGGTTGGGCGGCAAGTGCTGTATTCCGCAAGGCGTAACAAGCCTTTCCAGAAAGTTCGCTATCCGCTGTTGCACTTTTTCGTGAAGCAATACTAAAGTTCAGGCATGAGTGAAAAAGAGCAGACACCTAAAGATGATCACACTTTTCTTGTGGTCGTCGACGAAAGCGAAGAGCTTCAGCAGGCGTTGTTTTATGCTTGCAGGACGGCTGTGCGCACCAATGGCCGGGTTGCGTTGCTGAAAGTTGTTGCTCCTGCTGAGTTTCAGCACTGGGCGTCTGTCGGTGAGTTGATGCGGGAAGAGCGTCGTGAAGAGGCCGAAGACCTGCTGAGAACCATATCAGCCGGGGTTCAGCAGCGTACGGGTTCGATGCCGATCATGCATATCCGCGAAGGTGATATCCAGGAAGAACTGGTGACGCTGATTAACGAGGACGAGAGTATTTGTACGCTGGTTCTGGGGGCCGCGACGGGTGATTATGGGCCGGGCCCGCTGGTGAGTGCACTCGTCAATCAGTTGTCAGGTAAGCTAAGAATACCAATTACAGTTGTTCCGGGCTCCCTTACACAGGCCGAAATCACCGCAATTACCTGATTTTTTTGTCTCATTCGACGGACATTTTGGCGCATTTTGGCGCATTTCCAGACATTCAGGGACTCTGTGAGTCATTTTACCGATTGTTAATATCCCATATGGCAAGATAAGCTTGTACCTCACCAGGAAACAGGAACATGTCAGGAGATCATCTGACAGGCTCTTGTGAAACAACGCAGGCGACTTCATGGACCTCAATAAAATACCGGTCTTCGCAGCCATTACCAAGCGCATGCACTGGCTCAATCAGCGCCAGAAAGTGCTTGCGGATAATATTGCGAATTCGGATACCCCGGGCTATGCACCCAGGGACCTGAAGGAAATCAATTTCAAACAGGAATTGAGCCGCACGAACGCAAGTGCGATCAAGATGGAGGTCTCCAGCGTCAATCACATTGTGCCCAGAGGCATGGATCGGGGAGAGTTGAACTTCGGCAGCAAGCCTCAAAAAGATGTGTACGAGACGTCGCCGGACGGAAACTCGGTGGTGCTGGAACAACAGTTGATGAAAGTCACCGAGACCAAAATGGATTACGAATTAATGACCAATCTGTATCGCAAGCATATGGGCATGTTGCGAACGGCCCTGGGTCGCGGAAAATAATTCAGGCGCTGGATTGAAGCACAAGGGTAATCAGGTCAGAAGGCAATAGTCAGGAACAGTCGGTATGGAACTTCTTAAGTCGATATTTATTTCAGCGGCGGGTATGCGGACCCAGGGTCAACGGATGCAGGTGATCTCTGAGAACGTTGCCAACGCTGATTCCATGCCGCAAACCCCGGGTGCTGATCCTTATCGGCGCAAGATGGTGACATTCAAGAACGAGCTGGATCGCGAAACCGGTGTCAAACTGGTGAAACTGAACAAGATCAGCTACGACGAAAGCGAATTCAAGAAACGTAACGACCCCTATCATCCCGGCGCTGACAAGGAAGGGTATGTCAAAATACCCAACGTTAACGCCCTGATCGAAATGATGGACATGCGCGCCGCCCAGCGGTCTTACGAAGCCAATCTGAATATGGTGGATACAGCCAAGAAAATGCTGTCGAAGACCATCGATATATTGCGTTAGACGAATTGAACGATTGAAAATTGCTTCCGTCCACTGGACGTCGAAGCAGGACAGGATGAAAAAATGATTGAAAAAGCAGGTCTTGTTCCCGGCGTTGGCGGAATTGGCAAAACAGCCGCGACAAGTGCCGCAGGCGTTGCTGGTGGCACAGGGTTCGGTGATTTGGTCAAGGAGGCCGCTGCCGGAGCTTTAAAGGCCGGCCAGGGATCAGAGGTTCAGGCCCTGAAGGCCGCTGCCAAGGACGCCGAAATTGTTGATGTCGTCACCGCCGTTGCCAATGCAGAAATTACACTTGAAACAGTGATGACGGTACGCGATCGTGTTATTCAGGCATATCAGGAAATAATGAAGATGCCGATCTAAGGCGATTCCGGGTTTTGCGGAAACGCAGCGTTGCCTCAAGCTCTTTGGTGTGAGTCAACGATCAATGCTTCAGCGATTCCGTTTAAACCGGGATCGTCCCAGGTCAATTTTGACGGCGGGATATCCATTTTGGTTTTCTGCATAAGATCGTTGTTACAGATACCGCGTATCGTTCCAGGAGTTTTATCATGAACGGCTCACAGGTAATGGACGTCGCCCAGGACGCCATTTTCACATTATTGGCCGTTGCTGGTCCGATCATGATCGCAGCCCTGGTTGTTGGTCTGATCATCGCCGTTTTCCAGGCCCTGACCCAAATTCAGGAAATGACCCTGACCTTTGTCCCGAAAATCATCGCCATTTTTCTGGCCTTGCTGTTTTTTATGCCCATGATGGCCGCCAATCTGACAGGTCTGATGGATCGCATGGTCGATCGTATAAGTAACATCTCCTGAGCCAATGCTTGGCCAATTTCTGCAAGCTGAAATATTTGCCGTCTTTCTGGTCTTTACCCGTCTTGGTGCGACCATCATGATCATGCCTGGATTTGGCGAGATATATGTGCCGCGTAATATCCGGCTTGCCCTGGCGGTAGCCATAACCCTGGCTGTCGCGCCCGTCGTTGCTCCTTTAATGCCTGCCCAACCGGCAGATCCCCTGACGTTATTTATGATTGTCACAGGTGAAATCGTCATCGGCCTGATGATCGGCAGTATTGCCCGCCTGACGATGTCGGCCCTGCATGTCTCGGGAACAGTTATTGCCTTTCAGTCCAGTCTCGCCTTCGCCCTGACGATGGACCCGACGCAGGGTATTCAGGGTGCCTTGATTGCCAGTTTGTTTTCACTGATGGGCGTTGTCCTGATCTTTTCGACGGGCATGCACCATGTGCTGATCCAGGCAATGTATGATTCGTATGTTCTGTTCAAGCCCGGACAGGTGCCGATGACCGGTGATCTGGCACAGCTGGTTACTGATGTAATCGCTGATTCGTTCAGGATCGGCATCAAGATGGCTGCACCGTTTCTGGTTTATGGTATTGTGCTTTATACTGGCGTTGGCCTGTTGGCGAGATTGATGCCGCAATTGCCATTTTTCTTTGTTCTGATGCCTTTACAGATATGGGCAGCCTTTTTTGTCCTGGCGATTACGATATCCGGAACTATGCTGTATTTTATGTCCTACTTCGAATTACGGATGTCTGACTTGTTGTTGTCGAATTAAGACTCACTGACCCGATAAAGAATGGACCATGGCTGACGAAACAGACGACTCACAAAAAACCGAGGAACCGACCCCGCGAAAACTTGAAGACGCGCTGAAGAAGGGTCAGGTTCCGAAGTCACAGGAAGTCAGTAACTGGTTCATGATTTCAACAGGAACCATAATCATCGCTGTCTTTGCGCCTGGCTTGATGTCTGGCGTGCGCGATGCGCTTTATCTCTTTCTTGAACAGCCCCATGCCATCCTGACCGATCCCCAGAACATTTTTGATACGCTGGTGAACGCGGTCTCGACTATTCTCTGGCTGTTGCTTGTGCCGGTTATATTACTGGTGGCAGCGGCCATTGCCTCCAGTCTGGTCCAACACCCGCTGGTTTTTTCCACCGACAAGATGAAACCCAAGCTCAGCAAGATCTCGATACTCAAGGGGGCCAAGCAGAAGTTCTCGTTGCGGCAAATCGTTGATTTTGCCAAAGGCATCATCAAGGTATGCCTGGTTGCGACAGTTGCGGTCTATCTGATCTGGCCGGAAAAATCGACTTTGCCACAGTTGATCGACATTGATCTGATGGGGGTTTTACAGCAAATCCATAAACACCTTCTGGTCCTGCTGGGCGGTGTTGTCGCTGTCATGTTTGCGATCGCTGGCATCGATTACGCCTATCAACAATATGAACATCACAAATCCCTGAAAATGTCGCGCCAGGAAATCAAGGATGAGCAAAAAGACGCTGATGGTGACCCCAAGATCAAGGCCCGATTGAGGGCCATCCGGATGGAGCGTGCGCGTCAGCGCATGATGTCCTCGGTTCCTGATGCAACGGTCGTCATTACGAACCCGACGCACTTTGCTGTTGCCATGAAATATGAAGATGGTGGCCTTGGCGCACCAACGGTTGTCGCCAAAGGCTCAGACAAGGTTGCTTTTCGTATTCGTGAAGTTGCAGAAGAAAATGGCGTGCCGATTGTCGAAAATCCACCGCTGGCCCGGGCCTTGTTTGCCACTGTTGATATTGACGAGGAAATTCCTGTCGAACATTACAAGGCGGTCGCGGAAGTTATCGGCTATGTCATGAACCTGAAAGGTCCACAACGTTCACCGCATCGCATGCAAGTCTAACGATTTGAAAGAAGGTTTGCGGGAATAATGATGTTGATGATATGAGCGGACTGGATGCCCCCCAGGATGAAGTCGTGGTCGACAATATGGCGGATGTCAAAAACATTCCCGGAAACAAGCCTCGGTTTGGCCGTGGCGGGATACTGTTATTGGCCGGACTGGGATTGGCGTGGGTTAACTATGACAGTGATTGGTCGACGTTACCAAGCGCCCTGGCAGCCGGTCTGACGATATTGCTTTTGGGCGCTGCGGCACTGGTTGGAATGCCCCGTAGCACAAGCCTCGCCCGGCGACAGGCAGCGCAAACACCTCTTGAAATCCCCCGTGCGTTGGCTCCGGCACCCTCGGATTGGCGACGGTTTGAGCCTGCACTTGCTGGCAATGCCACGACCGAAGCCTTGCAATCGTTTATCGATGGTAGTCCTCTGGGACTGGCGGAGCTTGACGAAAATGGGCGGTTTGTTGTCGTCAATAATGTGCTGTCTGACTGGCTTGGATATGCACCGGCGGAACTGGTTAACCGCCGACATCTGCTGGAATTTCTTTCCGAAGCGGAAAACAGTGACGGCCTGGCGGTCTCAACCGGTGACGTGACTCTCAGGAACAAGGCGGGAAATCTGTTTCCGGCGCATATCAGCAGCAGGGATGGTGACAAGGCGGGTGGCAAACCACGCGTGCGCCGGATTGCTGTGCGCGAACTAACCGGAGAACGTGAGCTGGAAGAAACCCTGCGTCGCGCCGAAGAGGGTTTCAGACGGTTCTTTGATTATGCGCCTGTCGGCATTGTCATGGTGGATAGTGACGGCGTCATCGTTGAAACCAACCCGGCATTTCAGGATATGGCGGACCTCGAAGGCGACGGTGTTTCCGTATCTTTCTACGATCTGGTCCGGGATCAGGACAGGGTTGGTGTTGCTGACAATTTGCATGCCGCACGCCGCGGTGAACATCCGGACAAACCGCTGGAAGTCAGTCTGGGGGGCGATGGTGCCAAGGTCGTTCAGCTTTATTCCCGGCGTACAGATGGCAGTGGTCAGGGCGAAACACCGTCTGACCTGATTGTCTATATCGTTGACACGACCGAGATTAAAAATCTGGAATCCCAGATCGCCCAGTCACAGAAAATGCAGGCGGTCGGTCAGCTGGCCGGGGGCATCGCCCACGATTTCAATAATCTTCTGACAGCCATGATCGGCTTCAGTGATCTTTTGTTGCAACGGCACTCGCCGGGTGATCAATCCTTTGGCGACATTATGCAAATCAAGCAAAATGCCAACCGGGCCGCCAACCTTGTGCGCCAGCTTCTGGCCTTTTCCAGACGCCAGACGTTGCAGCCCAAAGTCCTGAATCTGACAGATGTGCTGGCCGAACTTTCCCACCTGATCCGGCGACTGATTGGTGAGAATATTGAACTGGACATTGTTCATGCCCGCGATGTTGGCCTGATCCGGGTAGACCAGGGGCAGCTGGAACAAGTCGTCATTAATCTTGCGGTCAATGCCCGTGACGCCATGTCAGGCGGCGGCACATTGACCATCCGTTCAGCGAACGCAAATATCCTGAGCCCAAGGGCCACGCCCTACGAGACAATTCCCACCGGGCACTATGTAGTGATCGATGTGACAGATACCGGCACCGGAATTTCGACTGCAGATATGGACAAGATATTTGAGCCCTTTTTTACCACAAAGGAAGTTGGTGCCGGAACCGGCCTGGGACTCAGTACGGTTTACGGTATCATCAAACAAACCGGCGGCTTTATCGTGCCCGAAAGCAAGGAGGGCGAGGGGGCAACGTTCCGCATCTATTTGCCCCAGCACGAGCAAAGTGAAGATAGCGAAGACAACGTTGTCGATGAAAATGAGGCGCTGCAGGACGAGCCAGCAGACCTCACCGGCAAGGCAACGATATTGCTGGTCGAAGATGAAGACCCGGTTCGTCTGTTCGCCACGCGTGCCCTCGAAAACAAGGGATACACAATCCTTGCCGCTGATTGCGCCGAAGAAGCCATGGAAATCGTCGAAGACTTCGAAGGTGAAATTGATCTCACAATCACGGATGTGGTGATGCCACAAATGGACGGTCCCGCCTTTATCGCCTGGCTGGTCGAACGCCAGCCCGACACACGGGTGATCTACATATCCGGTTATGCCGAAGATGCCTTCCGCGCCACAATCGCCGGTGACAGACCCTACGATTTCCTGCCCAAGCCTTTCAGTCTGAAAGAACTCGCGGTGAAAGTGAAAGATGTGATGGCGGGGTAACGTCCAGGAAATATTTACTCAGCACCAGGGCGTTTCCGGGTTTTGCGGAAACGCAGCGTTGCTTACAACTAAATGTGTGCGCCAAATATCCGGAGCATTTTCTCTGAAATTGCTCCCTGCAGAAGCGATTTCGCTTTAGTCGGAATCGCCCTGGCTCTCGGCATCATTGCCGGATCGAAAGGACTTGGCCACAAGTCGCAATTTGGTCATTCGGTCATAAAGGGTATTGCGTGGAATGCCGAGGCGTTCTGCGGCTTTGCTGACTTTCCCGTTTTCAGAACTGAGCGCCTCCTGGATTATCTGACGTTCGTGACGCTCCAGCCGTTCAGCCAGGGAGCCATCCTGGTCATCACTTTGCTGGTTGCCAAGCTGCTCCCGCAAGGTACGATTTTGCAACACCAGCTCTCGACGGTCCAATGCCCGGCGCAATGTATCGATCAATCGATCAGGATCACAAGGCTTTTCAAGATAGTCGTAGGCACCCTCCTTGATTGCCCGCATTGCAGTGGGAACATCAGAGTATCCGGTCAGCAAGACCACAGGCAATTCAGGGTCACGTGCCTGGGCAAATCGCAACACGTCGAACCCGTCCTGATCAGGCATCTTGATGTCTGAAAGGATCACACCTTTGAAATTCGAGCGTATCGAGCGGCGTGCCTGTGAAAAACTGCTCATAGGTATAGCCTCTAACCCTTCAAGGTCCAGCGTCTGGACTATTGAAGTTCGCAACGCGGCGTCATCTTCGATCACCAGTATTTTTTGGATCATGATGCGTCTCCGGCAACTGGCAGGGGCACTATGAACTCGGCACCATTCTCAAGGTTGCGGCAACTTAAATTTCCGCCGAAACTGGCGACGAGGCCAAACGACAAGGCAAGACCCATACCAAGACCCTTGGAAGACCCAAGTTCCTTGGTCGTGTAAAACGGCTCAAAAACCTTGGTCGGATCCTGAATACCAGTGCCTGAATCCCGTACAGACAACATCACCTGTTCGTCCATTTCCTCCAGCACAATCGTGAGCGTCTTGTCTTGTATGGTCTGCATCGCGTCGAGCGCATTCGATACCAAATTCAGGACGACTTGCTCCAGCCTGATTTTCCCGGCCATTACAAATACCGCATGCTCCGGCAAAGAAAGGTTCAATGTTACGCCGGATGAGGCGACATCGCTCTGCGTCAAGGTTATTGCCTGTTTGACGACTGAATTCAGGTCTATCCGGTCCGTCGGCGTATGCTCTTGCCGGGCAAAGGCACGCAGGTTTCCAATGATGCGTGTAATTCTGCGAATTTGATCCGTAATCAGGGTCAGGTTTTCAGCGGCCTCCGAGGTCCGGGACCGGTCTATCAACCGCCTGCCATTATCTGCAAAATTCAAAATGGCTGCGAGCGGCTGATTGAGTTCGTGGCTGACGCCTGCTGACAATCGGCCCAATGCGGCAAGGTTGGACGACTTCACCAATTCGTCTTGAGCGACTTGCAATTCTACTGTTCGTTCTTCGACCCGTTGTTCCAGTGTTGCAGAATGCCGTGACTCCAGTGCCAATCTGCGGCGTTGCTGCACAAAAATCGCGCCAATCAGTGCCAGGGCAATCAACAATGCGACCGCCAATCCCGTGCGCAGCAGAACCGTCGCTCTGGTGTTGCGCGTGTTTAGCAGTATTTTCGCAGTCAGTTGGAGTTGGGGTATATCAGCGCTGAGTATCTGTACTTCATGCGGCAATTTATTCGCGGGCGCAAATTTCCATAGTCTCGCGTCTGCGACATCCTGAGGCCCGTTAACAGGAAATCTCGCTTCTTCGGGATCTCCCGCATTTGACATCAAGAGCAAACCCGGGCGATTGGAAGACATTGACAAGCCTTCGACATCGAAAAAAATGATTGGTTCCGGAATAATCGGCCATTCGAATTCGAGCGCAGCCAAATCAGCTGACACAACAACCAGTCCGATACCGGTCGAAGCTGAACCGCTAATGCGACGACTGAAGCGAATTAGACGACGCCCATCTTCCAGTTCTATCGCGTAACCAAGACGCCCGTTCTTTGCTGCCCACACCAGACCACTGGAATAGACCTTATCGTTTTGGTTCGGTGACGAGGACGCCACAACTTGACCATCTGGATTGACCAAATCAATTTCCCAGGCACCGTAGGTCAAATGTAAGGCGGTCAAATCCGATCTAACATCTACATTTGTTTCAGGATTGAAAGACTGGGCCATCCTGGGGGTCGCGGCGATGATATTGACCAGGGCCCGAAATATGTCGAGCTGTCCGCGCAAGCGGCTGGTGGCTTCTGAAAGGCGCACCTGACCGGTTTCGCGATCATCGGCCAAAGCAGTCCTGAGGGCATCGTGGTAGACCCAGGTGGCCACACCGGTTGCGACGATGAGATAAGCAACAAAACTGATCAAAATAGATCGAGACATGAGTTTCTTCTGTTCTATCCAGAGATCGTTACATTGCGTTTTGGCGCTATTTTTAGCAAGAAAGTTGTCCGAAAATTCGGAAATTTTTCCAATGATTGCTGCATTAGCTCGACTAAACTGTTGTTTTTGTTCAAACTAATGTTTCAACTGTTTTTAGGGTTGAATTATTGTTTCGCCCTGGCCTTTTCTACATGCGTTGGCGCAAAATGGCGCTGTTAACCGGGAGTAATAATATGAAAAATCTTATCGTGGCCGCATCCGTTGCGGCTCTTGTATCCGTCTCAACCAACGCCATCGCAGCATGTGACAGCGGCGAAATCATCGTCAAATTCAGCCATGTTACCAACACTGACAAGCACCCAAAGGGGATTGCTGCCACGCTGCTGGAAAAGCGTGTAAATGCTGAAATGAACGGCAAGATGTGCATTGAAGTCTTTCCGAACTCAACGCTTTACAACGACAACAAGGTCCTGGAAGCCATGCTGCAAGGCGATGTGCAACTGGCAGCACCTTCACTTTCAAAGTTCGAAAAGTTCACCAAGAAATTCCGCATCTTTGACTTGCCTTTCATGTTCAAGAACATCGACGCCGTCGAATCCTTTCAAGCCTCAGCAGCCGGTCAGGGAATGCTCGACAGCATGCAAAAGCGCGGTCTTCAGGGTCTCGCCTACTGGCACAACGGTATGAAGCAGATGTCTGCCAACAAGGCCTTGATTGCGCCCACGGACGCAAACGGTTTGAAGTTCCGCGTGCAATCCTCTGATGTTCTGGTTGCTCAAATGAAAGCCATTGGTGGTAGCCCACAAAAAATGGCTTTCTCGGAAGTGTATGGCGCTTTGCAACAAGGCGTTGTGGATGGTCAGGAAAACACCTGGTCCAACATCTATGGCAAGAAGTTCTTTGAAGTGCAGGATGGTGTAACCCAGACTGACCACGGCATCATCGATTATCTGCTGGTGACCTCGGTTGACTGGCTTGAAGGTTTGCCAGCGGACGTTCGCAAACAGTTCATGACCATTGTTTCCGAAGTAACAGCGGCCCGTAACAAAGAGTCGACTTCAGTCAACAACGCTGCCAAACAGGCCATCATCAAGGCTGGCGGCACTGTTCGTACATTGAACGCCGATCAACGCAAGAACTGGGTTGATGTGATGAAGCCAGTGTGGGCGAAGTTCGCTGGTGATGTGGGTCAGAAAAACATTGACGCCGCGCAGAAAATCAACGCGTCAAACTAAATCCGAAAACGCAGACTAGTTCGGGAGCCAGCCCAAAAGCCGGTTCCCGAATTAGAGCGTTTCCAGGATTAACGGGAACTCTGGCGCTGCTTCAAACTCACGGTAGGCGCAAGTTTCCAGTGCAGTAGAAATTTCGGTTAAACCGGAATGGCTGCGGTAGGGGAGAGCACAATGACACAGTCAGGAAACACCAATAGCCGTGTTGATCGAATAGAAGAAACATTTATTGCGATTATTCTTGGCACCATGACGTTGACGACGTTCGCCAATGTCATCGCGCGCTATGTCTTCAATTCCAATATTTTCTATGCGCTTGAACTGACTGTATTCCTCTTTGCCTGGCTGGTTCTGCTTGGCGCCGGCTATGCCGCTAAAAAAACGTTGCATCTGGGCGTTGATGCAATTTTTAAACTTGCCCAGCCTTCAGTGAAACGAATGCTGGGACTTTTTGTTGTGGCGATCTGCATTGCATATTCGCTTCTTCTATTGAAGGGTTCGTGGGATTACTGGGCACCATTTGCCAATTTGCCCCCCACCGAAGGGCGCTGGTTTCCGCTTGGATTTGTTGAAAAATTTCGGGGCCAGGGTTGGTATGAAACGCAAGACCTGCCGGTTCCGTTTTTCCTGACCTGGCTGGCAGACGTGTTCAACGATGGTGAAGCATACGAGAAACTGCCCAAAGTTGTTCCCTACATCGTGCTGCCTATTTCCATGGCGCTACTGACATACCGATTTGCCCAGGCCGCTGTGCGCATCTGGCGCGGCGAGCAGGAATCGCTGATCGTCAGCCACGAAGCGGAAGATGAAGTTGCTGAAGCGGCGGCCAGATTGAAGGAGCAAAACTGATGGAAGTTCTGTTTCTTTTCGGGTTGGTGATCGGCTTGATGCTGATCGGTGCGCCGATCGCAGTATCGCTCGGTTTTTCCTCAATCATGTTCCTGCTGGTGTTTTCAGACAGCTCACTTTCCTCGGTCGCACAAACCCTGTTTGAAGCATTCGAGGGTCACTCTACCTTGCTCGCAATTCCCTTTTTCATTCTGGCTTCCAGCTTCATGTCGACCGGTGGCGTGGCCCAGCGGATCATCCGCTTTTCCATTGCTCTTGTCGGTCATTTCCGCGGCGGTCTGGCAATTGCCGGTGTGCTTGCCTGTATGATCTTCGCTGCCCTGTCCGGCTCCTCACCCGCGACTGTGGTTGCCATCGGCAGCATCGTCATCGCAGCCATGCGCCAGTCCGGTTACACCAAGGAATTTGCGGCCGGTGTGATCGCCAATGCCGGCACCCTCGGCATTCTTATTCCGCCGTCAATAGTCATGGTTGTTTACGCTGCGGCTGTCGAAGTTTCCGTTGGCCGCATGTTTCTCGCCGGCGTAATCCCCGGCCTTCTGGCTGGTACTATGTTGATGGTCGGCATCTATGTCATGGCCCGGATAAAGGACATGCCTGCGGGTGAATTCAAGGGCTTCGGAGAAATCAGGGAAAGCTTCAAGGACGCTGCCTGGGGGTTGATGCTGATCGTAATCATCATGGTCGGCATTTATGGTATTCCCGGCCTTACGGGTGCCATCTTTACGCCAACGGAAGCGGCTGCGGTTGCCTCCGTCTATGCGTTTCTTGTGGCAACCTTTGTTTATCGCGACATGGGTCCCTTGTCGGAAGGCAGATCGCTATTGCGAAACCCGCAAGTTCTGATTACCGCTCTTTGGCACAAGGACACAGTTCGAACGCTGCGCGACGCAGGCAAGCTGATCATTACGCTGATGTTTATCATTGCCAACGCCCTGATCCTGAAACATGTCATCACGGACGAACAGATCCCTCAACAACTTACAGCGACAATGCTGGCCTATGGTTTCGGCCCGATCATGTTCCTGATTATCGTAAACGTTATCCTGTTGATTGGCGGTCAGTTCATGGAGCCAAGTGGCTTGCTTGTGATCGTCGCACCCCTGGTTTTCCCGATCGCCATGGAACTTGGAATCGACCCTATTCATCTGGGCATCATAATGGTGGTCAATATGGAGATCGGGATGATAACGCCGCCTGTCGGGTTGAACCTTTTTGTGACAGCTGGTGTTGCCAACATGTCGATTATGGGCGTCGTCCGTGCGGCATTGCCATTCCTCGTCATCATGTTTGTGTTCCTGATCCTCGTTACCTATGTGCCATGGATTTCAACAGTACTGCCAAATGCGGTGATGGGACCGGAAGTTATTACCAATTAGTATGATCTCAACAGTCGAACATTATCGGCGATAACGATTTCCGGTATCAGCGGTTGCTTGAGGGCTGTCATCCAGCACCCTGGTCAAAAAGACCCCGACAACGGACACCGGTTTCGAAATTATGTATTCTCTCTCTGGAGAGGAGATTGAATCATGACGAGGACCTCGGAGATGCCCACCGGTCACGGGTTGCTGACGGACGCTATTATGACGATGGCGGAAGGTTTCGCACTGTTCGATGCCGACAATTGTCTGGTGCTGTGCAACAGCCGTTATCGCGAATTGTACGGCTACAGTGAGGCCGAAGCGTGCCCTGGCGTCCACATCTCCAAACTTCTTCAAAAGGATGCCAACGTGAATCTCGTCGCCGAAGTTGGTGGCGAAGATACCATCCAGCGCCGGATTGATACTTTCGGCGACACCGAGGAAACATTCGACCTGCCTTTAGCCGACGGGCGTTGGGTCCAGGTCCGCGACCGCAAGTTGCCGGGCGGCGGCACAGTGAGCATCCATACCGAAATTTCCCGGCACATGCAGACCGAGGAGGCGCTGCGCGCGAGCCGCGAGCATTATGCGCTTGCCATGCGATCAACCAACGAAGTGATTTACGACATCGATTTGGCGACGGGGGCAGTTCGTTTTTCGTCCGGCATCCGGGAGGACTTTGGACTTCCTGAGCAGTCAGACTCGGAAGAACCCTGGAGCAAACTTATCCACCCTGACTTCATCGATCTCTATCATCAGGCCAACGCCGATTTGATTACCGGAAAAACCACGCACCTGGACAACGAATATCTGGTCCAGGATGTTCGCGGTGACTGGCGTTGGGTTCAACAAAAGGGAATCGTGCTCCGTACCGGAAAAGGTCGGGCCTACCGGCTGATCGGCTCGACCGGCGACATCACCCAACGCAGAAAAGCCGAGGAAGCACTCGTCGAGAAAGAACAGATGCTGCGCATGGCCATCGACCATATGCCGGGCTCATTTTATATGGTGGACAAGGACTATCGCATTCAGGTTTTCAATGACAAATTTCCTGAAATCGCCAAGCTGGACCCGGCAAAAGTCTATGTCGGTGCCTATCTGGATGACGTCATGATGGATCGTGCGATTGCCGGAGACTTTGGTCCGGATGACCCGAAAGAAATCATGGCACGCCTGAAGAAGATGTATCAGGCCCAGGACTACAGTTTGATGAAAAACCCGATGCAGGACGGGCGCATCATCGAAATCACACGGACACCAACCGAGACCGGTGGCACTGTCGTGATGAGTAAAGACATTACAGATCAGAAACATGCCGAAGAAGTTTTGAGGAAAGCCAAGGAGGCAGCTGAAGCAGCCACTGAGGCTGTAGTAATTCAGACCTGATCTGACAGTTACCGATTTTGACGCGGCGTCTGTCAGGTCAAGTTTGGTCTATAAACTTTTCCTTCCAGATACGTTTACCATCCTCCAGGGTTTGCATGGGCGTGCGGCCCTCGCAGACT
>JABILA010000143.1 GCA_018654745.1 Alphaproteobacteria bacterium
AAAGGGGGATGTGCTCTCCTAACGGTGTGGATAAGGCCTTGCCAAGTAATTGCTGCATATTTTGAGACTTTCTTTGGTCGGAGAATCTCAAAGTATGAATCACTTCAGGGCTTTATCCTATTAAGTCGGGTACTGTGGCCAAGAGGATTAAAATATGTCTATTAGTTTGACGATTGCACAGAAGTTACCTGCCTACATTATTGGAGCCGCGTTGTTGACGGGGGTTACGATTGGCGGCATTTCGCAATACCAGGCCGGAGAGTTTCTGACTGCCGAAGTCGAAAGCAAACTGACTGGTATTATGGAAAGCCGGAAGGGAGCGCTGGAGAGTTATCTCGGTATGATCCAGCAAGACCTGAAGGCGACGTCGGTTAATTCGATGACGCAACAGTCTCTTTTGGATTTTACGCGCGCCTTTGACGAAATCAGTTCGGCACCAAAAGACACATTGCAATCTCTCTATATTACCGGAAATTCAAATCCAAATGGTGAGAAGCATAAACTGGACCGTGCCAGTGACAGCTCCGCCTACTCTGAATTGCACGGCAATGTTCATCCCAAGTTCCGGACCTTGCTGAACGAACGCGGATATTACGATATCTTTCTGGTTGATACCCGGGGTAACGTTATTTATTCCGTTTTCAAGGAACTGGATTACGCAACAAATATTTTGAAAGGCCAGTGGCGGGATAGTGACATTGGTGCCGTTTACCGGGATGTGATGGCCAACGGTTCCGCAGGCAATCTTTCTTTCACGGATTTCAGGCCTTACGCGCCTAGCGCAGATGCACCTGCCAGCTTTATGGCTAGCCAGGTTAAGAGCGATGACGGCAAGACAATCGGTGCATTGATCTTCCAGATGCCTATTGGCGAGATCAACAAGATCATGCAACAGCGGGCTGGCCTCGGCGAATCCGGTGAATCATATATCGTCGGCAAAGACTTCCTGATGCGTAGTGATTCAAGGTTCTCGGAAGAATCAACCATTTTGAAAACGAAAGTTGAAACAGGCACAACCCGGGCAGGCGTTGCCGGTGAGACAGGTCTGGCCGAAGTCCTTGATTATCGTGGGATTTCTGTTCTCTCGGCGCACTCACCTTTGAGTTTGCTGGGTGTTGACTGGGTGGTCATGACCGAGATTGATTCATCTGAAGCATTTTCAGGTGTCGCCGCTATTCAGCAAATCTCCTTGATCGTCGGGGCAATCGTCCTGTTGGTCATTGGTGTCCTCGGGTTTTTCCTTGCCAAGACAGTTGCAAATCCGATCGTCGCACTGACGGGCGTTATGACTGTTCTGGCTGAAGGCGATAACACAGTTGAGGTTCCCTTCCAGGGCCGTGCAGACGAACTTGGCAACATGGGTAGTGCTGTTCAGGTCTTTAAAGACAATGCGATTGAAAAAATCAGACTTGAAGGTGAAGAAGAAAAAGCACGTGAAGAGCGTGCCAATCGCGAACAGGAAGAGCGGGATCGTGAAGCCGCTGACAATGCAGAACGTCAGGCACGTCAGGAGCGTATCGATGGTCTGACGTCCGGATTTGGTGACACTGTTGAGGAAATCCTCGGCGTTGTTTCTGCCCAGTCCACTGAAATGGAAGCAACTGCTCAATCCATGAGCGAAATCGCCAAACAGACCATGGATGAGAGTGTTTCTGTGTCTTCTGCGGCAGAACAGGCTTCGGCCAGTGTTCAAACTGTTGCCAGTGCGGCGGAAGAGCTAAGCGCTTCGATCAGCGAAATCAGTCGTCAGGTTACACATTCTGCAGAAATTTCAACAAAGGCTGTTGGTGCTGCGAATGAAACAAACACGACAATCCGGGAGCTTGCCGAAGCTGCCCAGCGGATTGGCGAGGTTGTTGACCTTATTAATGATATTGCCGAGCAAACAAATCTGCTGGCTCTCAACGCAACCATTGAAGCTGCCCGTGCCGGTGATGCGGGCAAAGGCTTTGCGGTTGTGGCGTCCGAAGTCAAAAACCTGGCCAGTCAAACGGCCAAGGCGACGGAAGACATCGGCGGCCAGATCAGTTCAATCCAGGGCACAACAAACAAGGCCGTCACTGCGATTGAAGCGATCGGGACAACAATTTCCGAAATGAACGAAATCGCGACAACTATTGCAGCAGCTGTTGAAGAACAGGGTGCTGCAACAGGAGAAATCAGCCGCAACGTGCAGGAAGCAGCTTCGGGCACACAGAGTGTTTCCGAGAGTATTGTGAATGTGCGCGGTGCATCAGAGCAAACCGGTACGGCATCAGGTGATGTCCTCAGCTCCTCACGTGAGTTGGCTGAGCGGTTTGATACCCTGCAAACCGAGGTTCAGGACTTCCTTTCAAATATCAAGAAAGCCTGATACTTCATCCCGCTGGACGAAAACGAGACCAATGCAAGAAATGTTGATAGAAACGATGAACAGCAAAACAAGTTCGACCAAGGAGCCACGTCATGGATGACATGCTTAGTGAGTTTTTAACTGAGACCAATGAGAGTATTGACGAGGTTGATGTTGAGCTTGTTCAACTGGAGCAAGACCCGAACAATCCGGAACTATTGGCGAATATTTTCCGCCTTGTTCACACGATCAAGGGAACCTGCGGGTTCCTTGGGTTGCCGCGTCTGGAGAAAGTTGCTCATTCTGGCGAAAACATTCTTGGTAAAATCCGTGATGGTGTGCTGGAAGTTTCGCCTGAAATCGTCACACTGATCCTGGAGGCTCTGGATCAAATCAAGGTCTTGCTGGCGGAACTTGAAGCCAATCAGGTCGAGCCCGAGGGAAATGATCAGGAACTCATAATCCGGCTGGATGCTGCGGCTGATGGCGCCCTGCCTGGTGCGGCTGCGTCCGAACCAGAGCCAGAACCAGAGCCGGAAGTGGCAGCAGAACCGGAACGGGAACTGAAGTCCGGGGAAGTGTCACTTGATGAACTTGAACGGATATTCAATGAGACAGCTGGCCCTCTCGATTCTGGTGAGCCAGCTGAGGAAACCGCGTCTGAGCCCGAACCAGAACCTGAACCTGAACCTGAACCGGCTCCGGTTGTTGCAGAGCAGCCAAAAGCAGCTCCCCCTGCACCTAAGGCTGCTGCCAGTGATGAAGGTAAACAAAAAACACCAGAGTCTTCAGTCGCTAACTCAACCATTCGGGTTAATGTCGAACTTCTTGAAAATCTGATGACAACAGTGTCGGAGCTTGTGCTGACCCGGAACCAGCTGATGCAGCTCCTTCGGGTACAGGGAAACCAGGATTCTGATTTTGCCGTTCCTTTGCAACGCCTGAGCCATGTGACAACGGACCTGCAGGAAGCGGTGATGAAAACCCGGATGCAGCCCATTGGAAATGCCTGGGCGAAATTGCCACGAATTATTCGTGACCTGGCCAAGGACATGGGCAAGAAAATTAATCTTGAAATGATCGGTGCTGAAACGGAACTGGATCGCCAGGTTCTGGAGCTGATCAAGGATCCGCTGACACATATGATCCGTAACTCCGCAGATCACGGACTGGAAGACACGCCGGGCCGGATTGCTGCAGGAAAATCGGAAACCGGACGTGTTATCCTTGAAGCCTTCCACGAAGGCGGTCATATCATTGTTCAGATCAGGGACGATGGTGCAGGCGTCAATATTGAGAGAGTAAAACAAAAAGTTCTCTCGAACGGTCTGGCGACCGAAGCCGAGCTGGAAGCGATGACGGACCAGCAAATAGTGCGTTTCATCTTCAAGGCAGGATTTTCAACAGCCGAAAAAGTCACATCTGTTTCCGGTCGTGGTGTCGGCATGGATGTTGTTCGCACAAATATCGAAAAAATTGGTGGTACTGTCGATGTTTCCAGTGTCACTGGCAAAGGGTCAATATTTACGATCAAGATTCCGCTGACTCTGGCCATTGTTTCAGCTTTGATCGTTGGTTGTGGTGGCGAAAGGTTCGCCATGCCGCAAATCAGTGTTGTTGAACTGGTTCGGGCTTCCGGTGATTCAGAACATCGTATCGAAAAACTCAACGACACCTCGGTTCTGCGTTTGCGTAATCGCTTGTTGCCTTTGGTTAACCTGCGCGAAATTCTTGAGCTCGAAAGTGTGGCTGCAAATTATGAATATGGTGGCGAGGAAACGTCATCCGGTGCAAATATCGTCACCAATGGTGAAACTGCAGAAGGATCGACGGGGCCGGAACTTGCTACCGAAGATGGTGTGGAAGTGCAAGCAGCAGTGGAGACAAGACGCGATGAAGAAAGCTTCATCATGGTTTCCCAGGTCGGAGCTTATCAGTTTGGTATCATAGTCGACCGCGTATTCGATACCGAAGAAATTGTGGTCAAGCCGGTCTCTCCGTTGTTGCGGGATATCGCAATGTTCTCTGGGAATACCATTCTGGGTGATGGCAGCGTGATCATGATCCTTGATCCAAATGGTATTGCGACAAAGATTGGCGATACGGCCATGCCGGACGATGATGACGACGCTGAAAAAGTGGCAGCTGGCAGCGGTCGAGACGATAACACTGCGCTGTTGATTTTCCGGGCCGGAAATACAGAGCCCAAGGCGGTGCCTCTGGCACTTGTTGATCGACTGGAGGATTTTGAAGTCACGACGATTGAAGAATCCAATGGTCAAATGGTTGTTCAGTATCGTGGTCGGTTGATGCCTCTGATAAATGTCGAAGGCGCGGTTGGGATCAAGGAAAAAGGTCGACAACCTGTCCTCGTCTTTACAGATCAGGACCGGTCGATGGGACTTGTCGTCGACGAAATTGTCGACATCGTTGAAAGCAAACTCAGCCTTGAACTTGAATCGCCGGATGTCGGTTTCATCGGCAGTGCCATCATTGACGAACAGGCTACAGGCGTTCTCGATGTCCCGCATTACCTCAAGAAAGCTTACGGTGACTGGTTTGGTCGTCGGGGCGCAAGTAAAAGCCTCGATACGTCGAAAAAACCGGTCAGTGTCTTGTTGTTGGCTGAAAACCAGTTCCTGCGCAATCTGATCGGGTCTTACCTGAACGGTATTGGCTTCAATACCAGGGAGGCTTCTTCCTTGAATGAAGCCAATGAGCTGAAAGAAGCCGGTGAGAAATATGATGCTGTGCTGGTTGATATTTCACTGGATATGTCGGGTACGGAAGTGCCACATGTTCTCAGTGAAGATGGAAGCTGGTCGGACACAGTCTTCATTGCACTGACATCAGATGCCTCAGTTGAGGAAATCGACAGGGCTGCTGTCTCTGGCTACAGCCATTGCGTGGAAAAAGGCGACCGGGATGCATTGCGGGATGTTCTTACGGACAGCCTGTCAGAAGGGAGTGTTGCAGCATGAATGATCCAATGAATTCCTTGAACGAAGCCGTACAATCGGCAAAAGAGGAAGACAACCTTTATCTGACAGTCAAGGTTGGAGACCAGCCCTTCGGGATCCCTGTGCAATGCGTACATGATGTATCAAAGGCACAGAAAATTACGAAAGTGCCTTTGGCACCGCCGGAAGTGGCTGGTGCGCTCAATTTACGTGGCCGGATCGTGACTGTCATCAATGTCGGCAAGAAGCTGGGACTGAGAAATTCCGGAAGCGATGCAGACCAAATCTATATGTATGTCGTGATTGAGCATGAAGGCGAACTTTACAGCCTCATGGTCGACTCTGTTGGGGACGTGATGTCACCAAGTCCACAAAGTTTTGAGCAAAATCCGTCCAACATGGAACCTGGCTGGCGCGATGTATCTGCTGGCGTTTACAGGCTTGATGGCGAGTTGCTGGTGTTGTTGGATATCCAGCGCTTCTTTGGCGGCATAAGTAAGGTCATGGCGGCCTGATAACAAACAGTTGAGTGGCAGGTCCGGGGAACAACACCATATTGGTAGAGCGTTTCCGGGTTTAACGGAAACGCAGCGTTGCTTTTAACTCAAGGTGTGCGCCACATATTAATGCAAAAGCGATTACGCTTAAGTCGGAATCGCCCTAACAGGGGATACGAAAGCGGTTTTGATAACTTCAAACAAGGAGAAATATCATGATGAGCCCGAATTCAAACCCGACCCGGACCGATCGTTTGCAGCAGCGTTGTGAGAGTTTTCGCCTCGCCGACAGTTATTCCAGCCACAATAATGACCAGCGGCTGATCACCGAACTAGCCCAGGCTTCACCGTCACTGGCAGCCCAGATCGCCAGTCGTCTTGCAGGCACCAATCTCTATACAAAACGCGTGCTTCAAGGGCGTTTGCGTTAACTTCTGAACGGGGTCGCTGGTACGACTTCATCGTTACAGCATGTTTTGAACGCTTTTCTCTTTCCGGGAATTGCCCCTGATCGACAAACCCGTCACAATCGGAGACGATTTCAATCGTCCGGACTGATTTTGTCCGGGCTTTTCTTTGTCCGGGCTTTCCTTTGTCCGGCCCCGACGGGAGCCTTCGATGGAAATATCCAATACAGTTTTTGCCGATCTGGTTAATGGCCTGGCTGCTGCTGCATCAAAGGGTGATGGAAATGGCGTTGCCGATTTGTTTGCCGAAAACGGCGAATATCACGACGTTTTTTACGGCACCTTCACGGGCCGCGCTGCAATCTGTGACATGATCGAAAATTATTTTCATCGCGATGCCAGTGAATTCCTTTGGGATATGCATGATCCCGTTTGCCACAACGGTATCGGATATGCGCGGTATGTTTTCAGCTACAGTTCGTCGTTGCCGGATTGCGAAGGTCGTCGTGGCATGTTCGAGGGCGTGGCAATAGTAAAATACGACGATGCAGGCAAAATTGTAGAATACCGCGAAGTTGCAGAATCCGGGGTGGGGCTGTCCTTGCTGGGCTTCAGCGCAGAACGAATTGCACGTTTCCTTGCACGTGAAGCAGAATCCCTGCGCGCGCGCTCCGAATCTTCGGCCCACATTCGATAACCTCAATACTTACACAAATTTTCACACACAGGAGATCCTTTTGACTGATCTTGTCAAAACAGAACTGATCGACGGAATTCGTGTTGTCACGATCAATCGCCCGGAAAAAAAGAACGCGCTGACACAAGCGATGTATGCCGTGATGGCCGACGCTGTCGCCGGCGCAGATGAAGACCCGGAAGTCAGGGCCGTCGTCATTACAGGCACGGAAGATATTTTTACTTCCGGGAACGATCTTAATGATTTTCTACAGGCATCAGTTGATGATGCCGAAACACCGGTCTGGCGGTTTTTGCGCGCCATTGCGACAACAACGACGCCGTTGCTGGCGGCAGTAAATGGTGCCGGCATCGGAATAGGTACGACAATGTTGCTTCACTGTGATTTTGTATATGCCTCCCCGGGTGCCCGGTTCCATATGCCCTTTATCAATCTGGCGCTGGTACCAGAGGCGGCTTCAAGTCTTTTGTTGCCACGATGTGCCGGATATCGCAAAGCTGCGGAATTGCTCATGTTGGGCGAACCATTTGATGCCAACGAAGCGGTTGCGGCGGGTGTTGTGACAGCCATCGCACCGGCGAAAGGTGAGCTGGAAATGGCGATGGATACAGCGCGCAAGCTTGCCGCAAAGCCACCCTCCGCCTTGCGTCAGACCAAGGCCTTATTGCGCGGGGATGACCAGTCGGTTCGGGAGCGCCTCGAAGCAGAAGGTGCTGAATTCAAGGTGTGCCTGAGTTCGCCGGAAGCAAAGGAAGCAATGACAGCTTTCTTTGAACGTCGACCGCCGGACTTTTCAAAATTTACCTGATCCGGGTAATTCCGGATCAAACGGAATTACTCTAATTATCGACCTCTAATCTCGTATCGAGTGTCGACAATATTTTCTCCATCACCAGCGGTTTTGTCAGGCAATCGTCAAAACCGGCTTCGACACTTCGATCGATATCTTCCTTGTCTGCATAGGCGCTGACGGCGATGATTGGAATTTTGTTCGTTGCCGGATCGGATTTAAGGATTTCAGCCGCTTCATACCCGTCCATGCCGGGAAGCCCGATATCCATGAAAATCAGGTCTGGACTACTGCCAAGCGCCAATTCCAATCCGTCTTCAGCAGTTCCTGCGATAATCAGTTTGACGTTCGGACGATGGCTGAAAAACCCTTCCATCAGGCGAACATTTGCCGGATTGTCCTCGACATAGAGAACCCGGCCAGAAGTCTGGTTATTTGTTGTCGTAGCAGTCGTATCTGCCTTATCAACGATATCTTCATCGGCAATCATTCTTGATTGTGACATCGGGATTTCAAACCAGAAAGTTGCGCCTTCATCGGCTTTGCTGTCAAAACCAATACGCCCTTTCATCATCTCAAGAAGTTGCCTGGTAATCGTCAGCCCGATACCTGTGCCATCCCGGTCTCCGGCTTCTGCGCCCAACCTGTTAAAGGGCTCGAACACCTGGCTTTGTTTGTCTTCCGGAATGCCCGGGCCATTGTCACTGACGGCAATGATGAGCGTACCACCCGTCGGAGTGCAATCGACCGTTACATCACCACCCGGATTGTTATATTTGATGGCATTGGACAAGAGATTGAGCAAAACCTGCTTGATCCGGGTCGCATCACCGCGAATAACCGTGTTTTCATCGAACGGACTGACATTAAGTCTGATGTTATATTTACGTGCCAGGCTCTCTGCCATGGGCATGGATTGTGAAAAAACATCCTGCAATAAAACATCTTCAATCGAGACCACAATATTGCCGGTTTCAATGCGCGCCAGGTCAAGAACCTGACTGATCAATTCCAGCAAATGCTTGCCACCAGACAGGATTTGATTGATGGATTCTTCCTGTTCCGGAGAATGATTTGCGTCAGGGTCATATTGCATGAGCTGCGCAAAACCGAGAATGGCGTTCAGCGGTGTACGTAATTCGTGGCTCATGCTGGACAGAAATTCTGACTTGGCCTTGTTGGCGTTTTCAGCCTGATCGAGGGCATGTTTCAAGCTGTCATAGGCTTGTTTCAGATTGGTGATGTCCGTACTGACGCTCACCAGGCCGCCATCTTTTGTGCGGTATTCTGATTCCTGCAGCCAGCGGTTATTCGACAGCAATTGTTCGAAGGGGCCTTTCGGGTTCAGATGTTTGGCCAGGCGCTCTCTGATCCAGTCTTCAAGACGGCCTGATGCCTCGGGGTGCTGCCCGGCTGTGACTCCGGTGCGCAATATATCTTCAAATCTGGCACCCTTGTGCATCGACGCCGAACTCAGATCGTAAAATTCGCGGTATCGGGAGTTGGCCAGCACCAGCCGGTCTTCCGCATCAAACAAGGCAAAACCGGCATCAATTGTTTCGATGGCTGTTATCAGACGGTCTTCGCTGTCGCTGAGCTGGTCATATAAATTTTCGAGCTTCAATTTGGCCATGACCGTTTCGACAAAATCTGAATGGCTTCTGCGGGCGAGTTGAAAGGAGGCGATCAGAAAAATACTCAGCATGCCTGCCATAACTGATGTCATGGGATGGCCTTGCCAGGCCAGACTGACAATTAAAGGCGCGACACTGAGCCAGATATAGGCGTAGGAAGCCGACAGGATTGGCGATAACCAGACGGCCGCCGCGACGGCCTGTCCGCCAACGACAAAGGCCAGAAAAACGTGATGCAATATGGAGACTTGCAAAGCCATACTGATGGCAATAATTCCCCAAAGAGCCCCGCCGACAGCAGACCAGATTGTCGAGCGAACGATGGTGCGGCGGCCGATTTTCGCGGGAGGTGTTCGGTTTCGCGACCGCAAGGAAGACCAAATCCTGTTACCGGACGACAATACACTTATTGCAAGCCAGGGTATCAGCAAGGCATGTGGCAACACGTTCCAGAACAGAAAGCTTGTCAGAACAGAATTGATCAGATTGACGCCGGAAATGGTTGTGACGGCCTGGGCCACCAGCAGAAACTGACGGAGACGGATTTCACGTCCCATTTGGGAATCATCTGCCGGAATCCCCGGCCAAAAAAAGTCCAAAACCCTGTTCAATCTAATAATTCCCGCATTGAGGGCGATATAGTCACGACAAAATACGTCTATTGAAGGTAGATGTCTGTCCGGCAAGTCAATTTATTTCTGTCGACATGCATTGACCTTACGGCAATATATGGAATTTGAATGGACAAAACTCCTCTGGCAGGGATTTTGGATCCAGGAAATTTTGCATTCCTGGCTGCTGATGCGCGATTTTACACGCTGTCAGAGCAACGACCTTCGACTAAACGCTATTGACTCGCATCCGTGGAACCTTGAACATCAGCGTAATTTTCTGACCGGATTTATCCACCCTATAAATAGCCGTTCAAGGCAGGGGTGGTAAAGTCGGGCCTGCGTATGCAGTTTACGGAAAGGTCGGCAAAAGAACCGGCAAATCAAAACCAAAAATTGATCCATAGGGAGGATTACAAAAATGAAATTGAAAACTGCGGTCACCGGGTTAGCACTTGGTGCGGCTTTGGCTGTGTCGGCAACTGCCGGCGTCCAGGCAAAGGAGCTCAAATTTGCTTTCCAGGGCACCCTCACTTCGTGGGACCCGTATCGCCTGAACGAAACATTTACCCTTGGTACAATGGGGAACGTTTACGAGGGCTTGATTCATCGCAAACCAAACATGGTCATTGAGCCTGGTTTGGCTGTCAGCTGGGAAATCATGGAGCCAACGCGCTGGCGTTTCCATCTGCGCAAAGGCGTCAAGTTTCATAACGGCAATGATTTCAACGCTGATGATGTCGTCTTCTCGGCAACGCGTGTACGGGCAGAAGGTTCTGATCTGAAAACCCGTATCAGTGCTGATACCAAGGCAATCAAGGTCGACGATTACACCGTTGATTTTGTTTCCGACAATCCCAATCCCATTATTTTCTCCGAGTGGGGTACCTGGAACATTATCGACAAGGAGTGGGCAACAGAGCATAACGCTGTCACACCTCAAAATGTCGGTGGTACCAAAGAGAACTATCTCACACGTCACGCGAATGGCACCGGACCGTTTATCATGGTCAGCCATGAAGCTGGTGTGAAAACGACGTTTAAACCAAATCCAAACTACTGGGGTAAAAAGCAGCATAACCTGACCAGCGTTACCTATACGCCGATTGGGCAGGATGCGACCCGCGTTGCCGCCCTGTTGTCCGGTCAGGTCAACATGGCATATCCGATCCCGGTTCAGGATCAGAAACGCGTGAATTCAGCTGACAATGCATCTGTGTTGATCGGACCTGAGCTTCGCACAATTTTCCTTGGCATGGATCAATTCCGCGACGAATTGTTGCATTCCAGCGTCAAGGGCAAGAACCCGTTGAAAGACAAGCGTGTTCGTGAAGCTATTTTCCATGCGATCGACATCAATGCGATCCAGAAGAAAGTGATGCGGAACCTGTCAGAGCCTTCATCTTTGATGATTGCACCAAGTCTGACACCGATCAGCAAGGATCACTTCCCTCGTCGTGCCTTTGATCCGGCGAAATCCAAGTCCCTTCTCGCTGCTGCCGGTTATCCGAATGGCTTTGAAATTGGCCTGGATTGCCCGAATGATCGCTACGTCAACGACGAAGCAATCTGCACGGCTGCTGCTGCCATGCTGTCCAAGGTTGGCGTCAAGGTGAAGCTTCTGGCCCAGCCAAAAGCCAAGTTCTTCCCGAAAGTTCTGGCACCTAATCTGGACTACAGCATGTTCCTGTTGGGATGGACACCTGGTTCACTTGAAGCCGGTAACGTTCTGCGCGACCTGTTCTATTGCCCGCGTGCATCAAAAGGTGAAGCCATCTGGGCCAAGGATAGCCGCAATAAAGTTGGCAAAGGCAAATTTAACCTGGGTGGCTATTGCAACCCGGCTCTGGATGCTCTGACCGACCAGATCCTCAGTGAAACCAACATGAAGAAGCGTGATGAAATGATCACCAAAGCAATGGGCATCACTGTAGATGACGCTGCTTATGTAACGCTTCATCAGCAGGCTCTGGCCTGGGGTGTTGCCAAGGGTGTGAATGTCAAACAACGTGGAGACAACGTGTTTGACTGGCGCTATGTCATGATTGACTGATCGTTGATCACTTAAGAAAATTCTGCCCGGGCTTCAATTCGATTGAGGTCCGGGCGTCTTTCTTTTTACATACAAAAATACTGCACGTCTTGACGGTCAATCGCCGTCATCCCAACAGAAAATCGACACGTCATGATCCCACTTATCATTCGTCGTAGTTACCAATCCGTCATCGTCATGCTGGTTGTGGCGCTATTGGCCTTCACCATGTTCCGTTATGTGGGTGACCCCGTCTCCATGATGGTTGGGCAGGACACGTCCCTTGAACAACGCGAAGCAATGCGCGTGAGCCTGGGTTTAAAAGATCCGGTTCCTGTGCAGTTTGCCCGATTTGTGATGAATACCGCCCAGGGCGAATTTGGCATTTCCTATCAACTCGGTCGCCCGGTGGCCGAAATACTCCAGGAGCGCTTGCCAGCGACACTGGAGCTTTCATTGGTTGCGGCGTTGTTTGCTTTGTTCGTCGGTATACCGATGGGGATATACACCGCACTTCATCCACAAAAATGGCTAAGTAATGCCTTTTTGACGATATCGCTAGTGGGCATATCCTTGCCGACATTTTTGATCGGCATATTGCTAATATTATTCTTCGGGGTTTTGCTGAACTGGCTACCGACATTCGGCAGGGGAGATGTCGTCATGTTGGGGAGTTGGAGTACGGGGTTCTTGACCGGATCCGGTCTCAAATCCCTGCTGATGCCTGCCTTTACACTTGGCATGTTCCAGCTCACCCTGATTATGCGTCTGGTGCGCTCGGAAATGCTGGAAGTCCTGCTGACGGATTACATCAAATTCGCCCGGGCGCGCGGGCTTTCCGACAAGGCCGTCAACTTTGGCCATGCCCTGAAAAACACGCTGGTTCCGGTTATCACCATCACCGGATTGCAAATTGGCTCCATTATCGCATTTGCGACCATTACCGAATCAGTGTTTCAGTGGCCAGGTGTCGGCTTGATGTTCATTCAAGCCATCAGTCTGGTCGATATTCCGATTATGTCTGCCTACCTGGTGTTGGTCGCCATGTTCTTCGTCATTATTAATCTGATTGTCGATATTCTGTATCACGTTGTCGATCCAAGGCTGCGCGTTGACGGCAATGGCGCGCACGGTTGAGGGGGCTGACATGAATATCATTACGCGTGTGCAAGACAGTCTCTTCCGGTTTTTCGATGGCGACGTCTGGTACAGCTTCACGCAATCAAAAACCACGATTGTTGCTGCGATCGTCACCGTCATTCTGATGCTGGCATCTTTATTGGCACCGTTCATTTCTGTTCATAATCCCTTCGATCCGACAAACCTGAACCTGATGGATTCGTTTACGCCACCGGTTTGGGCTGAAGATGGCAGATGGGCCTTCCCGTTGGGATCTGATGATCAGGGACGAGACCTTTATTCAACTATTCTCTACGGTAGTCGACTGTCCTTGTTCATCGGTTTTGCCAGTGTGGCATTTTCGATGACTCTTGGTGTCTCCCTTGGTTTGATCGCTGGTTATCTGGGCGGTTCCGTTGATGCTTTTATCATGCGGGTCGCCGATATTCAGATCAGCTTTCCGGGCATTCTGATTGCCCTGTTGATTGATGGTCTGGCGCGGGCATTGCTGCCTGGCGAAAGTCATGACGAGGTGATGGTATACGTATTGATATTGGCCATTGGTCTGTCTCAGTGGGTCAACTTTGCCCGTACAGTGCGGGGCTCAACCATGGTTGAGCGCAACAAGGAATATGTTCAGGCCGCCCGCGTTATCGGTGTCTCGCGGCTGTTTATTATGGTCCGACACATTATGCCCAATGTCATGGGACCGGTTCTGGTTATTGCGACGATCAGTCTGGCCGTGGCTATCCTGAGCGAAGCCAGCCTTAGTTTCCTGGGCGTTGGTGTGCCGCCGACCCAACCGTCGCTGGGCACACTGATCCGCATTGGTCAGGACTTTTTGTTTTCCGGTGAATGGTGGATCGTGATTTTCCCCGGCATCACCCTGGCAGCGCTTGTGCTGGCCGTGAACTTGTTGGGCGACTGGTTGCGCGATGCCCTGAACCCGAAGCTGAGGTAGAGAACGTGAGTACTGGTAAACAACAACCTCTACTTGAGGTCCGTGAGCTTCGTGTCGAATTTCCGACCCGGCGCGGATCCCTCATTGCAGTCGACGGCGTCTCTCTGGAAATAGCACCGGGTGAAGTCCTCGGTGTCGTCGGCGAATCCGGTGCCGGGAAGTCAATGACAGGTAACGCCGTAATTGGTCTGTTGCCTTCACCGGGCCGCGTCGAAAGTGGCGAAATACTGTTGGAAGGGGAGCGTATCGACAATCTGCCCTATGAACAGATGCGCAAAATCAGAGGTAAACGCATCGGTGCTGTTTTTCAGGACCCTTTAACCAGCCTCAACCCGCTTTATACAGTGGGCCAGCAACTGGTCGAAACGATCCAGACGCACATGAAGATGTCAGAAAAAGAAGCCAAGACTCGCGCTGTGGATTTGTTGGAAGAAGTTGGTATTCCCAGTGCCAGAGAGCGTATTGATCACTACCCCCACCAGTTCTCCGGGGGAATGCGTCAGCGAGTGGTTATTGCCCTGGCTTTGTGTGCTGAACCGCGGTTGATTATTGCTGACGAACCTACGACGGCGCTGGATGTGTCTATTCAGGCGCAGATCATAACCTTGATCAAGAAGCTCTGTCGGGAACACGGCACGGCTGTGATGCTGGTTACCCATGATATGGGTGTGATTGCTGAAACCGCAGACCGGGTTGCTGTCATGTATGCCGGCCGGATCGCAGAAATTGGTCCTGTTGCCGAAGTCGTCAAAAATGCCAACCACCCCTATACCCACGGCCTGATGGGCTCAATCCCGAAGGTTGGACACGAAGTTGAACGCCTGACCCAGATTGATGGCTCCATGCCGCGCTTGACCGAAATACCCACCGGCTGCGCCTTTAATCCAAGATGCGCTGACAAAGGTCCCCGCTGCATGGTTGAACGACCCATTCTTGAACCAGTGGAGAATTCCTTTGTCGCCTGTTGGAAGTTTGATCCGGAGGGAACAGGCGCATGACTGAAGCCCTGCTAAAAGCAAAAGGCATTGCCCGCTATTTTGATGTGTCACCGCCTCTGTTGAACCGTTTGATTGAAGGTAGTGAACGCCAGATCGTCAAGGCGGTCGACGGTGTGGATTTTGAGATTGAACGGGGCCAGACCCTGTCCCTGGTGGGTGAATCCGGTTGTGGCAAATCGACGGTCGCACGCCTTGTTGTTGGCCTGTACAAACCGTCAGGCGGTAGTATCGAATTTGAAGGTGTCGATCTTACGGCGCTGAATAACCGCAAGGAAGAAGCAGCTCTTCGCGGACGCATGCAAATGATCTTCCAGGATCCCTATGCTTCGCTTAATCCGCGTTGGCGGGTGTCGGATATTGTGGCCGAACCTATTCGCCACAAAAAAATGTTCGACACACGCGCCGATGTGACCAGAAGAGTTGGTGAATTACTGTCCCAGGTTGGTCTTTCACCTGTCGATGGTGAAAAGTACCCACATGAATTCTCTGGTGGGCAACGCCAGCGTATTTCCATTGCCCGGGCCCTTGCCGGAAACCCGGAATTTCTGGTGTGTGACGAGCCGACGTCAGCACTGGATGTTTCTGTGCAGGCACAGATTCTGAACTTGATGAAAGATCTGCAACGGGAATATGGCCTGACCTATTTGTTTATTAGCCATGATCTGGCTGTTGTCGATCATGTCTCGGACAGGATTGGTGTGATGTATCTGGGCCGGATTTGCGAGCTGGCGGACACCAGGGAACTATTTTCCAATCCAAGACATCCCTATTCCAGATTCTTGCTGGATGCCATCCCCGATCTGGACATGACAGGCAAGCAACGCATTCCGGTTGCGGGCGAAGTCCCAAGTCCGATCAATCCACCTTCAGGCTGCACATTCCATCCCCGCTGTCCGTTTGCCAATGATCGTTGCAAATCGGAACAGCCGGAATTGCACAATGTTGGTGGAACCCGCGTGGCCTGCCACGCCGTTGAAGAAAACAGGCTTGAGCCGACCGGCTGAAGTCGTTCACAATTGAGGAGTTAGTGCTATGGCAATGCTGTTGTCTGGTGGCTCAGTATTTGATGGTGACGGTAACGTGCTGGCCGATCACGGCGTTCTGATTGAGGACGACCGGATCACGCGAGTTGCACCTGCGTCGGAATTCAGTGACTTCAAAGGTCAGCGTGTGGACACATCGGGTGGCACGGTGCTACCTGGTTTGTTCGACTGTCATGTCCATCTTTGCATGACAGCGTCCGGTGATACGGGTGCGGATATGGCCAAGATGTCGGATGCCGCCATAACCATGCTTGCCCTGCAAAATGCACAGACTATATTGCGTGGTGGTGTGACATCGGTACGTGACTGTGGTGGCAAGGACTATCTGGAATTTGCCGTACGCGACGCCTTGAACGCGCGCAAGTTTATGGGCCCCACCATTCACGCTGTCGGGAAAATGATCTGTATGACCGGCGGACATGGCAACCGGATAGGCCGCATTGCAGATGGTGTCCAGGAAGTTGTGAAGGCCGTTCGTGAGCAAATCCACGCCGGTTGTGACTGTATCAAGATCATGGCAACCGGCGGTGTCGGCACACCCGGCGTTAATCCGGAAGATGCCCACTATACGGCCGAGGAGATGGCCTCAGGTATTCACGAAGCCCATCGCTTCCATAAACATACGGCCAGCCACGCCCAGGGCCGGGATGGCATTCTGAACGCGGTGCGCGGCGGCATCGATTCGATCGAACACGGCATTTTTATGGATGATCGCTGCGTTTCCGAAATGAAGGAAAACGGGACCTGGCTGGTGCCGACACTGGCAGCGCCCCGCCATATCCTTGAAAATGGAGACGCAGTGCCGGACTACGTCATCCAGAAAACCACACGGGTTTCCAAACATCATCTGGCGTCGATAAAAATGTATGCCGAAGCTGGTGGCAAAATGGCCATGGGTACGGACACTGGCACACCATTTAACGTTCACGGCACAAATGCCATGGAACTTGCTTATATGGTCGAAGCCGGAGTTGCGCCGCTTGTTGCTTTGCAAGCCGCGACCGGCAATGCGGCAGACCTGGTACGGGACCCGGAGCGTGGGCGTATCAAGGAAGGTCTCTATGCGGATATTCTGATCGTCAATGGTGATCCGACATCTGATATCAATATGGTCGCTGACAAATCCAATCATCGCGCCGTACTGAAATATGGTGAACTGGCAGCCGGTTCACTCGGCTGAGCCTATACAATTTAAGACTGGAGAAACAAAAATGAGCACACTTTATTCAGGCGGCCTGGTTTTCGATGGTGATGGCAACATCAGTGAAGGTCAGGGTGTCCTTGTCGATGGCGACAAGATTACACGTGTCGCCCCGGTCGGTGAATTCGCTGGCTTTGACGGTGTTAAAGTTGATACATCAGGCGGCACTTTGTTGCCAGGTCTGTTCGACTGTCACGTCCACCTGTGCATGGACGCTTCTGGCGATCCGGGAACCGCAATGGATAAATCGACCGATGCGGCCATTACCATGGGCGCGTTGGAACGCGCGCAGATTAATTTGCGCGCCGGGATAACATCTGTCCGGGATTGTGGCGGCAAGGATTACCTGGAATTTGCCGTACGCGATGCTGTCAATAAACGGACCTTTGCTGGACCAACAATATATGCTGCTGGCCGAATGATTTGCATGACCGGTGGTCATGGAAACCGTGTTGGCCGCATCGCTGACGGGTGCGACGAAGTTATCACAGCAGTTCGTGAACAGGTTCATGCCGGATCTGATTTTGTGAAGATCATGGCAACTGGGGGTGTCATGACACCGGGTGTTAATCCGGAAGATGCCCACTATACAGCAGAAGAAATGGCCGCCGGTATTCATGAGGCGCATCGTTTCCACAAACATACCGCCAGTCACGCCCAGGGACGGGATGGCATTTTGAATGCCGTGCGTGGTGGTATCGATTCCATCGAACACGGTATTTTCATGGATGACAAATGTATTGAGGAAATGATGGAAAGCGGCACTTTCCTGGTGCCGACACTTGCGGCGGTCAAGAATATCATTGCCAACAAGGATAACGGAATTCCGGCATATGCTGTCGAGAAATCAATTCGTGTAACCGAATTCCACCAGGCTTCGGTCAAGGCCTTTTACAAGGCGGGTGGCAAGATCGCCATGGGCACGGATGCCGGCACGCCATTTAACACACACGGCAACAATGCCCTTGAATTGTTGTATATGACGGAAGTGGGTATCAGCACCACGGATGCGTTGATTGCTTCAACCGGAAATGCCGCGGACCTGGTACGTGACGCATCACGCGGACGGATCAAGGAAGATGCTTATGCAGATTTACTCATCGTCAATGGCAACCCGATTGATGACATCAACATGGTTTCTGACACATCCAACCATCGTGCCGTGATTAAATATGGCGAACAGGTTTCAGCCGCCTGATTTTTCAGTCGTGGATTCTGAAGGAGGCTCCCATTCCGTTTGACGGCGGAATGCGATGCAAAGGACAGAGACCAGAACGGCAGTAAAAAAGAACGTCAGGATCAATTGGGCGATGGATAGGCCAATCATCCAGTGCCCCAACGGGTTTTCCCAGGCACTTTGACCTGTTCGGGTGACGATGGGTTCCATCATCAGGACCAGTTCCCGTGCCAGGCGGTCGAGCACGCCCAGGGGAATTGACGCCAGAAAAGATGCCCAGAATATCCGCCAGCCAGAACCACTGGTTTCGCCCCAGGCCTGTTTCAGGCCGGTTTTCCGTTCGACTGAAACGGACGGAAAAACGAATGAAAAGCGAATACCAACTGTAATACCGGTTATGACAAGGACCAGCATCAGGATCAAATAGGGTAAAGGTAACTCAGGGACCTGATCGCCGAAATACAGCAATGGAACGCGTGCCAGCAACAGCGGCACTGCCAGAACCGAAGCATAGGCCATGAACTTTATTTCGCGGGTGCCGAGCTGGAACTGGAACATACGTCGTGAATCGCGGTGACCCAACAGCGCATAGCGATGCCAGGCAACCGAAAACACGGTCCAGAAGACCCAGCGGAAGGGTTCTTCAATGACGATCCTGACACGACCTGGCAAATGCCAGCTCTCCACCAGGTCAGCGCCAATAAACTGTATCAGCCAGGTCAGAGCCATAGGGATCGCCGCCAGGGCCACAAATATATTCAGACGTCGAAAGACAATCGCCCAGGCACGCACAATGGTCCGCCAAACCGGCAATTTCCCGGTTCTGGCATAGAGATTATCTGTGATGTCTTTCGCGGGGCGCGGCCCTGAAATAGTCGAGTTATTTTCCTGGTTCATGTGCCTGAATTATAGAACAGAATGGCAGGATGACCATTTCTCCGGATTCGGAAATCCACATTCGATTTGATGGGCAAATAGTGCCCGATGAGTAGAAATTCAGTATTGGCTGGATATTTTGGAAATATTGAATTTAGGGAAAATATCAATATTTCAATGCCTTAAAGGAAAATATTGTGAATATTGAGATATTGGCACAGGGAATGCAAAGACTTATGCAAAGAGTAATTGTCAATCAAACAATATATTTTGGGTCTGATCAAAAGGAGATGGGTTATGAAGGTAACATTCGACAGTTCTTCCGATTATCGTGATTTCCTGGCAGCGGAATTTGATGATGTGGCGGGTTCCGGTTTCAACCGCGAAAGCCGTTTTCGCGATGGTGTACAGGCTTTGTCAGATATTGAAAATGATCTTGACCTCGATCTTGATCAGGATTGGCTTGCAGGCGACGAATTATCGGAATATGGCCTTATTCGTCACTGAACACCGGTCATGACAGGTTTTGTCAGACGAGCGAAAACCAGTACTGGACGCGCTGAATTAATGCTTCTGCGTCGATAGGTTTGGAAAGATATTCTGTCCCGCCTGCCGAGATGGCATCTGACAATCCCACGCGGGCATCATTCCCGGTTAAAAACAAAACCGGTACTGTAATATTGCTATGTTCTGATCGCACACGACGACAAGTTTCATAGCCATCCATGCCAGGCATATTAACGTCCAGCATCAGCAAATCAGGGTTAATTTGATCAATCTGCGCAAGGCATTCTTCGCCCGTATGCAGCCCGACAAATTCGTGCCCCATCTGATTGATCAGCATTCCCAGAAACGCAATCATGGACCGGTCATCGTCAACAGCGAGGACGGTTCTTATTCCATCGGTAACCACGTTACGGCTAACAGAACAAAAATTGGTGATTAATAGATGCCGACAACACGGATTTACAGTCGTGGTTTGGCGGCGGACCAAACAAACTTGATAGCATGTGCGAACTCACCCCTTTGCAAATAATTGCCAGGAAGCGCCCCCTCGCACATCAAATATAGGGGCTTTTTGCCACCTTTTCCAACAAGTTTTATCGACTTGAGGGAATTACTTGGGGGGAGTCACAACATAGTGTGGTGGTTTGCTGCCACCTTGGGCACTACGTATTTTGGCTTGTTCAACCGATTCCAACTCCGACGTTACGGCCAACGCTGCTTTTCGGTCGACGGGATAGGGGTCAAATTCATTGGGCGGTGGATACAGACTGGCTGAGTAGGTCGCCATTTTTTGTTTTGCCGGGTCGATGACTTTCTTGATATCCAGTTCATGCTCGTTGGCACCAAATGGTGCAACACAAACGCCGTCGACAACTTCCAGATCCAGCCACCATTTTTTCGGCAAGACCCTGCGGCCATGGCCCTGGAAATCGTCATACCAGGTGGCAATGGGAACCATCAGTGGTTTGGCCCACATCAGATGGACGCCGCACCAACTGGCAAAACGCGTGAGCAACGATCCATCTGCAGTGACAACCTTGTTTAAAGGACATGTCTTCATACAACGACCGCATGCAGAACCTTTGCGATTGGTGAGGCGATAGCGCGCACATCGTTCAACATCCGGTTTCCAAATTTCATAGCCATTGAACATGATTTTGTCGCCCCAGGGGATGGCATCACAGGGACATTCACGTGCGCATTTGTAACAATTTTCACAAAAATGCTGCAGCCCAAAATCAATCGGCTTGTCGACCGCCAATGGCATATCCGTTGTCATCACCACTGTTTTCAGGCGGGGCCCGACGAAGGGATTCAGCACTAATTCTCCGATCCTGCTCATCTCGCCCAGACCGGCAAGAAGCGACAGCGGCAACTGCAGGACTTCGGAATTTGTATTGGTTTGCGGGGTTGAGGAAATTCCGATACTGCGCAAATGTTTGGCCATGACGCCTGCTATTTCAGCGCCGCGCAAATAGGCGCGCATGGACTGGGAGCCGGATATCCAGTCATCACCACTGGCACCTTCCATGGTTTCGTAACCTTGATCAATTTGCATGATGACTGCGTATTTGTGGTAAGGCACAATTTCACTGCCGTCACCCTTGTGAGAATACCAGGCGTATCGCGGAATTTCACAAATACCGGTGATGTCAGCACCGAGAAAATAGGAAAGCGACTTTAACGCCTTTGCGTTGGCTACCGGGTCCTGGTATTTGCTGGTATCAACATCATCGGCGTCCTTGTCCTGCAAGGGGTGCAGGGCGCCGATTGGGCCAGAAAGACCGGCACCAAAAGGGCTTTTCAACGCGAACCGGTTTCGTTCTTTCTGCGTTTTCTCGCCGAGATCACCTCTCAATGCCCGGTCAAACATAGAGGCTCGTTTGGGGATACGGGGTACTTCATCGTCAAGGATCAGTGTTGTGGGGCGGTCCACCCGGTTCACCGTTTCCATCGGATATTTGCCAAGGTCCGTCCGACGTTTTGCCTTGCGGGCGCGTTCCCTGCCCGATGTTCCACCGTGCATACCGGCCCAGAACCCAAATCTGAATTCCTTCAGGGCAGTCGGTGCCAAAGCCGTGTCGCAAACCAGTTCATAGGCTGTGGTGATGACGCCAATAGAAAACCCATCTCCGATATGGGGATGACGCAGGCCATTTTCAGTACGCACAGCCAGGCCTGACATTACCGCAAGGCGTTCCGCATCGACCTGTGATGCACCTGGGGCATGTCCCTGGGCTGCAAACCCGAGCGCACGGATATGGCCTGAAACGACTGCGGCTATCTCAGCAACAAACAGGGCGCTGCCAGCTTCGACATTGTCGCTTATCCAGTCTCTGGCGAGATTATCAGGCTCTGGCAGGCGGCCATGTTCAACCAGAAAAACAACGGCATGTGTGTGGCCAGGAATGGCCTCTCCGATCCAGGCATTTTCAGGCATTCGACAAATGCCGACAGCTGCAGCGTCCAGGAAGTAACAAGCGCCTTTGACATCGGCCATGCGCATACCCTGGTCGTCAGGCAAATCACCCTCAGGCGACGCTTCCCCGACAAAAAAGGGTTTCAAGTGGCTGGAATATTCATCCAATGCCGATCCGAGCGTGGTGTCATTTGTCGCAACACCGGGTGGGTTGGCCAAGGCTGGTGCTGCGGCTTCCTTTTCGGCGATGGAAGGATCATGAGATAATAGTTCCAAAGGATAGGGACCATGTGAAAACGGGCGTTCCTTGAATTGTTTCTCTCCCATGATCGCTCTCCTCTTGCCGGGTTTTGCTTATTATTTAGTGATCAATGTTGCCATCGTTGAATCCAGCTCTGCACAACTTGAATCTGCCAGTGCAGAATTACGGGCTTTGCTGACCTGGTCTGCCAGGGCGGTTGGCGAACCGGCAAGCGCTGGTTCAATCAGCTCTCCCAGGATACGTGCAAGATTGCTGCTACCGCGCCGGTGAGTTTCGCCATAGCCCTTGACCAGGCGTGCGCAGGCGATGACCTCCATGCCTGTATGACGATCCAGGTTCAGGGCACCTTTGACGGATAACAGCCAGCGTTCAATCAAGGCTTGTTCACTTGCATATCGATGACCGATACGACGGATGCCTTTCAATTTGGCCAGGAAACGCATCATGCTGTAGCCAAAAACACCACTGGTCGTAACGTGTAAACCAAAATTGAAACTATCCAGCTTGTTGTTTCGGGTGGCCCAGCCAATCAGGGGACGCGCGATGAAGCCCGGCATGATGGAACAGAATTCCTCAAGACCAGGTTTCAGAAAATCAATAACGACAACAGGCTCGTCAGGACCGGCTTTGAGATCGCTACGAATGCGTGGCAACCTGTCAGGACGGGTTTTCAGATCGGCGACCCGAATGACATCTTCATAAGCCATCCAGTGCGCCAGGGCGCGGGCAGCCTCAATGGTTATTTCAAAACCGCTGTCTTCGCCGCCATTTGCCTGGTCAAAATCCCGAACGGGATCCAGGCGATCCAGAAACAGTCCGGCATAAGCGGCGTCTTGATATTCGATCAGTCGGGCAACGCCTTCGTTTACCATGGCCAGGGCCGGGCCTGGATATTCCCTGTCGACACGTTCAGCCAGCGCCCCTGGTGACAGGACAGTCGTCTTGTGTGCCGTCCGGGGTTCGGACGATGATATGTCGCTGGTTTTGGCCGAAGCCAGATCGAAACCGGCTGCAAAGCCTTGCAGGTTGTTTTCAACCGCAATGCCGCCTTCACGGATAACGCCTTCCAGCGTTTCGCGTTTCATGGGCAATCGTCCAGAACCAGCCATGGCACCCAGCAAGACCGAGTTGATCACACTGCCGGATTCCAATGCCACTTTGCCCATGTCAAACAGGATGGCTTCGCGGGACATTTCTCCGGCTGCGGCGATGATCCGGGTGGTGTCGGTTCGACCGTCTCCCATGGCGGCTTTTTCGATGGTTGCATAAACCCGGTGGGTAGAAGCAATCAGGGTAGTTTTATCGGGTGTAATAAAACCATTTTGAATGGCACGGCCAGCTTCCAGCAATTCCGAGGCGACCATGATGTCGATATCACCCGGATTAGGCAGAAGGGTTAAAACCGGTAATCGCCCGTTCAACGCTGATGCCGAGGTGGGAAAAATTTCGACGAAATAGGTCGTTGCACCGGTTCGCTGGGCAAGGCCTGGAATGGATGTACTTTGAACAATAAAGCCTTCCTGTTCCGCGGCAGAGACAACCCAGTCAGTCAACAGGCCGCCACCTTCACCGCCCAGGGCGGCAATCAGAATACTGACAGGTGCCTCGGGGATTTCAGTTACGACAGGGGTTTGGGCTGATGTGTCTGTTTGTTCGATCACACTCATGCTACGTCTCCTGTCGCCGGGGCGCTGCCGCCAAGCCAGGAGATATAGCGCCGTCGCCAGCGCTCAACCATCCGGTCGAATGCTGTCGGGTTTTGCACCACATCAGCACGATAGAACGAGGGGCACAGCGTTGCGGCGTGAGCATTTTCACCGCACAGGCCACAGGCAACACAGCCCTCGTCAACATGAGCAACGGGATCGGATTTCAGGGGATCACCACTGCTTTTGATGGTCAGCGACGGGCACCCAGACAATCGAACGCAGCTGTGATCGCCGGTACAGCACGCTTCGTCGACGCCAAACCGCGATCGGACAACCCGGTCGCCGTCGGCGACGGCCTTGCGGTCAACGGGTTTCTTTTTGCGCTGGACAGCAAGCATACATTCACCGTCCGCAATAATGACTTTCAAGCCACCCTCTTTGGTCGTCATGGCATCACCAAGTACCTTGCGCATCTCGCTGACATGATAGGTACGCACGCGCTTGATCCATTTGACACCGACACCTTTAAGGGCAGAGACAATGTCCTGGCCTGTTGGTTCAAGTCGGGCATTGGTTCCGGTTGACGGAATATGCTGGGCACCGGTTGCCGATGTGTAGCCGTTGTTGAAAATCATCAACACGGAATCGTCCTTGTTGAAGATGGCGTTGGCAACACCTGTCGTCAGGCCATTATGCCAGAAACCGCCGTCTCCCATGATGCTGACGACGCGGTTGCCAAAGTTCGGACCGACACCGGTTGAAGAGGCCAGACCAAGTCCATATCCCAGAACCGTGTTACCCATATTAAAAGGCGGCAGGGTGGAAAATGTATGACAGCCAATATCAGCCGATACGTGAAAGGGTCCGGTTTCCTGCTCCACCAGCTTCATGGCGCTGAATACAGGTCGCTCCGGGCAACCCACGCAAAATCCGGGTGGACGCGGCGGCACGGGTTCACCCAGTAATTCGGCGGCCTTGGCCTTGTAGCCGGAAATCCGTGCGACCGTATCGACAACAGTAGATGTATCAACACCTGCCGGCTGGGTGCCTTCAACAAATTTTGCAATGCCTTCCTGCAGGACGGCAGCAACATATTCTCCAGCCATCGGCAAGACATCCTTGCCAACAATGGTCGTATTGATATCCGCCTTGCGGAGGTAGGAATGGGCCGCTTGTTCGATGAAGTCGGGTTGCCCTTCCTCGACAATCAGGACAGCTTTCTTTCCAGCGCAAAACTGGACAAATTCGTCCGGCACCAGGGGATATGTGACGTTCAGCACATAAATCGGAATCTGGCTTTCACCAAAGACATTGGCCAGACCCAGTTGCTGCAGGGCGCGAACGACACCATTGTAGTGTCCACCCTGGACAATGATGCCGACGTCATCCTTGTCGCCATCAAAGAATTCGTTCAATTGATGTTCGCGAATGAAATCCAGCGCCGCGGGCAAGCGGACGTCAATTTTTTGCTTTTCCTGGGCGTAGGTCGATGGTGGCAAACATATCTTGCCATAATCAAAATCAGGATTCTCCAAAACATTTCGGCGGGAGAATTCGGGTTGACGATTGGCTTTGGTCTCAAAACTGCCACGTACATGACAGGCCCGAATGCGAAGCTCGAGCATCACAGGTGTGCTACTGGCTTCCGAGAGCTGAAAACCCTGTTCGACCATATCAACAATCGTGGTGAGATTTGGTCGTGGGTCCAGAAGCCATATCTGGGACTTCATGGCGAAGGCGTGACTGCGCTCCTGAATAATGGACGCGCCTTCACCATAATCTTCGCCAACAACAATCAAGGCACCGCCTTTGACACCGGCAGAGGCCAGGTTGGATAAGGCATCGGAGGCGACGTTGGTGCCGACCGTGGCTTTCCAGGTTACGGCGCCGCGCAGGGGATAATTGATCGAAGCACCGAGCATGGCAGCGGCACCTGCTTCGTTCGCGCAAGTTTCAAGGTGAACCCCGAGTTCATCCAGGATGCCCTGGGCGTCCGCCAGCACATCCATCAAATGAGAGATCGGCGCGCCCTGATAGCCACCGACATAACTGACACCGGATTGCAGCAACGCCTTGGTTACTGCCAGAATACCTTCTCCGTGGAAAGTATCTCCGTCTCCCAGCCGCAAGGACTGCACTTCTTTTTTGAACGAGCGTTCCATCTAGGTCTTGATCCTGCATTATCTATAGTGGAAGCGAGAGTGCTCCACTTCACTTTTTTGGATTGTTTGCCTACCCAACAATAAAGCATAATAAGCGATAGTTTTGATTACGACTACGAAAATGTGGAAAATGATTGCCTTTCATATCCGGCAAAAGGTTGCAAATGACCTATTAAGTAGTGAATATCCTTTTGCCGACAGTGGTTTGTATTCTTTTGGTCTGGTTTCCGGTGGCATAGAGGAACCTGGACTCGGGTGAGCTGACCGGATTCTGTTCCGGAGGAGACGTTTTGGCTGAGATCACATACGAAGTATATGTATTGGCTGGTGGTCGATGGACAATCGAATCGCGCTATACAAACCTTGAGCGTGAGGTTGCGATTGATGATGCCAAGTCCATGCATGGCAATCCCAATGTCAAAGCCGTCAAGGTGATCAAGGAAACCTACGACGTAGAAAAGAATTCGACGATTGAAGCGACTGTTTTTACCACCGAGTCCATTTCGGAAATTAAAGGTGGTGGCGGTGGCGGCGGCTTTGCCGACATGGAGGTCGAAGTTGGTGGCGGGACTGACTTTTCCGAAATGTCCTTTGATCTCGATTCCAGTGGTAACTTTGACGACTATGATGAGCCCGTGGCCAAAAAACCGCGGAAGGCAAAAAAGAAAGCCGGGGCAAGTGGGAGATCCCCTATCGGAACGATCTTTTTGAAGATCATGATGATTACGGCAGTTAGTCTCGGAATTGCATTTTTTATGACATATTTGTCGACAGAAGGTTTCTTTTAGCTAAATGCGAAGGTATCCGCAGTGTGATCAATTTCCAGGATGACGTGAAACAAATGGAAAACAAGTCATGAGCATGCAAGCGCAAACGCTGATAGTTTTTATCGGATCGTTCGCGTTCGCCTTCATGTCGCTGGCGTTCGTCTTTATTTCTCCCGTTGAACGTTTGCTGCTCAAAGAGTGGTTGACCAGTGGCGGGGGCAACGACGGTGCACGTGGTGATGCTGCTGGTGCCGGAGCAGCAGCGCCAGCGCCGAAGAAACAGGAAGAAATAAAGGTCCCTGAGCAATCATTTGAACCCGAAGCAGATGTGCCTGAAGCACCGGGTGAAGAAGACGAAGCCGGGGAAGCAGATGACGAAGCCGCGGCTGAGCCCGAAGCTGAAGAAGAATTATTGCCTGCTGAAGAAGAAATTGATGAACCTGATGCCGAGAAAGCTTCGAAAGAAGAGGTTCGCGATGCCCGGGTTGTGATGATGAAATTCCTTGAGGGCGCTTTGGCCGGGTTGATGAAGGATGGATTGCGCCTCGATGGTGTGAACCGTTTTGGCTGTCATCTGTTCCTGGCCGGTGCTGCCGAAGTTCTGACGCGGACAGGAGGATTGAGTAAGGGCCAGTTTGTTGGTGTGCTTGAGAAATGTGTTGCGGTGCTGGGAACGGATCGGAAGATGGCCCGGCAATTTGGCAAAAAATACGAAGAATACCTACTTGAGCCTAAATATTGCGACATGTTCCGGTCTGGTGCTGCGGCCATGGAACGTTTCGCTGAAGACGAAAACATGAATGTTGCATCCGCGTTGGGTCAAGCCCTGGACGTCTGGAGCCAGCCTGATAACAAAGGCGACAGCGGCGCACCGATTGCCGTTATGTTTACCGATATCGTGGGGTCGACAAAACTGACGCAGGATCATGGTGATGACGCCATGCAAAAAATCGTTCGCGCCCACAACAAGATTGTGCGGGACGCCTTGCGCAATTACGCAGGGGTGGAGGTCAAGCACACGGGTGATGGCATCATGGCATCGTTCAAGTCAGTGCCAAATTCCGTGGATGCGTCTCGTGAAATGATGCGGGGCATCGCTGCCTTCAACAAAGGCAACTCGGAAATTCCTCTGGAGATCAGAATTGGCCTGAATGCAGGGACGCCGATTGCCGAAGACGGTGATTTGTTCGGCACCACAGTACAAATATCCGCGCGCCTGTGTGACAAGGCCGAAGATGGTGGCATTGCTGTATCAAACCTGGTCAAGGAACTTGCGGCCGGCAGCTCAGCGAAATTCACCGAGATGGGTCAGATGGATCTGAAGGGTGTGTCTGAAGCCGTCGCTGTATATTCGGTATCGATTGATTAGCACCTGACACGCTACCCGGCGCTGTCAGGGTGACGGCGCAGCATGTGCATACACTTTACAGTCATGACAACTTCATCATTTTGATTAACCGTGCGGTGATCCATGAAGATCACACCGCGATCCGGTTTTGATTTTGATGGTTTGACTTCGGTGACTTCTGCTTCCATCCAGATGGTGTCGCCCGGGCGTACCGGTTTCAACCAACGCAGTTCATCAAAGCCAGGCGAACCAAGATTGGCAGCGTCCAGAATGCCCAACCTGAAAAACAGGCTGAAGCTTATGGAAATGGTTTGAAAGCCACTGGAGATCAATCCGCCGTGAATGCCGTCTTTGGCAAATTCGGCATTCATATGCAGGGGTTGTGGATCGTAAACCATGGCAAATTGTAGAATTTCGGCTTCACTGATTGTCTTGCCGTGGGTGCGGAAGGATTGCCCAGGCTTAAAGTCGTCGAAATACATATCAGCCATGATATTGGTCCATATTTAATTGTTGGTTTGCAGGCGTCGCTCAACAACGCCCAATAATATTGCGAAAATAATCGCCAGGCCGCCGCCGATTGCGATGGCCACGCCAGTGGCTTGCCAACCGCCGACCAGAGCGACCAGGGTGCCAAGCGCAGGTGGTCCCAGCAAAGTCCCGGTATTGGCACCATTAATAATAACGCCGTTTGTGGTTGCGGTCAGTTCAGGTGTCGGGCTGTGCAAAACAGCACCTGACAACAAAGTCGTGGGCAACAACCCGCCCGTGAACGAAAATGCGACGGCAAAGATGATGCGCATTGTGTCAGAAACACCATCCACAAAGACGCCGTAGCCAAAGCAGGCCATGCACAGGCTGCCAAAGGCAACAAGGTGCCAGCGTGTGAAGTTGCGTTGAAGCAGCCAGCCGCCGAACAGATTTCCCGGCACGTTTACAAAAACGACCAATGCCGTCAGCAAAGCGGCTGTCGCCATACTGTTTCCGGAAACCTCGCCCAGAAATGTTGGTAACCATGACATCAAGGCTGCCCACTGCCCGGCATAGGCCATGAAGCACGCTGCGAGTAACCATGGGCCAGGGCGAGACAGCACCCTGATCATGGCCACCAGGATTTTTGTGCTTGCTTGCGGTCCCTGCCGTTTGGGCAGGTTCCGGGTCATATACATAAAAAACACGAGTAGAATGGCCGTTATCAAGGCATTGAACAACCAGATGCCGCGCCAGTCCGTCTGGACCAGCAGCAAGGGAACAGTCGCCATCATGACTGCCATGCCAAAGGGCATGTATCCGGCCCATATTCCGAACACCAGTCGCTGGTCCCTTGATGTGATTACACGCATCAGGATTGACGGAATGCTGACGACGACACCAACAAAGCCAATACTTTCCAGAAAACGGGAGGTCAACAGCGTGATGACGTCTTTGGAAATCGCACCCAGCAGGCATCCTGCGATGATGAAAAGCAGGGAAAAAAAGACCGTGCGACGATGGCCAATACGATCACTCACACTTCCGGCCAAAAGCCCAAATAGTGCGCCGGTCAGTCCAACAGTGGATAGTACCCAGCCTGCAAGTGACAGACTGAGATCAAATTCAGCCATTAGAACATCCAGAACCGGAGGCGCCTTGCCTACTTGCAGTGAACCCACAACTCCAGCCATCACAGCGACGGTAACAACCGGCCACCGCGTTTTTACAACATCGTTCATTCAGAAGGGCTTTCCGGGGAACCTAAATAACTTTACCAGGGTTCATGATACCGTTTGGATCGATCAGGTCCTTGATCTTGCTCATGAGCTCCAGCGATGCCGGGTCCTTGAAGCGTTTTATTTCTTCGCGTTTGTGGCGGCCCAGCCCATGTTCCGCGCTGATTGATCCCCCCAGCTTGTGAACGATATCGTGGATGATGTGATGAATTTTTTCGGCTTGTGCCATGAAGTCAGCATCTTTCATGGTCAGGGGGCGGGAGAAATTGAAATGTACATTGCCGTCTCCGACGTGGCCGAAGGCAAGGACTCTTACGTCTTCAATCATTGCTGAAATGGCCTCGGACCCTTCCGCGATCAGCTGTGGTATTTCGGTGATAGGGACCGACACGTCATGTTTGATGCTGGCACCTTCCGGCTTCTGGGCCTCGTTCAGTGATTCTCGCATACGCCACAATTGACTTGCCTGTGCAGCGCTTCCTGCAATAACCGCATCTTCCAGGACGTCGTCGTTATAGGCAGCCTCCAGCATGTTTTCGAAAGCCGTACGCAAGTCCACGTCCTTGCCGGGCGCAGAAATTTCGATCAACGCGTACCATTCATATTGATTTTCAAGCGGATCACGGCTGCCTTCAATGTGCTTACACAGAAAATCAATGCCGATACGCGGGATCAACTCAAAGGCTGTGACAGTATCACCGACGGCTTGCCGGGCCCGGCTGAGCAAATCAATTGCGGCGGCCACGTGGGGAATGGCAACAAATCCTGTCAGGACGTCGCCTGGTTTCGGGAATAATTTCAGGGAAGCCGCTGTAATCACACCCAGGGTGCCTTCCGCCCCGATGAACAAGTTTTTCACACTGTAACCAGTATTGTCTTTTCGCAGGGTTTTAAGGTCGTTGATGATGTCGCCATTTGGCAGCACAACTTCCAGGCCCAGCGCCAGATCACGGGTGTTACCATATTTCAGCACACCTGTGCCGCCAGCATTTGTCGACAGATTGCCGCCGATCCGGCAGCTCCCCTGCGACCCCAGGCTCAGCGGGAACAGGCGTTCGACTTCGTCAGCTGCATCCTGAATGTCAGCCAGGATACAGCCTGCTTCGACAATGATGGTATTCGAAAGTGGATCAATATCTCTGATCCGGTTCAGGCGTCTGAGACTGAGGACGATCTCATGCTGGCCTTCTATCGGTATGGATGCACCGACCAGACTTGTGTTTCCCCCTTGTGGGACCAGGCACGTATCGGTCTCATTACAAATCCGCAGAATTTGTGAAACTTCGTCCGTATTTGCCGGTTTCAGCATCAGGGTGGCTGATCCAAACCATAGTCCCCTGTCTTCGCGAACCCAGGGCGCAATTTCTTCCTGATCTTCAGTCCAGCCACCTGGGCCAACCGCAGCTTTCAGCCGGTCGATTGCTTCCGCAGATGGCGGGGAAAAATTTCGTGTCGTGTCCATTGGATCAATCCGAATTGTTCCGAAGTTACTCAGGTCAGCAGAGTGTAAGTTTCCTGTGTAGAGATCAAGCCACTAGTCTTGATCAGCGCAGTTGTTGAAGTCATCCGGTCAGGGGCGTCGATCCAGGAGCCGACGCGCGTTTCAACCGGTCGTTGATAGCCCGACCAATACCTTCTTCCGGTATTGGTGCGACAGCGATGGCGGAAAATTCCGACCGATCCATTTCTCTGAGGTAAGAAAACAGATTGCTGGCGGCTTCTTCCAGATTCCCGGAAGGGCTGAGATTGATGGCTTTCACACCGTCTGTCTTTGCGTCAGGACCAAAGGCCAGCCATGCCTCATCCGGCGAAGGCGTATCGATGTCCATGCGTACAGGTAATCCGGGGGCATAATGGCTTTCAAGCATGCCCGGTGATTTCAGCAATTTTGGCTGTTCGGCTTTCGCGACCTGTATTCCCGGATCGATGTCGCGCAACATCGAAAGAGTTATGCCACCGGGGCGAAGCAGGACCGCTGGGCTGTCGTCAACCGCCAGAACAGTTGATTCAAGACCGACTTCACAGGCGCCACCGTCCAGGACCAGATTAACTTTTTGCCCGAGACTTTCGATCACATGTTCGGCTTTGGTTGGGCTGACCGCACCGGACCGGTTTGCGCTGGGGGCTGCCAGTGGTCGCTGAACCATGCGTAAAAGGGATTGCGCCAAACGATGATCCGGGACGCGGATCGCAATTGTTTCCAGCCCGGCGCTGACTTCACTGGCAACCGGGCAATCAGGCTGTTTTTTGACAACAAGGGTCAAAGCCCCCGGCCAGAATGCTGCCGCATACTTTCGGGCCTTGTCGTCAAATATCCCGAGCTTTTCTGCGGCAGCCAGATCAGGAACATGACAGATCAACGGGTTGTAATCGGGCCTGCCTTTGGCTTTGAAAATACCGGCGACGGCATTGCTGTTGGTCGCATCAGCGCCCAGTCCGTACACCGTTTCTGTCGGGAAAGCGACAAGGCCACCGTCCTTGAGAATACTGCATGCCCTGGTCAAAGCCTCATCACTGGCAGGCGTTGCCGTGAACTCAGACATTAATACAACGATCTGCCGGTGAAAACCGGCGGGCACAAGCCTCACGAATTACCAGATAATACATACTATTCTTTCTGCACAGGACTTCTGCCCACTCAATAATCTGGCCAGAATACGCCGTGCGGAGGCGTTGGTTCAAGCCACTGTCCGATCTGTGGTGTCTGATTGTTTCTTAATTCTTGCCACCTGGTATGTACTTGCGATATTACCAGACTAAATATAACGGAGCTGCCGGATGTCTGAATATAGTGCCCCTCTGCGTGATATGCGCTTTATCCTTGATGAAGTCGCAAATTTTGATGTGATCAGTTCATTGCCAGGATATGAGGAAGCGACACCCGATCTTGTCGACGCCGTTCTGGAAGAGGCGAATAAACTGGCCTCTGAAGTTTTGGCACCCCTGAACCAGTCGGGTGACGAACAGGGTAGCCGGTTGGAAAATGGTGTTGTCGTAAATCCTGAAGGATTTGCAGATGCGCATGCACAGTTTGTTGAATCCGGCTGGGGCAGTTTGCCATTTGATCCCGAATTTGGCGGACAGGGTTTACCCTTCACACTGGGCGCGCCGCTGCTGGAAATGTGGGCTTCGGCCAATATGGGTTACAGCCTGCTGCCGCTGCTGACGCAAGGCGGAATTGATGCCATCGGGCATTATGGCACACCAGAACAAAAAGCCACCTATCTGGAAAACCTGGTCACCGGCAAATGGTCGGGTACCATGAACCTGACGGAACCTCAGGCTGGCTCCGATGTTGGTGCGGTCAAAACGAAGGCTGAAGTCCAGCTGGATGGCAGCTACAAGATCACCGGCACCAAGATATTTATTACCTGGGGTGATCACGAACTTTCAGAAAATATCCTGCATCTGGTATTGGCGCGATTGCCGGATGCGCCAGGTGGCACCAAGGGTATTTCCTGTTTCATCGTACCCAAGTATCTGGTCAATGAAGATGGATCCATCGGTGAACGTAACGACCTGCGGTGCGTGTCGCTCGAACACAAGCTGGGTATCCACGCAAGCCCTACCGCAGTCATGTCCTTTGGCGACAATGGTGGTGCAACCGGTTATTTGCTGGGGCCCGAAAACGGCGGTATGCGGGTCATGTTCGTGATGATGAACAACGCCCGCTTCGGCGTTGGCATGGAGGGTGTCGCGATTGCCGAGCGTTCTTATCAACATGCACTGGCCTATGCGAAAGAACGCGTACAGGGCCGTGTCGTTGGCGGTGGACAAGACGCCGCAATTGTTGATCACCCGGACGTGCGGCGGATGCTGATGCAGATGAAAGCACTAACCGAAGCCAGCCGGGCGCTGGCCTATTATGCTGCCAGCCAGAACGATCTGGCCTCCCATCACGAAAATGAAGTGGCGCGCGAGGCGGCCAATGACCGGCTTGCGTTGCTGACGCCGCTGGTCAAGGCGTGGAGCACGGATATCGGTGTGGAAGTGGCGTCTCTGGGTGTTCAGGTTCACGGTGGCATGGGCTTCATCGAAGAAACTGGTGCGGCTCAATATTACCGGGATTCGCGTATTGCGCCGATTTACGAAGGCACCAACGGTATTCAGGCACTGGACCTGGTGGGGCGTAAATTGCCCCTGGCTGGCGGTGCTACCGTGGGAAGTTTGTTTGCTGAAATCAGTGGAACTGCTGCGGAACTGCAAAATGGCGACATGGCCGAAGTCGGCAACAGTCTGGCTCTGGCGCATGAAGCACTGGTCAAGGCGACGGAGTGGATCAGCACCGGACATGTCGACGACCCCAGAGCCCAGGGCACTGGCGCCACCAACTATCTCAAGATGTTCTCCACTGTTGTTGGCGGCTGGTTGATGGGACGCGCGGCTCTGGCGGCTAGCCGCAAACTTGCCGCTTCGGAAGGCGATGCCGGTTTCTATAAGGCGAAAATCGCCACGACCCGGTTTTATGCCGAACAAATTCTGTCCCAGGTCCCCGGTCTTTTGAGCGCCGTTACCAGCTCCTCAGAGGCGACTTTTGCCATTGACCCCGAGCAAATGACGGGATGATAGTTTTTAATAATAATGACTCTGAATAAACAGCCTTGACGTTAACGTAAACGTCAAGATACCATTGAGCCTTCATTGGGGCGCGGCAACGCAGCCCTTGATCGCCTTTCCCGTCCGGGAAGGGCATTTGTCCCCTGTAAGTTAATCGGAAAACCCTTGTCCAAAATTGTTGATTATCCCAGTACCGAACTCCCTGCTGAGGGAACCATTAAAGAAGTCGCACCCGGTCTATATTGGGTGCGTATGCCGCTACCTTTGATCCTTGATCATATTAATCTTTGGCTCGCTGACGATGGCGACAGTTGGACAATCATCGATACGGGCCTGAGAAACACCCGGATCATGGAACTGTGGGATGAAGTTTTCGACAAATTTCTCGACGGTAAGCCTGTCAAACGGGTGATCGTGACACACATGCATCCGGATCATGTTGGATTGGCAGGCTGGATTTGTGAAAAATTCGACGCCGAACTTGTGATGTCGCGGACGGACTGGATCATGGGTAAACTGCTGTCATCGGATGTCCGTGATGTGCCGCCTCAATCGGTTTTTAGTTTCTACAAGGAAATGGACCTTCCAGAGGAACATTTCGATATTTTGCGCAAGCAAGGCTTTGGCAATTTCGCCAAAGGTGTATACCCGATGCCCGACGTCTACAGTCGTATGCGCGATGGCGATCAAATTCGCCTGGCCGGCAGCGACTGGGTCTGTATGGAAGGCTTGGGACATTCGCTCGAACATATGTGCCTCTTCAGTGAAGAACGTGGTGTCATGATCGCCGGGGACCAGGTCTTGCCGCGCATCAGTCCGATCATCGGTGTTTATCCGGGAGAACCACGCGCCAATCCGTTGGGTGATTACCTGGAATCACTGAAAACATTTAAAGAACTACCCGCTGACACCTATGTATTGCCAGCCCATGGTCTGCCGTTCTATCGCCTGCATGAACGCATTGACGAACTGACCGAACACCACGAAGAACGTCTCGCCGCAATCCTCGAGGGATGTGCAACGGCTACACCTGTGTGGAACTCATTGCCCTGGTTATTTCGTCGAAAGATGGAAGGCGGCACGATATTTATGGCCCTTGCAGAAGCACAGGCCCATTTCAACAAGCTGGAAATTGATGGCCTTTTGGCGCGTGAAATCGGTGACGACGGTGTGCACCGATTCCGGACCATAGAAAATGCCACAGTCGCGGCCTGATCAGACTTCTGTCTCGATGAAGGGACGCTGCGCTTGCGGTGATATCCAATATCGTATGAAGGCCAGGCCGATGTTTGTGCATTGCTGTCATTGCAGCTCCTGCCAGCAAGAATCCGGATCTGCATTTGCCCTGAATGCGATCATTGAAGCTGACCACGTTGTTCTGGATGCGGGGCAGCCAGAAATAGTCCACACACCTTCCAAAAGCGGGAAGGGCCAAAAAATCGCTCGTTGTCCGGAATGCCATGTGGCGGTCTGGAGCCACTATGCTGGCCCAGGCGATAAGGTTTGTTTTGTACGTGTAGGCAGCCTTGATGAGAGCCACCTCTTGCCGCCGGATATTCACATCTTTACCCGGTCGAAACTGCCGTGGATTGCTCTGCCGGAAGATACCCCGTCCTTCGATGTTTATTATGATCCGGCAGAAGTCTGGCCATCCGAGAGCTTGAAGCGTCGCAAAGCTGTCAACTGGTAGAAGTATTTTTCCGGAATCTTGATCTGGTATGAGGCCGATTGTCGGAGTAGCATTTGTACCCACAACAGGCTGTCATAGAACGGCTGAAAAAAGCACTGCCAATCGGGGAGAAGAAAGATGACGGAAGAAATCTGGCTGAAAGCCTATCCGGAAAATATCGAATGGAATCAGACATTTGATGTCAAGCCATTGTGGGCCATACTGGATGATGCGGTTCGACGATTCCCCAACAATGACGTTATCGACTTTTTGGGCAAGACCTACACTTATGCAGAAATCGGGCATCAGGTAGATCGGGCCGCCGCCGGATTTCAGCGTCTGGGTGTTGGCAAGGGAACAAAAGTTGGCCTGTTCCTGCCCAACTGTCCCCAATTCATTATTTCCTATTTTGGCATTTTAAAGGCAGGTGGCACGGTTGTGAATTACAGCCCGCTATATTCGGAACAGGAACTTTTGCATCAAATCGAGGATTCGCACACCGATATCATGGTGACGCTGAACCTCAAGGTTCTGTATCCAAAAATGAAAGCGATGCTGGAGCAAAGCCGGGTCAAGACATTGATCATCGGCAACATGCCGGAAGCATTATCTTTCCCAAAGAATATTTTGTTCCCACTATTCAAGCGCGGAGATATTGCCATTGTACCCAATGACAAACAGCACGTTGCCTTCGCGCAACTGATCAACAATGACGGTGCCTATACGCCAGCCGATATTGATCCGGCAAATGACATTGCTGTTTTACAATATACGGGTGGCACAACCGGCGTTTCCAAAGGTGCCATGCTGACCCACGCTAATCTTTATGCCAACACTATGCAGGGTCGTGTGTGGTTTGAAGGTGTTACGGATGGCGAGGAGCGCATGATGGGCGTGCTGCCGTTCTTCCATGTTTTTGCCATGACGGTGGTGATGAACCTGTCCATTTCCATTGCCGCAAAAATCATTATGCATCCACGGTTCGAGCTGGAACCGGTGTTGAAGGACCTCGACAAGAAAAAGCCGACCTTGTTTCCGGGCGTGCCGACCATGTACACGGCGATCAACAATTATCCCAAGCTGTCGGACTATGACTTGTCGTCGTTGAAATTTTGCCTGTCCGGCGGTGCACCCTTGCCAGTTGAGGTCAAACAGAACTTCGAAAGCTTTACCGGTTGCAAACTGGTGGAAGGTTATGGTCTGACGGAAACTTCGCCCATTGCTTCGGCCAATCCTTTGATGGGCGTTAGCAAGGAAGCCTCAATTGGCATGCCCCTGCCGGGTACCCGTATCATTATCACCGACCGCGAAGATCCGCACAAGATTATGCCACAGGGAGAAGATGGCGAGATCTGTGTTGAAGGCCCACAAGTCATGCTGGGTTATTGGGGGCGCGAAGAAGCGACTGCAGAAACCATTATAGACGGGCGCCTGCATACGGGCGACGTCGGGTATATGGATGAAGAAGGTTACACTTTCATCATCGACCGCATGAAGGACCTGGTTCTGGTTGGCGGCTTCAATGTCTATCCGCGCCATGTCGAAGAAGCAATTTATCAGCACCCCGGCGTTGAGGAAGTTACGGTCATTGGCATCACAGATGATTACCTCGGCCAGGCGATCAAGGCATTCATCAAGCTGAAAGATGGGCAAACGCTGAATGAGGATGAACTCAAGGCGTTTCTTCAGGATAAACTGGCGAAACATGCTTTGCCACGCCAGACAGAATTCCGTGACGAATTGCCAAAAACCATGATCGGCAAGTTGTCGAAAAAGGAACTGGTTGCGGAAGAAAAGGAAAAATATGAAGCCGCGAAAGCCGCTTCGTCCTGATCCCTAGACAGTCGATTTCGACCTGACCTGATCGAACCGGGTGCAACTGACGTTGCTTCCGGTTTATCCGGATGCCGATTTTTTCTGATTTTTCAACTTGCTATGAGTTTATTCGATGATTATGGTCTAACACGTGAGTGTAAAATTATATTTGGCAAGTCATAATCTGTGCGTATCTCTTTAATTTGCAAAACAAAGCCACCGGTTCGTGTTGGGGAGAACACTGGAGCGTTTCCGGGTTCAACGGAAACGCAGCGTTGCCTCAAACCCCATGGTTTGGGTCAACAATCGATGCATGAGCGATTCCGTCTAAACCGGAATTGCCCTGGGGTTTGTTTTCAGGGGGTGAGTTATTTCGATTGATCAATTGCAGAGCGATCAGGTCACTGATTCGCTGCTGACGGAGTCAGAGTCAGACCTGTTCGGAATCATGACCGGGGCCTTTCGTGCCCAGTTGTTGTCTGTTGCCCTGAAGCGCGATCTGTTCACCTATCTGTCCAGCAAATCCCTGAAGTTTGGACAGTTGTGCGAGCATCTCAAGATTCCCAGGAAACCATGTTTGCTGTTTCTGGAAAGTCTTGTGGCGATCAAGCTTTTGAAAAAAACGGGTGAGTATTACGGCAACTCTTCCATGTCCGCGACTTATCTGGTCAAGGGACGACCGGAATATCAGGGCGCCAATGTCAAACTGTTTGAAAGTCTCTATGACGCCTGCCGGGAACTTGAAACCGCACTGGTAGAAGACAAACCGACGACAACCAATTTCGCCTATTTCTTTGATGACGGCGACGATATCTCCAGTAACTATGCCAACCTGATGCACGAGAGCGGCGTGGTGCCGACATTGCTGCTGATGGAATATTATGATTTCAGCGACAGCAAATGGTTGCTTGATGTTGGTGGTGGCAGTGGACGCCTGGCGGCAACGCTGACGTCGCAATATTCCGGACTGGGTGTGGTGTTGTTCGACCTGCCGCAAATCTGTGCCCAGGCCCAGGACTATCTGACGCCGTTTCCGTCGCTCAGTTCCCGGATCGAAATTTTCAACGGCAACTTCCTGCGTGATGCTTTTCCGGAAGGGCCCGATACAATTCTGATGATGCGGATCGTGCACGACTGGCCTGACGACACGGCGCAGCTATTGTTACGCAAGGCATACAAGGCATTACCACCGGGTGGGAAGATATTGATCTTTGAAACCATGCGGACGTCCGACGATGTCCCGGATGAGACATTTGCCATTTCGCTTTTGATGCAGCTGATCAGCCCGGCGGGCAAGGTACGCTCCTTCAACGAGGTGTCAGAAATGTTGCGTGAGGCCAGGTTTACCAATATCGAGGTGACGCCGGCGGCCTACATGTACACGCTGGTTTCAGCCGAGAAGCCTCTGACAAATATCTGATGAAGAGAACGGCACTTGTCACCGGCGCGACCGGATTTCTGGGCGCATATTTCACGGCCCATCTCTTGCGGCAAGGATTCCGTGTATTTGCTCTGGCTCGGAACGCATCGGAACGCGGATTGGGCTCGATGATCCTTCGGATCAACGAACAGCATTCTGGACCAGCCCTGGATATATCGTCGGATTTTGTCGCCGTTGAGGGTGATGTCCGGACTCAGAACTGTGGTCTTTCTGAATGCGACGCGAAAGAGGTCGCCGCGAATGTTACCGATATATGGCATTTTGCTGCTGCCTTTGAAGACAACGGTAACGGAGACAATACCGTTTTTGAGACCAACGTTGGTGGCACCGTAAATTTGCTTGCCTTCCTGAAAAACTGCAAAACATCCGTTCGTCTGAATTATGTCAGTACGGCATATGCATCGCCGGTCGAAAACGGGGTCGCCTGTGAAAAACTGGTTGATCCGGAATATACCGGCGCCAGCAAGAGCAACGCCTACGAAAATTCGAAGGCGGAAGCAGAAAGACGCGTGGCAGCGCTTTGTGGCGAGGAGGGCATTGAATACAGGATTTACCGCCCACCCATTGTGGCCGGGGATAGTGGCAGCGGATCCAGCCTGGGATATACCGGATACCAGGGCGTTTTCAGGGCGCTCTATTTGTTGAAGCGCAGGTTGGAGATCAATATCGGAGAATTTTTTGACAACGACCTGAGGTTACGGGTCATTGCCGATCCGGGCTTGCCGGTTAATGTCGTGCCCGTTGATTTTGTAATCGAATCAATGTGGCACCTGGCGGAAACAGACGTCACGGCAAGTGGTATTTTCAATGTTACCAGTCAGCATGCTGTCAAATTGGAAACCCTTTTCAGGGCCGCATCAGAATCTCTCGGGGTAACCGGAATTTCACTTTCCACAGATCATGATTTTGACGGTATGCCCATGACCATCGCCGAACGCCTTTTTCGCCGACGGATGAAATTTCAGGAACCATATTTTCTGACCAGCAATCAGTTTGACAGTCGTAACTTCAGAAACTTTGTCGCTGAAACGGAATTGCCGTCACCGGCGTGCGAGGGAGATTATCTTGAGCGCTGCAATGCCTACTGCCTGAACGCCATGGAGCAGGAATTTTCAGCAACTTGAGAAATTGCATTTTTGCTGAACAGTAACAGTTGTGTCTGGAAAATATTCAGCAACTAGATGTAGAAATACATCCGATGACCAGGTTGAAATTCTGTTATTCAGCTGATTTGTAGCTACTTATTATCTTGTTATTGGTTTTTTCGATAATGTATAATTTAAATCAAATTTAAGTCTAATTTATTATTGATTTCAATAATTTACGGATTGATAGCAGATGCTTTTGAAGAAATTTGATGCCGAGAATGAGGCGCGATTCCGCCTGGAATATGCTGCACGTTCTATCGCATTTGTCCGTGTTTCCCTGCCCATCGCCGGGGCGCTGTTTCTTTGCTATTTGTTCTGGGATTATTACATCGATCCGGACCGGCTGTTTTATATGCTGGCTGCCAGATTGATTTGTGTCCTTGTCGCTGCCAGTGTTTTTGGCCTTACATTTCACCCGTCATTTGTCCGCTGGTCACAATTGATTCTTGGTCTTACGGCCATGATTGGTGCCACGGGTATCCTGGTTGTACTCCATGCCCTGCCAGATGGTTTCAGTTATGGCGCCGCGACCATTTTGCTGGCCATCATGTTTGCCTGCGGTTTGTTGCGGCTCCTGTTCATCCCGGCGGCGATGACCTGTCTTGGTATATTGCTGGCATCGAACGGGGCCATGTATCTGGCTGGAAGCACGGAGTTCGTCTTTATCAATGCCAACTATGTGCTGGTATCATCCATCATCATCGGTCTGGCCTACACCATGATTCTGGAATGGAAAGAACGCAGCGCCTTTGAGTTCAAAATGGAACTCAAGAAGGAGAAGAAAATCAGTGATGCGATGCTGCGGAATTTCTTGCCGGATCGCATTGTCGACAGATTGAAGGAAGGCGAGGAAACCATTGCTGAATCCGTTGGCGAAGCCACAGTCCTGTTCGCCGATCTGGTTGGTTTTACGTCCCTGACAAACCGGCTGGCACCTAGTCACCTGGTTGAAATCCTCAGCGATATTTTCAAGATGATGGATGAAATCACTGAGGCCAAGGGCGTCGAAAAGGTTAAAACCATCGGGGATAACTATATGGTGGTGGGTGGTGTTCGTAATCCGTCGCCTGAAAGTGCCCAGGCTGTTCTGGAATTTGCCATCGATGCCCTGAACGCCATTGATCAATATTCAAAGAACCGTGGTCTGCCCCTCAAGATGCGGGTGGGCATCGCTACGGGTTCGGTTGTCTCCGGTGTGATCGGAACCAAGGTACCTGCTTTTGATTTGTGGGGAGAAACGGTTAATCTGGCCAGTCGTCTGGAATCAGAAGGCAGGGATAATACCATTCAGGTTGCCGAAACCACCTATTGGCGATTGCAACATCTGTATGAATTTGAAGACAGGGGCGAGCTTGAGTTCAAGGGTGGCGTAAAGACCCGGGCCTACATTCTGAAAGGCCGAAAATTACTGGCGCATGATACCGAACCTGCGCAGGTTGAAACCCGCCCTCAGCCGATGTTGCGCACCGTCGAATAGGGAACGGAATACCCTCCCACCCGGTCTGGTGCCGCGGTGACAGTCACAAATATGTTATATAAGAAAAGTCTAATTTTAGGTGGCCTCACAGGAAGTGAGGGTATAGACTTCCCGCATAAACCAGAGTGTTCCCCGGTTTCGCGGAAACGCAGTGTTGCCTCAAGCCCTCTGGTATGAACAAACAAACCGGCGCATTTTCTCTGAAATTGCTCCATGCTTCAGCGATTTCGTTTCAAACCGGGATCGCCCAAATTCCGCTACGGCCCTGTCCCGACGATGGATTGACGGGGTCCTCGCCTGAAAGAAGGAAAAACGATGTCAGAATTTAACAGCGAACTGGATGCCCGCGGCCTGAACTGCCCTCTGCCCATTCTCCGGGCCAAGAAAGCCATGAATGGTATGAACTCAGGCGAAGTCCTGAAAATCGTGGCCACCGACCCTGGTTCGGTCAAGGATTTCGAAGCCTTTTGTCGCCAGTCCGGTGATGAATTGCTGGATACACAGGAAGCTGAAGGCGAATACACCTATATGATCAAGAAGGGCTGACCCCGAACTTTAATCGTCAGACTATTGATTTTGAGACTATTAAACCCGTGAGGCTGCTCAGCCTTGCGGGTTTTCTGCTTCGAAAAACCGCATCGGCTGACCATTGGCCGTACCCAACAATTCGCCATCCCGCATGACCGTGTTGCCGACCAGAATTGTTGCCATTGGCCAACCGGTAATGGTTTCGCCGTTGAACGGTGTCCAGCCACATTTGCTTTCAATCCAGTCGTCGGTGATTTCGCGTTTGTGCTGCAAATCGACCAGTGTGAAATCAGCGTCATAGCCAACGGCAACGCGACCTTTGCCGACAATACCAAATAAGCGGGCAGGGCTTGAGGCGACAAGGTCCACAAGGTGTTCCAAAGTCAGTCGCCCCTGGGCGACATGGTTCAGCATAACTGGCATCAAAGTCTGCACGCCGGGCATGCCCGAGGGACTTTTTGGATAAGGCTGTTGTTTTTCCTCGGCTGAATGAGGGGCATGGTCTGAACCAATGATATCGACGACACCTTGTTGCAGCCCCCACCAAAGACCCTGGCGATGCTGCTCATCGCGGATCGGTGGGTTCATCTGCGCGAATGGCCCCAGGCGGTCATAACAATCAGGGGCCGACAGGGTCAGGTGCTGCGGAGTGGCTTCTACGGAAATCAGGTCCTTGTGATCGGCGATCAGATGCATTTCGTCTGCTGTCGAGACATGCAACAAATGCGCCTTGCGGCCGGTCTCCCGCACAATATTGATCAGACGCCTGGTGGCCCGGATGGCGGTCTCCGCATCGCGCCAGTCCGGATGGGAATGCACATCACCACTTTCCTCGGCGACTTTTTTTCGTTCAATCAAGCGCGGCTCATCTTCGGCATGAACGGCTACACGCCGAACACCGTGGCTCAGGACTGCCCGTAAGCTTTCATCATCTTCGACCAGAAGATTACCGGTGGAAGAGCCCATAAAGACCTTCACGCCACAACAACCAGGGGCGCGTTCCAGGTCTGCCATATCGGCGGCATTATCCGCCGTCCCGCCCATATAAAAGGCGTGATTGCACCAGGCCCGCCCCTTGGCGCGCGTGATTTTGTCGGCCAGGGCCTGACGCGTCGTGGTCAACGGGTTGGTATTAGGCATTTCAAATACGCCCGTTATGCCGCCCATTATTGCGGCGCGGGTACCACTTTCCAGATCTTCCTTGTGTTCACCACCGGGTTCGCGAAAGTGAACCTGGGTGTCGATGGCTCCTGGTAACACATGCAAACCTTTTGCGTCGATCACTTCGTCCGCGTCACTGCCAGAAAGATTTTCGATGCTGGCAATCTTGCCATCCCGAACCCCGATATCTGTTTCCAGTCGTCCACCAGGTGTCATCAAGGTGCCGTTGCGAATGATAAGGTTGAATGTCTGGGTCATGGTCTGTTCAATTGCTTTGGTTAGTATGAAGGGCGTGGAAGACGTCGCCGTCAATGTCGGCATTCAGGATATGCCGATTATGCCACAAGGCATAGAACAACAAGGACCAGGCTGCAAACGCATGACGCTTTTCAGAGGTGTTTTCGAACAACCGCACGACCTGGTCAGGCCTGGCGACTTCGGCTATGCCGGGCTGCGCTGCAACCAGCGGGCCGAGACGCTTGCCCTGACAGGCTATCCATTCGCCGACGGGAACCGTGAAACCGCGTTTTTTGGCGAAGGCATCCGCAACGGGCAGGGCGTTGTCCAGCCACTTGCGCAGCAAGTATTTGCCGCGTTTATGCCTGATTTTCAAATTATCTGGCAGCAAGAATGCGGCCTGCGTGATCACCGGATCCAGAAATGGCACCCGACCTTCAACACCATGGGCCATCAAACAACGATCGGCCTTGATCAACAAGTCATTGGGCAGCCAGTCGGCGCAGTCCGTCGCCTGGGCGGATTGCAGCTTGCTGCGGGATGCATTCGCTGCGGCTTGTTCTGATCTGGCAAAGCCGTCCCGCCA
>JABILA010000145.1 GCA_018654745.1 Alphaproteobacteria bacterium
AGTCTGCGAGGGCCGCACGCCCATGCAAACCCTGGAGGATGGTAAACGTATCTGGAAGGAAAAGTTTATAGACCAAACTTGACCTGACAGACGCCGCGTCAAAATCGGTAACTGTCAGATCAGGTCTGAATTACTACAAACCAGGACATATCCCCATCCCCGTGTTCACCCGATTAAGGGGACACAATACCTGATCATGATCCGTGTCGCAGGCTGCAATCTGCTTCCCAATTTCTCCGGGATTAGGTCGCTGCGCGGGTATTTTTGATTTTTTGATGAGGTCCGCTGGTGGTCGAACAAGGGTATGAATATTGGGTGCTCATACAGACCCGTGTAAAGGCTGTCATGACAAAACCGCCTTCCAGCTTGTTTTTGAGAAGTGTTGTTTGAAACGAAAAAGGGGAGCTCCGAAGAACTCCCCTTTCTTGCTCGTTTGGTCTGTCGGATCAAGCGAAGTCGTCGGTATTATCTTCGCCCAAAACGGTCTCGATGGTATCAGTTGCAACCCCTTGAACGCCTTCCTGGTAGAACAGTTCCACGCCGCCACCGCCTTCCAACGCCTCATCAAGGATGGTTTCCATCTGATCAAGGACACTGGTTTCGTCCAGTCTCTCGCCACCTGCCTGGAAGCCTTCGAGCATCTCATGCGCTTCCTGCAGGGTTTCACCCCAGTTAGCGGCGTAGTCATTGCCTACCGTGCTGGCCGCTTCCAACATCGCCGCCATATCCACTTCGAGGCCACCAATTTTCAGCGTTTCGATCATTTCGCCGTCGGCGAGATCGAAGTTGATGCTGCCAACGAAGTTGATGTTCCCGGATACATCGTCCTGGCTGTGCATTTCCAGGATGGCGGTTGAACCGTCTTCGGTCTTTCTCATGAATGCGACCAGGTCGACTTCAGAATTAAAGTCACTGAGATCGGTCACGACATTCAACCCAGACAAATCACCCATGATACCGCCATTGATAACCAGCGTATCCTGCCCGTCACCAATGATCATGTCCTGGCCTTCGCCAATGTGGTAAACAAAGGTATCGGCCCCTTCGCCACCATCGAGCGTGTCATTGCCAAAGCTGCCCATCAGGATGTCGTTACCGGCACCGCCCTCAAGAGTTGATCCTTCTTCCGGGTTCAGCATATCGTGCAGACCGGAGTTCAACATCGTATCGGCATTCGCGAAGGTTACAGCACCCAAACCACCGGCAACCAACAGGTCATCACCGTCACCGCCGGAAAGTTCGGACCCTGAGCCAACCGCAACAATGATGTCGTTACCCGCGCCACCTTCCGAGATCTGTCCTTCGCCATTGGAAATGAGGCTATCGGCACCGTCGCCACCAATGAAGTGGTTGCTGCTGCTGTCGGAAACATTACTCAACTGGCGCATAAAATCATCACCGCTGCCACCCTCGACAAGGTGACCAACACCTTCGATGAACATCGTGTCGTTACCCGCACCACCGTCAATCGTGTTTTGTGAGCCAGTTTCATTGTTATTGCCGTAGCTGTAAGTGCTGAACGTATCATCACCGTCGCCGCCGTAAGCGCTGTTGTTAGAACCGAGGACAGTGAAAGTATCGTTGCCTTCTCCGCCGGACAGGCTGTTGTTGGTGCCGCCAGTAACAGACATGGTGTCATTGCCACTTTCGCCATCGACCAGGTTGTGATTGCCATTGATCGTAATGGAATCACTGCCGCTACCGCCCCACACCACTGCGTTTTCGCCGCTCAGGGTGATGGCATCGTTGTCAGCGCCGCCATTTATAAAGGCGTCATTACCGGTAACACTGACCGTATCATTGCCATCTTGACCATGGACGGCCGCCTGGTCACCTGTGACATAGACTTCATCATCACCGGTTCCAGCAGCAACAAAACTGCGGTCGCCATTTACCGTAATCGTGTCGTTACCGCCACCGGCCCAGGTGTCCTGGCCATATCCCGACATGGTAATGATGTCGTTGCCATCACCACCATGCAGATCATTATAGTCACCAGTAGAAATGATGGTGTCGTCGCCGTAACCGCCCGCGAGCAAGCTATGGTTGCCAGTGGCAGTAATATTATCATTGCCGCTTCCGCCTCTCACCTCTGCGGTGTCGCCGGTCAAGGTGATGGTATCATCATCAGAGCCGCCATTAATATCGGCGTTATTACCAGTAACATTGATCGTATCATTGCCATCTTCACCACGGACAGTCGTCTGATCACCAGTGACATTGACTTCATCATCACCAGTGCCAGCAGCAACAAAACTGCGGTCGCCATTTGCCGTGATTGTGTCGTTACCGCTACCGGCCCAGGTGTCCTGACCATATCCCGTCATGGTAATGTTGTCGTTGCCAGAACCACCATGCAAATCGTTGTTGTCACCCGTAGAAATGATGGTGTCGTCGCCGTAACCGCCTGCGAGCAAGTTATGGTTGCCATTGGCTGAAACAGCATCATTGCCGCTTCCGCCCCTGACCTGTGCGGTGTCGCCGGTGAAGATGATGGTATCATCACCAGCGTCGCCATTAATATTGGCGCTATTACCGGTAACATTGATCGTATCATTGCCATCTTCACCACGGACGGTCGCCTGGTCACCTGTGACAGTGATTTCATCGTCGCCTGCGTTCCCGGTCAGGGTCTGCCCGTCGCCGGAGGCGTTAATTTCCAGACCGAAAAATTCGCCTGAACCTGTCAGCGTTACTGAACCGTCGCCCATGTTGTCGATAATGGATTGCATATCCAGTTCTGTACCATCAGCACCCAGACGAAGTGTTTGCAGCATTGATCCTTCGCTCAGATCAATGGTAACCGAGCCCATGTCGGATCCATCTGCTGAAAAGGAAAGCAGCATGGCGCCATCGCTCAGGGTTGCTGCGATTTCGATATCAGCGATTGCAAAATCGTGGCCCGAATGTGTGCGCAGTTCCAATACGCCAGAGCCATCTGCATCTGTGATCGTGTCGTTGCCGTCGCCCATGTAAAAGAGGAAGGTCTCGTTGCCTTCACCGCCGATCAGGGTGTCGTCGCCAGCACCACCATTCAGCGTGGTATTGTTGCCAGCGCTGATCAATGTGTCACTATAGTTGCCGCTGCCACCGTAGAGACTGTTGTTGCTGCCATAGGCCCAGATTGTATCGCTGCCTGTGCCACCGTCTACATAGTTGCTGTTTCCATTGGCGGTTAAGCTATCGTTTCCACTACCGCCGTAGATTGCGTTCCCCGTACCTTCGATTGCTAATCGATCATCGCCGCCGTCTGCAAACAAGGTCATTCCATCATATGTGTCGGTAAGGGAATCGTTGTCATTGCCAAAGTGAATTTCGTCAAAATCGAGGTCTATGTCGCCCATAATAATTCTCCTGTTCAGATAACTGTGATGCGCTCAAGGCGCTATTTCAAAAATGAACCGGAGGTTCCTGCCTTCCGGGGCGTCCCGACAGTTCCTGCTGTCGACATATCGAAGGTTATTCGATGGATGCAGTTATAGGCCTGTCGGAGGCGAGTGAGGTTTCCCGGATGTTTCTGAGCAGAATTAATTTTTGGTGTGTAGAGCGATATCGGCTTTAGCCGAATCGCCTCATCTAATATCCTTGGTGCTTTTCAAATGGTTACAGGCGTCAGGTGTTTCGACTAAAGTCGAAAACACTCCAGGCGTGGACTCAATTCATGCCTGATCGCTTTGCCACAACCCCTGAGGTTTAAGCAATCGATCGGCGGAGCAATGACTTGATTTCGTCTGGAACAGCTCTAAAGAATGCGAATATTCCGGTCGCCTGAGGGTACCAAATTCCGGCTCTCCAAAAAGCTTTTTGAGCGCGCTCGCCATTTGAAAACCCGCTGCTTCGGACGGTTGCCATCCTTGTCCATCGAGATGCCACGCAGGGAATATGCGACCGGATATCTGTCAACCATAATATTTTCACGCAGATCACCTGTGATCTGGCGCAAGTGGCCTTCCGGCGCAATCATCTCGGGGAAGAACGGGATATCGCCGCTGTCCCAGTCTTCGGGTTTGATTGCCCGATTGTCTTCCAGGTATTCATCAAGAACTTCCCGGGACACCAGTATCCAGTTGCAAAACCCGACGGGTCGACCGCTGGCTTGTGTGTACAGGCAATAATGCCCACGTATGAGGGAAGGCCATATCCGGTCAAACAATTGCCCAACCTTGTAATTGGCTTGGGTTTTGGCATTTCGGGCCAACAGCAACACAGCACCGGCAACCGGCAAAAAGCGAGCGGGATCTGGTTGTTCTGTTTCAGCCATCATATTCATTCAGCCGAAGCTGATCCCCAAAATGTTAAAGCTTGATTGCGCCAACGATACTGTCCCGCAGGGTATGCCGCAACCGCCAGGGTTTGTGTCCGGGCTCTGGCAACAAAGGCAGCCAGGGACATGGGGGTCAAGAAGCCAATTGATGGGACGCAATACATAAATATTTTCCGTGTCGCAGGCTGCAATCTGCCTCCCTCTTCCTCCGGGATTGGGTCGCTACGCTCCCCGCCCCTTCGCGGGCATTCTTGATTTTCGATGATGTCCGCTTGTGGTCGAACGATATCAATGCCTTGGCAACGGCATGCTTACCTGCATGAGGCTGTATTGTACCAGTTGGCTGTACCAGGGGCCAAGGAACTGAAATTGCGCTTCAGTTTTTGGCTGCGATTTTTCGCAAGGCCATCTTGTCTATTTTCGCAGCCGGCGTTTTGGGCAATGACGGAACAATCTGTACGATCGACGGCACCTTGAACTTTGCCAGTTTTTCGCGGCAATAGTCGATGATCTCCTTCTCGCTGGGGGCTGCACCTTCGGCCAGCACCACATAAGCCTGGATGGCTTCACCGCGATGGCTGTCGGGCACACCTACGGCTGCCGCTTCCTGGACGCCAGGATGGGCAAACAGGACTTCATCGACCTCACGCGGGAAGACGTTGTAGCCACCAACGATGATCATGTCCTTCTTGCGGTCCACAATGGTCAGTCGACCATCTTCGTCATAATGGCCAATGTCACCGGTATAAAGCCACTCGCCCTGGATCAGACTTGCTGTTTCCTCCGGTCGGTTCCAGTACCCCGTGATCATCTGCGGCCCCTTGATCCGGAGTTCTCCGGGCTGGCCAACAGGCATGATGTCGACGCCATTTTCCGGATCGACAACCTCGACATCCGTCATCGCGCACGGATACCCGATCGTGCCGGCCTTGTTCGGGCGGTCTGACGGATTGCCAGCCAAAGGGGCTGCTTCGGACATGCCCCAGATTTCATAAATGGTATTGCCCGTGGCGGCATGCCATGCCTGGATCGTTGCTTCGGCGAAGGCAGAACCGCCACCCAGACAAAGACGCAGGTTTCCGAGATCCGTGTCCTTCAGGTTCGGCACTGCCAACAAGGCGTTATAGATAACGGACGGCCCACCGGCAAAGATTGTCACCTTGTGACGGGCCATCTCGGCAATCACCAGGTCGGGTTTAAATTGCGGTACAATAACAACGGTGTTGCAGCCATATACAGGGGTCAACAAGGTCATATACCAGCCCCAGATATGGGACTGCGGTGCCACATTCAGCCAGATTTCTTCAGCGATCCCCGTGCCACCAAGGGCTTCCATCAGTCGCGCACCCATCACCAACCGGGCCTGGTTGTGAACAGCCGCCTTGGGTAATCCTGTTGTGCCGCCGGTATAGGCCAGAATCGCATCATCCGTGCCCTTGGGCAGGGGATGCGGAAACTTCAGGTTCCGGTTGCCGCGCCATTGATCCACAGCTAGTTGCTCATCATCAAAGGTCAGGAAATGCTCAACGTTGTTGGCTTCAGCCAGTGGCTGCAACACGTCCTGCAAAGGCGCGTCACAGAGCACAATCCTGGGCGTGCAATCAGCCATCAGGGGCCCGAGCTCATTCTCTGTGTAAAGCGGGTTAAACAAAACCACCTGTCCGCCCGCCGCCCAGACGGCATAAACCGCCACCGAAGTTTCGACGGAGTTGGATTTGAGTATAACAACCCGTTCACCCTTCGCCCCCAACGCCAGCAGGTTAGCGGCCATGCCGGCAATCGCGGCATAATAATCAGCATAGGTAATACTGTTTTCACCACTGATTATGGCGAGCCTGTCCGGATGTCCGGTCACTGCATGGGTCAGCATATGCAGCGGCGTTTCAAATTCGGGCCGACGTCTTTCGGGTTTCACTTCCGGAAACGGATTTGCCATTGTTTGTCTTCCCCTTGAATTTTGCCGCGGGTTACAGATCACCGACCCAGCGCTTCTGGTTATGATAGCTTTCCGGCAGGGTGGCTTCGGTCATGACCTGCAGCCGCTCAAGTTTCTCCGGTGTCTCTTCTGGAATGTCATCAACCCATTTTTTAAGCAGGGTTTCGTAATCATCTCCCACCGGACAGACATCCGCACAACGCCGACAGCCGGTGATCACGCCACTGCCACGCAACATGGCCTGGAATATTTCAGACGACTCCATGCCGCGCAGTTTGGCGATTTGTTGTTCCTGTTCCGGTTCTTTCAATATGCCAGTGAGATAGTCAGACAGGAATTCAAAGCCGAAAGGAGAGCGGAACTTGTCACAGGCTTTCCAGTCACGGTCCCAGTGCTGCACAGCATCTGCAGGACAGGCCTTGAGGCAACGCCCACATTCCGGCCCCAGGCACAGGGTTTTTTCCATCTTTCGATCCGGCACGACATCCGCCGAGGTCATGACCAGGCCAAGAATAACGCGCGGTCCATATTCCGGCGTGATAAGTTGCTGGTTCAAACCCAGGGTGCCGAGACCGGCCTCAACGGCAGCGTGCTCGGCCGATAAAGGATAAGTGGCCTGGGTGTCTTCGCCCTTCACAAACTTCAGCGGGTCAACATGGTGATAGGGGATCAACAATCCCGGGGCACCGTTGTCTTCCAGCCAGAACACCAGATCGAGCGCCAGTTCTTCCAGCGCCGAGATCAGCAATTCATCACCATAGAACTTGTGTTGGTCATTCCAGGCGGGCAGGCGTGATGTGGCAAAGCTGATTCGCTTGGCCAACACAATGACCCGTCCGCCATCATACTCTGTGATATGTGACGGTGTACGAGGGTTCAATGGATCTGGTGCGTACTGATCCATCAGCGCTCCGTCCGCAATACCCACAAGGTCCGCGCCAAGGGACAATGCCTTTTCCTTGATAGCCTCAGCCGTCAGCGTGGTCGGGATCAACTCATTCATGAGGATGGCTCTTCCGATTTTGCATTTAGTTCTAATTTGTATTTCCGACGTTGTGTCTTGGCAGCCTTGCCTGTGTAGCCATCCGGCCCGACCCAACGCACATTCCAGTCGTCCAGCCCTGGCACCGCGTCGCCCTGTTGCCTGGTTTGTTTGTAATGTTCGCCCTTGGCAATTCTGTCCGGCGTTGTTTCCGGGATGACCTTTTGTGGGACTGCCAGACTTTCATGATAGTCATCCCCCACCGGGCAAACGGCCGTACAGCGTGGACACGTCCCAAAGCAACCCCAGACACGGGTCAGGCCCTGCCAATAGTGCAACAAGTCAGAGGAGTTCAGGATCTCTTTGCGTTTTTCAGAATCAGACGTCAGAACTTTATGGAACAAATCGGCAGCGCCATAAAATCCAGTGGTCTGGGCTTCGATGGAACACTGGCGTTTGTCGATGTGGAAGTGCAGCACGGCGTCTGTCGGGCAAGCATACAAACAGCGTGAACAACCTTCGCCGATGCAAAGTTGCTCGGTCATAGGCTCGCCCGGTTCCAGCTCGGCGTCCGTCACCACGACACCCAGATTGACGCGGGGGCCATATTCAACGCACATAAAATTGACGCCCAGACCCAGGGTGCCCATGCCTGCCTCGACGGCAAGGTGGCGCAAACTGAGATGTCCATAGGTGCCGGATTTCAATTCCCAGTCGGTTGAGTTGTTGTTCATGACAAGGCCAAAATATCCGCGACGCTCCAGCGCTTCGGAAACCTTTCTGGCGATTTTGTCGAGCCTGCGATTGATCATCATATTGACCATCTGATAGGCCTCAGGTTCCTTTGTGCGAAACGTGGCAACAGGCACCCGCAAGGCCAATACCACGACACTTTTGGCATCCGGTGTCATGCGCTCCGGTGTCTGCGGCCAGCGCCTGTCCGGCGGATAGTCAGACAAGGTCGGGGCACTGGCGATGCCAGCCAGATCTGCACCAAATTCTTTTGCTATTCGAATTACTTCAGCGGACGTCAGGCCGGTCATCGGCATAACTTTCTGAAAACTTTTCCGTACTGCATAGTATGTTGGATGAAGATATACATGTCAGGCCGCGTCCGCCAACAAGGTATCAACACATGTCCACAACAGGTCTTCCCGGTTCTGCTCCCTGGCGCGGGCCGCGATGATGTTTTCGCCAACATAAAGAGAAAACAACAGCCAGGCTTTTGCCTCAGCAAGTTTTTTGTCGGGATAAATCTCAGCGAACAGATTTTGCATGTACGTCATGCGTCGCTCATCTGCACGACGAATAGCCTTCAGGATCTTCGGATCCTTGCGGCCCCAGGCCCTGAGTGCAAGTTCGAGATCAAGTTGCTCGCCATAGCGCCTGAAAATGATGTCTGCCATATGCCTCAGGCGGCGCATAGCATTGCCTCCGACACGGTCGACTTCTCGAAAAACAACTTCGCTGCCGGTTTCTTCCCAGCGCTTCAGCATGGCCTGAAGCAAATCTTCCCGACCCTTGAAATGCCAGTAGAAGCTGCCTTTGGTGACTTGTAGTTCACGCGCCAGCCCCGCGATGGTGATCTTGTCGATACCATTTTCTGGTAGACTGCGAAGGGCAAGATCGATCCAGTGTTCGCGACTGAGACTGTTTACCGGCTTATCCAATGTTAACTCCGATGGTCAGGCATTCACTTCTTGCGATCTCCATACCCTATGGTATGGTAATTTCGTTTGCAAGATATTTGAATCGATTGTCCGGGATATGACACATGAGCAAAGCACAGCGCAAAAATTATAACTCTGGTGATTATTGCAGCCCTGTTGACGATGTTCTTTTTGTCCTCAACCAGGCCGCCGGCGTTGACCGGCTGGAGGACTGGGATGCCGCCAACGCAAACAATATCATTGACCACGCCGCCCGATTTGTAGATGGCGTCGTTGCCCCCGGTGAACCTGACCTGGACAACCAGCCACCCTGGATCGAAGAGGGTCGCGTCAGGGTTTCATCTGTCGCCTGTGACATCGTCCGGCAATATGCCGACAATGGCTGGTACGGCATCAATGTGGCTGAGGAATTTGGCGGTCAGGGTCTTGCAGATGTGCTGGGCAACGTTGTGCTGGAAATGGTGTCCGGGGCCAGTCTCAATATCAGCATGAATGTCACCTGCCCGCCTGCGGCCCTGAAGCTGGTTGCAGCGGAAGGATCGGACGAACAGAAATTGCGCTATATTCCCGGGCTGATCAGCGGCGAATATTCCGCCACGATTGTGCTCAGTGAACCCCAGGCAGGGTCGGATCTCAGGTTGATCCGCACGACCGCAAGCCAAAATCAAGACGGGGATGTTGACGGATCCTGGCGTCTGACCGGCGGCAAAGTATTTTGCTCCAACGGCGATCAGGACATTACCTCCAATATCCTGCATTGCATTCTCGCCCGCACGGAAGAGGCGCCTGAAGGATCACGGGGTCTGTCCCTGTTTTTGTGTCCGGCTGTATTACCCGACGGCAGCCGCAACAATATTTCGGTTTCGCGTTTGGAAGAAAAAATGGGTCTGCACGGCTCCCCCACTTGCCAGATCAATTTTGACAATGCTCGCGCGGAGATGGTCGGTGATGTCGGCGAGGGCCTGGGTCGCATGTTCACCATGATGAATGCCATGCGGCTGGATGTTGCCATCCAGGCAATCGGTTTGTGTCAGGTCGCCCTGCAGCGCAGCCACGCCTACGCCGCCGATCGCCGACAGGGCCGCAGCCTGGACAGAAATTCAGGTGCCGACGATCCCCAGCCCATTGACCAACATGGCGACATCCGACGTATGCTGATCAGGCAGCGGGCCCTGACAATGGGGTGCCGCGCTATGACCTACAAAACGGCGGTCGATCTCGGCATAGATCAACGCTCTCCCCTTGCTGCGATGATGCTGCCGGTCTGCAAGGTCTTTACCTCGGATGCTGCCACCGAATGTGCTGATATGGCCATCCAGATTCATGGCGGCTATGGCTATATCAAGGATTACCGTGTCGAACAAATCGCCCGTGATGCGCGGATTTCCCGAATCTATGAAGGCGCTAACGGCTTGCATGCGACCAACCTGGCCGTCAGCCTGCAAAAGTCAGGCGGCCAGCTGGCTGCAGAAGCTTTCGCCGCCGACATCGGCAAGGCAATTGAAGCGGCATCGTCGGATGAACTGACAGCCACTGCCACCGCCCTGCAACGCGCACTTGATCACTGGCAACAAGCCAGCACTATTATAGCAGACATGCCGGACCCGGGATTTGTCGCCTATGACTACATGCGGTTAACTGGCTTGCTGGCCTTTGCCACAGCGTGGAGCCGAATGGAGGCTGCAGCAGACGCAGCGCCTGACCCGGAAGATTTGATCGAACAGGCTGCCTTTGTTCGCGAATACATGCTGCCCGAAACAGAATATTTGCTCCGGATAATAAAGGCGACTACAAAATAAATTACTTATTTTCAGTATGTAAATGGCGGAGAGACAGGGAGAAACCCCTACTACTACGTAACGCATTGAAACAAAACAAGTTTAATTCTCTAGTACACTGGCAAACGTACCATGCAGGTATACCGAAGTGAAGGCCTGACAACGGGCGTACTTTCCTGATTTCCCGGTAAGCCGTATTGAAGCAGACTTGATCCGGACGTGCTGGATGATTGTCGAAATCAGGCCGTAACAGCCTTGTCAGGTCAGAGCAAATTCAGCGTGATCCCCGCGACTGAGATGTATCTCAAAGTCTTTGCGATGCCTACGAGTACGAGAAACGACCAAAGCGGTTCTCTCATTACGCCTGCTACTAGGGTCAACGGGTCGCCAATGATTGGCATCCAGCTCAGGAGCAAACTCCAGCGACCATACTTGTGATACTGTTTCGTCGCTTTATCGAGTTGCTCAGGCGTTACAGGAAACCATTTTCGATCATGCAGCCTGTCGATACCTCGGCCAAGCATCCAATTGACGACAGCGCCCAGCGTGTTGCCCGCGCTGGCGACCAAAATCAGATTGAGAACATCGTAGTCACTGGATGCGATCAGCCCGGCGAGACCCAGCTCCGACTGAGCAGGAAGGATTGTCGCGGCGAGAAATGCGACGACGAAGAGGCCGAGATAGACACTTGGATCAGTCACAGGTATTCTGTCCAAAGCTTCGGGATGCCTGGTGCATAAACCCTGACGTATTTGACAATTGGAAAATCCTGACAGCAAGAACAACAGATCAGCATGATGTTAATAACCGTTCTGAACAGGAAAAACAATTTTCGACAACTTCGATTGTTGAGACCGCCGGAGCAATAATCCACCACTGAAGCGGCCAGATCGTCTGGTTGTTGGCCGGAGTAGATTACCGGTGGTGTTAAGCTTTCTGCTTTTGCGGAGGGCGGGGATGAAGCAAGTGGAACTCTACGCGCGCGTACGG
>JABILA010000127.1 GCA_018654745.1 Alphaproteobacteria bacterium
ACGCTTCCCAAAAATGGACGATGCCACTGCAAAACTGGAATTTGACATTGTCCCAACTCTCAATCTATTTTGAAGGCAGATTAGACGACGTGTTGGATATTTAAACTATGCCAGTGACACGGAATTCTGAACACCCTCGTAAAGTTCTAAAAAATATCTTGCGTTCTGAGATAAAGGCTAACGCCAGCTAGTACCACTGAAGTAATTCATTTCTCCATTCTGCCTACGACCAGTTTTATTGTGTTTGGTCCTGCCGTATCATTAGCCTGGTCAATTTTTCAATATTTTGTACGGAGCCCTGATCTTGCCTCTTCCTTCCATTTTGCAAAACAGACTGTCGGTGCCAGTAATCGGCTCACCTCTGTTCATTATTTCCAATCCAGACCTGGTCATCGCGCAATGTAAAGCCGGTATCGTCGGATCTTTTCCAGCTCTCAACGCGCGCCCTGTAGAAGTATTGGAAGAGTGGCTGCAGCGTATTACCGGGGAACTGGACGCCTATAATCAGGCTAATCCAGACAAACCGGCAGCTCCGTTTGCTGTCAACCAGATCGTTCACAAGTCCAATGACCGGTTGATGCAAGATGTTGAATTGTGCGTGAAGTACAAAGTTCCCATCATCATAACATCGCTCGGCGCACGAGTTGATGTAAACGAAGCTATCCATTCCTATGGCGGTATCGTTATCCACGATGTCATCAACAACCGCTTTGCCAAGAAGGCCATAGAAAAGGGCGCTGATGGACTGATTGCTGTGGCAACCGGTGCGGGTGGGCATGCTGGAACCTTGTCCCCCATTGCCCTTATTCAGGAAATTCGTGAATGGTTTGATGGCCTGCTACTGTTGGGTGGCTCAATTGCTACTGGCGATGCCGTGCTCGCAGCTCAGGCGATGGGTGCAGATCTGGGCTATGTTGGCTCAGCTTTCATCGCAACAGTAGAAGCCAACGCTGCGCAGGCCTATAAGGAAACCATCGTCGATAGCTGTGCGGATGATATTATTTATACCAACCTGTTCACAGGCGTTCATGGCAATTATCTGGGGCCGTCGATCATCAATGCGGGTCTTGATCCGAAGGATTTGCCGCAAAGTGACGCTTCCGCAATGAACTTTGGTTCAGGTGGTGGCTCGAAAGCCAAGGCCTGGAAGGATATCTGGGGCTGTGGTCAGGGTATTGGTGCGGTAAAATCCGTACCGCATGCCGCTGAATTGGTGGAGCGTCTTATAACCGAATATGCGGCTGCCAGAGCGCGTGTTCTGGGTACCTGACAAATTCGTGAGGAGAACCTGGGCGCAACTTATCTGATAGAACAGGGACCATTAAGCTTCACTTGTGTTGTTACGTTAATCAGCGGGCTGCAACGCACCTGACAAATTCTTGCGAACTTTGTTGAGCGTAGCCATCAGCGTTTCAACTTCGGTATCTGATAAACCAGCGTAGGTTGCCTTGTTCACTTCGGCTTCATATTTTTTCATAATCCGCCCCATCGCACGGGAAGGCTCCAGCAGGCAGACGCGTTTGGCACGTCGATCATTTTCATCATCCTGTCGCTCAACCAGGCCCCTGGCTTCCAGTCGGTCGACAAGCCCACCGATAGTGACATTACCGACATCCATTCGACGGGCGATTTCGGTTTGCCGAAGTTTGTCTTCCTTGTACAGATGCGCAAGCACCATGGCTTGCGAAGTGGTCAATCCGTGAGCGCCGATCAAACGGTCGAAGAGCTGTGCACGAAAACGGGAAATATCATAAAAAAGAACATTGCCGGGACGTACCGCTTCAGTCATGAGAATGTACCTTTCGCACCACTGGAAATTCCTTTTTTCGTCCTGACAAATAATGGCTGTTTGAAGCCTGTTGTCTGATGTTAGTTAGCCTAGTATATTATATGCACGTTTATAATACGCAAGTGAAATAATTTTGAATTGCAACTTCAACAGATTCATATATTTTTGCAGAGATTGGCCGACGGTCGATAAAAACACCAAAATTATTATGACTGAACATATTCATTCTCACTGCGATTAACGAAAAATATTGTTGTGTTTCCCAAAGGAATTCTAAATGACCTTCCATGTATATAGCGGTGACCGAAAAGTACCCCAGGATGAACTGAAAACACGTAGTTTGCGCGCCGCAAGTGGTTTTGCTGCGATGGGAATCGGTGAAGATGATAGTGTCGCCTTGCTGCTGAGGAATGACATTCCATTTCTGGAGGTTACCCTTGGGACGATGCCAATTGGTGCTTATGCCGTTCCGATAAACTGGCATTTTAAAAGCGAAGAAGTTCGGTACATCCTGGAAGACTCTGACGCCAGGGTAATCGTTGCCCATGCGGATCTGGTCGCAAAGCTGGACAACTGGTGTCCAGACGATGTCAAGATATTCATTGTTCCAACGCCTCCGGAAATCGCTGAAGCTTACAAGCTTGACCCCGAAGATTGCGCTGTTCAACCGGGGCAAGTGAACTGGAATTCATGGCTTGAAGAACAGGGTATTCACGACAAACCCACCGTCAAGGATCGCGCGTCCATGATCTATACGTCGGGCACAACCGGTCAGCCGAAAGGTGTGCGTAAGCAACCGATGTCGCCGGGACAAAGTGAAAAACTTGCACTGGTTGCCAAACGTGCCTTTGGCCTAGAGCCCGGAATGGTCTCGGCAATGACAGGGCCTCTGTATCACTCTGCGCCAAATGGATATACCCGCAGCGCGATTGCGGTTGGCTGCGATATGATCTTGCAGCCGCGGTTTGAGCCCGAAGAACTGCTGGCGACGATAGAACAGTACAAAATTACCCACATACATGTAGTTCCGACAATGTTTATTCGCTTGCTCAGGCTTCCGAAGGATATACGGGATAAATACGATGTTTCTTCCCTGAAGTTTGTTGCCCATGGGGCCGCTCCGTGCCCGATTGACATTAAATTGAAGATGATGGATTGGTGGGGACCAGTGATCTACGAATATTATGGATCGACTGAAGCTGGTGTGGTCACCATAGGGGGACCCGAAGATTATCGCGCCAAACCAGGGACAGTCGGCAAACCTTATCCTGGAACCGATGTTCAGATTTTGAACGACGATGGCAAACCATTGGCTGCCAATGAAGTTGGTGAGATTTATTCTGCCTTGAATGCAACGCTGCAATTTACTTATCACAAGAATGACGAGAAGCGGGCGGAAGTCGGTCACGACAATATGGTTACCAGCGGTGATATTGGCTATCTTGACGATGATGGCTTTTTGTTTCTTTGTGACCGCAAACGGGACATGATTATTTCAGGTGGCGTGAATATTTATCCGGCCGAGATTGAAGGTATCCTGGTCGATGGGCCAGGCGTGAAAGATTGTGCAGTGTTTGGTATTCCAAACGAAGATTTTGGCGAATCGATTGCGGCCGCGATACAATCCGAGCCAGGACAAGATCCAAATGAAGACGAAATTATAACCTATCTGAAGGAACACCTCGCAGGTTACAAGTTGCCTCGGCTATTTACGTTCCACAAAGAATTGCCACGCGAAGATTCAGGTAAGATATTCAAACGCCTGCTTCGCGATCCCTATTGGGAGAAAGCAGGCCGAAAGATATAGTAAATCCGGCTTGCCGATGTCCGGCAGTACATAACCTGGCGAACGCACCACTCAGGCTATAGGCTATTTTCAGAAATTCTGGAAGAAACGCCTATATCAATAGTAACGGCATTGCTCAGCCGTTGTTGAAGCTGGCTAGACGAGAGTATGGATGAATAGTTCAACACCTGAGTCCTCCGAACCACCAGTTGGCGGTATCGGCTTTTTTGAAAAGTGGCTTTCCGTGTGGGTTGCCTTGTGCATTACCGCCGGTATCAGTTTGGGCAACCTGATACCGGAACTGTTTCAGTTTCTGGCGAGCCTGGAATACGCGTCCGTGAATATTGTGGTTGCCGTGCTTATCTGGGGCATGGTTTACCCCATGATGGTGAATGTCGATTTTGCCAGTCTCCGCCACATCGGTGACCGGCCAAAAGGGTTATTCATCACCGTTATCGTCAACTGGTTGATCAAGCCGTTCACGATGGTCGCGCTCGGTGTTCTGTTCTTTGAAATTCTGTTTGTAGACCTGATCGAACCCGCCGATGCCCAGCAGTATATCGCCGGACTTATCTTGCTTGGGGCGGCGCCGTGTACGGCGATGGTTTTTGTCTGGTCCCAACTGACGCGCGGAGATCCGACCTACACCCTGGTTCAGGTCTCCCTCAACGATATCATTATGGTGTTTGCCTTCGCGCCGATTGTCGCCTTGCTGTTGGGGGTTACAGATATTGTCGTACCCTGGCAAACCCTGATCCTGTCGGTCGGGTTATATGTTGTGATCCCGCTGATCGCCGGTGCGTTGACCAGGAAGAGCCTGATCGAGCACGCCAAAAAAGGCCAGGACAGTGATATCGCTGTAACCCGGTTTACCGCTCGATTGAAACCGGTTTCAGTTATCGCACTTCTGGTGACGGTTGCCTTGCTGTTTGGATTTCAGGGACATGTCATTCTTGAAAAGCCTATGCTGATTGCCTTGATCGCAATCCCGCTTCTGGTTCAGTCCTATGGCATTTTTGCTGTGGCCTATGGTGCGGCATATATGTGGCGGGTGCCATTTAATGTTGCGGCACCCTGTGCCTTGATTGGAACTTCAAACTTCTTTGAACTCGCGGTGGCCGTTGCCATCAGTCTGTTTGGTTTGAATTCAGGTGCTGCGCTGACAACAGTGGTTGGAGTCCTGGTTGAAGTACCGGTCATGTTGTCACTGGTTGCCTTCGCCAACCGGACGCAGCGCTTCTTCCCAACGAAGTAATTTGGTTCGCTGCACTATATCCGTTGCAATATTTCCTGACTGTGTTCGCCAAGGCCAGGTGTTGTTGGCACAACACCAACTGAATCATCCGCGAATTTGAAGGGCGGGTTCGGGACCTGAAAACCACCGTCCGCGTCGCTTAATTGAGCCATCAAACCACGGGCCACACTTTGTGGACCAGATATGGTTTCAGCAACAGTTCTGTAGCGCGAACAGGGGACACCGGCGGACGACAATATTTCTTCACACTGTGCCGCAGTTCGCTCCATCGTCCAGGTTGCCATCAAGGCTGTAACTTCGCCCCAGTTTTCTCGGCGGGCTTTTACTTCCTGAAAGCGCGGATCGGTTTTCCATTCAGGATGATCCATAGCATCTGCCATTTGCTGGAAATTCTTTTGGCTGACCGGGGCGATAATGACAAAACCATCTGACGCAGGAGAAGCGGCGTAAACTGTCCGCGGGGTCTCGGTCGGGTTCTGGGCGACCTGGGTGTCATAGACCAGCAAATTGATCATGGAATCCATCAAGGCAACATCGATGAACTGGCCACCACCATTTCTCAACCGGCCCAGCAAGGCGGTCTGGATTGCTCCAAAGGCATAAGTCGCCGCCAGAATATCAGCTGTGAAAATGCCGCATTTGTTGGGCTCGCTGCCGTCTCCCTGAATATCCATCTGGGCCTGATCAAAACCGCTCGCAGCGTGCACAATCGGTGCATAGGCCGGGTCCTGGGATTTAGGGCCTGTTTGGCCAAATCCGGAAATTGAGCAATAAACAAGTTCCGGATTGCTGGCTGATAGTGTTTCGTAATCCAGACCCAGTCTGGCGATAACACCCGGTCGAAAATTTTCAACAACAACGTCAGCATCCTTTGCAAGATCAAGTGCTACACTTTTGCCTTCGTCCGTCGCGAGGTCGAGGACAATGCTTTTCTTGCCGCAATTCAGTTGTGCGAAATAGGAGCTGTTACCGTTGATGATAGGGGGGAAATGCCGCACGGCATCTCCAGACGCTGGTTCGACCTTGATGACTTCTGCGCCGCAATCAGCAAGAAGTCTCGTGCAATATGGACCCGCCAACATGGACGTGAAATCAAGAACTTTCAGTCCCGTCATCGGGGCTTTGACTGCGCTGTTTGTCATAGTCAACCGAACCTGCATCAAAAAATTTGTGTAAAATCAATAACCTGCTGTCTCGAGGTCGTGCCGGAGAAGCATGACAGAAATTGATTTCGATCACCAGAGCCGGAAATCTGGTGCGAATACCTGACATCCCGGGCGATGACTGTTTAGACTTGTTGGGGGACTTCCCACTAACAAATTTAATATCGGAACTGGATCTCATGCAAACCGCTGACCGTCGCCCTCGCATTGGCATTATTGGATATGGATTTATCGGCCAGACATTGGTTGAGCGTATTCAGGCAGCGGGAAGCGGGCTTGATCTCGCTTTTGTCTATAACCGTAGTCCCGATAAGCTGAAACACATTGACCCGGCATTGATCGCGACGGAACTCGGCGCGGTGAACGAATTTGAAGCTGACCTGATTGTCGAAACTGCACACCCGGGCATTACCGCAGAATACGGTGTATCGTTTATGACAGGCAGCAATTACATGCCCTTGTCGACGACAGCGTTGGTCGACGACAATTTGCGGCTTGAACTTATCAAAACCGGGGAGGCCAACGGCACCAGGCTATATCTTGCTGCCGGAGCCCTGGTCGGGGGCAGCGCCTTGATGATGCGGCGGGAACAGTGGCGGGAAATCAAAATCACTTTTCGCAAAAACCCTGGCAACATAGATTTCAGTGACAGCAAAAACACAGCCGGGTCGACACCAGAACCTTCAATCATTTTTGAAGGCCCGGTTCGGGAAATCGCCATGAAATTCCCGAGGAACGTCAACACCATGGTGACCTGTGCCTTGTTGTCGACCGGTCTGGATGAATGTCATGGCGTCCTGATATCTGACCCGACGCTGGATTGCGCAATAGCCGAAGTTGAAGCCTGGGCCCATGATGGTGGCTATATTCGTACCGAAAAACGCCAGCCTGCCGTTGGTGTTTCCGGCACTGAAATGCTGGATTCAGTCTGGCAGTCTCTGGTGCGTGCAGTAGATCGCGAAACAGAAGCTTTTTCGCTGGTTTAAAGCGCCGCAGGAGTCGGTCCGCGATGGACTATCTCTTGTGACAAACGCCGTTAATGTAAGTTGCCGCAATCGCCCGGTCATCAGCCAGCGTCATTTGTGCAAAAAGCACTTCCTGCAAGGTTTCTACCCGTTGCATCCGGTGACGTATCAAGGGCGTGGATTGCAGGTCAATTACGACCAGATCGGCTTCCAGCCCGGCTTTCAGGTTTCCAATCTGCCCGTCCAGGCCCAGCGAACGAGCACCCCCGAGCGTGGCCATATAGAAAGCCTGGAAAGCGTCCAGATTATTGCCATGGACCTGGGCCACTTCGTAAGCCGTTTTCATGGTCTGAAACATGGAAAATGAGCTGCCGCCGCCTACATCAGTTCCCAGTCCAAAACGGACTGGTGTTTCCATTCTTTGTGGTCGGGTGAAATCAAAAAAACCGCTGCCGATAAACAGGTTCGAAGTCGGGCAATGGGAAACGGCTGTGTTTGATTCTGAAAGCACAGCCCATTCTCGCTCGGAAAGGTGGATGGCATGACCCAGGACGCTGCGTGATCCCAGCATGTCGTATTTTTCGTAAACGCCGATATAGTCCGGACAATCCGGGAACAGCTCCGCAACCCAGGCAATTTCTCCTTTGTTTTCAGAGGTATGGGTCTGCATCCAGGCGGTTGGGTGTTCACGCATCAAGGTAGTCACGATCTCGAGTTGCTCGTGCGTGCTGGTAGGTGCAAATCTGGGAGTGATCGCATAAAGACAGCGGTTATGCTCGTGCCAGCGTTCGATCAGGGCCTTCGATTGGTCATAAGCTGTTTGCGGCGTGTCGGTCAGGAAATCCGGGGCATTGCGATCCATCAGGACCTTGCCCGCCAGCATTCGCATGCCAATGTTGTCTGTTGCTTCAAAAAGCGCATCAACCGATTGTTCGTGTACGGTACAAAACACGGACGCCGTTGATATGCCATTGATAAGGCATTGATCTACAAAGGTATTTGCTGCTTCCCGGGCATATTCCGCATCGTCAAAACGGCCTTCTTCCGGAAAAGTATAGGTGTTCAACCATTCGATTAATTGCGTGCCGTAGGAGCCAATAATCCCGATCTGGGGATAGTGGACGTGGGTATCGACAAAACCCGCCATGATCAGATTGTCACCATGGTCATGGACCTGATCGGCATCCGTAATCTGTTTTGACAGGTCTGCTGCACTGCCAACAGCCTCAATCAGGCCGTCCCGCAGGATCACAATGCCTTCACTGAAATGCTGGTAAGCCTTTGAATTATCGACAATAAATGGATCGTCGGTGAAACTCAGGACCTGGCCACGTAACACCGTTCGGGGAGCGCTGTTATTCATATTACTTTTCGATCCGGGAATTGTCTGAACTGATATCTTTCAGACAAGACTTCAAACACGTTCTGAGGCTCTGGTCAAACCCTGACAGGCAACGTAAAACCGATCAGGAACCATTGTGAATGGTCCTGTTGACGACCATTCAGATCGCGGTTTTAGTGGGACAAATCTTCTCATTTTGGTCGCAAACCGAGGACATTATGTCTCATTATTGGTACAAAACCCGCCTGCTTCTTCTGTTTTTATCGATGATCTGCCTGCCATCTCTGGTACAGGCGGAATCAAAATACATCACCGTTGCCTCCACCACGTCGACCGAAAGCTCCGGCTTGTTTTCGTGGATATTGCCGAAATTTACAGCCCGCACCGGCATCGAAGTTCGGGTTGTTGCTGTTGGAACAGGAGCAGCCATTCGTCACGCGAAAAAGGGTGATGCCGATGTGCTGTTGGTTCATCATTTGCCATCAGAGAAAAAGTTCGTTGAAGACGGCTTTGGCGTTCATCGATTTCCGCTGATGTGGAACGACTTTGTGCTGGTGGGACCAGAAGCTGATCCGGCTGGTGCGCGCGGGATGAAAGATATTACGAAGGCACTTGTCGCCATTCATTCGAGCAAGGCTCTGTTCGTCTCTCGTGGTGATGACAGTGGCACCCACAAAAAGGAGATGCAGTTGTGGCGTTCGGCAAACCTGGAGCCACAAAAGCAGTCAGGTACCTGGTATCGGGAGATCGGGGCGGGGATGGGCGCTGCCCTGAATATGGCCGCGGCCCAGGATGCCTACGTAATTTCTGACAGGGGCACCTGGCTGCGATATCAAAACAGTAAGGGACTGACGGTCCTGAGTGAGGGTGACGATCGCCTGGTCAATCCCTATGGCGTGATCCTGGTTAATCAGAAGCGTCACGCCCATGTCAAAACAGCACTTGGCCAGAAATTCATAGACTGGATGATTTCAGCTGAGGGCCAGAAAAATATTGGTGACTACCGCATCGGCGGCAAGGTGTTGTTTCATCCCGGGCTGGCACCTGGGTCATGACAAATGACGGTGTCTTTGATGTCGTCATCATCGGCGCTGGTCACAACGGCCTGGTAACGGCAGGCTATCTCGCGCGCCAGGGCTTGAAGGTCAAGGTCGTGGAGCGTCGTCACATTGTTGGCGGTGCTGCTGTCACCGAAGAGTTTCATCCCGGCTATCGGAATTCGGTTTGTGCTTACACGGTCAGCCTGCTTAATCCCAAAGTCGTTGCCGATCTGGATCTCTACCAACACGGCCTGAAAATCATCGAGCGACCCGTGTCGAACTTTCTGCCCACATCGGATGGTGGATATCTTCAGGCCTTTCCCGATCCTGAACGGATGCGATCAGAGGTCGCGCGTCATTCAACACAGGATGCCGATCGACTGGCGGACTATGAACAGACAATTGAGCGCCTGGCAAAGGTCCTCAGATCCTTTGTGCTGGAGGTGCCGCCGAATGCTGGTGGTGGCCTGACGGGTATCTGGGCTGCAATAAAATCGGGCAAAAGACTTTATGATCTTGATCTCGAAGATCAGCGTGATCTTGCCGACATCATGACCATGAGTGCCGTGGACTTTCTGGATCGCTGGTTTGAAAATGATGCGGTCAAGGCATTGTTTGCCTTTGACGGCATTGTTGGCACCCTGGCCAGTCCTTTTCAACCTGGTACAGCCTACGTCTTGCTGCATCATTGTTTTGGCGAAATCATGCCGGCACCTGGCAGTTGGGGTCATGCCATTGGCGGCATGGGGGCGATCACCCAGGCCATGGCAAAATCCGCCGAAGGGGCAGGGGCAGACATCGAGGTTTCTGCGCCGGTCTCGGAAATCATGGTCGCCGGTGACAAGGCTTGCGGTGTGCGCCTGGAAGACGGTCGCGAATTCAGGGCACGGGCAGTGGCTGCCAACGTCAATCCAAAATTGTTGTTTGGCAAGCTGTTGGACAAATCAAACGTGCCGCCCGAATTCTACGCACGCATGATGAACTGGCGCTGCACGTCCGGCACTTTTCGTATGAATGTGGCTCTCAGGGAATTGCCCGACTTCACCTGCCTTCCTGGTAAAATCCAGGCAGGTCATCATACTGCAGGGATCATTCTGGCACCGGATGTTGAATATATGGAACGCGCCTATATTGAGGCACGGCAAAACGGATGGTCACAAAACCCGGTTGTTGAAATGCTGATTCCCAGCACAATTGATTCAACACTGGCACCGTCTGATCATCATGTCGCCAGCCTTTTTTGCCAACATTTTGACTATGATCTGCCCGGTGATCGAAGCTGGGATGATGAACGTGAAGCCGCAGCTGATGTTATTATTGATACTGTAAATCGCTTTGCCCCGAATTTTTCAGATGCTGTTATTGCCCGACAAATATTGTCTCCGTTAGATCTTGAGCGGGATTTTGGCCTGATCGGGGGCGATATTTTTCATGGCGCACTGGACCTGAACCAGTTGTTCAGCCTGCGCCCGACGCTGGGGTACGCGGACTATCACATGCCGTTAGAAGGCTTGTATCTCTGCGGTTCCGGTGCCCATCCAGGCGGCGGCGTGACGGGCGCACCGGGCCACAACGCTGCCCGTGAAATATTACGCGAATTGAAGTAATTTGAATGGGATGGTACACAATCCACGAGCAAGGGTTTATTCTGCAAACTGTAAGTTTTGAGTAGAGAGGTATGACATGTCAGGTGCAGCGGCTCGGGCATATGAAATCGTCAAGGCGGAAATCATCAACGGCAGGCTCGCAGGCAAGACGCGCCTGAAGGAAGCTGAACTTGCCGAATTGACCGGTGTTAGCCGCACGCCCGTTCGTGAGGCGTTGCGCTGGCTGGAAGCCGATGGCCTTGTGGTGATGAACCCCAATTCGGGTGCCCATGTTGCCGTTTGGTCAGCCGAGGACCTGCGTGAAATCACGGATCTCAGGGCTTTGCTGGAAAGTTTTGGTGCGTCTCTGGCGGCTAAAAAAATAACTGCTGAGCAAATTGCTGAACTGGAAAGTCTGCAGGCCCGGATGGAAGCGGCAATCGCCCAGGCCAACGCGGAATCGTTGGGCCTACTTGCCGGTTTGAATAAAGAATTTCACTTGGCGATTATCGGCGCGACCGGCAATCACCGGCTGGTGTCGACTTTACAGTCTATTGTGGAAGGCCCGCTAATTTTCCGCAAGTTTGCGGTTTTCTCCCCTGAGCAGATCGAACGCAGCTTTTCACACCACAGGGATCTTATCGCTGCATTAAAAGCCGGTGATTCAGACTGGGCCGAATCAACAATGCGATCCCATATTTTTGCTGCCCGCAGCGCTGACGCCAAACTGGAGCAGGCCGCAGAAGCCGCAAAACAATAAACCTGTTTCAGGAATGCTCCATATAGGGTTTGATATCCAGCAAGGGCGTTCCGTCGCGACAATCCAGGGCACTCACCGTTAGCACGTTTCCCTCAACTTCCAGAAGTTCCACTGTGCTCAAGGCAATGGGGTTCGGGCGCATGGGTGACCGCAGCGTAAAGACACCGCGCATTTCATTTGTTTCTGACCACTTTGGAACCTTTTGCAAGGTCGCGCGGTCAGCTTCATCAAACCAGTATAGGATTTGAATACGGCTTTTGCCCTTGATCCCCTTCAAGGCGGGCACCATTGCCGGGTCCAGAACGATGCGGGATGTTCCGTTTTTCGTTCGTGCCTGGCCTGGGCAATCAGCGACTGTTTTATACGACGTTTCAATCTTGCCGATGAAGTTGACGGTTGCAGTGCTCATTCCCGTAATCCCGAATTAAAATCTGCTTTCCAACGCAAGGTAAAGGCAATAGCCAGCCAAATGACACTTCTGAATACCATCGCACCTGCAGTTCTCATCTCATAAGCACCATCCATCAGAATATGGATGCCAAAGGCGAGAGACGTTAAAACTGTGAGGATGGCTATAGCAAAGGCCAAAGGCGTAGACCAGGAACGCCACATCGCCAGACCAACTGCACATGCGATATAGGTAAATCCGGCCAGAAAGTTGAACCAGAGAACAAACGGGACATAGTTGCCAGCGGATTGACGTCCCGCGCCATCGACGAAGAGGACTTCGCCGCCAGACTTAAGTGTCAACAATCCAAAGATCCCGATGAAAATGGCGAGTGCGATAGCCCAACGTGGTCGCGTTCCCTGATCTATCATATCCTGTGTATTTCCCTTTATGGAACAGTCTATATTAGATCATTGTAATGAAAGCCAGGGCACTAAACCTTGATTGGGGTCAATTCACGTAATTAGCGGGTTCTATGCCAGTTCGCGCTGAATCGTCGCTTTTAACAATTCTGCACCCTTGCTCTCCAATAAGCCGCCGTGTCCGCCAATAATGCGCTCAAAGGGAAGGGCTGCAAGCCGGTCAAAGTCTGCTCGCAGGCTTTTGTTTGGCGGGGTCTGCATCTTCTTCCAAGGAGGGCCGATTTGTGCCGGTTTCTGAAAGCCGATCAAACGCGTCATCACTTTTGCGACTGGCGACATCAGATTACTGGGGACCCAGTGCTGCACACAATCACAGGTGATCAGCAATCCGCCGTCACGTTCGATAAGGATGCAGACTTCAGGATTTATGGTGTCCTTGAAGGCAAACAGGCGCGCATCCGGGAAGGGTAATTCTACACCTTCATCCAGCTTGCCTATATCGTCATTGTTGTTGTCCGTCGAGTTACGATCTACCACCCAATGTCTGGCATCGTAACGGTCCAGGTAATACGCATCATCCATTCCATGAAAACCGATCTTCATGATGTGGCTCACTTTGCCGAGAGCCTCTAGGGCTTTTTCACCGGCATCATCAAGGCGGACACTGTTTACAAGCGTCAGTTCACCCTGGTGGCGTATCACCACCATATTCCGGGGCAGGCGCAACAGCGGTTTGAACGCCACGGAACCTGGCAGATACCAGACATCGTCTATGATCTGCGTTAAGTCACCGTGTGGTTCTACCGAGGGAAACGGTTCGGAATTTTGTAGTGCCATGACTGCTGTTCTTTATCCTGGAGGGAACTGTTGAAATCTATGCAAAATGGATTTCGGCAATCGGTGCTATGCCAGTCCTGATTCATAAATGGCATAGGCGATGTACAAAGCGGAAAGTGTGCCCATGGCAAAAGCGGGGACGCGAATGAAAGAGACGCCGGAATAATACAACAAGGCGAAGGCGGCGCGGCCAACGACAAAAAGCAGTGCTGCCATTTCGGCGCTTCCACTTTGCAAACCTGTGATCGCGGCAGCAGCAAGGACAGGCACGCCGTAAGCTGCTGATTCAATCTGGTTTTGATAGGCGCGTTGAACCCTGAGCGCAAAAGCGGGGCGCTCAATATTTGGGTCCCGATTGGATGAAAACCCAAACCCGAATCCCTGGGTCGCATAGGTCATCGTGATTTCAATAGAGAGCATCACAAGTGTCAGAACGCCGAACAACATAAGTGCAGTCGTATAAGCCATGATTGTTTTCCTTTTGAATCTATTGAGTTGGAATCAAAACTAAATTTTGTCGGTGGACTGATCGTCTCTTCCCGGCGTGATATCAGTCATCTCACGGGTTCCGGATAGAGGGATTTGATAACCTGATCGATAACGATTTGCAGGGGTTGGCCTTCAAACCCGTTTCGTTTCTTGACCGCGATCCCGGCCATCAAACAAAGCAGCATTGAAGCTTTTGAATGGATGTCCGCTTCACTTGCGTCAGGAAGATCGTGGCGCAATAAATTGGCAAAACTGTCGACAAGCAGTTTTTCGTATCGTTGGGTGATCGCCTTGATTTCCGGGCGCTGCCCCGCATCAACGGTCATGGTGTTGAAGATCATGCAGCCTGTCGGGTAAGTGCCGTCTCCGGGGGTGACGAACACCTCGAAGAATTCACATAAAGCGTCTTTCCCGGCACCCGGAGCAATCAAGGGTTTGACCAGCCATTCCTGGATGATCTTCTGAAAATAGAAATCCAGTGCGCGTTCAAACAGTTTTTCCTTGTTCTCGAAAGTGGCATAAAGGCTGAATTGATTGATGCCCATCGCTGTCGCGAGTTCGCGCGTACTTGTCGCTTCGTAACCCTTGCGCCAAATCAGAATCATCGCTTTTTGCAATGCTTCGATTTCGTCAAATTGTTTCTTGCGGCCCATTTGACCCAGGTTCCACGAATGACTCTTGTGTGATTTTATAACTAATCGTTCGATTAGTTATTGTCAATGAGTTTTTTGACTACGCTGAAAAAGCGCTGGCCATGGAGCCTTCGAAAGTGTGATGTCAGATTTTTGGCGCTGCCATATCCAGTGAGGTCTGATAGGCGTAATGGTCTCCGCGCAGAAATAAATGTGTGACGGCGACGACGATGTCAGACTTATCTGTGTAGATGTTCTCAACAAAAAACAGTGGCGTGCCAAATTCCACTTCCAGCAACTCGGCTAAATCGCGGTCGGTCGCCATTGCTTCGACTGTTTGATCCATGCGCAACAGATCAAGACGGGCGTCTTCGCGCATCAGATCAACAAAGTTTTTGTTACCAGCCATATCGCTGTCATCAAAACCGGCGAGTATTTCCGGGCGGGCAAAATTTACGTGACAGGAAATAATGTCATTCTTGATCCAGCGCAGCCGACGCAGCGTCCACAGGGGACTGCCGGCAGGCAACCCCAGAAGTTTGGTTTCTCGCGCCGGGCCTGGCTTGATATCAAAATCGAGAACCTTTTGTTTTATGGGCAGGCTTTTGCCACTGGCGGTATCGACCCATTCTGTGAAATCACCGGACACCGCGATCTTGAGGCGCAAGTCTCTTGGTGCCGCATTGACGACAGTACCAACACCTCGGCGACCCGTAATCCATCCTTCCTCCGACAGAACAGCCAGGGCTTTGCGGATCGTAATGTTGCTGACGGAAAACAAACTTTCCAGCTCGTTTGTAGGCGGAATGATTTCTCCTTCGCCATATTCTGCCCGCGCGATCCGGCGGCGCAGTGTATCTGCTACTTGCTGGTACTGAGGGGTTGAACTTGAAGCAGCCATAGTTTGTTTGTCAGCCTGTAATTATCGAGGATACTTCCCCCGGCTCCTGAAGAACTTTTCCAGGATTCATGATGTTGTTGGGATCAAGCGCTAGTTTGATCGTGCGCATAACGTCGACAGCTTCACCCAGCTCTTCAACCAGGAAATGTTTCTTGCCGAGACCGATACCATGCTCGCCGGTACAAGTGCCACCTACAGCCAATGCCCGTCTGATCATGCGTTCATTCAGCGCTTCGGCTTCTTTCAATTCGTCTTCGCTGTTCGGATCAATCAGAAAAATCAGGTGGTAGTTACCGTCACCAACGTGACCTAGCATGGGGGCCGGGAAAGAGCAATTTTCCAGGTCCTTTTTTGTGTCCATGATGTATTTGGTCAAGCTGGAAAGCGGCACACAGCAGTCCGTTCCCCACATCTCACAGCCAGGGCGAAGTGCCTTTACTGCCCAGGCCGCGTCGTGACGCGCCTGCCACAGGGCGTTGCGCTTTTCTTCCTGTGTTTCCCAGCGAAATTCTCCGCCACCATGGTCGTTCATGATATCGCGTGTGCGTTCAATTTGCTCCTCGACGCTTTTCGGACCGCCATTGAATTCCATAAACAGGGTTGGCAATACCGGATAATCAAAACCCGAATATTTGTTGATTGCATCCAGCTGTACGTCATCAAGCAGTTCGACACGGGCGATAGGCACACCGGCCTGAATGGTTTCCACAACACTGCTGACCGCATCTTCAATGGTCGGGAAGGCAACGACGGCGGCGGCGATGGATTCAGGGATACCGTGCAGACGCACCGTAATTTCGGTCATGATCCCCAGGATACCTTCTGACCCAATGAACAACTGGGTCAGGTTCAGACCGGCAGCGGATTTTTTGGCCCGGTTCGATGTCTTGATGATACGCCCGTCGGGCAATACCACTTTGATGGCAACAACATTGTCTTTCATGGTGCCATAGCGCACAGCATTTGTGCCTGACGCCCGTGTTGCTGTCATGCCCCCGATGGAGGCATCAGCACCCGGGTCAACAGGGAAGAACATACCAGTGTCGCGAATATGGGCGTTCAGTTGTTTACGGGTAACACCTGCCTGGACGGTTGCATCAAAGTCATCGGGATTCACAGATAACACAGCGTTCATTTGTGTTACATCGACGCTGATGCCGCCGCGAATGGCCTGGACATTTCCTTCGACGGACGTGCCGGTGCCAAAGGGGACGATGGGACATCCCGTGGCGTTACAGATTTTTACGATCTCGGAAACTTCTTCTGTCGTTGCCGGCCAGGCCACGGCATCTGGCAAGGCGGCATGGTGCCAGAATTCATCTCGACCGTGTTGGGTGAGGACGGCTTCCGCTGTGGAGATCCGGTCGCCCAATAAAGCCTGAACTTGCTCTATTGCTTCGTTGATGCCTTGTTTATTATCCATTGTTTTCTGCCCCTGTTCGAATTCCCGTCAGCGCTCGAAACACATTTACTCGTCGGCAAACTGGTCGAAGGCCGCCAAAGCTTCACCGCCGTATACGGCTGCCGGACCGCCGCCCATTTCGATAGCGACACCGATGGTCTCTGCAACTTCTTCTCTGGTGGCACCTTTTTGATGAGCCGCACGGGCGTGGAATACCAGACATCCTTCACAACGCTGGGCGACAGCAATTCCGAGGGCCATCAGCTCCTTGGTCTTGGCATCCAGTGCCCCATCTGCCGTCGCCGATTTCATCAGCGCCATGTAGCCCTTCATGGTTTCGGGAGCCGCCTGGAACATGGTGCGGTTGTTCAGATCGATTTCACGGGCGCGTTCGAGGTAGTTTTTGCTCATTATCCGGTTCCTGTCGGTTGATTTTATTCTGAAGCCAAGGCCTGTTCGGGGATTTCGAACAGCTCGGCAATGTCATTGATAAAGGCCACACCTTCGGCACCGTCCAGAAAACGGTGATCAAAACTGAGGCTGCAATTAATTACGGGACCGGCTTCCAGCTGCTCGTTCACCACCCGAGGGCGCGTTTTGATCCGAGACACCCACAGGATGGCAGCCTGGGGCGCGTTGATCACAGGACGGGTCGAAAGGAAATCGGCTGTTTCCAGTCCGCCGGTGTTGGTCAGGGTAAAAGTGCCGTCCCGGAAATCCGCAGGCTGCAACTGGTTGTCGCGACCCTTGTTGACGGTGTCCCCCAGGTGACGGGCAAGGGCGAATAATGTGAGAGCCTGGACGTCGCGCAATACCGGCACAGTCAATCCCCGGTCACTTGCCAGCGCCAATCCCATATTGACGGCATTGTGTAAAACCAGACCCACGGCTTCCTCGTCTATGGTGGCGTTGAAGCGGGGATGCCGGGTCAAAGCGGTGGCCACGCACTTGGCGATGATCACACTCATGGAAAGTTTCAAATCTTGCGCATTGGCGGCAGGGGACAACCTTTTCTGCAGAGCCAGCAAACCGTCGGCGTGAACCTCGAAGTTCATGGTGGTGTGGGCCAGTGTGTGCACGGAATGGGCCATGCGTTCCGCCATGGCAATCCGCACCCCGCTTGGCGCCTCGGATTTTGTTTCGGTCGTTGTTGCGATGTCCCGGCGCAAAACGCGGCCCTCAGGTCCGCTGCCAGATACGGATGAAAGATCGATATTTTGTTCGGCGGCCAGTTTTCGTGTCGAGGGGGCGGCAATAATGTTGCCCGGTTTTTTCTCAACTTTTTCCGGGGTAGCTGCTTTGGGCTTTGGCTTTTTGACTTTCGCAGGCGTTGGTGTTTCCGCGCTGTCGTCTGCGGTTTCAATGCGCATGAAGACGGAGCCAACCTGGACCGTGTCTCCTGGCTTCCAGCACAGTTCGCTGACCGTTCCGGCGCGGGGGGAGGGCAGTTCCACATCCACTTTGTCAGTGCTGATGGTGGCAACTTCCTGGTCTTCGGCAACTTGGTCGCCGGGATTAACCGTCCAGTTGATCAGCAAGGCTTCACTGATGCCTTCGCCGATGTCGGGCAGGATAAATTCATACATTAGAATTCAAACTCCATAGTGCGTTCAATGGCCAGGCGAATACGGCGGGCGTTGGGTCGGTAATATTCGTCGCCAATGCTGAAATGATAAGGCACGTCCGGTGCCGCTACGCGCTGGATTGGCGTATGCAGATACCCGAAGGCCTTTTCCTGAATGACCGCGGCCAGTTCGGCACCAAACCCCATACTCAAGGGTGCTTCGTGCACGGTGATGACCCGGCCTGTCTTTTTCACTGAGGCCAGAATGGTGTCCATGTCATAGGGAATGAGCGTGCGAAGATCGATGATCTCGACGTCATATCCTTTGGTCGTGGCCAGTTCTTCGGCCGCCTTTTCGACTTCATACTGGATTGGGCCATAAGTGACGACTGTGACATCGCTGCCGGTTCTGGTGACTTTCGCCTCACCAATCGTTGCCGCCTTGCCATCCATTTCAAACTTGGCCGACATCGATCGGTACAGGGGTACAGGTTCGATCAACAATACCGGGTCCGGGTCCTGCACGGCGGCCAACATCATCCGGTAAGCATCTTCCGGCGTTGACGGGCAGAGAATTTTCATGCCGCCGTGGTGGACAAAATAGGCCTCCACGCTCTGGCTGTGCCAGAACCCGCCCTTGATGCCCCCGAAAGACGGCGCGCGGATAACCATGGGGCAGCTATATTGTCCGCCCGAGGCCCAGCGATAGCGCGCAGCGCAGAACATGATGTGTTCAAAGGCATCATGGATGAAGCCGGAGAACTGGATTTCGACGATGGGTTTCAGGCCATAGAGTGCCAGACCAATGCCATGGGCGACGATGCCCTTTTCGTCCAGCGGTGTGTCGATGACACGTTTTGATCCGAAGCGTTGGTGCAGCCCGGTGGAGGTGCGGAAAATACCACCGGCAAGGCCGACATCTTCACCCATCAGGATGACATCGGAATCGGCGTCCATGGCGTCTGACATACCGGCCTTGATGGCTTCCAGAACAGTTGTTCCGGTGTCTGCTGTGGCGGTTGCAATATTCACGACAAATCCTCCAGATCAGCAAGCAAGGCGGCCTTCTGTTCTTCCAGCATCCAGGTCATTTCCTCGAAAGTGTCGTCGAACATGGTTGACGGGTGGGGGAAGTCCATGGCTTCGGCTTCCTTGATGGCGGCCGAAATCTCTTCCTTGCACCGCGCCCACAAGGCATCTTCCTTTTTCTTGTTCCAGAGCTTTTTGCGCTCCATATATTTGCGCAGACGTATCAGCGGGTCCCATGCAGCCCAGGCATCAACCTCGGCCTGTTCACGGTACAGATCGGGATTATCAGACGAAGTGTGATAGCCCATGCGATAAGTCATGGCTTCGATCAGCGTTGCACCTTCATCAGGGCCCAGGTCGCGGGCTTCTTTCACAACTGAATAGACGGCGAGGGCGTCATTGCCATCGACCACCAGGTTGCGCACACCGTAGGCATCGCCCTTTTCAGCAAAGGTTGCCGATCCGGTTTGCAGGGATTGTGGGGTGCTGATGGCCCAGCCGTTGTTCTCGCAGATGAACACGACAGGGGGTTTATGCACCCCGGCGAAGTTCATGCCACTGTGGAATTCACCACGGGACGATGATCCGTCACCGAAGATGGCGAGGAATTTTGTGTCGTGGCCCTTGATCAGGGCCCCCATGGCGGCCCCGCAAACATGGGGAATATAACTGCCGACCTGTGTGGTCATGGGCACGATGTTATAGCGCCGGTCACCCATCAAAGTGGGCAGACGGCGGCCCTTGAAAGGCTCATCCGCGCGACCAAAAAACTGGGCAAAAAGTTGCACCAGCGGCACGCCCCGCATCAACATCACACCCGGGTGACGGTAACCCATGAAAATCCAGTCCGGGTCTTCATAGGCGAGTGTCGCGCCATTGTGCACAGCTTCCAGACCGCAATGCGGTATCCAGAATTCAACACGGCCCGAGCGCTGCAAAAGCCAGCCCCGGTCATCAATGGCCCGGACCATGACCATGGTCTCATACATATGCAAAAGTTTTTCCGGTGGGATGTCCGGATCCGGCAGATCGCCTGTCAACTTGCCCTCGGCATCCATGACCTGGCGGATATTATTGGCGGCGGCGTTCTGCAAAGGGCAGACCGGCAGCTTTTCCTGCTCACGGGTTTTTGTCTTGCGACCTTTGGTCGTTGGTGTGCGTGACGGCATCCGAAGGGCCTCTCCTGGATTTTAAAACGTATAAAAGTATACCTAAGTACGAACAGGAGTCAAAATTATTAACCATGCGTCAACCATAACGACATAGGTTGAGAAACGGTCGCACTTGCAAGGGAACTGCTGAATGCCGGACTCCGTGGAAATCTATATGGCTTTGCCGGGGCAAAAGCTGGAGGACGGTCAGATGACTGTATCCGGTGATATTGATACCCGAGAAGACGCCAAATATGACGCCGAGCAGCGCTGCGCCCAAAATCCGAAATTTGAAAAAGTCGTGTATTACGTGACGTCTGACTCAGGCGATTTCAAAACCTTCTTTTCCTACACAAATCCGAACGTCCAGGCCAAACCAGGTCCGTCGCCTGGCGGGGGTGGCGCGAAAAAGAGCAAAAAGGCGAAAAAGAAGGTGGTCAAAAAAACCATGTGGCAAAAATTCCGCTCGGTTTTCGAAGAATAGGTCTTATTGCTGGTCAGCGGCGGTCTTCGCGCCTATACAGACCCGATAATGAGTACACAAACAGCCACCACACCCAAAAAACTGTTTTCCTGGCGCAAGCACTGGGCACACCGTTTCGGCCCTGCGCCGTTCCTGCCCATGAGCAAAGCAGAGATGGATCAGCTTGGCTGGGACAGCTGTGACGTCATCCTGGTCACGGGCGATGCCTATGTGGATCACCCAAGCTTTGGCATGGCCGTCATTGGCCGGGTACTGGAAGCCCAGGGCTTTCGGGTTGGCATTATATCCCAGCCGGACTGGCAGGACGCCGATCCGTTCAAAATCCTTGGCAAGCCCAATCTGTTTTTTGGCGTCACCGGCGGCAACATGGACAGCATGGTCAACCGCTATACGGCGGACCGTCGCCTGCGCCACAACGACAGCTACACCCCTGACGACGAAGGCGGCAAGCGCCCGGACCGGGCGGTAATCGTTTATACCCAGCGCTGTCGCGAAGCGTACAAAGATGTGCCTGTGATCGTCGGGGGGATCGAGGCATCCTTGCGACGTATTGCCCATTACGATTACTGGTCTGACAAGGTACGACGTTCGGTTCTGGTGGATGCAAAGGCCGATATCCTGATGTACGGCAACGCCGAGCGTGCCATTGTCGAAGTCGCCCACCGCCTGGCAAAGGGTGAACACCCTTCTGAAATTCGCGATGTGCGTGGTACGGCCTTCATGTTGCGCAAAGTGCCCGAAGACTGGTCCGAGCTGGATTTGCATGAGCTGGAGGGGGAGGGTGAAACACCCGAGGCACATAAATACACATCACCCCTGAGGACAGATGAAAATACCGTGGTGCGTCTGCCAGCCTTTGAACAGGTGCGGGACGATCCGGTTCTCTATGGTCATACCTCGCGTATCCTTCATCAGGAAAGCAATCCTGGAAACGCCCGACCACTTGTCCAGCGCCACGGGGACCGCGAACTCTGGCTGACACCGCCGCCGATCCCGCTGTCGACGCCTGAGATGGACGGCGTCTTTGATCTGGACTATGCCCGCAGTCCGCATCCCGATTACGGCAAGGCCCGTATTCCCGCCTGGGAGATGATCCGCTTCTCGGTCAATATTATGCGTGGCTGTTTCGGGGGCTGTTCCTTTTGTTCAATCACCGAACATGAAGGCCGCATTATCCAGAACAGGTCCGAGGGATCGATCCTGCGTGAGATCGAAGCCATCCGCGACAAGGTTGATGGCTTTACCGGCGTGATATCTGATCTGGGTGGTCCAACGGCGAACATGTACCGCCTGCACTGCAAGGACCCGAAGATCGAAAGCGTCTGTCGGCGTCTCAGTTGTGTTTACCCGGATGTTTGTAAAAACCTGAAAACCGACCACACACCTCTGATCAAGCTTTACCGCAGGGCGCGTGACATCAAGGGCGTGAAGAAAATCGCCATTGCTTCGGGCTTGCGTTATGACCTCGCCGTGAAGTCACCGGCCTATATCAGGGAACTGGCGAAGCATCATGTCGGTGGCTATCTGAAAATTGCCCCGGAACATACCGAAGACGGCCCGTTGACAAAAATGATGAAGCCGGGCATCGAGGCCTATGACCGCTTCAAGCAGATGTTTGACGCTGCATCCAAAGAAGCAGGCAAGGAACAGTATCTTATTCCGTACTTCATCGCGGCCCATCCCGGCACGACAGATGAAGACATGATGAACCTGGCGATCTGGCTGAAAAAAAATGGCTTCCGGGCTGACCAGGTGCAGACATTTTTACCGTCTCCCATGTCGCTGGCGTCGGCCATGTACTATTCCGAACGCAATCCCTTACGTCCGGTACGCCGCGAAAACACCGAGATCGTGCGCACCGCCAAGGGTCTGAAACAGCGTCGCCTGCACAAGGCATTTCTGCGCTATCACGACGCCGAAAACTGGCCGTTGTTGCGCGGTGCCCTGAAGAACATGGGCCGTGCAGATCTGATCGGCAATTCCAAAAAACACCTGATCCCGACCTGGCAGCCCAAGGGCACGGGCGTTAAAGGCAGTGATGCAGGCCGTGGTCGCCAGGGCCAGAAAAACGGCCCACAGTCTTTCGTGACCACACATTCAGGTGAAGGCCGCCGCCCAAAGTCCACCGGCAAGGGCCGACGACCTGCCAAACATTAGGTTGCGCAAGAATCATTTCTAACTTCGTCATCAACTCTGATGTTGAATTTCCAAATCCCCTAACTGAACGCATGGATGCCGGATCAAGTCCGGTATGACATTGAAAAGATATGTATGCCCATCCCCACCCACTTCGTCACTCCGGCCCCGAGTCGGAGTATCTGCTGAATTGCGGCAGGACAGAGTAGCCTTCAATACCATTGAGATGCCGGATCAAGTCCGGCATGACGTTGAAAAGATATGTATGCCCATCCCCACCCACTTCGTCACCCCGCACTTGATGCGGGGTCCATGCTTTCACCAGGGTGGATATCTCTACTTAATAGGCGTAGACCCTGTAACCCGCAGCGGGGCATCAAGTGTGGGGTGACGTTAGTTTAGTTTCAGCCTGCCTGCCAGCCAATCAAAGGTTTTAGTTCCTTGCAAAACTTCAAAGTGGTTTTGGCGGGTGTCTGCCATTGCTTGTGGCTGACGTCGTTGAAATCCTGCCACAGGGCGAGGCCTTTGCGACGCAATAACGTGCCTCGTTCATGATCCTTGTCATAGCCTGAGGGCACGCGCTTGAGTTCCGGATCATCCAGTCGCCAACCCTGCTTTTCATAGCTCGTCAACAACTTCGTTAGCACCGCACCTTCCGCGCCAGCGACGCGGTCGCGATAATCGACCAGGGCCTGTTTTTCAAAGCCGATGCAGCCACCACCGACGATGACCTTGTCGGCTTCCAGCGCAAAATAGAAGCCAGGGGTTGTGTTTCTACCACTGCCAAAAAAGCCCATATGCAGATGCGTGTTATAGGGCGTTTTGTCTTTTGAAAAGCGCACATCGCGGTGTTGGCGAAAGACCTTGCCGCTGATGTCGAAACCGGCGATGGAGGATAATCCATCTGCCACTTCGGCACAGAAAATATCTGCGGGGAATTTGATGGCGCTGTCAAAATCGGATTTGTGGGCCTTGAACCAGTCACGGTTATTGTTCTTTTTCAGCTGACCCAAAAACCCGGCAGCATCCTGAATAAATGTTGTCATTTTGGTTTGAGGGCTCCGACAAATTGTGACGCAAAATCGAGCCAGCTATCCAGTCCGGCATCAATGGCTTCGTCCGCATCAACCCAGATGATGCCGCCCATGGGCCGCCCGGTAATATCCATCGGCGACGTACCCGGCTTTTTCAGGGCCTCTGGCTCCAGTTCCTTGCCGATGCGAAACATGAAGCGTCCGACTTCGACGCCACACAGCATATTGCCGTTCAACATCCAGCAGAAACCGCCAAACATTTTCTTTTCGGTGATACCCGCCCGGTCTTCGACGGCCTGGCGCATCAGGTCCGCCAGATGTGGATCATATGGCATTCGGCCCTCCCTTATTGTCTGAAACAAGGTAGATCAAGTTGGACAATATGAAAAGAACAAAAAGGGAACTTGCTGCAGTAACGGCACCAACGACAAACAAGACCGGGTCAGGGTTGGTCTCCGCCTGGCAGCCAGCGATCCAGCCGATCAAGAATTTTTTGCGGCACAATCGGTTTGACGAGGTAATCGTTTCCGCCAGCCTGAATAGCGTCTCTGACATGTTGTTCGTCATCGTTGGCCGTCAGGAAAATGATGGGCACGTTATAATCAGGCATTTCTTGCCTGATCATGCGACAGAATTCCAGGCCGTCCGTAACAGGCATGTTCTGATCAAGAAACAACAAGTCCGGGCGGTCATGTTTAACAACGGGAAAGGCATCGGCGACGCTGGTAAACCCGGCGAACAGCAAATTCTTGCTGCGCACGACGGCGCCCAGAAATTCGACAATTATCGCTTCGTCATCAACACCGATAACCAGGTGTTTTCCAACATTTTCAACTTTCAATCTGTCGTTCATTGCCGCCAGTCCCGGAGTGGAGGTTTCAATCTTCACGTACAACCAAGGCGATTCCGGATTTAACGGAATCGATTGCGCTTCTACTGTACGCGCATACCAAAAGGTTAGAGACAACGCTGCGTTTCCTTGAAACCCGGAAACGTCTTGGACCACTGAACGCTATATAACGCGGGTTGATCGAATTTCAATATATTCGATTAACGATTTATTCCAGTCCGTGTATTTGTGCAAACGGGTCCCAGTCAGCATCACGATGCCAGTCATATTCAGCGGCAATGGCGGTCTTTTGGGCGGTCTCTTCGTTTATGAGGGATGCTATGACAGCAAGGCTCATATCCATGCCAGCGGAAACACCCGATGACGTAACAAACTTGCCGTCCCATACCCATCGCGCCTTTTTTTGCCAGTCAACTGCAGGGCCAAAAGAGGTTGCCCATTCGAACGACATTTTATTGGTGGTGGCCTGTTTGCCATCGAGGACACCGGCTGCTGACAACAAGGTACTGCCTGTGCATACGGAAGTGACTAGTTCCGCTGTTTCGCATTGGCTGCGCACCCAGGCAAGGACATTTTCATTGGATACAAGGTCGCGCGTGCCAAAGCCACCTGGAATAAGCAACATATCATAACGCGTGTCATCAGAGATCACAGCATCGATTGCTGTTCGGGGACCGGAACGGCCGCCAACGGGATCGGCAGTTTCGGCAACCATGCAAATTTCGAATTCGTCTTTGAGCATGCCGAACATCTCCAGCGGCCCGTAGACGTCCAGCAGTTCAAAATCAGGAAAAAGCAAAGTGGCAAGAGAGCGCATGGATTTATCCTGGTTTAAAGGTCCTGGTAATCACCGTTTGCATAGCCATCGCGCAGGGCGAACTTCTGGATTTTGCCGGATCCCGTTAGCGGGAATTCTTCGACGGAGAACCAGCGCACAGGTGTCTTGTGGGCTGAAAGGTGTGTACGGCAATGGGCTGCCAGTTCCTGTCTGTCGACATTCTGGCCGCTTTCCGGGCGGAAAAAGCAGGCGACAATCTCACCCCATTTTTCGTCCGGCAATCCGACGATGGCCACTTCGGCAATACAGGGGTGCTCCTGCAGGACATTCTCGATTTCGACCGGAAACAGATTTTCGCCACCGCGAATGATCATCTCCTTGACCCTGCCGGTGACCCGCACAAAACCCCGACTGTCCATGGTGCCAAGATCGCCGGTATGTAACCAGCCATCCTCGTCAATGGTTTCTGCCGTTGCTTCTGCATTGCCGTTATAACCGATCATGTTGCAATGACCGTGGGAACATATTTCGCCGACGTCCCCCAGCGCCACAACCTGGTTGGTTTCAACTGCCCGGATCGAAATGGCGATGCCAGGCAGGGGTTGGCCCACGGTATCGCAGACATCTTCGAAGGCGTCGGTTGTTCGCGTTTGCGTCACCACCGGGCTGGTTTCGGTTTGGCCATATACCGTTTCAAACCCACAACCGATTGTTTGTTGCACCCGCCGGATTAGTTCCGGTGGCACCATGGAACCTCCCGATACAGCGACCCTGATCGAAGAAAAATCTGTTGGCACGGCTTTGTGGGCTTCCAGCATACCGATGAGCATGGTCGGTACACCCAGCATAAAAGTGATTTTTTGTTCCGCGATCAGGCTGTTCATTGCAGCCGGATCAAATATTTTCGCGACATAGATCGTCGCCCGGCTTTGCAAGACACCCAGGGCCGCTATGCCGCAGCCGCTGGTGTGGAACATCGGCATGAAATTGAGCCAGCGGTCACCTTTGGCAACACCCAGACGCCGGGCCACAAGTCTCGCATTATTGGTCAAACCACGATGGTGCAGAACGGCCCCTTTGGGGAAACCTGTGGTACCGGACGTATACTGGATCTGCGCCGCTTCATACGGCGTTACCTCAGGTAACAAAGCGGCCCGGTCTTCGTGGCGGTGCAGTGTGGCCGTGTCTTCCAGGATCGTGACTTCGCGCACCATGGAAATCTTCGCGCAAACCGTGGCGGCGATTTCAGCCATGGGATTGCCGCGATATTCTTCTGTCAGAAACAGGGCGACGGATTCAGATTGTTGTAAGACGTAATCCAGTTCCTTGGCCTGGTAGGCTGGGTTGACCGTGACCAGAACCAGACCGGCGAGTGCGCAGGCAAATTCCATGATCACCCATTCCGGCGTATTGGGTGACCAAACGGCCACCCGTTCACCAGGCTCGAACCGTGTGGACAAGGCCAATGCCAGCTTTTCCGCATCCCCCAACATCTGGCCATAGGTCCATGTGCGGTCGCAGACGCCTTCCATGGTGACTTCGACCAAACTTGTCAAATCGGGGACTTCAGCCGCGACCTCGCGCAGCAAGCCGCCAACTGTTGTCTCCAATACCGGCGCATCATTTTGCGCCGGCATCAGGGACGTGGTGAGTTGAACGGCGTACTGTGCGTCGGTCATTTAGTGCCTCTTGTTTGCGGATTAGTCCAGGTAGGAGAGCTTCCCGAAGCGGACGAGGTGGTGGTCAACATCGCCGAACAGCACTTCGGATATTGCCATGCGTTTGACAAAATCACCCAGTTCATATTCGGCCGTCATGCCAATGCCGCCATGCAACTGGATAGCCGACTGACAAGACTTGTGACCGCCCTCACCAAGATAAACCTTGGTCGAAGAAACGGCCTTTCCGCGTTCTGCGGCGTCTTCACTGTCTGCCTTCATGCTGGATTGACAGACCAGGGACCGGGCATGTTCATATTCGATCACCATGTCGGCCATGTGATGTTGCAAAACCTGAAACTTGCCGATGGGGCGCCCGAACTGTTCCCGGACTTTCAGATATTCAAGGGTCAACTCATTGACCTTTTCGAAAGCACCAAGGGACTCTGCACACAAGGCAGCTGACGCTTGATCAGCGACATGCTCCATGACGGACCAGGCCTGATCAAGTGTACCAAGCACAGCTGAGGCTGGAACCCGGACATTTTCAAGGTGGATATCTGCGCCGCCCCGACCATCTAAAAGAGAATAGGTCTCGCGACTGACGCCATCGGCATTGGCATCAACAATAAACAATGTCAGACCGTCTTCGCTGCGGGTATCACCGCTGGTCCGGACTGAGACAATAATCTTGTCAGCCAGATCACCACCCAGAACCACACTCTTGCTGCCACTGATGATATAATCATCTCCGTTAGCAACGGCACGTGTGGTGACGTCGGCCATGTCAAAACGTGATCCAGGCTCGGTCAGGGCAACGGCCATTTTCAGATCACCGGAAATGATTTTTGCAATCAAGTCAGTTTTCTGGGCATCCGATCCAGCCAGCTTCAGGGCGCTGCCTGCCATAACGACGGTTGGCACATAGGGCTCCAACGCCAGATGACGACCCAGTTCGATGGCGACGACCATGGTATCGACAGACGTACCATCAAAACCCCCCATGTCTTCCGGGAACGGCAGAGCGAGCAAGCCCATTTCAGCAAAGGCCTTCCAGACATCTTCACTGTAACCGGGGCCGTCCTCTACCAGAGCACGACGTACGTCGACGTTGTAACTGTCGGACAAGAGTTTCTGCAAGCTGTTGCTGAACAGAACCTGTTCTTCACTATAACCAAAATCCATTGTCTTAAAGTCCCAGTAACGATTTCGTAATGATGTTCTTTTGCACTTCTGTTGAGCCACCGTAAATAGTTGTCTTGCGGCGGTCATAATACAAAGGTGCGCGCGGAGCTGCATGGTCAGGGCCAACGGCCTTGCCATTCCAGTCGGCCTCCAGGGGGCCTTGCTGCCATGGCAATGCGTAGGCACCGGTTGCTTCCATCTGCAATTCAGAAAAGCGTTGTTGCAGTTCTGATCCGCGGATTTTCAGCATGGATGCGAAGGCACCAGGATTACCATCTCCGACCTCTGACAACATACGCATATTGGTCAGTTCCAGCGCCTTGAGATCGATTTCGAGTCGCGACAGGCGGGCTTGAAACAGCGGGTCTTCGATCATGGGTTTGCCGTTCTTGCGCTCAACCCGGGCAATTCTCTTCAATTCCACCAGGTCGGCTTTACCTGCGCCGACACCGGCGATACCAGTACGCTCGTTCCCCAGCAGGAATTTGGCATAGGTCCAGCCCATATCGACTTCGCCCACCAGGTTTTCCTTCGGCACACGAACATCTTCCAGGAACACTTCATTGACCGGTGCTTCGCCACTGATCAGCACGATGGGGCGCACTGTGACGCCAGGGGTTGCCATATCGATCAGCAGGAAGGAAATGCCTTCCTGATTTTTGACTTCGGTATTGGTGCGCACCAGACAAAAAATCCAGTTCGCATACTGTGCCGATGAGGTCCAGGTTTTCTGTCCATTGACCACCCACTCGTCGCCGTCCAGCACGGCACGCGTTTTCAGGGAAGCAAGGTCTGACCCGGCGCCAGGCTCGGAAAAGCCCTGACACCAGAAATGATCACCGTTGCGAATGGCGGGCAGATATTTCTTTTTCTGCGCGTCACTGCCAAAATTGGTAATAACCGGCCCCACAAGTCGGGTGCCAAACGGCACCATCCGTGGTGCGCCAACGGCAAAACATTCTTCATCAAAAATATCTGCCTGAACTGGCGTCCAATTCGTTCCACCGTGTTCAACTGGCCAGCTCGGTACGTCCCAGCCATTTGCGTACAGGGCGGCTTGCCAACGGCCATTGTCTACATTGCTGTAACGCTTGCCGGCCCGGGTCTTGTCGCCGATGTCTTGAGGGAATTTCTCCTTCAGGAAGGTGCGAACTTCCTGGCGAAATGCCTCTTCTTCGGCACTATAATTAAGGTCCATAATCTTGATCCTGAAATTGGGGGGTAACTCGTGAATCCCTTGATATTACAGGGGCAGACACCTGAGTGCCAGCGACGAGCGTTGTTTTGTGACTATGATTTTCAACGAAAAAAGGCTGCACCCCTACAAAGGATGCAACCTTTCATTCAATTGCTCAATTAAGCCTTGGTTGCGGTTTCCAGGGCCTGGCCAAGATCGGCGAGAATGTCGTCGATATGCTCGATACCAATAGACAAACGCACATAGCTGTTACTGACGCCACTGGCGATTTGCTCTTCTGCCGTCAGCTGGCTGTGTGTGGTGCTGGCCGGGTGAATGGCCAGGGATCGCGAATCACCGATATTGGCCACGTGATAGAACATTTTCAGGGCCTCGATGAAGTTACAACCGGTTTCCTTGCCGGTTTTCAGCTCGAAACCAACCAGGCCGCTGTAGCCACCTGACAAATACTTGTCGGCACGTTTGCGGTCTTCGCCGGATTGCTGGCTGGGGTAGATCACGGTTGAAACCGCGTCATGTGCGGCCAGGAAATCAGCAACTTTGGCTGCATTTTCACAATGTGCCCGCATGCGCAAAGGAAGCGTTTCCATGCCCTGGATGATCTGGAAGGCATTGAACGGGCTCATGGCACTGCCAAGGTCCCGCAACAAAGTCGTGCGTGCCTTGATGATATAAGCAACCGGCCCGATACCCTTGACGGCATCCACCCAGACCGCGCCGTGATAGCTGGGGTCAGGTGTATTCAGGGCAGGTTGACGATCCGCACCGGCACCTTCCCAGTCAAACGTTCCGCCATCAACAATCACACCACCGATAGACGTGCCATGACCGCCGAGATATTTGGTCGCTGAATAGACAACAATCGCTGCCCCGTGATCCAGCGGACGACAGAGAACAGGTGCTGCTGTGTTGTCCATGATCAGCGGAATGCCCAGCGGGCGGCCAATGTCGGCAACTTCCTGGATCGGGAAGACTTTCAGCTTCGGATTGGGCAGGGTTTCAGCGTAATAGGCCCGGGTACGCTCGTCCGTTGCCTTACGGAAGTTCTCGGGATCAGATGGATCAACAAATCGCACTTCGATGCCCTGGTCTTTCAGGGTGTTGGCAAACAGGTTCCATGTTCCGCCATAAAGATCGGTTGAACTGACGATATTATCGCCGACTTTCGCCAGGTTCTGCACCGCAAAGGCAGACGCCGCCTGACCGGACGCTACAGCCAAAGCCGCTGCGCCACCTTCAAGGGCCGCAACCCGTTGCTCCAGCACATCATTGGTCGGGTTCATGATGCGGGTATAAATATTGCCAAGCTCGGACAGGGAAAACAGGTTGGCCGCATGCTCAGTGCTGTTGAACTGATACGACGTGGTCTGATGCAAGGGCACAGCAACCGAGCCCGTGGTCGGGTCTGCGCGCCAGCCTGCATGTAAAACCTGTGTTTCCGGATTGGTACTGTCAGTCATGTAAACGTGTCCTGTTGTCTGTAATGGGAAGCGAGGCGTTATATATCCGCATGCAGGTGAATGAGACAAGGGCACAGGCCCTTGAAGTCGTCGCAGTGTTTGTGGATTAAGGTGTCGGTTTTAACTCAAACTTCCCCACACACGTCATGCCCGGATCAAGTCCGGGCATGACGAATTAGAAAATTCTGGAGACCTCATGCCAACACGCTCAGTCATGCCGCACTTGATGCGGCATCCATGCCTGCGTCCTGGGGTATACCTGTGTTTCTGACGCGTAGACCCCGCATCAAGTGCGGGGTGACTTTGCGGGGGAGGGGATCACGGATTACACAAAACCTTCCAGGCAGCATTCATCGGACAAACCTGCACCTGCTTTACCCACACTCAAATTATGATAATTTGAAATCCCGCCTGATTTCTGATCTCCATTCAAGGACCGGCCCATGCTTTCGCGCGAAAAGAATGATCTGATAACGCAGACCGGTCAGGGTACGCCCTGTGGGGAGATGTTGCGCAGGTATTGGCAACCGGCGGCCCTGGTTGAGGAGTTCGCGAACGACCGGCCCATTGTGCCGGTGCGGCTGTTCGGCGAAGACCTGGTGGCCTTTCGGGATGAAGAAGGCCGCTATGGTCTGTTTGACCGGCGGTGCACGCATCGGGGGGCGGACATGTGTTTCGGGCGGCTGGAGGATGGCGGTTTGCGCTGTCCGTTTCATGGCTGGCTGTTTGATGTGGACGGGGCCTGTATTGACCAGCCGGCGGAACCGGAAGCCAGCAACTTTCGCAACAAGGTGCGCCAGACCGCTTACCCCTGTATCGCGCGCAACGGCGTTGTCTTTACCTATATGGGGCCTTTGAACGACGCAGGCGACGCACCACACTTGCCGGATTACGACTGTTTTACAGCGCCTGACGCCTACACCTTTGCCTTCAAGGGCCATGTGGATTGCAACTGGCTGCAGGCGCTGGAGGTTGGCATAGATCCGGCACATGCTTCATATCTGCACCGGTTTTTTGAAGACGAAGACCCTGACGAAGCCTATGGCAAACAGTTCCGCGACCGGGCAGACGGCACCGACCTGACGGTGACTGAAGTGCTGCGCGAATATGACCGGCCGGACATCGAAGTTGAAGAAACTGCATCAGGTTTGCGCCTGACAACATTGCGCGACCTGGACGCTGACCAGCGTCACGTGCGGGTTACTAATCTTGTGTTCCCGAACGCCTTTTGTATACCCATCAGTAACGACATGGTCATTACCCAGTGGCACGTGCCGGTGGATGATGGCGAGAACTACTGGTACGCCATGTTTACGGATTTCAGCAACAAGGTCGACAAGAAGACCATGCGTGCCCAGCGCCTCGAAAGTTGTACGCTGCCAGATTACAAATCGACGCGAAATCGCGACAATAATTACGGCTTTGACGCAGAGGAGCAGCGCACCAAAACCTATACCGGCATGGGCATGGATATTAATGTGCACGACCAGTGGGCAGTGGAATCACTGGGTAAAATCCAGGACCGCACCATTGAACATCTGGGCACCTCTGACAAAGCCATCATTGCCAACCGCAAGATGCTGTTTCAGGCGATTGAGGCTGTGCAGAGCGGTGACGACTTGCCTGCGGGGGCAGGGGAGAATTTGCGGGGACCAGTGGCGATTGATGCCGTTGGCGCACCTGAGGAACAAGCGACGATCTGGAAAGAACGTGACCTCACCCGTCGTGAAAAATCAGCGTGGGCAACAGACCCCTGGCAATCCAGGTCCGGCAACGAGGCATCCTCATGACTAAAGAAGTCGATTACCGCACATTCGTCGAGCGTCATAACCTGCACGATGATCAACGCGCCGAAGCGGAAGCCAGCGCTATTCGGAAATGTGAGGAATATGACCTGAGTGTTGTGCGTCTGTCTTTCGCGGATCAACACGGCGTGCTGCGCGGCAAGACCATCATGGCCCACAACATCCACGGGGCGATGGACAACGGCATTACCATGACCACGACCTTGCTGGCCAAGGACACAGCGCACCGGACGACCTATCCGGTCTTTACCGAAGGCGGTGGCTTTGGCATGGAGCAAATGTCGGGGGGGGGGGACTTTGTCATGATCCCCGATCCATCGACCTTCAAGGTCTTGCCGTGGGCAGCCAATACGGGCTGGATACTGTGCGATATCTATTTCCCCAACGGCGATCCGGTACCGTTTTCAACGCGTCAGATCTTGCGTGATTCACTCGGCAAGCTTGCGGATCAGGGCTACGACTATGTCACCGGTCTTGAGGTGGAATTCCACCTGTTCAAGCTGGACGACCCGAAGCTGGCACCGTCCCAGGCAGGCGCACCGGGGGAGGCACCGGAAGTCAGCTTGCTGAACCAGGGCTATCAGTATCTGACGGAAAGCCGCGCCGATGATCTCGATCCCTATGTCGAGATTTTACGCGATACGTTGATGGCGATGGACTTGCCCTTGCGGACCACGGAGGTCGAGTTCGGCCCGAGCCAGCTTGAATTTACCTTTCACCCGCAAGGCGGACTTGAGTCCGCAGATACCATGATGCTGTTCCGCAGCGCTGTGAAACAGACGGCGCGCCGGGCTGGTCTGCACGCCAGCTTCATGTGTCGCCCGAACCTGCCCAACATCTTTTCCAGTGGCTGGCATCTGCATCAGTCACTGGTGGAGCGCAGCACCGGAGATAACGCCTTCATGCCGGACGAAGGCGAAATTATCTCGACGATCGGCAAACAGTTTGTTGCCGGTTTGCTGGAACATGCCCAGGCGGCATCTGTTTTTTCGACACCTACGATCAACGGTTACAAACGCTATCAACCCTATTCCCTGGCACCTGACCGGGCCTTGTGGGGGTATGATAACCGCGGTGCCATGATCCGGGTTGTTGGCGGCCCAGGTGATGCTGCATCCCGTATCGAGAACAGAATCGGCGAGCCAGCAGCCAATCCCTACCTTTATCTTGCTTCCCAGATCGCCTGCGGTCTGGACGGCATGGCGCGCCAACTGGATCCGTCGACACCCGTGGATGCACCCTATGAGACCGATGCGCCGTTACTACCAACCAGCTTGTTAGCTGCTATTTATGCCTTGAAAGAAGACAAGCTGTTCCGACAGCAATTCGGCGACCAGTTCATCGACTATATTCTGCATATCAAGGAAGCCGAGGTGCAACGTTTCCACGCCACCGTCACCGATTGGGAGCACAAGGAATATTTCGACGTCTTTTAAGGCTGTCGTACGCCGCCAACAACGATCTCGGCATATTTACGGGCGATTTCGTTAATTTGTGAGATGTTTTCGCCGCGATACCATTGCAGGACCGAATTGCACAAGCCCAGCAGGGCGAGCGTTGCCAGCCGGCAATCAAGATCGGCCCGGAAGGTTTTGTCTGCAACGCCCTCCCTGAACATGTCTTCCAGGGTTTTTTCATATTGCAGCGCCAGGGCTGTGACCGGTTTCCGGGCATCGCCGGACAAATATCGTCGCTCATTGTGGAAGACCTCCACATAGTCCGGCATCTCGTGGATCGGGGTCATATGGGCAGCGATGGTGGCCGTAATTTTGGCAGCGGCTGATATGTCAGACGCTGCGATATCCCGTGCCCGGTCATGAAACTCTTCTACCCCGACGCGGCAAACCTCTGACAGTGCCACTTCCTTGGATTTGAAGTAGTAATAAATGCCTGCCTGCTTGATGCCCAGCCGGTCTGCGATGTCTTTTGTGCTGGCCCCGTGAAACCCCTTATGTGCAAATACGAATGCAGCGGCATCCATGATTTCTTTCTGGCGTTTGGGCTGGCTCTTGTCGGTAAGGGGCATGGAGTTAATAATTTTCCTGGTTTTTATGATCGTATAAAACAATGTCTATGAAACCATATCAATATCAGTCAGGCTTTCCTTCTGACCAATGGACGATTTTAATACCACCAGATTGCCAACTTTTGCGGAATTGACGATGAAAAATAACCCGTTCGCGATCCCTGGCCGGTTTTACCGCGGCAACCTGCACACCCATTCAACGAATTCGGATGGATTGTTGCCGGTGCAGGAAGTATGTCAGCGCTATGAAGATGCTGGTTATGACTTCATTGCGCTGACCGAACATTTTCACGAGAGATATGATTTTCCCCTGACGGACAGCAGGCCATTTCGCAATGATAACTTTACGACGTTGATTGCTGCAGAACTGCATCAGGGAAAGATCGCTGTCGGTGAAAACTGGCACATCCTGGCGGTGGGTCTGCCTGTTGATTTCGCAAAGCCGACGCCGGGCGAAACAGCGCTGCAGATTTCTGAACGGGCCGCAGCGACAGGTGCCTTCATAGGTATCGTGCATCCTTCCTGGTATGGCCTGACAATTGAGGATGCCAGGTCAATTCCCTGTGCCCATGCGATAGAGACCTATAATCACGGATCCGAAGTAGAGGCTGAGCGGGGCGATAGCTGGGGTTTCTACGATCAGCTGCTAAACGAAGGCTGGCGTCTCAGTGGATTTGCCACTGACGATTCCCACAGTGTCGTGCATGACATGGGTGGTGGCTGGGTTAATGTCCGGGCCAACAGCCTTGATCCGGAAGCCATCGTACAGTCTCTGAAAGCGGGCCATTATTATTCGAGCCAGGGCCCTGAAATTCATGACCTGCAGATTGCGGACGGTCAGTTGAAGGTGAAGTGTTCGGCTGCTTCCAACATTTCCCTGCAGGGCCGTGGGCGGTTGTCTGTATATGTGGCAGGCGAGGGATTGACTGAGGCGTCATTTGAGACTGAAATATTTGAACCTGCCTATGTGCGGGTCACAGTACGCGATGCCAACGGCAAAAAGGCATGGTCAAATCCGGTTTGGTTTAGCGATCTGGTTTAACGGGCTCCGGCTTTTCAGGAAGATTTTATGAAGTTTATCAGTTTCAGGTATCAGGACGCGGCTTGTTATGGCGTTGTCCGGGAAGACGGGATCGTCAATCTGTCTGCCCGGTATGGCGATCAATATGCGTCTCTGAAAGATGTTCTGGCCGCAGGCGCGCTGGATGAATTGAAGGCTGTTGCGGCGGATGCATCGGCGGACCTGAAGGAAGACCAGATAACCTATGATGTGCCGATCCCCAATCCGGCCAAAATTATGTGTGCGGGGCGCAATTATCGCGCTTACCACGAGGTGGTGGAGGAGGGAGCAGCACCGCCGTTTCCAAGTATCTTCAGTCGCATGATTTCCAGTTTTACGGCCCACAAACAGCCGCTGATCAAGCCGAAAGTAGCCGACAGCCTGGATTATGAATGTGAACTGGTGGCCATTATCGGCAAGCAGGGCCGCCACATCGATGCGGCCAACGCGCTTGATCATGTTGCCGGTTATACCTGCATGAACGAAGGCACCGTGCGCGAATGGATGAAAATGGGCACGCAAAATTTCCCGGCCAAGAACTTCCGACATGCCGGCAGCATCGGTCCGTGGATGGTAACTGCCGATGAGATCCCTGATCCCTCTGCACAGCATATTACGACGCGTCGCAATGGCACCGTTGTTCAGGATGACGGCACCAACATGATGATCTTTGATCTTCAATATCTGATCGCCCATACCTCGAAATTCAACATGCTTGAGCCTGGTGACATGATCGCAACCGGCTCCCCTGGTGGATCGGCGATTGAAAGCAAACCGCCCCAATGGCTGCAGCCCGGCGATGAAATGGAATTTGAAGTCTCAGGCGTCGGTATCCTCAGGAATTCGGTGGCGGACGAATAATCTTGACCGGATCAATTGAGGACCCTGTCCGTATCGCCGTTGTCGGCGCAGGCGGCATCGGTCAGCGCCACCTGGAAGCCATGTCGGGTGTCGACGCTTGTCAATCTGTCGCCGTTGTCGATCCATCTGACGCGGGTGCGGCGATTGCGGATAAATGGTCTGTGCCGCATTTCACAGATATTGAAAGAATGCTGGATGATGTTCGCCCCCAGGGGGTGATCAATGCGACGCCAAACGCCCTGCATTTACCGCTGACGCTTCCCTGCATAGAACGGGGCATTCCGGTCCTGGTTGAAAAGCCTGTCGCCGATAACCTGGAGGCCGCCTGCGAGTTGGCTGATGCCTCGGAAGCGGCCGGGGTCCCGGTCCTGGTTGGCCACCACCGCCGCCACAATCCGATTGTTGCCAAGGCGCATGAGATGGTTCAGTCAGGAATATTGGGGCAACTGAAAGCGATTTCAGCCAACTGGCTCGCGCTCAAGCCCGATGACTATTTCGATATTGCCTGGCGGCGGGAGCCAGGGGGCGGACCGGCCTTGATCAATCTTATCCATGATATCGACAGTTTGCGCTTCATTGCCGGTGACATCGTGGCTGTGCAAGGCATGACCTCAAACGCACAGCGCGGATATGTTGTTGAGGATACTGCCGCGATCCTGTTGCGCTTTGCCAATGGCGCTTTGGCAACTGTCATGTTGTCAGATACGGTGGCCGCACCCTGGAGCTGGGAACTGACATCAGGCGAAATAACCTCACGGGTCTATCCGCAAACCGGTCAGGATTGCTATTTCTTTGCCGGGACTGAGGCGTCGCTTGCGGTGCCTTCCTTGCGGCTTTGGCGGCATGAAGGCGCGCAAAGCTGGGAATCTCCCTTGCCCGAAGAAAGTTTTGCCGTTGAGAATGTGGATCCCATCCATCTCCAGGCTCGTCACTTTGCAGATGTCATTCGGGGTGAGGTCGAGCCTTTGATTACTGCGAGAGATGCCGCTCGGACGCTTGAAGCAACGCTGGCTATTGTACAGGCAGCGAACACTTCCAGTGAAGTTGAACTGTCTGGGTAAGAGCTCTGTCAGCTTTTTTGTAGAAAGAACTGGAAGATAGACAAGGATTTAGAGCCTTGCTAGACTTCGTATATTAGTTCGCATACGAAGAGAATAATCATGAGCCTGCTGCTGGACGACGCCGAAGTCATTGACCGGATATTTGATCACATCGATGGAAAGACGACCGACGAAGGTGAGGAGATCTGGCGTGAACCTGTAGAAAGTTATCTTTCGCAGGAACGATTTGATGCCGAGATTGCTCTGCTCAGGCGCTTGCCAGTGGCATTTTGCCCATCAGCAGCCTTGCCCGAAGCAGGCTCCTATATCGCCCGGACATCAGCCGGAACGCCTTTACTGGTGGTTCGAGGGGACGACGGCAATGTTCGTGCCTTCCGCAATGCCTGTCGTCATCGCGGCATGGCCGTCGCAGATGGTACGGGTTGTCAGCGGACATTTGTCTGTCCTTATCACAACTGGGCCTATGACCTGGACGGAAGTCTTAAACACATAACTGACGCCGAAGGCTTTCCCGGTCTGGACAAGGACCAACATGGTTTGGTCCCGGTGACTGCGGAAGAAAAAGGCGGGTTGGTCTTCATCACCCAGGACGATCCGGTACCGGGCGGTGCAATCGATTTCATGCCAGACCTCCTCGGCGAGAACCAGATTGTCTTCAACAGCATTGAAATCGTTGACGAAGCAAATTGGAAACTGATCGGTGAGACCTCAATGGAGGGCTATCACATCAAGGCCCTGCATAACAAAACGTTTTTCCCTTATGGCTATGACAATCTGAATGTAGTGCAGACCTACGGTCCGAATTCACGCATCGTATTTCCGTTCCGGCGGGTCGAAAAAATGCGTGACGTGCCTCGCGCTGAGCGGAAACTTGATGGCCTGGTGACAGATGTCTACCAGTTTTTCCCCAATACGCATGTGACCAAGCTTTCAAGCCATTCCATGCTGATTATCCTTGAGCCCGAAACACCCACCCGTACGCGCTGGGTTATTTATCAAATGCGAACTGCCAAAGAGGGCGAAAACCAGGCCGATGTCGCCGAAGCAAAACGCGACGCTGATTTCGTACAGGATTCCGGCCTCAAGGAAGACCGAGACGCCGCCTGTTCCATCCAGGCCGGCCTTGCAGGTAACGCCAACACCCACTTCACCTTTGGCCATTTCGAAAAAGGTATCGTGCATTTCCACAAAACCCTGCGGGAACTGTTGGGTAATTCCGCGTAGGATGCCGATTATCGCAATTTTCCCTTAATTTAAGAAAATTTGTTCAGAAACATCAGAGAAACCTGTCCATGTGCTGGCTCGGCTAAAACTGTTCTTAAGGAAACAGACACACCAGCAACCCAGGAGAGTTCAGATGTTCACAGCAACAATTATTTTGATGATCGTTATTGCAGCGCAGACATTGTTCAGCCATCTCTTCGGCCAAATGGTCCCCGGTGGTGCTAATAACTTCAAGGTTTCAACCAACCATAGCGGGCGCAAAACTAAATCATCCCGCCGTATTACCCGACGCATCGCCCGTCGTGCAGTAAAAACTGCCAGCCTGGTTCAGGTATAAAGTTGAGCCAAACCCTCGAATAACAGTATCAGAACGACTTCCGCGGCTTTTTGTACTTCATGATTTCACGCCAGTTGCGGAAGAACCCAAAAGGGCCGGAGAGTACCCCGGCTGAGGCGACCCCGGCGATCAAGGCCCCGCCCACCCCAAAAACAAAAGCATCCGCACCCGTGAGCGTAAGATTTTTCACAGGTGTCTTAACCGCAAGGTTCGGATTGCGATAACGCTCAGGCGTTGACCCCATACCATAGATAGCCCCATTGGGACTGCCCGTGAAATGTTCGGTCGTAAGCGGCGACGACAGTTCGCGATAGGCGATCAAGTCACAAAATCCAGGATAGGTTTTTTCAACCAGCGCCAGCAAATTATCGGCAATACGGTTCTTGAAATCTTCGTATTCCTGACCCCGTTTTTTCCACGGCTCATCCGCCCACTTTCTGAAATGGTCATAATTCACAAAGCCGATTACTTCAGCGGTGTGGGTGACAGAGTCAGGGTTCTTCAGCGACGGAAATGACAGGTAACAACCCTTCGCCGGACCCGATATGGCTCCTTCGCTATCGAAATAGCTTTCATGGTCATAGCTATCGAATATCCAGTGATTTTCCCCTTTAAAACCAAATGTTTCCGGACCTTTGTTAAGTCCAAGGTAGAGAACAACGGTCGTGGTTTTCGGCACCATGGGCGCCAGTTCCCGGGCGATGTCGGCACCCAGTTCCGGCGGCAGGAAGCGGTCATATGTCAGATAGGCACCGGCGTTGGAGACGATCTCCGGGGCATGAAACCGGGTCAACTCACCGCCCTTGCCCTTCTTTTGCAGGACCTCAACACCAATGGCCTTGTTACCCTCTGTCAGGATTTGCGTGACTTCATGGTTGATCAGTACCTTGCCGCCAGCAGCTTCGATAATGGGCACGACAAAATCAGCAATTTTGCTGGCACCGCCGACCGGGTACCAGCCCCCATGGATATAATGATTGACGATCAAGGCGTGGCTGGCAAATGCACTTTTGGACGGTGGCAGGCCATGGTCGCCCCATTGTGAGGCGACAACGGCCTTGATTTTTGGGTCGTTGAAATGGCGGTCCAGCACATCTGCAGTGAATGCCAGGGCTAGATCGTCGAACTTCGCTTGCTGGCGTTTAAAGAACCAGCGCAGAACACCCGTATTGCCTTCGGCCAGCAGTCGGAAATAATTCCACTTTTTCATCAGATATAAATCGGCAAAGTAGCCGTCGATGCCGGTCGCTTCGTCCGGAAACTGTGCTTTGAGGTCAGCCTTGAAGCTTTTGCGGTCGCTTTTCTGGGCAAATGTCAGGTCGGGATAGACAAACTTGTCGAATTCATCAGGCATCTGGGCCCATTCAAGCTGGTTATCCGTAATGAAATCAAAGATCGCCCGCATGGTCGATCCTTCGCCCACCTCACCAATATAGTGAATGCCGACATCCCATTCCTGATTACCGGGGCGTCGAAAGACATGGGTCAGTCCGCCAATGACATAGTGACGTTCAAGCACCAGGACGCGTTTGCCATGCAATTTGGCGAGTATGCTGGCCGTCGTCAGACCGCCCAGACCTGACCCGATGACAATAACGTCATACTGGTTCTGATCCGTCATCTTGTGCCGGACATGAATTCCACATTGACCTGGTTGCGCAAATTCCCGCGCAGCAAATAATCCGCCTGGGTACGCGCCGCGTCACGACGGATGTCATCGAAGGTTGCCGTTGAATACCACGAAGAATGAGGTGTCAGGCACAGTCGTCCCTTGACCCATTCTTCGTCCTTGGCCCAGGCCGTAAGCAAAGGGTGAGGGGGTGGTGGTTCCAGGGCAAAGGCATCCAGGGCAGCGCCTGCAATATTGCCGGAACGGATGCCGCCTTCAATGGCATCCAGATCGACCAGCTTGCCGCGTGCACAGTTGGCGACGATCATACCGGGCTTCATCATGGCCACGGTTTCGGCATTGATCATATCCGTGGTTTCATCGTTCAAAGGCGTGTGAATGCTGACTGCATCTGCCCAACCTAATAAATCAGATAAAGTATCGAAGCGATTGAAATCAAGCGACATTTCGTGTCCGACGGGCAGGTATGGATCGTAATAACCAACCTCCATGCCCAGTGCTCTGGCGCGGGTCAGAACGGCAGTGCCGATGCGCCCGCAGCCGATAACCGCGAAGCGTTGTCCGCGTACCCGGCGCAAGGCAGGTGGTCCGTCCCAGGCCCAGCCTTCGACGATGTTTTTCTTCAGGGCTTCGTGATAGCTGAGGAAGCCGCGCATCAGGGTCAGGACCATGCCGATGGTGGAATTCACGACATCCGTCATGTCATAGGTCGGGACGTTGCTGACAGGGATACCGGCCTCGCCGCAGGCTTTCAGATTGATGCGGTCATATCCGATGCCGAGGCGAACGATGTGTTTGCAGTTTGCCAACTTGCCGACGACTTCCGGGGTGATGTCGATGATGTGCCACAGCAGAATACCATCACAGGCTGCCCAGACTTCGTCCGGGATATCAGCTGGTGTCAGGGCCCGGTGGACCATAAATTCTGCATCGGGCAACTGGCTCAGCTCGACTTCGGGCTGGCCTTCAAACTGGGCGTCGGGGATCAGGATTTTCATGGTGGTTCTCTGATAATCGGGGCAGGGGTTCTCTTCGCTAAAATATCAGCCATCGCGGCTGGTCATGCAAGATGGAGACTCTGTTTCCTGAAATATTCGGGCGTTGGATAGATTCAGGGTCGATTTTTTGAAATTCGGGGTTAATACTGTTTGCCAACAGGACCCAAAATCGAAAGTCGTGGACATGAATGCAGAAGCACATACAGCCACCAGGACAAACACCGGACAAATTCCGGCGGCGTCGACCGCTGTGCGATCCGGCGTGGTTCTTATGATGTTCGGTCTGTTTCTGGTTCTGGCCACAGGATTTGCCGGTCCATCCATTTTGCACAATGCTGCACACGACACCCGCCACGCCAATACCTTTCCTTGCCATTAGGACCTGAAATTCATTGCCATGATCGGTCGCCTGTTCCTCACGGCGTTAATCGCCGGGCTTTCGGCAGGACTGTTCATGTTTGCGGCCCATATGCTTTTGACGTCGCCGTTGATTGTGCAAGCCGAACATTATGAAACGGCAGGAAACACTGGTGATCATCATGAGGAAACCGGGAAAGATGAACACGATCATTCAAATGACTGGTTCCCGGAAAACGGCCTTGAGCGAAGCCTTTATACCCTGCTGGCCGACGTACTGACTTCTATCGGGTTTGCGGTGTTGCTGACCGGCGTCATGGCTGTGCGCAACAGGAACGTTGACTGGCGACGAGGCATGATCTGGGGGTTATGCGGTTTCGCCGCCTTTTTTGTGGCACCTTCGCTTGGCATGGCCCCGGAACTCCCCGGCATGCAATCCGGTGTTCTACAGGACCGCCAGGTCTGGTGGCTGGTGACCGTTGCCTTGACAGGGGCGGGGCTGGCAGCGCTGTTTTTCGGCAAAGGTATGATGCTGAAAGCGGCAGGCGTTGTCGCGATCTTGATGCCGCATGTCATCGGCGCACCGGAACATCATGCAATCGGCAATGTTCCGGCAGCGCTGGCAGCTGAATTTGTTGTCGCAACATTTGTCTCAAGTGGTTTGTTCTGGCTGCTATTGGGTGGCCTGACAGGCTGGTTACACAATCGATTTGAACATTTTTCCGTGCATACAAAGGAATATCAGGATGAGTGAAAAATTTGCCTTTATCGGTCTGGGTGCCATGGGGAGTCCGCTGGCCTTGCACCTGGCGAAGTCTGGTGCTGACCTGACCGTCTTTGACGTCAACGCTGCGGCTATGACGCGAATTGTTGATGCAGGCGCAAAAGCCGCCGCGAGCCTGGCCGAAGCCGTTTCCGGGCGGGATGTGGTGATTACCTGTTTGCCGGCATCCAAAGAAGTCCGGGCGGTGATCCTCGGGCCTGAAGGTATCTTGGCGCATGTCTCACCTGGCACCCTGATCGTGGATACCAGCACCGTAGACCCGGAAACCACCGATGACGTTGCCGCTGCCGCCATGGAAGCGGGCTGCGCCTTTGCAGATTCGCCCATTGGCCGCACCGTTGATCTGGCCGAGCAAGGCAATGCCTTGTTTATGGTTGGTGCCACCTCCAACGACTTTGGCCGCCTGAAACCGGCATTGGAAGCCATGGGCTCAACCGTGCATCACTGCGGCGGACCTGGAACCGGCATCCGGACCAAACTGGTGAATAACTTCCTTGCCATTGCTTCGGCGCAACTGTCTGCAGAAGCGCTGGCTTTGGGAGCAGGGTTGGGACTGGACGTTGACGCTGCCCTGAGTGTCGTCAACGACACCACTGCAACCAATGGCCACCTCGCCAGACTTTGGCCGGTCAAGGTTCTGGCAGGGGACACTGATCCCGGTTTCACCATTGAGCTTGCCTACAAGGATATGTGCCTTGTCACGGACGCAGCACGTCAGTCTGGCGTACCTGTCGTGATGGGCGGTGCAGCCCGTGAAAGCCTGAACCTCGCCCGTCGTTTGAAAGATTATGGCCAGAAAGATTTTTCAGCCCTGCTTGATGTGGCCACCGAGCATGCAGGTCTTGCGCCCGTACGTTCCGGAAAGTGAATTTCAGCAACTTGTTTCCGGCAGCTTGTTTAAGGTGTTCTGATTGATTGAATGTCGCAAAATTTGTGATTTGTGAGTCATATCTGGTGCGGTTTTGATGTAGTGGGTGTTGGGACCTGCGACAGGTTGACGCAGGTTCAATTTGGGAAAATATAAATAAAACAATATGTTACGATTGAAACCGAAACGAAAGTAATAATCCGTAAAAAAAATATGGGAAAAGTAGTTGCGAACGGTTATCATTCGCTGTAGGACTTGTCGCAAGTTGATTACAGATGGAGATTCCGGTGAAAAATTCTATGCGTAAACATGGCCTGACCGCTTTGCTAACTGCGTCCCTGGCCGTAACGACAACTGCCCTGACATGGGGCAATTCAGCCCATGCGGCAGAAGATGTAAATCTTTATTCGACGCGCCAGCCATTTCTGATGAAGCCTTTGACCGATGCCTTTACCAAAGAAACCGGCATCAAGGTCAACATGGTCTATCTGAAAAAAGGCATGCTGGAGCGTCTCAAGACCGAAGGCATGAACAGCCCGGCAGACCTGATTTTGACGACTGATATCGGAAATCTGCACAACCATTTGAAGGCGGGCCTGTTGCAATCAGTATCGTCAGATACTCTGAACAAACGTATTCCTGTGCAGTACCGCCATCCGGATGGTCTCTGGTACGGTTTGACCATGCGGGCGCGGGTGATCTATGCCCATAAAGACCGGGTAAAGCCTGGTGAAATAACCCGCTATGAAGACCTTGCTGCCCCTCACATGAAAGGCCGTGTCTGTATTCGTTCAGGCAAACATGTCTATAACGTCTCGCTGCTGGCTTCGATGGTCGTAGCTTTGGGTGAAGACGGGGCACGAACCTGGGCGAAGAGCCTGCGTGAAAACCTGGCGCGTAAACCTCAGGGCAATGATCGGGCACAGGTCAAAGCCGTTTATGAAGGTCAGTGCGATGTTGCCGTTGGTAATACCTATTACATGGGCAAGATGGCCACGAACGAAAAATCACCTGAGCAAAAAGACTGGGCGAAGTCAGTACGTATTATCTTTCCCAACCAGGCTGACCGAGGCACTCACGTAAATATTTCTGGTGCTGCGGTAACCAAGAGTGCCAGGAACAAGGCCAATGCCCTGAAATTGATTGAATATCTCAGCAGTGCATCCGCCCAGAAAATCTACGCCGAGACAAATTTTGAATATCCTGTTCTTGACGGCGTGGCGTTGCACCCGATTGTTGCCTCCTGGGGTACATTCAAAGCCGACAAGGCGTACCTTGCCAAAATAGCCGAACAGCGTAGTTTGGCCTCCAGATTGGTTGATCAGGTCGCATTCAATAAGTAGTCAGTTCCATACACCAAACCAGGGCCGGTCAGCGTTTTCGCTGAACCGGCTTTTGGCCGTTCCAGAGGGCTTGAAAGATGGCTGGACGATCTCGACCGCCATAATCTGCGCCCTTGCCGTGACACCTGTTGCAGCGGTTGTTTATCTGGCGCTGACGCCTGAACCTGGGGATGACATCTGGAGCCACCTGGTCTCAACGGTTCTGCCAGACTATATCATCACAACCGTGGGCCTGATGATTGGCGTTGGTATTGGCACTGTTCTGATCGGCGTATCGGCGGCCTGGCTTGTCACCATGTGCCGCTTTCCGGGGCGTCGGATCTTTGAATGGGCCATGCTGTTGCCCATGGCCATGCCTGCCTACGTCATTGCCTATGTCTACACCGATATTCTGGAATATGCCGGTCCGGTGCAGGGAATGCTGCGTGAGATGTTTGGCTGGCAAACCGGCAGGGATTACTGGTTTCCGGAAATCCGTTCCCTTGGGGGTGCCATCAGCATGATGACGCTGGTTTTGTATCCATACGTCTATCTGCTTTCGAGGGCGGCTTTCCTGGAGCAGTCCATTGGTGTTCTGGAAGCCAGCCGGGTGCTGGGACGGGGACCATGGCACGGCTTTTTCACTGTCGCCTTGCCGCTGGCGCGGCCAGGTATTGTTATCGGACTGTCACTGGTACTGATGGAAACCCTGAATGATTTCGGAACCGTCGACTTTTTCGCCGTGAATACCTTTTCGCTGGGGATTTTCGACGTCTGGATGAACATGAGCAACGTTTCCGGTGCGGCTCAGCTCGCTACGGTCCTGTTATTGTTCGTTGCCTTGCTTGTGCTGTCAGAACGTTATGCCCGTCGCAAACAGCGATTTCACAATACCTCCAGCAAATATCAAGCCCTGCCGGGGTTGCGCTTGCGCGGCAAACTGGGGCTCCTGGCCATGACAATTTGCGCCTTGCCGGTTCTGCTGGGATTTGTATTACCAACGTGGATACTGATTGAATATGCGGTCCAGTATTTTGATCCTTTGCTGGCATCAGAAATTGCCGGTTACGCCTGGAACAGCATCAAACTTTCCTTGCTGGCAGGCGGCCTTGCTGTCGTTGTGGCCATTGTCATTGCCTACAGTGTGCGTATTCGCGGCGGTCAGGTTTTAACATCATTAAGCCGCCTGGCCAGCCTTGGCTATGCCGTACCGGGTGCCGTTCTTGCCGTTGGTGTCATGAATGTGCTGGGTCCGCTGGACAATTCCATCGATGCTTATTCACGTGAAACATTTGGCATTTCCACTGGCCTGATTTTCAGCGGCACAATTGCGGCGGTGACATTTGGATATCTGGTCCGGTTTCTGGCCTTGTCTCTGGGCACAGTAGAAGCTGGTCTGGGCAAGATTACGCCGAATATGGACGGCGCAGCCCGCAGTCTGGGGCATGGCGCGCTGAGCACCATGCGTCGTGTGCATATGCCCCTGATGCGCACCAGCGTCCTGACTGCGGTGATGCTGGTATTTGTGGATTGCATGAAGGAATTGCCGATGACGACGATTCTTCGGCCATTCAACTTCCAGACCCTGGCGACCTTTGTGCACCAGTATGCTTCCGACGAACAATTGGGCGAAGCGGCATTGGCGGCTTTATCTATTGTTGGTGTTGGTATATTACCTGTCATTCTGTTGAGTTATGCCATCGCCAGGTCCCGGCCGGGTCATGGCCAGGTCATGGCCAGGCCACGGCAAAAAAACAAGATGTCAAAAGGTAGTCGGTAATGGATGGTCTGCACATACACGGGGTTCACCACGCTTATGGTGATACAAAAGTGTTGCAGGGCATTTCACTGACGGTACCTGCGGGAGAACTGGTTTGCCTGCTGGGGCCATCCGGTTGTGGCAAGACAACTTTGTTACGTCTGGCGGCGGGGCTGGAGCGCCTTCAGGCGGGTAGCATTGCCATTGACGAAAAAGTTGTTGCCGGAGATGGCGTCAAGGTTTTGCCAGAACACCGCCGCGTCGGCTACATGTTCCAGGATTATGCCCTGTTTCCGCATCTCGACGTGACAGATAACATCATGTTTGGTCTGTTTCGCTGGTCTGGCGAAGAAGCAAAGGCACGAACCGCCGAAGTCTTGCGCCAGGTAGGCCTGGAACAACACGCACATAAATTTCCGCATACATTGTCAGGTGGCCAACAACAACGTGTAGCGCTGGCAAGAGCCATTGCACCCAAACCACGCCTGGTCCTGTTGGATGAACCCTTTTCGGGGCTGGATACCAACATGCGGGTGCGCATTCGCGAACAAACACTCAATGTTCTGAAAGAGGCGGGTGTGGCAACCTTGATGGTGACCCACGACCCTGAAGAGGCCATGTATATGGCAGACCGGATCAAGGGCATGGGCGAGGGCGGCAACGTTCTGCAATCAGGACGGCCAACAGAAATTTATTACCAGCCCGTGGACGAATATGTTGCGAGGCTTTTTGGTCCGGTCAATGAAATTGTTACGGAAGCCCGTGGTCGCGAGGTCAAGACACCTTTCGGCGTCGTTCCGGCCAGGGATTATGCCGACGGAGATCGCGTCAAGGTTCTGATCCGACCGGAGAGTTTCTCACTGAGCAATGCAGCCAACGGATCAAACAGTCGCCGGGTAGAAGTCTCAGCCAGTCATTTGCTGGGAGATTCATCTCTCGTGGAATTCAGATTGGCTGATCAGTTGGACGACAGTGAAAATCAGCTTTTCAAAGTTCAGATACCCGGCAACTTTGATCCCCTGGACCACACCCGCGTCTGGATCGGGCTCGCCCCGGAAGACGCATTTGTGTTTGCGGGAGATTGACCTGGGTCATTGCGCAGATCCGAAATTGGAAACCATACTGAAGGCTGCACAGGAAACTTGCACCGGGCGGTGTTCAGCAGGCAAAATAGAACAAGTGACATAACAAGCGACATAACAAAGGGCAAAATATGGTCGAGATTTCTTCGACATTTGAACTGAAATACGCACCGATTGACGATGACCACAAACATTTGGCGGATATCGTCACAGAAATTGTCGACGCGCTGGATGCTGAAAAGCTTTCAGACAGTGCTGACCTTGTGCGTAAATTTGTTGAAACGACCAGGACGCATTTCCAGGACGAAGAAGCCTTGCTCGCCAGCCATAATTATCCTCATCTCGACAAGCATAAGGCGCATCACGCGACTTTGGTGCAAAAGCTGGAAACCTTGCAGGATATGGGTGACAAGGTTGTCGATCACCCTCAGGCCGCCGATAGCTTGCGCAAGGAATTGATCTATTTCCTGATGGACGACATCATCAACGAAGATTTGAACTTCAAGAATTTCATCACAGAAGCCGCCGCGAAAGACTGAAGTTCATACCCACTTCCTGACCAGTCGGCCTTCCTTGTCTCGCATGTCGCCGCCGATCAGCATTGTGATCAGGTCATACAGAAACCATAAGCCGGCACCGCCAACTGTAATTGTCATCAGAACGGCGGATTTCTTTCGGCCCAGATAATATCTGTGGCCACCAAAAAGCCCCAGTATGACCAGCAGCAGTGAGGCCGCCAGTCTTTTGCGTGGCGATATTTCACCGCTGAGATCCACAGATTGCTCTTTGGATGCTTTCTTTTTGTCACGGGAGACAAATATGTTCGGGTCATTGGCTGTGTGAAATTCAGCTGGTTTATAGCCTGGCTTGCCTGGTGGCGCGATCAGCCAGGCGACAACGGGTTCGGCAATGTTCTTGATTTGCTTCTCCCCCAGCGACCGATAGCCAAGGTCCAGTTTGTTGCGGATTTGCCGGAATACATCACCGGATATGCAGATACCACCTGGTTCAGCAAGCGATTCCAGACGGGCAGCGATATTGACACCATCACCGTGGATATCATCTGAATCGACGACGATGTCCCCCAGATTGATGCCCATGCGGAACTCGGCCGATAATCCTTGCTCCCCCTGCATTTTGCGTTCGGAAAAGTCGGCCTGCATTTCCAGGGCACATCGTACGGCGCCGGCGATGGTTGAGAACTCTGCCAAAAACCCGTCACCGGTATGTTTTACGATGCGGCCTGTGTGACGGGTGATGGTCGGATCGATCACCTCGCGTCGTGCCCGGTGCCAGGCGGCAACGGTGGCGTCCTCGTCTTTATGCATGTGACGGGAATAATCGACCATATCGGCAGCCAATATGGCTACCAGTCGCCTGGTCACGGTCTCGTCGATCATATTTTCTCCTGCTGATCCCCTGGCATTATTCTAACTGGTTTCAGGAAAGGACAAAACCAGCGATTAAATTCTGGTCCAAATTCATAATGATTGGTGCTGGGACTTGGCGGTCTGGACAGGCTTTGTCATAGTATCGAATTCGCCAATGTCGGTTTTGCTTCAGGTTGATGAGGATATTATGGATTTCGCTTATTCGGAAAAGACACGTGATTTATGTCTGCAGGTGCAGAATTTCTTTGATGATCATATTTTGCCAAGGAACGAGCTTTGGCACAAAGAGGTAAGCGAAGGCAAATATCCTGTCTCTTTCATGGAAGACCTGAAAGCACTGGCAAAGTCAGAGGGTTTGTGGAATCTGTTCCTGCCTAATTTGCAGGAAGATGAGCCTGGCACCCGTTTGACCAACCTGGAATATGCGCCGCTGGCTGAAATCATGGGCAAGCTCATGTGGGCATCGGAAGTGTTCAACTGCAATGCACCGGATACGGGCAATATGGAGCTTTTGCATATGTTTGCCACGCCCGAGCAGAGGGTGCAGTGGCTGAACCCCTTGTTGGAAGGTGATATCCGGTCCGCTTTTGTCATGACCGAGCCGGATGTGGCTTCTTCGGATGCGACAAATGTTCAAACCCTGATCCGGCGCGAGGGGGATGAATATGTCATCAATGGACGAAAATGGTTCATCACCAACGCCGCACATCCCAACTGCAAACTGTTGATTTTGATGGGTAAAACCGACCCGGATGCCGCGACCCACCAACAACAGAGCATGGTTTTAATCCCATCGGATGCCGAAGGGGTTGATATGGTCCGTAACATTACGGTTCTCAACCACTTTGCTCCTGAAGGTCATTGCGAGATTGTCTTCCGGAACGTGCGGGTGCCGGTTTCCAGTATTCTGGGAGAAGAAGGGCAGGGCTTTATGCTGGCGCAAGCGCGGCTGGGGCCTGGTCGAATTCACCACTGCATGCGGTCCATTGGACAATCTGAACTGGCGCTCGACCTGATGTGTGAACGCTCTCAGGAGCGCAAGACTTTTGGCAAGCATTTGCATGAATACAGTAATGTTGCCGATGACATTGCTGAATCCAGAATTGAGATTGATCAGGCACGTCTGCTGGTTTTGAAAACGGCGTGGATGATCGACGAAGTCGGTGCCAAAGCTGCGCGCAAGGAAATCTCCATGATCAAGGCGCTGGTGCCCCGGATGCAGTGTAATATCACCGATCGTGCCATGCAGGTCTTTGGTGCCATGGGCCTCAGTCCTGATACACCGCTGCCGGATCTTTATTCCTGGGCCCGGGCAATTCGATATGCTGATGGCCCGGATGAAGTTCATTTGCGGGGCGTCGCCCGGATGGAAATCAAAGCCAGCCGGGAAAAACTTGGCCAGGCTGCCAGATACCTGACCTTGCCTGAACGACTGTAATCAACACAGGCTGGCCTGACATATGGTCTGCGAAAATGGGGGGGGCTCGGTGACTGATCTTGTAACAAAAGGGTATTTTCCGGCACCTGTTGACCAGTCTGCTGTTGCCGCGGACTGGTCGGCACGTGGCTATTCGTGTGGCCTTTTTGTCGATCCACCCGGACAGGCGTGGAACGATTTTGTCCACGATGTAAACGAACTGGTTATGGTGGCTGAGGGGCGTCTTGAGATGTCCGTGGGTGATCAGTCTTTCGTGGCGGAAGAAGGCGACGAAGTCTTCATTCCAAAAGGTGCTGTCCATTCTCTGAAAAATATCTCGTCGGGCATTACAAAATGGCTTTACGGTTACGACTGATAAAACCTGCTCTCTAGTGTTTGATTTGCAAGCATAAACTTGACTCCGCGCCCCTTAAGGCTAAGATTTATATAATTAAAAAGTAAAAAAACATCCCCGGGGGAACCATGAAAACCGCTGCCAGTTATCTGTTCGCCGCATTCCTCACTGCATTTGCCTTACTGATCGTCTCGCCTGGTGTCCAGGCTGCGCCATTTGCGCAGGGCGACAAGGTTTGTCTTGAATGCCACAAGGCTGAACATGCGGTCTGGTCAGGCACCAAGCATTTCAAGTCCTACCGCACTGTCCATAAAGACAAAAAAGCCAAGAAGATCGTCAAATCGATCGGTGGCAAAAGCATGAAAAAAGAGGCCGCCTGCGCACTCTGTCATTACACAAAAGTGTCGAAAAAGGCTGGAAAAAAAGCACGGCCTGTGGCGGGACCATCCTGTGAAAGCTGTCATGGTGCATCGTCGGACTGGTTAAAACTTCACAACGACTACGGTGGACCCAATGCGAAAATGGCAGATGAGACGCCTGCGCACAAAACTGAAAGAATCGCCAAGGCCGCTGCTGCCGGCATGATCTGGTCATCCAACCACTATGGTATTGTCGAAAATTGCATGTCTTGCCATGGTCTGAATAACGATGCGCTGGACGGCAAGGTATTGGCTGCCATGCTGGAAGCGGACCACCCTCTGAATTCGGATTTTGAATTGGTACGGTACTCTCAAGGTACGGTTCGGCACCGTTATTATGCGCCGGATGCAACCAAAAATGCTGAAATGACAGCGGCGCAATTGTCCGAACTGTTTATCGAGGGGCAGGCCGCGAAGCTGGTGTCAGCCGTTGACGCCATGACAAAATCGGATAATCCAAAATACCAGGCGGCACAGAAAAGCCGTATGGAAAAAGCCAGGGCCGCATTGGCGCCCGTAAAATCCTTGCCGGAAGTTGCCGCCTTATTGGCTGCACCGACACGGGATAATGCGCTCAAACTGGTTGCTGCGATCAAGGGTAAGGACATGTCTGCCGAAGTCGGTGCCATGATCCCGGCGAAAGCCGACTACAAATAACAATAGTACCCGTTTACCCAGGTCTGGTTTGACCCGGGATTTTCCAACATAGGGAGTGTTGGTGGAGTGGCAACTGTAGCCCATTTGAGCAGGCCTCAGCGGTGGGATTCACCGTATGATCCGGAAATGCTGGACAGTGATGTCCAGGACTTGCTCACACGCCCGGAAATATCTGCAATCGATGCGGGATCATTCCCCGACAGTCTTCCACTGGAAGGTATTCTCAAGAACGATACCCGTCTGGTTCGTTTCAATCCTGGCGATATTGTTGTTCGGGAAGGGGACTACGGGAATTCGGCTTTTGTTATTCTGAAAGGCAAGCTCAGGGTCTTTACCGGAGACTATCCGGCCGCGTTGCTCGGCCGTGAGACAGCCAGCAAAAAAGGGCTGTTTGAAACCATTGCCCAGGTCTGGACCAACAATCGCACACCGGAAGTTCGGGATACATCGAGATATGGTGATCAGGCTGTCCGCGCTTCGAAGCGGGGTGGTCGTTCCAGGCGACTGGATTCAGGATCCAGTGTTTTTGTGCAGGACATTCCGGTCGTACTGAACAAATACAAGACTGCAGAAATGTCCGAAGGCGCGTTGTTTGGCGAACTGGCTGCACTTGGTCGGATTCCTCGAACGGCAACTATCTTTGCTGAAGACAGTGCAACCTTGCTGGAAATTCGCTGGCAGGGATTGCGGGAAATTCGTCGCTTCGATGACGGTTTCCGCAGAATGATCGATAACCGCTATCGCCAAAATGCCTTGCTTGTACACCTGCGTGAAACAGAACTGTTTGCCAACCTGGATGAAGAGGCACTGGACAAGGTCGCACAGGCAACGTTGTTCGAAACCTATGGCGCTTTTGACTGGCACGTCAGTTACCAGAAAATGCGCTCCAGCGGTCAGTCATCTGCCGGGAACGAGCCACCGATTGCGCGCCAGGGTGAATATGTCGACGGCTTGCTGATGATCCGGGCAGGTTTTGCCAGGGTAGCGCGGGAATATGGTACTGGCCAACGAACGCTGACCTATTTAGGGGCGGGGGACAATTTCGGCCTTGAAGAGTTGTACGAGGGCTGGAAGGCTGGCGAAACAGTCAACATGTCATCGTCCCTGACGGCGTTGGGATATGTAGATGCTTTGCGCGTGCCGGCCCAGGTGCTGGAAGAACATGTCTTCCCGCATCTTGATGAAGGCATGATCAAACCTGCAGAGAAAACAGAACGCACATTGGCGGATGATGCGCTGCTGGAATTTGCTGTTGAGGAGCGGTTTATCAACGCGACCCAGGCCATGTTGATCGACCTCGACCGGTGTGTGCGATGTGACGATTGTGTCCGGGCCTGTGCCTCAACGCATGGCGGCAATCCGCGCTTCCTGCGACACGGCAAAACATTCGATCACTGGATGGTCACCAACGCCTGCATGCACTGTACGGACCCTGTCTGCATGATCGGGTGCCCCACTGGTGCGATTCACCGTAGCCAGGTGGGCGGCAGTGTCGTGATCAACGACGATACCTGCATTGGCTGTGCGACCTGTGCCACGTCCTGCCCCTACGACAATATTCGCATGGTCGAAATACGCAGTGCTGATAGTCATATCGTTGTGGATCCGGCCACCAGCCAGCCAATCCTGAAGGCGACCAAATGTGACCTGTGTTACACCAATCCAGGTGGTCCTGCCTGTGTGCGTGCCTGTCCGCATGACGCATTGAACAGAGTAGATTTCCATTTCGAATCCATCACCGAGGGAGACCTCTGATGGCTGCCAGTCGCGTTCGAATATTAATGATCGTCCTGGCGTCGGGTGTGATTTTCGATTTGCTGTTGCTGGAAAGTGAAAACATCAATATCGGACTGGGAAGTGCCGCTGAGCTAACTGGCTACTGGCTGTTCGGTGTCTTGGTATTTCTGACTTTGTTCAACTTGCGAAAAAGGCTTTCGATGATCCCCCTTGGCCCGGCGTCGATATGGCTGGCGCTGCATACTGTTGGCGGTGTATTGGCACTGGCGCTTTTCTGGCTGCATACAGAATCTATTTGGCCGACAGGCGTTTATGAACAAGTCCTGGTTATGTTGTTTTATGCGACCGTCGCAAGCGGTATATTTGGCTACGTAGCCCAGAAGATATATCCGCCACGTCTGACCCAATCGGGTGTCGAGGTTATTTACGAACGTATTCCCGATCATGTTTTCGAAATCAGGGATGAAGTTGAAGCCCTGGTTCTGCAATGTACCGAAGATACCCGCGTCGATACATTGGGGCGTCATTATCTCGACACCATGTCCTGGTTCTTTCGCAAGCCCCGGTTCTTCCTCAGCCATATGGTCGGCAGTCAAATGGGTCGCCAATGGGTGCGCCAACAAGATGCCAATGTGCGTCGTTACCTGAATGATGCTGAAGCAGAGTTCCTCGACAAGATGACAGAGCTTGCCATGCTCAAGAACGGAATCGACCTGCATTATGCCCTGCAAAGCATCATGAAACGCTGGCTCCTGATTCATCTGCCCCTGACCGCGGCCTTGATGACCCTGTCGGTCTGGCATCTCCTTGTTGTGAATGTGTACGCGCTATGAGCAACTCATTTGATTACAAATTCGACCGCAGCAACTATGAGCGCCCGAACAACAGGTTTGTCTGTGGACGGGCGACCGAATGGGGCAAGCCTTGCGGCAGAGGACCCAACGGTGACGGCACCTGCGGCGGAACGGCAGAATGTCAGCCTTTTAACCGGAACGGGCGTTGGGAATGTCGCCGGGCACCTCAGGATGGTGGCCCCTGCGCTGACGGGCCAGGACCGGACGGCGCCTGTGGCTGTTCAATGCCTCCATGTGTGCCCCGCCGTTCCATGCGTCAGCAACGCTGGCGAATGACGGTAATTTTTATAGGCATCGCAATTGCCTTGATTGCCGTGTTTACCCAATTGTCGACGAACGGCGATATATTTGCCGGGTCGGCGAGACTGGCGGCACTGGATGCTGGTGACCTGACCGGCTCTCACGCAGGATTTACAGGCGGCAAGGGCTGCAAGACTTGCCATGACGCCCACGATGCAAAACCCACAGGCTGGATACAGGCCGTCTTTGGTAAAAATGATCTCTCGGCACAGTGCGTTGATTGTCACAAGTTTGGTGGGCCTGCGGACAGACCTCATAATGCCGTCTTCACGGCGGCGACTGCGTCCAACGACAAAATGGGCAAGAAAACCGAATGCACAATGTGCCATACGGAACACAAAGGTGTTGATGCAGATATTTCGACACTTGATAACAAACAATGTGCCGCCTGCCACAAAAAATCCTTTTCGACATTTGATCGGGGTCATCCGAAATTTTCAAAACAATTCCCTCATTTTCGCCGGACGTCCATTCGTTTCAATCATGCATCACACCTGAACAAGAATTTTTTGAAGCCGGAAGTTAAAGACAAGGCACCGGCCAGCTGCACGACTTGCCACCAGGCAAGTTCAGCCCAGCGGTCGGTAGAACCACTGGGGTTTGAAGCAAGCTGTGCAGGTTGTCACGATGATCAGATTTCGAAACGAAATCTGGTTGTTTTGCGCTTGCCCGAGTTTGAAGAAACGTCTATCGACAAGGAAGCTGTCCTCGAGGCCTGCGGCCCCGTTGCCGATGAAGAAGAGGAAGACGAAGAGTTTGAAAGTGTCTCAGGCGAAGAACTGAACTCTGTCGGTGCCTTCCTGATGAATGTAGAACCTGATGACCCGGAAGCTTATTCAGAGGCCTTCCAGAACCTGTTGATGGCCATGGCCGAAGAGGGGACAGTTCCACTCGGTGGTCTACTTGAGCAATCCGCAAAAACCGCAAATCCGGGAACCATGTTCGCAGGACTGAACCCGGAAGCCGTCAAGCGCATGGCCTGCGCCTGGGCGAGGAATCAGGAATATGAACTACCTGCCGAACCGCAATACGGTGGCTGGTATGGCGATATCGTTGATCTGATTTATCGCCCTTCAGGACATGCAGACCCGGTTATTAAAGCCTGGCTGGAAATGGCGATTTCAGCCAAAAGCGATGACGACGATGTCTCGGAACGAATATCTGATATGCGCGAAGAATTGTTGTCAGCGCGTGATGGTGCAGGTGCCTGTGTGAAGTGCCATGCAGTGACGCAGGATACAGAAGAGGGACCCTTGAGGATTGAGTGGAATTACCACAAGGACACCGGTCAAAGTTATCAAACCTATTCCCATGGTCAGCACCTCAGCCTTGTTAATCCCCAGGGCGTCAAGCTGGCGGATCCGACGCAAGGCTGTGCGACCTGTCATAAACTGGATCAAAAAGCCGATTTTGCTTCCGGATTTAAAGATTTCAACCCGAAGACGTTTTCAAGTAACTTTGCTTCGCTAAACAAGCAGGCTTGCGTACAATGTCATACTGAAGGCCGTGTTCGACAGGACTGTCAGCTCTGCCATGACTATCATAAGGAGCCCGGATTTACCGACCGGGTCACACGGAATGAAAACTAGGACTGTAGCTGCGTCATCAAACTGGCGTCCCATATTGTTTATTACCGGTTTGATGCTGGTGATGTTGCTGGTGTGGCCAACGCTGGCAGCCGACAACAAATCGGACGATCCTCATGCGGATGTCTTTTCCGAAAGCTCCTATCCTTCCGCGACTGAGTGCGCCAAATGCCACAAGGATATTTATGAGGAATGGCGTTCATCCAGTCATGCCTATGCGGCGATCTCTCCGGTATTTCATAAATTCGAGCAAGCGATCAACAATCTGGCACCGACGATCGGTAATTTCTGTGTACGTTGCCATGCCCAGGCGGGCACCCAGATGGGTGAAAAGCGCGAGGCGCCGTTATGGGAACGAAGCCAGGTGTCTCGTGAGGGCATAACCTGCATTACCTGTCATCGGGTTGATGAAGCCTATTTGAAGGTCAATGGCGAACGCCGGATTGTTCCGGGCGATATGTTCCAGCCGGTCTTTGGTCCAACAGGTGGCAAAGGCGTTGCGGAAGTCATCAAGGACAAGGACTTTTACAAGGTCGCGACAGCCAAGGGTGAACGCGGCAATGAAATTCATTTGTCTGCGATCAAATTCAGCCAACTGGATAAATCAGAATTCTGCGGTGCTTGCCACCAGGTAGCAGTTAATCTAGGCATCAAGCTGGAAGTAGTTTGGGATCAGTACAGGGCTTCTCCGGCGCGCGCCGCAGGCACAACCTGTCAGGACTGCCACATGAGCAGCGAACCCGGCAAGGCCGTTGGTTTTGCCACGGGTCCGGCAGCAGTGGTTGGCGGCAAGGAATTTAATCCAGGACGCAAGCGCCACAACCACGCCATGGTAGGACCAGGTTATCCTATCGCCCATCCCGGTATCTTTCCGCACAACGGTGCTGCAGAAAACTGGACGATTGAGGAATGGCTACAATTTGACTATCGCGCAGGCTGGGGCACGGAAGAGTTTGAGGAAAAAGTCGACGAGGGCGAAATCGAGGACAAATTCCCTGAAGCCTGGGAAGATGTAGGTGATCGTGAAGAAGCCCGGGAAATCATCGAAGATAATCTCGACAAGATTGATGAGAAAAAAGACCTCCGCCTTCAGGCCATGGAAAATGGATCGAAAATAGATGGACCGTTCTTCGATGGTGGCAAAGGGGTCGGGCAAAGTCTTGCGTTCTCATACAAGATTACGAATATCAACCCTGGTCATAATCTTCCCTCCGGGTCTCTGGGTGCGCAGCCTGAAATCTGGTTGAACGTCGCGCTGATTGATCCGGACGGCAAAAACATCTGGGAATCAGGCTATGTTGATTCTGTCGGTGACATGGCGGACCTGCATTCACAAGATGTACTGGATGGCAAACTGGCGCATGATGACCAGCTGTTTAACCTGCAAACCAAGTTCCTGACCACGAACGTCAAGGGAACCGATCGGGAAATGTATTTGCCTGTGAACTTCGATGTGGATCAGCTGCCGTTCCTGCGTCCGGCACCACAGCCAACGACGGTGATCAATCATCCACCCTTTGTACGGATGGAAGGTCGCAGCATCCCACCACTGGGGTCACGTATGGCGGAGTATAAAGTTCCGGGGGATTTGATAACCAAACCAGGCAAATACCGTCTGGCCGTTCGCATGCGCAGTCGGGCTGAGCCGATATATTTCATGAAGTTTATCGGAGCAACCCAGGACATGATCCGTTCCATGAACGAATGGATGCTGGACATCCATCCTTACACCGTCGAGTTCGAGGTTAAATAGATGTTGGTACATGGCATGAAATCCTCACCTCGTCGCGCAGCCTTTTCCGCAATCAGCATGGTCGCGGGCCTGTCATTTGCTTTTGCAGCCAACGCGGCTGAAATTCAAATGGATGAGGGCAGCAAAATTGTTGAACACTCGGCAACGGTTTTCAAACCTGATCCGGATTACAAGAAAACACCTTATTCGGCGGACGCGCAGCGGGATATCTACGGCGGCAAGTCTGCCGTGGAAACACCTCGTCCTTTGCTGGAACTGGGTCGCAAACAATATACGGCAGGACCGTTCGAAAAAGGCGTTGATCTTGTAGGCAAGAAAAACCTGTTGTTTCAGGGCTTCTCAATCTATGGGGACTGGCGCACAGCGGTTGCCTATAACGACAATGGTGCCGCAGAAGTTGGTCGGATTGCCACACGCCTGAACCTGGATATCGACTGGAAACTGACATCTACTGAACGTCTGCATGCTTTCATGCGTCCGCTGGACCAGGGTGGAAATTTCACCCGCGTTGATTTTTCTGCGGATGACGAATCCGGCAGTGAATTTGTCGGTGATGGCAATCTTGAAACCTTGTTCTTTGAAGGTGACGTGGGTTCTATCGCAACCGGCCTGAGCGATAGCTATTCAGGATTTGATCTGCCCTTCGCTGTGGGTTTAATGCCGCTGTTGTTCCAGAACGGCGTGTGGATGGAGGATGCATTCACGGGTGGTGCGTTCACTATTCCGGCGCGCAACAGCGTTGCCCTCGATATTTCCAACATGGATTTCACTTTCTTTGCCGGTTTTGACAAGGTGACGTCACCTGCCATCACAGACGGTATCGGCGATCAGGCCGATCACAATGTGAATATCTATGGTGCAGCGGCCTTTGTCGAAGCGAACCTCGGCTATTGGGAGGCCGGTTACGCTCGTCTCGATGGTCGTGACGGGCTTGATGAATTTGACTTTCATAACGTGACCCTGGCTCACACGCGCCGCTTTGGCGCGCTCCTCTCCAACAGTGCCCGGGTCATCTGGAGCTTTGGCCAGAACCGCGACAACAACGCCCAGCAAACGGCGGACGGTGTCGTGATCTTGCTGGAAAACTCTTTGATCACGTCAAAGCCTTCGACCTACATTCCGTACTTCAATCTGTTTGCCGGGTTTGATCGGCCACAATCTGCAGCGCGGGATAATGGAGGCATTCTGAAGAACACCGGCATCAATTTTGAGACCGATGGTCTGACCGGATTCCCGAAACTGGACGACACCGCACATGATACTTATGGCGGCGCAATCGGTATAAACTATCTGTTTGGTCTGGACAGACAGATCGTCGCCGAAATAGCCGGTTTGAAAATTCGTGGCAACGATAATGAAACAGGCCGGGCCGCAGCCGGGGACCAGTTTGCCATCGGCCTGCGTTATCAACAACCGATCAGCAAAACCTGGATTGTCCGGGGCGATGTCATCGCCGGGTTCCGTGACTCAGCAGATGATTTGACCGGTATCCGGTTTGAAGTCAGACGGAAATTCTAGGACCAGATATTGAAGCGGCTTATTAACAGGGAGCGAACTTTATGGATGTGTTGATCGATCTTTTTGCGGTTTTGTTCCTTGGCGTTGTCACGATTTATACGGGCAGCTGGGCGCTGATGTATAATCGGCGGACCTTGTTGGCGAGACGCAGCCATGATCACCAGCAGGAATTGTTGCGCGCACAAATTGATCTGATTGCGGACAGGCGCAAGCTGGAACGCGAGAAATCCGATCTGTCCTGGAACGGATTTCGCAAATTCGAGGTTCAGCGCAAAGAGATCGAAGCGGATGGTGTATGTTCGTTCTATCTGACGCCTCATGATCGCAAGAACCTGCCACCGTTTGAACCGGGCCAGTTTCTGACATTTGATCTGCCGGTACCAGGCCAGCCCAAAAATGTCATTCGCTGTTATTCGCTATCAGACAGCCCTAATCATCCTGATTATTACAGGGTATCCATCAAGCGGGTGCCGCCGCCACGTGACAAGCCGGAATTGCCGCCGGGCCTGTCTTCTAACTATTTCCACGATGCTTTGGCAGAAGGGGATATCCTTGATGTCAAAGCCCCCTCGGGACACTTCTATCTGGACATGTCGTCCCATAGCCCCGTTGTACTGATCGGTGGCGGTGTTGGCCTGACGCCTGTGCTCAGCATGTTAAATGCCATTGTTGAGGCGGGATCACAGCGGGAAACGCATTTCTTTTACGGCATCGTCAACGGCAAGGACCATGCCTTCAAGGAGCACCTGAAACTAATCGCCCTGGAAAATCAAAATGTGCATTTACATGTTTGTTATTCCAATCCGGCGGATGATGACGTTGAAGGTGAAGATTATCAGCATGCAGGCCGAGTGGGCGTGCCGCTGTTCAAGGAACTGCTTGAATCGAATAACTACGAATATTATCTCTGCGGACCGCCGCCGATGATGAATTCAGTTGTTGGTGATCTGGGCGAGTGGGGTGTTCCCGAAAAGAACATTCACTTCGAAGCATTTGGCCCGGCCTCGGTCAAGAAGACCAAGGACGATGGCCCGGCTGATGCCGCTGCGGCAACGGCTTCGTTTGAAGTCAATTTTGCCCGGTCAAACAAGAAAGTCATCTGGACACCCGAAGCCGGTTCGTTGCTGGAACTTGCCGAGGACAACGGCATCAATGCCATCAATTCCGGTTGTCGTGCAGGCAACTGTGGCTCATGCATTACAGCCATCAAGCAGGGCGAAGTTGACTATGTGAACGAGCCGGGATCACCACCAGAAGACGGTTCCTGCCATGCCTGTATTACCGTGCCGAAATCGAATATGGAAATTGACGCCTGAGCGAAGTGGTTTGACGGTCAGGTGACATCGGCTTTCAGGTGCAAGTGTTTGACACCGCGCGTAAGCAAGGTATCAATCCATTCCGGTGCCGGATCCGCAAATGATATGTTTTGCATGCGGCTGACAATCTTTGGAAATCCGACCAGCCCCTCCAGGCGCGCCAGGTTTGCCCCCAGACACATATGAACGCCATGCCCGAACGATATCTGACGACGAGCATTTTCACGGGTTAGATCAAGGACGTGAGGTTCTGCGAATACAGCTGCGTCGTGATTTGCAGCGCCATTGAAGGCAAAGACGCGGTTTCCTTTTTTCATGGCAACAGGACCGTCAGGAGAAGGCCAGCTTACATCTTCCGTGAGCACCCGAACGGTCGAAATCGCGGGGCCATCCCAGCGGAGCATTTCATCACTGGCATTGGTGACAAAGGGGGCGTCGTCACGGTTCTGTTTCAATTTTTCCATTTCATCCGGAAACAGGATCAGACTGCGCAAACCGTTGGAGAAAAAGTGAGCGGTGGTTTCATGTCCGGCAAACAGAAGCAACACACAGGAAGCAACCAGTTCCGGCAAGCTGAGCAATTCGTCGCCGTCATGTGCATTGATCAGGCCATCAATAATCTGATCGCCAGGGTTCGCGCGTCGGCGCTCGATCAGATTCGCGAAATATGCGTTCATGTCTTCAAGACTGGCCGCGGCCTTGTTGTACTTGTCCGGGTCAATTCGTGATGCCAGGACGAAACCGGCAAGGTCATCAGACCAGCGTTTCAGATCATCCAGGTCTTTATCCGGAATGCCCAACATCACGGCAATGACACGGGCTGGGACAAGCCACGAAAACCCGGCCATGAAATCAAATGTATCCTTGCCGATGAAGCCATCGATTTGTTCGTCGACGATTTCCTCTATGCGATGGGTAAGCGCTGCAACCGCACGTCTGGTGAAAGCCTTGTTCGCCAGTTTTCTCAGGTGAATATGTTTTTCACTATCGTTGAAGACCATCCATAATCCGAGACAATCACCCAGCATTTTTATCTGTTCCGAAGCGTCTTCACCCTGGTGTTCGACGAAGGGGCGAATTCTGTCTGCAGAAAAACGGGCGTCTCGCAGGGCCAGTGTAACGTCTTCGTAAGTCGTCAGGCACCACCCACCAATAGAGGCGTTCCAGTGCACAGGATTATCCGCGACCAGAGCACGGAAATGCGGGTAGGGGTCCGTGATATTGGCGGGATCGAGAAAGTTGATTTCAGGTAATGCCATGTCGTTTTGGGCCAAGAGAATAAGGGAGCTGCAAGGAAGTGCAGGATGCCCTGTTTTTGCCGCAAAACAAAGGGAGTTCAGGTCAGGTGAACGCCTTGAAGGTGATAATCGTGAAGGTATCGCGAACGCCGGGTATGCGTTGAATTTCTTCGGTCACAAAATGGCCGATATCGACCCCGTCATCGAGAAAGCATTTCATCAACAACTCGTATTCGCCTGACGTAGAGTGAACTTCTGATACGGCCTCGATAGACTGTGCAGCCTGATCTGCAACCTTGTAGGTTTCCCCAAGTTCACATTTCACCATGATAAATATGGTCTGCACCGCTCGTCTCCGGATTTGTTGCTGAATTAAGTGGGATCTAATAACCGATCAGGATGATTTGTCAGGCTTTGCAGGTAGTTCGACAGGCCGCGCCAGGAAGGCTGGCATATGATCACCCATGCCGACAACAACCTTGTCATCATCACGGTCACGGCGTTGGCCGCGTTTGTTGTTTGACGAACGGTCAGATTTGCCGGAGGCTGATCTTGTCGTGTCCGGCTTGTTCCGGGTCTGCTTGTTGCCTGAATTCCGGCTACGGGCAGGCTTTTCAGCATCAGGTTCGGCGGAAGCAGTTTTTGCAGCTTTTGCACGACGTGGTGCAGGCTTGGCTTTGGCGACAGTTTCAGCTTTTGGTGCTTCGGTTTTGGGCGCTTCAGCAACAGGTGCGTCGGCCTGAACAGGATCGGCACTGATAACTTCAGCAACCTCTGTTTCGGCGGATTTGGTTTCTGTCTTGCGACCCGACCGTGCGGCAGGTTTGTCGGCAGATTTACCACGACCCCGGCCGCGACCTTTGGGTGCTGCAGGTGCGGCGTCGTCAAGTTTTTGTTCCTTGTCACCGCCAATAGTGAGGCGTGGGATAGGACCGCCTATCAGTTTTTCGATGCCTGCAATATATTTTGTATCTTGTGACGTTGCCAGGCTGATGGCTGTACCCTGTAAACCTGCACGACCGGTGCGGCCAATACGGTGAATATAGTCTTCGGCATGAGTTGGCATGTCGAAATTGAAGACATAGGGCAGGCCGGATACATCCAGGCCACGGGCAGCTACATCACTGGCAACCAAAAATGCCAGCTCGCCAGCCTTGAATTTTTCCAGCGTTTCCATGCGCGCAGGCTGGCTCATATCGCCATGAAGAGCTCCGGCGTCAAAGCCGTGTTTCTTCAGGGAATTGGCAACAACGTCAACGTCGCGTTTTCGGTTACAGAAAATAATACCGGCTTTGGCTTCTTCTGATCGCATGATCTGGCGCAAAGCTTCGCGCTTGCCAGGGCCAGACGGCACGATCGCCATGGCCTGTTTTACAGTTTCCGCCGGAGATGCGGGCGGTGCGACAGTTACTTCGCGCGGATTGCTGAGGAACTTGTCGGCCAAACGGCGAATTTCCTTCGGCATTGTTGCCGAGAAAAACAGGGTCTGGCGCAAAGGTGGCAGCAATTTAACAATACGTTCAATATCAGGGATGAAACCCATATCCAGCATCCGATCCGCTTCGTCGATCACTAATACATTTGTTCCGGTCAGCATCAGCTGGCCACGCTCTACGTGATCAAGCAGACGACCAGGCGTCGCGATCAATACATCGACACCACGGTCAATTTTTTTGGCTTGTTCTGCAAAAGAAACGCCACCGATCAGCAAGGCCATCGATAACTTCTGGTACTTGCCGTAAATCTCGAAGTTTTCGGCAACCTGGAAAGCGAGTTCACGCGTTGGTTCAAGTATCAGGGCACGAGGCATCCGCGCCCGGGCACGGCCAGTGGCCAGAATATCCAGCATCGGCAGCACAAAGCTTGCCGTTTTACCGGTTCCTGTCTGGGCACAACCCAACACATCCCGCCCTTGCAGAACGTAGGGAATTGCCTTTTCCTGAATAGGGGTCGGGGTTTCGTAACCCGTCTCTTCAACTGCCCGCAATACTTCCGGGCCTAAACCAATGTCGCTAAATTTCATCTATTTTCCGGCCAGTGCTAATCGTGTGACAAGCGATAATAGGCGTCTATTCAGCCAGGTAATTGGCTGATGGGAACCGCTGCAGCGTTCCCTTGCCGCGCCGGAATACCTGACGCACAGCCAAATGTCAACTTTTCCCTTGTTTTCCGCCTGTCTGGAGATTACTGGACCTGAACATCGGATGCGCTAAGTTGGTTATATTTCAACCATTACAGGATATTCATTTTTCATGTCAGAACCCAGGAACCTGATCCTGCTTCCAGGCCTGCTGTGTACAAGGGCCCTTTGGGCGCCCCAGATAGAGGCCTTTTCCGGGTCACACAACGTCATCGTACCGGATCTTGGCCAACACGACTCAATTGCCGGTATGGCAGCCCACATCCTTTCCAAAGCACCAGAGAGCTTTTCTCTCGCTGGGTTGTCCATGGGCGGGTATGTGGCCTTCGAAGTGTTCCGACAAGCAAGGGAACGTGTTGAAAGGATTGCCTTTCTGGATACGTCGGCACGGGCGGATACCGGAGAAAAGCGGGGTCAGCGCGAAGACCTGATCAATCTGGCCAGGCGTGGCAATTTCAAGGGCGTATCACCGCAGTTAATGCCGATGTTCATTCATCCCGACAGGGCTGAAGATACGGTGCTTACCGGTACGATTACGGCCATGGCCATGGATATTGGACAGGAAAGCTTTATTCGCCAGCAAACGGCAATTGCGGGTCGTCCTGACAGCCTGCCAACACTATCCGAGATCGAATGCCCTGCTTTAGTTGTCGTAGGCGCACACGACATTCTGACACCGCCAGAACTGGCCGAAGAGATCGCTGCGGGTATTGGAGGTGCCCAGCTCGAATATATCGCCGACGCGGCGCATTTACCGACCCTGGAAGAACCTGAGGCCACGAACGAGGTCCTCAAGACCTGGTTGCGCCAGTAACGTTTGAATTCGAAGATTACTTAGCCGCAGGGTGATGCCTGGCAATCTGTCGTGTCGTGATCCAGGTTCCTGATCGGCAGGGTTTCTTCGATCAAATCATTCAGCAATTCGATAAAGCGGGGATCATGCAGACCCGATTGCACGTCTCCTTCGCCCGTTGCCCGGGTCACATTCCTGTTGTCATGGCAAAATGCAGCAATAATCGTGGTACGTTCGCCGGGAGCAGCAATTTCAGGATTCGAGTTAGCACACAATGTATCCCCGTTTGTCAGCGGGCTGGCAGGATTAAACACCAGCACCAGTCGTGGCCCCTGGCCACGGTCCGACGGAGCAACCAGTGTCAGCTTTCTCTTCGCAATCCACAGGGGGATTTCAATGGTGGCTAACAATTTATCACCAGCCAGTGTCGAATTTCCAAGCAGGTTGCCGGAAATCTCAACGGGAAGATTACCGTCTTGCGTCACATAGCTCACGTATTCCGGCGAATAGAGCAATTCCTGTTTGACAGTGTGCACCATCAGGCAACCACTTAAACCGAGGCTCAACACAGTCAGAATCCCGATCCGTCCAAGGGTTCGTAACATCGGTTTCTCCTGATACTGAGGTTGTTGTTCTATTGGTAAAGGTGGGTACATATTATCAAAATTTCAATCCGCTGACTTTGCGAACTATGTTTGGTCACACATAGGGTGCTTCGATACCTTCAATGGCAAAGGTATTCGCGATGGATGAACGCTTTGAAAGCCGCTCAAGGTAAGGCCCAAGGTTGGCATATCCCGTAGGTGGCTGGGCAAAATTCCTGCACCAGCGGCATAGCATCAGCAGATACGGATCAAGCAGGGTATAGTCCTGACCCAATAGGTAAGGACCTTCAGCCACTGCTTTATCCATAATGGCCATCATATCACCCAACCGGACTTCTGCGGCTGCCTTCACGGCTGCTGTGCCGTCTTCGGTCACAGCATGCCGGTCCCCGTAATAGTACAATAATACTTCTGGCTGGAGCGTTGTCGCCATATAGAACAGCCACTTGTGAAATTCGGACCGTTCGGTTGTGCCGACGACAGGTGCCAGACGGGATTCAGGATACTTGTCGGCGATATGCAAACAGATGGCAGCTGTTTCAAACAAGACCAGATCGTCATCAATCAAGGCCGGGATGCGTCCAGACGGGTTCAGTTCCAGATATTCAGCGGACTTGTGGGCATCCACATTTCGGTCCACCAGAACCAGCTCGTAATCAGCACCGGTTTCCGACAACAATACATGCGGCGTGAAGCTCGCGTTCCCTGGAAAGTAATATAGTTTCATCATGGGTCAGGAAGCCTGGATCAATGATTTAGCCAAATAGACTACAGCTTTTTTTCCTGGCTCAAACACCTGTTCACCGGCCTCGACAAAACCGAGGCGCTTGTGAAACCTCAGGGAACCGGGGTTTGGCGGCAAGCTATTAACTTCGCAAGTCAGCACTGGCCGGCTGCCTGCAACATGATTTTCAAGTGCTTCATAAAGAAGCGCGCCGATACCACTGCCTTGAAAGCCTGCATCAACGGCTATGCGATCGACATAGGCGAAGGAGGGGTAGCGTTTGCAAAACCAGGCATAGTTAAGGCTGCCATAGTCAACACCTTCCACCAGGCCCAGAAGGAAACCACCGATCTGACCCGCGTCTTCCGCAACGAAGGTAACATGCGATCCAGATATCAGAACGTCCAGAGCCTCACAGGACAGGGGACCGACGGCAGGGACATTGTCCTCGTTGATCCGGTGCAGTTCTTCCAGATCGGCGGCACAGTACAAGCGAATTTTCATGAGGGCGTCTTAGATGTCCAGATCGGCAATGTCGGTGGCATGTTCCTGAATGAATGCCAGACGCAATTCCGGTTTGCGTCCCATCAAATGCTCCACCAGGGTTTCTGTTTCCTTGCCGGCAACCTCAGGGATGACCACACGCAGAAGCGTACGATTTTTGGGGTTCATGGTTGTTTCCCGCAATTGCGCAGGGGGCATTTCACCGAGGCCTTTGAAGCGGCTGATTTCGACCTTGCCACGGCCCTGAAAATCGGATTCCAGCAAAGCTTCCCGATCTGCGTCATCGCGGGCATAAATTGTCTTGCCGCCCTGTGATATCCGATACAGGGGGGGCACAGCCAGATACAGATGGCCATCTTCGATCAACCCTGGCATCTGGCGATAGAAAAATGTCATCAACAAGGACGCGATATGAGCACCATCAACATCGGCATCGGTCATGATGATGACCCTGTCATAGCGCAGATCATCTGACGAATATTTGTCCTGTAATCCACAGCCCAGGGCCTGTATCAAATCTGTGATTTCCTGATTGGCGCGCATTTTGTCGATACCGGCGCTGGCCACATTGAGGATCTTGCCACGCAGCGGCAATATGGCCTGGGTTTTCCGGTTCCGGGCCTGTTTCGCCGAGCCACCAGCCGAGTCACCCTCAACGATAAAAATCTCAGTGCCTTGTGTGCCGCCTCTGGCGCAATCAGCCAGTTTCCCCGGCAATCGCAAGCGTTGGGTTGCTGATTTGCGAGATACTTCTTTTTCTTGACGACGGCGCAGGCGTTCCTCTGCACGGGTAATGACGAAAGCGAGCAATTTATCTGCTGCGGCAGGATCGCCAGAAAGCCAGTGGTCAAAATGATCCCGCACAACGCTTTCAACCAGTTTGGTTGCGGAAATTGTCGCCAGCTTTTCCTTGGTTTGCCCCTGAAATTGCGGGTCACTGATAAAGATTGAGAGCACAGCTCCGGCAGGGCCCAGAATATCTTCCGCATTGATCTGGCCAGCCCCCTTCACCTTGACCATCTCGCCATAGGCTTTCAGGCCCTTGGTCAGGGCAGCTCGCAGTCCGGCCTCGTGTGACCCACCTTCCGGCGTCGGAACGGTGTTGCAATAGGAATTCAGAAAAGCACCACCACCACCTGTCCAGGCGATTGCCCACTCAACCCGGCCTCCTTTGCCGTTCAGTGAAACATGACCAACAAAGGGTTTTGCTGTCACGGTTGGCTCTTCGCCAATTTGCAGGGCGAGAAAATCTTCAATACCGTTCGGAAAATGAAGCTTTTCCTCGGCTGGGGTCTGGTCTTTGCCAGTGATCAGATCGGGCGCACAGGTCCAGCGAATTTCAACACCGCCATAAAGATAAGCTTTTGACCGGGCCATACGATAAAGTGCAGCTGGTCTGAAATGCAGGTCAGGACCAAAAATTTCGGGATCAGGATGAAATTTGAGCCGGGTACCGCGTCGATTATTAACCGGCCCGGTATTTTCAAGTTTGCTCGTCGGTTCACCCCTGGAATAGTGCTGGCGCCACAAAACCTTGTCGCGGGCAACCTCAATTTCAAGGCGATCAGACAGTGCGTTCACAACAGAGACGCCAACGCCATGTAAACCACCAGCGGTATGATATACCTTGTCGGAGAATTTGCCGCCTGAATGCAGTGTCGTCAGGATCACTTCGAGGGCAGATATGTTCTTGAACTTGGGGTGAGGATCAACTGGTACACCGCGTCCATTGTCCTCAACAGCCAGAGAACCATCAGCCAGCAATTCGATAGAAATTCGGCTGGCATGTCCGGCGACAGCTTCATCCATGGAATTGTCGATGACTTCTGCCGCAAGATGATGAATTGCGCCGTCATCGGTGCCGCCGATATACATGCCTGGACGTCGACGAACGGGCTCCAGACCCTCAAGAACTTCAATGTCCTTGGCTGAATAATCACCCTGGCCAGCGTTGATGGCAGCTTTACCCGACTTTTTCGGCGCAGCTTTTTTTGTAGGTTTGGGCGCGGTTTTTCTGGCTGTCTGGCCAGATTGCTGGAAAAGATCATCCATTCGGTATTACAGTCTCTAATATTGGTCGACAGTCTTGGTCGAGCTTGAAATTCACTGATGGGCATTCGCGGAGCAGATTGATAAATGGCCCGTTTTAAAGGCCGTCAACGTGTCCGGGCTATCCATTTGACTTGTGTACACCCATTATAAGGTGTTATCGAGTGCCGCAACACCAAAATCTGGTATGGAATGAGAAAAATGAGCCTGGATGCAAAAAAAGACGGTGAACGGGGTGAACCCGCGGTTCGGACAGTGCCTATGCCCGCCGACGCCAACGGAAACGGGGACATTTTTGGCGGCTGGGTGCTGTCGCAGATGGATATCGCCGGTGGTGTGATTGCGTCACGGCGCGCACAGGGACGCGTTGTAACTGTTACAATTGACGCCATGACGTTTGACCGACCAATTCAGGTCGGTGATCTCGTGAGCATTTACGGCTACGTATCCGAAACAGGAAATTCCTCGATTACGGTTGAACTGGAGACTATTGTTCAACGCAAGATGAGGGGTGACGAAATCAAGGTGACCGGCGGGCGGTTCAAATTTGTGGCCATTGACCTGGAGGGGCGACCAAGATCGTTACCGACCGACGAGTGAGCAGGCGTTGGTTGACAAACAGTTCTTGAAACAGGCAGGATTTTTCCTGTCAGATTGGTTGGTTCAGTAGAGATGGTGACGTCTCTGCTTTTGGTTTGAAGACAGACGGGAAACAAATGCCTTCGATACAAATAGTTCGATCCCTGGCCAGCTCCTTGACGGACGGCATACTGGTTTTTGAAGAACCAGGCCTGATCGGTTTTGCGAACGAAAGTGCCCGACATCTCATGTCGCACTTCGGTGTCGTATCAGAACCCTTGAAGACAAATTCGTTTTTTTCTTCGGCAGTAACTGAAGGAATTTCTGATCTACTGTCTGGTAAGCAAAGCGAAGAGATCGAATTTAATCGCGGCGTTTGGCCCAAGGGCGTCGAATATGGCATGCCAACGGTCCTTAAACTTCATGTGGATCGGTCAGCTGCTGATCCCGTTGTGATCGGTGTTTTACGCAAGGCAGAAACAACCGATTTTTCCAGGGAATTTGAAAACCGCAAACAGCAACTACTTGAGCTAATTGGCGTCATGGGGATTGTTGCCCACAAAATCCCGGATGAAGATGATGTCCTGCATGTTGGATTGAAAGAAATTGGCAAATGTCTCGGTTGGGAACTGGGCCACGTCTACTCCCTGTCCCCCGAGACAGACAGCTTTGTCCCGACCGGTATCTGGTACGAGAAAAACCCTGGTCAGTACGACGAATTCAAGGCAGCAACAGACACAAGCCAATTTGAAAAGGGCGAGGGCCTGTCCGGGCGGGTATGGCGAACAGGCAGTCCTGTCTGGATCAATGATGTCGGCACGGACGATCAATTCCTCCGTCGACACAAGGTGAAGCAACTGAACCTGACAACGGCCATCGGTATTCCTGTGCTGTCGTGGGGAAAAACTGTTGCTGTACTGGAGTTCTTTTCTGATGTGCGAGAAGAGGAAGACCGACGGTTAACGGAATTGCTGACCCAGATATGTGCCCAGATCGGCCACGCCCATGAACGCAACAGTGCGTTGACGTCGGCCAACTGGGAACAACGGCGTTTCGATGCTTTTTTGCAGGCAAGCTCGGACTGGTTCTGGATGATGGGGCCGGATTTGCGTTTTTCCAGCTGGCATACGTCAGACGCATCAAGTGACATTACGCCACCCCTTGGCAAAACCAGGTGGGAGCTCGCATCAGCCAGCGATCTGGCAGACGAAGACAAGTGGCGTCACCACCGGTCTGATCTGGAAAACCGCAGACCTTTTCGAAATTTTGAATTCCAGTTTGTAAATACCGATGGGCAGAATTACTGGCTCAACAGTACCGGCATTCCACTGTTTAACGACGACGGGGAGTTTGAGGGGTATTGGGGAGCCACATCTGATGTCAGTCAGCACAAGCTCATGGAAACGCAGTTTGTTCAAGCCCGCAAGATGGAGGCCGTTGGCAAACTGACGGGCGGCGTGGCGCATGATTTTAACAATCTGTTGTCTGTTGTGATCTGGAACCTGGATATGGCGCTCGAAGAAATGGAGCTGGATGAGTTTGCTACGGATATACTTGAACGCGCCCAAAGCGCTGCCGAGCGCGGTGTGGAGCTGACGAATAGATTGCTGGCATTTTCCAGGAAGCAGGTCCTGGATCCGTCGATTATCAAAACGGCCGATACATTGAATGAATTTACGAATTTGCTGGGCGGAACGCTTGGTGAATCCATTGTCATAAATACTGACTTTGCCGAAGATACCTGGCCCGTTGAAGTTGACCGGTCGGAGATGGAAAACACGGTGCTCAACCTGGCAATCAACGCCAGAGATGCACTTGAAGGATCGGGTGAGATATCTATCACAGCCCGAAATATCGTGCTGGAGCCCGATACCGTATCTGAATTTTCCATTGTTGAGGCTGCGGAATTTGTGCATCTTTCAGTCACAGACAGTGGCTCAGGGATGACGGAAGAAACCAGACTTCAGGTGTTCGAGCCTTTCTTTACAACAAAGATTTCCGGCCTCGGTACCGGTCTCGGCCTGAGTACCATTTATGGCTTCGTGAAACAGTCCAGCGGCTTTATCAACATCACGTCTGAATTGGGCGTCGGCACTACTGTCGATATCTATTTGCCGCGATATATTCTCGATGACCAGACAGGTGAGGAAATTGCGGATCAAAAGCAACCGGATAAGGGTATTCCGCGCGGCAAGGGAGAACGGATACTGGTCGTGGAAGATAATGACGATGTCCGGCTCAGTGTTACGGCGATCCTCGAAGGGCTCGGTTATAAAGTAGACAGCGTTGCGACTGGGCAGGCAGGTTTGGACTTCTTTGAATCCGGATCGAACGTTGACGCCTTGTTGACTGATGTCATGCTGGGGGGGGATTTGTCGGGACGTGATGTGTCTCTTTATGTTGAAGAAAATTTCCCCGAAGTGGCCGTACTGCACATGTCAGGCTATGCCGAAAACGAAATTGTTCATAACGGATTTGTTGAAGAAGGGGTCCGGATGTTGCAAAAGCCGTTTACAAAAGCCCAGTTAGCCCAACAAATCAGAGCTTTGCTTGACGGCGGTCTACAAGCCTGAGATTTGTTGCTCATCCCATACTTTCTGCTAGGCTGATGTATAATTTGTCACGCCTCTTATTATCCGAGACTTCATGAATAGTTCCGAAATGCAGGCTGCCGGTCGCTGGACTGGCAGCAAATGGGCGATGTTGGCCCTGCTTGTTGTTGCCCGCACGAACATGGGTTTGCAGTTTCAGACAGTTGCCGATTCTTCCGAGCAACTGGTCAGCGCAATGGGCATATCCTGGCATGAAATCGGTCGCTTGATAGGCCTCTATATGGTGCCGGGTGTTTTTATCGCCCTGCTGGGTGCCTTGCTCGGGCGGAAGTTTGGTGACAAGAGACTGGTCGTTTTTTCCCTGTTTCTGATGGCTGTTGGTGGCGCATTGATGGCGGTCGCCGATGCCTATGGTGTGCTTACTGCCGGGCGATTGATCAGCGGTGTTGGCGGCGTGGTCGTCAATGTTCTGATGACCAAGATGATTGCTGACTGGTTTCCCGGAAGGCAGGTTGCTTTTGCTACGGCCATACTGATCGTCAGCTGGCCACTGGGTATCGCCCTGGGGCTGGTTATCAACGGACAATTGCTGACGGTCACCACATGGCCCACGGTAATGTGGTTGGCTTCGGCTGTCTCTCTGGCTTCAATGATGCTGGTCTGGCTTTGGTATCGCGATCCACCAGGACTGGCGGCATCGACCACAAAAGGTTTCGGATTCAAGCTGGAGATCACTCGCGTTGAGGCGCTTTTGTGCATCGTCGCAGGCAGCCTTTGGGCGGTATATAATGTCGGCTTTATCATGCTGCCCAGCTTCGGCGGCAACTTTTTTGTGTCCCTGGGTTTCAGCCCGGTAGAGGCAGCGTTTCTGGTCAGTATCGCCAGCTGGTTACTGATCCTGCTTGTCCCTGTCGGTGGTTACATCGGTGCCCGCTGGGGGCATCAAAACCTGATTCTGTTCATCGCCTTCGCCGTCGGTACTGTCGGCATGGCCTGGATTCCAGTTGCGTCTTCGCCTGTTCTGATTTTCATTATTACAGGCAGTATTGCCGTCCTGCCAGCAGGCTTGATCATGTCCTTGCCTGCACAATTTCTCAGGGCCGAAGCCAGGGGGACGGGAATGGGTGTTTTCTTCACCATGTACTATGTGGGCTTTGCGACGCTGCCTGAAGTCGGTGGCTGGGCACGGGATTACACCGGGGACGCCGGTGCACCCATTCAGTTCGGTGCCATTATGTTTTTTGCCGCGACATTTTTCCTCGCACTATTTCTGGTTCTGAAAAAACGCCTGGTTCCATCTGCCGCCGCGACCGGATCAGCATCATGACCCGCATGCCCATCCAGGCATTTTTTGTCATCATTGGCATTCAGATTTTGTGGGGCGGTAACCCGGTTGCAGTCAAGTTCGGACTGGAAGCTTTTCCGCCTTTGTGGAGCGGTTTTTTCCGCTTCACTTCTGCCATACTATGTCTGTTGGTCTGGGCCCGAATTCGAAATATTTCCATGTGGCCGCGTGCCGGTGAATGGAAGCCTCTGATCATTCTTGGCGCTGTTTTCTTCATTCAGATATGGACCATGAACTATGGTTTTGATCTATCGACCGGTGCGATTTCGTCAATCCTGATATCGACCCATCCCTTGTTTGCAGCCTTGTTTGCGCATCTGCTGGTAAAGGGTGACAGGCTGACGGGCCTCAAGGTCGTGGGCATGGCCATCGCGTTTTCCGGGACCTCCCTGATCATATTGCGCGGTGGCGGGTTACAGGCTGAGGATTTTTCCCTGTTTGGTGCCAGCGTCATTATGTTCAGCGCTATCATCCTGGGCTGGCGTCTGATTTTTGCCTCACAAATGGCGAAGGAGCTGGAGACGACCAAAGTTGTTTGCTGGCAAATGCTGTTACCACTTTGGGCCTTTGCCCTTGGCGGTTTTCTGTTTGAAGAAATCACCTGGCAAAATATCGGTTGGCAACCCATCGCGGGACTTTTGTATCAGGGCATTATCATTGCCGGGCTTGGCTTCATGATTAACACCTGGATGTTGAAAACCTACAGCCCTTCCGTTGTTGTCAGCTTCGGATTTATTGCGCCTTTGTCAGGCGTCGCCTTTTCGATCTGGTTGCTGGGTGAACAGTTTACCTGGGTGGTTGCGATTGGCGTGACTTGCGTTGGCCTGGGGCTTTTGTTAATCGCCAAAAAACCGAAAGAAAAATCGACATGAGTGGTCGTGACGGCGAGAAAGAAGATGTCCGCTACGGTTGGGTGATGGTCGGCGTGACGTTTGTGTTATCAGGCCTGGCCTTTGGCAGCCTCGGTTCTGTAGGCATTTTCCTGAAACCGCTTATCGCTGATTTTGGCTGGACCCGCGGCGAAGCGTCAGCCGGATATACGACCATGGCCGTGGCCTCAGGTGTTTGTGGTGTATTTTGGGGATTTGCCGCCGACCGCTTTCCCCTACGATATCTGACCATCATCGGTGTCCTGGCCATGTCGGGATCATTGTTTATGCTGGGCAACCTGACATCCCTTTGGGAATATTATGTGTTCTATTTTCTTTTCGGTGCGGTCGGGCATGGGGCACTGGTTGGGCCTTTATATGCGACAACGGGCCATTGGTTTCGGCGCAATCCGGGCTTTGCGCTCGGGATTATGACAGCCGGTTCAGGCGTAGGACAGGGGGTTGTGCCCTTTGTCACCCGCATGCTGATCACGGACGGCGGCTGGCAAAATGCCTATACGACACTTGGTATCGCCTATCTTGTTATCGGCCTGCCCATCACTTTCCTGGTCAAGGAATCGGCGGCACGTCTTCAGGCCCTTTCTGCGGATGGCAAGGTTGCCGATGAGGAAGCTTTTGTTCTGCCGCCGCAAGAAGTCGTTGCCTGGCTCAGCTTTGCCGTGATCTTTTGTTGTATCTGTATGGCGGTGCCGATTGTGCAACTGGTCCCCCTGGTCAGTGATCGTGGTGTCGATCCCGAACTAGCCGCCGGTGTCATTCTGGTTCTGATGCTGACCGGTGCCGTCGGTCGGGTCATGGCCGGAAAACTGTCCGATATGATCGGTGCCTTGCAGGCCTATATCATCATGGGATTTGGCCAGGCGGTTCTGGTCGTCTGGTTTCCGCATGTGACATCCATTGTCGGCACCTACATACTGGCCATGGCTTTTGGTCTGATCTATTCCGGCGTTATGGCCAACATCATTATCTGTCTGCGTGTCATGGTGCCCGCCCGTTATGCCGGGCGCGCCATGGGTGTTGGCGGCGCATTTGCCCTTGGCGGGATGGGCTTTGGTGGCTTCTTCGGGGGGTACCTGTTTGACATTACCGGAGACTATTTCTGGTCCTTTACGGCGGCAGGCGCAATTGGCATTGTTAATGTTGCTGTGACCCTGTTGTTCCGTGCCCGGGTCATGCGGCAGGAGAAAGCAGTGGCACTGGCAGCTTGATATGACGATCAGGAGAAAATCATGAATGCAGACTGGCTGGGTAATCCGGTAACGACAGACAATCCCGCAACGTTGCAGGGCATCAATGATTTTGGCCACGGCTTTCTGGCCTATGAAGAAAAAGCCCTGAATATCCTGGGTGCCGCTGATGCTGATCCTGATTGCGCCCTCGCCAATGCATATGCTGCCATGCTGTTCATGTTTTCTGAAAACAGACAGGGGCCTGGTTTGGCGACGCCTTACATGGAAAAGGCCGAAGCCTGCGCTGCCGGTGCGACTGATCAGGAACAACATGTTATTGCTGCGATCCGGGCCTGGGTTGATAACGATATTCCCAAAGCCATCGCCCTGACCGAAGACATCGCCAACCAGTACCCGCACGAACTGGCCATCATCAAGGCCGGGCAATATCACCAGTTCAATCTCGGTAATTCGCCCGGCATGTTGCGCCTGATCAATCCTGTGCGTGAGGCCAATGCAGACAATCCGTATGTCCATGGCATGACAGCCTTCGCCCTGGAACAGTGCCACCGTCTGGCCGATGCTGAAGCCGCCGCCTGGAAAGCTGTCGACCTTCAACGCAAGGAGCCCTGGGCCCATCATGCCCTGGCCCACATCATGCTGACGCAAGGTCGCATTGAAGAGGGCATGCGTTTCTTTGGCGATGTGCGCGAGACCTGGACCGACCTCAACAGCTTCATGTATACCCACAACTGGTGGCATGATGCTGTCTTTCAAATTGCCCGTGGCAACAATCAAGCTGCCTTGAAAATGTACGACGAAGAAATCTGGGGTAAAATAAAAGATTATTCCCAGGACCAGATCGGCGCCGTCTCGTTGCTGGCACGACTGGAACTGGTCGGCGTTGACGTCGGTGATCGCTGGCAGGATGTGGCCGATTTCATGGCGGTCCGCGTTGACGATCACGTGCAGCCTTTTCTGACCATGCAATATGTCTATGGCCTGGCCCGCGCAGGTCGTGATGAAGCGGACCAACTCCTCGCCAGCCTCGGCGACTTCGCGCCCAAAGCCCCGACCTTTCAACGCCAGGCCTGGCACGACGTTGCCTTGCCTGCCTGCATGGGTCTTGTGGCCCATGCGCGCGGTGACTGGCAATCTGCCGTTGATTACTTGCGCCCCCTCACTGGTCGCTGGATGGAGATAGGCGGCAGCCACGCCCAACGCGACTTATTCGACCTGGTGTATCTGGATGCCTTGATCAAATCAGGTGGATATGTGGCGGCGCATAATATTCTGGAATCACGCAGGGGGTGGGATGCCGATAGTGTCCCGAACAATCAGGCCCTCAAGATGGTCTATGGGAAACTGGGTCTGGACTAACACCGTTGCGCGCCATGATGGAACTGGATTTTCCTGAATACCAGTTGTAATGTTCGAGCAGTTCGATCTCATAAAGATCGATCATGAATTTGCTATTTGTAATTATGCTTTTTGATCGGGTCCCGTTGTGACACCGATCATTTATTGGAAAACTGATTCGAAATGCGTCACATAGTTATTTCGCTTGGTCGTTACTGGACTGTTTCGATTGTTATGACAATGTCGATATTGATATCTGTCATCGTAACCGCAATCACCATGAACGTGACCGGTCTGGAATTCAACCAGACAGTCTTGTTCATATCGGTCATTATCCCCTTCATTGTTGCGCCAGCGACGACATGGCCAGTCGTCAACCTGATTTTTGAAATTCATTATCTGGAAACGGATATGCGGAAACTTGCTGAGGAAAAAACCTCGCTCAGCGAAAAGCTCGAATATGAAAACAATGTAAAAGACAGGTTCTTTTCCATCATCGCCCATGATTTGAAGAACCCTTTCAACTCACTTTTGGGCATGACAAAAATCATGAGCCAGATGGCGGACAAGTTGAGTATGGAGGAACTGCTCAGTTGTGCGAAGGACGTGAACGAAGCCGGTGAGCGCACGTTTGAACTTCTTCATAACTTGCTCGACTGGGCCAACTTGCAAATGTCGGGCGGCAAGATTTCACCCGAAACGATAGACCTGCAGGAACTGGTTCAGGAAAGCATGGATGTGCTCGCCCCGACAGCCCAGAACAAAAAAGTCTTAATTACGACAGACTTGCAGAATGCAAATGCCTATGCCGACCGCAATATGGTGAACATGGTCATTCGTAACCTTCTGACCAACGCAATCAAGTTCACGCCACAAAGCGGAACTATTGAGGTATCGTCTCAAAACCGGGACGGCATGATTGAAATCACCGTCAGCGATAGTGGCGTTGGTATCCCGGAGGATAAAATCGGAAAACTGTTCGCCCTCGACGAGAAAACCTCAACCACTGGAACCGATGGCGAAACCGGAACCGGCCTGGGTCTGCCCCTGTGCGAAGACATGCTGAAACGAAACAGCGGACGCATATGGGTTGAAAGCATTCAAGGCGAAGGCTCAAAGTTCCATTTCAACCTTCCCATTGAAGCCGCGAAGAACAATTCGGAATCACCCTAGTTCTTGATCGCCTTACAAAAAAAGGCCGGGAGTAATCTCCCGGCCTTTCTTGTTTCGCAGTGTCTGTAATGATTAGACGCTGTAGTACATGGCAAACTCGATCGGGTGAGGTGCTTGTTCGAAGGCGATGACTTCGCCCCATTTGAGTTCGAGATAGCCGTCGATCTGGTCGTCGGTGAAGACCTCACCCTTTTTCAGGTAGTCACGATCAGCGTCGAGGCTGTCGAGGGCTTCGCGTAAGCTACCACAGACGGTCGGGATGTCTTTCAACTCTTCCGCTGGAAGATCATAGAGGTTCTTGTCCATGGCTTCGCCCGGATGGATCTTGTTTTCGATGCCGTCGATACCGGCCATCAGCATGGCTGAGAAAGCAAGGTACGGGTTGGCGCCTGGATCAGGGAAGCGGACTTCGACGCGCTTGCCCTTTGGGCTGGTGGTGAACGGGATACGGCAGGAAGCGGAGCGGTTACGGGCAGAGTAGGCCAGCAGCACAGGGGCTTCAAAGCCCGGGACCAGACGCTTGTAGGAGTTGGTCAGCGGGTTGGTGAAAGCGTTCAGGGACTTGGCGTGCTTGATGATGCCACCAATGTAATAAAGCGCTGTTTCACTCAGGTCGGCATAACCGGAACCGGCAAAAGTTGGAACGCCGTCTTTCCAGATGGACTGATGAACGTGCATGCCAGAGCCGTTATCGTCGGCAACAGGCTTGGGCATGAAAGTTGCTGTTTTGCCATATGAATGCGCAACGTTGTGCACAACATATTTGTAGATCTGCATTTCGTCAGCCATCTGCAACAGGGTGCCGAATTCGGTGCCCAGTTCGTTCTGTGCCGGTGCAACTTCGTGGTGATGCTTTTCTGTGCGCAGACCCATTTCACGCATAATTGTCAGCATCTCGGCACGAATGTCGGCCATGCTGTCAACAGGCGGGACCGGGAAGTAGCCGCCTTTGAGGGCAGGGCGGTGACCAAGGTTGCCACCATCATAATGACGACCGGTGTTGTAAGGGCCTTCTTCCTGATCGATGGAGAAGAACGTGTTGTGAGATGCAGTATCAAAACGCACATCATCAAAAACAAAGAATTCGGCTTCCGGGCCAACAAAGGCTGTGTCGCCAATGCCTGAGAAGTTGAGATAGTTTTCAGCGCGCTTGGCTGTGGAGCGTGGGTCACGGCTGTAACCTTCGCCGGTCGAAGGCTCGACGACGTCGCAGAAGATGATCATGGAAGACTGTGCTGCGAACGGATCCATCACGGCGGAGGTGACGTCAGGCATCAGGGTCATGTCACTCTCGTTGATGGCTTTCCAGCCTTCAATGGAGGACCCGTCAAACATGATGCCATCAGCGAACATGTCTTCGTCCATAACCCGAACATCCATGGCCAGGTGCTGCCATTTGCCGCGCGGATCAGTGAAGCGCAGGTCAATGTAGGTTACGTCATTGTCCTTGATTTCTTTCAGAAGGGTTTGTACGTCGGACATCTTTGAATTCCTGTTTATTATGCCGGTTTTACCAGCTGGTCTGTTTTGGGTGCTGGCCAGGCCAGCAGTTCGGATTGTTTAATAGAATTGTCAGCCAGAAGCTAGATGGCTTCACCACCACGTTCGCCCGTGCGGATGCGGATCGCGTCTTCTACCGACGTGATGAAAATCTTGCCATCACCGATACGACCGGTTTGTGCCGCTTGCTGGATGGCCTCCACGGCGCGCTCCACCAGGTTATCGTCCAGCACGATCTCGATTTTCACCTTGGGGAGGAAATCGACAACATATTCGGCACCGCGATAAAGCTCGGTATGGCCCTTTTGGCGACCAAACCCCTTGGCTTCTGTCACCGTAATGCCTTGCAGGCCGATTTCATGAAGAGCTTCCTTCACTTCGTCGAGCTTGAAGGGCTTGATGATAGCCTCGATTTTTTTCATCAGTATTGTTTCCTGTAAACGAGCGGTCAGACCGGACAGCCTGACCAGAGACATAACTCAGGTCGCGCGTGGTATGATCCGCACCCGACCCGTTGCCCTTGCTATAGCAGTCTTCATGCCAACTTTATTGATCGCGGAAATCAGGGAATATTTCCCTATAAGGCACTAAAACAGGCATAAAACTGCCTATTTATTAGGCAAAATGCCTGTTTAATGGGCGTTTTGGCTTATGCGAGGACCTCTTTCATGCGACGCACCGCTTCGCGGATATTCTCTGTTGAATTGGCATAGGAAAAGCGCAAATAGCCTTCCCCATATTCGCCGAAACTGGTGCCTGAAACTGTTGCCACACCGGCTTTTTCCAGGAACAGGTCCTGAAGTTCACGTGATGTGCGGCCCGTGCCGGAGATATTAGGAAAAGTATAAAATGCCCCGCCAGGTGTCGGACAGCGGAAGCCCGGAATGGAATTCAGTTCATCAACGATAACACTGCGACGTTCGTCAAAGGCTGCAACCATGGTGTCGACCTCACCTTGCGGCCCGTTAAGGGCTTCCAGGGCCGCATACTGGGTGGCGGCATTCACACAGGAATGGTCATTGATGCAGAGCCGTGTGGCCAGATCGATCAGGCTTTCCGGCCACACAGAATAACCGATGCGCCAGCCCGTCATGGCATAGGTTTTGGACCAGCCATCCAGCAGGATCAGGCGGTCGCGCAGATGTTCGTAGATCATCATCGAATGGTGGGGCTGGTTGTCATAGACCATGCGGCTGTAGATTTCGTCCGACATGATCGCGACATCCGGGTGGGATTGCAGGCCAAAGGCCAGTTTTTCCAGCTCCTGCTGAGGTACCACACCACCAGTCGGGTTGGCCGGTGAATTCAGGATGATCAGGCGCGTACGAGGGGTAATGGCCGACAGCACTTCATTGGCATCAAAGGCATAGCCGTTCTTTTCGTGCAGCTTGATCGGCACCGGCGTGGCACCGGCAAAGCGGATGGCACTTTCGTAAATCGGAAAGCCCGGATTGGGGTACATGATCTCGGCACCGGGTTCGCCAAACATCAGGCAGGCAAAAAACATTGTCGGTTTGCCGCCGGGCACGACCAGAACATGGTCCGGATTAACCTCAACACCGCGCCGGGCACGAATGTCTGCCGCCACGGCTTCACGCAGGGGCAGGATACCGTTGGCAGGCGTATAGCCGTGGTGGCCATCCGCCAGAGCCTTGCGACCGGCTTCAACAATATTCTGTGGTGTGGCGAAATCCGGTTGGCCAATACCCAGATTGATGATGCTTTGACCCTTCTGGGCCAGGGCGGCAGCGCGTGCGAGAACCTCGAAGGCGCTTTCCGTGCCCAAACGGGCCATTCTTTCTGCAATAAACATGCTCAGGTTTATGCCATGCGCTGGGGCGCACCGCAATTGTATGATATTTGATTGGGGGCAATTTTTGGAGGAAATGTAGGCATGGCTTTTTCTGTCGAGAACAAACGAACACTCATTACAGGCGGCACTTCCGGCATTGGTTATGCCGTCGCCAAACGCTTTGCAGAAAATGGCGCAAACGTCATCATCAGCGGCAGGCGCGATACCGGTGCTGAAATAGCGATCGGAATTGGCGCCCGTTTCGTTCGGGCAGACATGATGATCGACGCGGACATTGAAGCCCTGGTCAACACCTCCGTCGACATGCTGGGCGGCCTTGATGTAGTTGTGAACAATGCGGGTATTGCCGAATCAAATGGCGGGATCGAAAAATCAAAACCTGCGGAATATGAAGATCAGACGAGCGTGAACATGCACGCGGCCTACCGGATTTTGCAACTGGTGCCGCGTCATATGCCTGCCGGTGGGTCAATTATCAATACCGCCTCCATTTCCGGCACCTGGGGAGAACCCAATCTGGCCATATACGGGGCGACCAAAGCCGCGTTGCTCAGCCTGACCAAAAGTGCTGCACTGGATCTCGCGGCCCGGAATATACGCGTGAACGCCGTAAATCCCGGTTATATTTACTCGGAAATCTGGAGCCACGGTGCCCCGGATGATCTCAGCCGTGTGATCGTACCCATGGGCCGCATCGGTGAAGCCGATGAAGCCGCGGCCCCTTATCATTTCCTCGCTTCGGATGACGCCAGCTATGTCACTGGCACCAGTATCACCGTAGACGGCGGCCTGACGACGGGACCGTCTGTTGCGTCCATGAAGATGATGCGCAACGGGGCTTGACCAAATGCCATCGCCTGGAGAAGCTGTGGTGGGCATTCTTTGGGGGAAGATGGAGTGAAATCTGCAAACAGTGTTTTGTCGAGCTATGGCACCACCGTATTTGAGGTGATGAGCAGGCTGGCGATTGAGCATGGATCGATCAATCTGGGGCAGGGGTTCCCGGACGGCAATGGTCCGGACGATGTGCGCGCCGTTGCCCATGAGGCGCTGGACAGCAGTCCCAATCAATATCCACCAATGATGGGTGTCCCGGAATTGCGCCAGGCGGTCACAACTCACAACAAACGCTTTTATGATATCGATTCGAACTGGCAGTCCGAAACGATTGTAACATCGGGCGCTACCGAGGCTCTGGCCGCCGCGATGTTCGGGCTGATTGAACCAGGTGATGAAGTCGTCTTGATCGAGCCTTTGTACGATAGCTATATGCCTATCATTCAGCGGGCAGGGGGTATCCCCCGTCTGGTTCGGGTTGAACCGCCTCATTGGACCTTGCCCCGGAAAGAACTGGCTGCTGCTTTTTCGAATAAAACCAAATTATTGTTGCTGAACAATCCGCAAAATCCGACGGGCAAGGTATTCGATGATGAAGAACTGGCTTTCATAGCTGATCTGGTTTGTGGATTTGATGCTTATGCCATTTGTGACGAGGTTTATGAGCATCTGGTTTTCGATGGCCTGAAGCATAATCCCCTGATGAACCAGCCTGGCATGCGCGAGCGTTGCGTAAAAATCGGCTCGGCAGGTAAAACATTTTCCCTGACGGGCTGGAAAGTTGGTTACGCCATTGCGTCACCAGCGCTTATGGCACCGATCGCCAAGGCCCACCAATTCCTGACATTTACAACGCCGCCCAATCTGCAAAAAGCGACGGCATACGGTCTCGGCAAGGACGACAGTTATTTTGAAAGTCTTGCCGGTGATCTCCAGGCCAAGCGCGACCTGATCAAGACAGGGCTGGAACGAATTGGCTTTACGGCCATGGACTGCAGCGGGACCTATTTTTTGAATGCCGATTTCAGCGGGCTTGGCTTTATTGGAAGTGACGAAGACTTTTGCCGCATGATTACCCTCGAAGCCGGGGTAACGGCCGTCCCGGTCAGTGCCTTTTATTCAGGGCCAGGCATCGATACCGTCGCCCGCTTTTGCTTTTGCAAAGAGGACGATTTATTGCTCGAAGCGATTGCTCGTCTGGAAAAGCACTTTGGAACCTGAATCCAGCACTTGACGATGGCTTTGGCCCGGTCTAAACAGACCTTCACTGAACGATCAACGTCGCCGAATTAACAGCCGGTGGCGCATTGTGGTGGCTGTAGCTCAGTTGGTAGAGCCCTGGCTTGTGGTGCCGGTTGTCGCGGGTTCGAGTCCCGTCAGTCACCCCAGATTATGGAAAAAGGACTGAAAATCCGGGCAATTGACCGGAATTCAGTCCTTTTTTTATGACTTGTCAGATGACTTCTCGCGGCAAAGTGAGTGGCGCAATCGGCCAGGTTGTGCTTTGAAGGTTGTTCAACAACAAAGTGATGGGTCATGACAAACATACGTATGTTGAAAACGGGCATTATCGGGACCGTCATTGCGGGAATATGCTGCTTCACACCGCTTCTGGTTATCGTCTTTGGTGCTCTGGGGCTCAGTGCTGCTGTCAGCTACCTGGACTTGATACTATTACCGGCATTGGCTGCCTTTCTGGGGGTTACGATTTATGCCTGGAAACGACGGGGCAATCCGCATGGACCCGCAGTTGATCCTGTAGAGTAGGTGGCATAATGAACCAGCATTTGACGACACCTGCGATGTTCGAGTTGCAGTCAACTATCACTTGTCCGGAATGCGGCCATACTGAAACCGAGACCATGCCGACAGATGCCTGCCAGTTTTTCTATGACTGCAAAGGCTGTGGCGAATTGTTAAAGCCGCTGGATGGGGACTGCTGCGTCTATTGCTCTTATGCCACTGTTCCGTGCCCACCCGTACAGGAAAATGGCAAAGGCTGTTGCTAGCGAGTTTCTGGTGAAACAGGATCAGTTCTGACTGGAAGAGCTTTCGACGTCGGCTGCCATCAGACAAAAAATTTCAAACAACATTTGCGCACCAACCTGGGCTGTCGTTGTGTTCGCGTCATATTGCGGGGCAACCTCGACAACATCGCCGCCAATTACAGGCAGTCCTTTCAGGCCACATAATATGGCCTGGGCTTCTCGAGGCGTCAGGCCACCGACTTCCGGGGTGCCAGTTCCAGGCGCAAAGGCCGGGTCCAGGGCATCGACATCAAAGCTGACATAGACCGGCAGGTCACCGACGACTTCACGGGCCTTGGCGATGACGGCATCAACATCCATACGTTCGAATTCCTCGGCATGGATAACGGTCATGCCGGCATCATAGGAAAATTCCCAAAGGAATTCAGCGCTGCCGCGAATGCCGATCTGGATAGTGTGTTCCGGGTCTATCAGGCCGTCCAGTGTTGCCATGCGAAAGGGCGCGCCGTGGTGAAATTTGCTGTCTTCAAATTCGCTGGAGGTATCGCAATGGGCATCAATATGCACCAGGGCGACGGGTTGTTTCTCCGCCACCGCCTGCAAAATAGGCCAGGTGATTGAATGATCTCCGCCGATGGAGAGTACGCGCGCACCGGTCGCAACGATCTCTTTGTAGTAAGCCGCAATGTCTTCGAAGCTGTCTTCGAGACTGTACCGACTGCGAAAGGGCACATCGCCGATATCTGCCGCTTTGCACATCGTGTGGGGTGCCAGTTCCTGCACATGATTATAGGGCCCGATACGCTCAATTTCTCTCATTGCGCGGGGACCAAAGCGCGCCCCTGGTCGGTTGGTAACTCCGAGATCCATCGGCACACCAACGAGGGCGATATCCAGACCTTCCGCATTTTCATGAATGGGCAAGTCAAGGAAAGACGAAATGCCGGCATAAGGTTTGGTGCGATTGTTGTCACCAGAGAACAGGGCATCGGCAACATCCTTGAATTTGCCGGTGATGCCATCGCTTCCCTTGGCATCAACATATTTTTCGCGCAATGCCCTCAGCTTTGCTTCGTCCATCTAATTCTCCGTCGCCGTGGGATCAGAGACCAAAACCATTCCTTTGATGCCAGTCCGCGAGAGGTTCATCCGGGTATTCTTCAAATTTTTTGTCACCTTCGTGGCTGTCGACCGGCACCCAGTTCGCCTTCGATCCAAGCATCATGTGAGAAATTGACGGGGCTTTGGGCAAGGGAGTGTCTATCGCAGAGGCAAAAGGATGTACCAGGTCTGGCCAACGAGGATCATAGTTCCAAAGTGCTGTGCCACACTTGCTGCAAAAACAACGATGACCTTCAGCTTCCGTTTTCTCGCCGGTGTCCGGATGAATATCAACCTTGTGATAGCGTGAAAGGAATTCTTCGCCTTGAAGTTCAATGGTTCGGAAATCACTTCCGAGATTTATCGCATATCCACCGCCGCCACCAACTTTACGACATATGGAACAATAGCACCTCAAAAATGGCACCGGGCTTTCCGTTTCAACACTGAAATGGATTGCACCGCAGTGGCAGGACCCTTCAAGCTTCATGGCAAATCGCCAATGAAATCTTTGCCGGTTTGTCAGCGGTTATTGTTATCTTGTTGATCTGTGTCGGCGTCGTTAGGGTTTTCATCAGCTTGTTCTGAGTCTTCCTGTTGAAAAATTTTGTGGCGTAAAAAGCTGTCCGGGTCTTCTGCGTCGAATTCGTCATCGACAGCACGGCGACGTACCCGAATACCGGTTTCCTCTTCGACCAGGGTTTCGTGGATAAGGTCAAGCCGCTTGGCAAGTTCCTCCCGGCCTTGATCCCAGGCCGTTTCCAACGCGTCCAGTATTTTGTCCGTTAAACGGCGCTTCATTCCGTGCTTCCCCTTCAGGACCCGCGACCACTGTCGCCCTGACCAAAACCACCAAAATCAGTCTGAAACAAATTATGTATGCTTGTCCATCGGATTTGCCAAAGGTTTTGCTGAAGGTCGCGCAAACATCTTTCCCGCGGAAGGCGAATGACGTTACAATTCTCCCACGGATGAGGGGATGGGAAGAATTATGACGACCGCTGATATTGCAACACAGGTTGTAGAAACGAAATCAGGACCGATACAGACGGCAACAACGGTTTCGCCGGAAGCTGTTATTGAAATTGCGCGTGCCCTGGCGGTGGAAATGCACCCGCACAAGGAAGCAACGTTGGATATCACCCTCGACAGTTCGCTGGAACTGGATGTGGGCCTGGACAGTCTGGGCCGGGTTGAATTGTTGATGCGTCTCGAAAAAGCATTTGGCGTGCATCTGCCGGAACAAATGTTGGCAAATGCCGAATCTCCCCGCGATCTGGTACGGGAGGTTTCAAATGCCAGCGGCCGTACGGCGGTTGTGGAACTGCCAGCAGAAGTCCGGGTTGCCGGTCTCGACAAGACTTCGGCATTGCCCCTTGGCGCAAAAACACTGGTCGAAGTTCTGGACTGGCATGTCCTGACCCATCCTGATCGCCCCCACATGATCTTCCTTGATGAAGACAACGTTGAAAATGAACTGACTTATGGTCAATTGCGTCAACGCGCCCGTGAAGTTGCGCATGGCTTGCGGGAAAGAGGTGTTGCACCAGGTGATACGGTTGCCATCATGTTGCCCACCGGGCTGGATTTCTTTTACGCCTTTTTTGGCATTCTGATCGCCGGGGCAACACCGGTACCGATCTATCCACCTGCCAGGCTCAGTCAACTGGAAGATCACCTGCGACGGCAGGCGGGTATCCTCGCCAATGCGCGCGTCAAGGTTCTGGCCACCGTGCCTCAGGCCAAACAACTGGCCCGCTTTCTGAAAGCCAAGGTTGATGAACTGGAGCATGTGGAAACAGTGACCGACCTCCGCCAGGAATTCCCCGAGGACACGGCCTGGCCAATACCAAAAGCAAATGACCTGGCGTTTTTGCAATATACCTCGGGCAGCACGGGTAACCCCAAGGGCGTCATGCTCAGTCATGCAAACCTGGTCGCCAATGTCCGCGCCATGGGACTTGCCCTGAAAGCGGACTCAACAGATGTCTTTGTCAGCTGGCTGCCATTATACCACGACATGGGTTTGATCGGGGCCTGGATGGGCAGCCTTTATCACGCCGTCAAACTAGTCGTCATGTCACCCTTAACGTTCCTGGCGCGACCTGATCGTTGGTTGTGGGCGGTTCATCGGTATGGTGGGACAATTTCTGCAGCACCGAATTTCGCCTATGAACTTTGCCAGAAGCGCATTGAGGATGCTGATATCGAGGGCCTTGATTTATCGACCTGGCGTGTCGCTGCAAATGGTGCCGAGCCGGTCATTCCAGATACCATGCGCGCCTTCGCGAATCGTTTTGAAAGTTATGGTTTCAAACAGGATTCCATGAAACCTGTTTATGGTCTGGCTGAATCATCCGTAGGTCTGGCGTTTCCGCCCTTTGGACGTGAACCGATAATTGATCGGGTTAAACGACGAGCGTTTACGTCGGGGGGCGAAGCTGTTCCGGCAAGAGAAGATGATGAAGGTGCACTTGAGTTCGTTGCCTGTGGCTGGCCATTGCCAGGGCATGAATTCCGGGTAGTAGATGACGCCAACAGGGAACTGCCGGATCGCCGCGAGGGACGTTTGCAGTTTCGTGGCCCCTCATCGACCATGGGCTATTTTCGCAACGCCGAAGCCACTGCAAAACTGTTTTTTGACGACTGGCTCGATTCTGGTGACTACGCCTATTTGCATGCAGGTGATGTGTATCTTACCGGTCGAGCCAAAGATATTATCATCAAAGCCGGGCGAAATATTTACCCGCAGGAAATTGAACGGGCCGTAGGAGATGTCGAGGGCGTACGAACGGGTTGTGTCGCCGTTTTCGGCAGCCTGAACGAGGAAAATGGCACAGAGCGTCTGGTGGTCATGGCCGAAACCCGAACCCGTGACGACAGCGAACGACTGGAAATTCGTCGCCGCATTGAAGAGGTCACAAGCAGTATTCTTGGTGCCCCGCCCGATGATGTGCACCTGGTCGATGCGCAGGCCGTTTTGAAAACCAGTAGCGGCAAGATCCGGCGGGACGCAAATCGGATTGCCTACGAAACCGGTGCCGATTCACCGGCCCGTCGTGCCATCTGGATGCAGATTGTCCGGCTGGGATTATCCACTGTGATTCCGGAAACAAGGCGTTTACTGCGAAACCTGGCGGAATATGTTTTTGCTGGCTGGTGGTGGCTGCATGTCGGTATCGCTGCGGGAATTGCCTGGCCGCTGATCACACTTGTACCCGGACGCAGGTTTGGACATGGTCTGGTGCGCCTGGCTGGGAAATATATTCTGGCCATGACTTTCACTACGCCAAGGGTCAAAGGCCTGGAAAATCTGCAAGCCGGGGCCAAGGTCGTTGTGCCCAATCATTCGTCTTTTATTGATCCGCTATTACTTTGGGCCTCATTGCCTGGTGAACTGGCTTTTGCCGCCAAGGCGGAGTTAAAGGAAACCTGGTTGACACGCGGCTTTGTCAAACATGTCGGCGCTTTGTTTGTGGATCGGTTTGATACCCAGCGTAGCGTTGAAGATTCTGCCCGGCTATTTGATGCCCTGAAATCCGGCCGGACAGTCGCCGTGTTCCCCGAAGGCACATTTGGTCGCATGCCTGGATTGTTGCCGTTTCGCATGGGTGCGTTCATGGTGGCTGCCGAGGCCAGAGTGCCTGTCATCCCCGTTGCCGTTCGTGGTGCCCGGGGAACATTGCGCGATGGATCGTGGTTTCCACGACGCATGCAGATATCAGTAACTGTTCTGCCTGCGATCAATGCGGACGGCAGTGACTGGTCTGCCGCCATCCGGTTGCGGGATCAGGTTCGCGCCGCCATGCTGGATGGCACAGGGGAGCCAGACCTTGCGCATGAAACCTCAAAATATGAAAACCTGAAGCACAAGAAGGAATGAGATGATGAGTGTTTTTGACTCGCCTGCTTTTGACAACCATGAGGACGTTCGGTTTTTTTGTGACCCGGTTGCTGGTTTACGGGCCATCATTGCCATTCATTCCACGGCGCTGGGGCCAGCTGCGGGTGGATGTCGCATGTTTCCCTATGCCAGTGAAGAAGATGCTGTATTTGACGCGTTGAGGCTATCCAGAGGTATGAGTTTCAAAAGCGCATTGGCCGGAGTGCCCATGGGCGGTGGAAAGTCCGTGATCATCGGTGATCCGGCGACTGAAAAAAGTCAGAAACTATTTGAAGCCTTTGGTCGCGCCGTGAATACTTTTGATGGTCGCTATCATACAGGTGAAGATTCAGGCACGGCAGTTCAGGACATGGACTGGGCATCGGGCGTCTCCGACTATATTCACGGAACATCCACAGAAGATGCTGGCGATCCGTCACCCGCCACTTCTGTCGGTATTGTTGCTGGTATCGAGGCAGCGGTTAGATACAAACTTGGACGCGACGATCTGGAAGGTTTGGTTGTTGCGATCCAGGGAGTGGGCGCAGTTGGTTACGGGGCTGCGGAAATATTGCATCAAAAGGGCGCGCGCCTGATTGTGGCCGATGTCAACGATCAAGCCGTACAGGATTGTGTCGAAAAATTTGGTGCCGAAGCCGTCACCACCGACGAGATTATCCTGGCTGATGCCGAAGTGTTCGCGCCTTGTGCATTCGGTGCCGGTATCAACGACGAAACACTGCCGCGGTTTAATTGCGACATCATTGCCGGATCAGCAAACAACCAGTTGCTTGAAGATCGACACGGTGCGGCTTTGGTGGAACGTGGCATTTTGTATGCGCCTGACTATGTGATTAATGCCGGTGGTGTGATCTGGATATCTGATGCCATGGAAAACGGCTTCGATCCGGACCGGGCGACCAAACGGCTTCATGCCATCGGCGATGCTCTGACAGCAATTTTTCAGCGTGCAGATCAAGAGGGTCGGGGCACGAATGAAATTGCCGACGTCATGGCAGAAGAGATAATTACCGCCGCAAAAAAGTGATATGAAAAATAGTTATTGGCCAGGCGACGGATTTGGCAAGGGCCATGGCCACCAGCCTTTACGTGGCCAGTCCCAGAAAGACGGGAAGGGGACCGGCTTGCCTTCACTGTCATGATCAACCGCACGGACCTGATTGAAAGGCTGAATATAACGCTTGCCCATATAATCGTCGCGCACTTTCGGGATCAGCCAGGTAGGCATTGCCTGTTCAAAAAAAGTGTCGGACTCATAAGACAAAATGTCTGAGCTGCCACAACCGCCAAGGGTTATGGACAGCAAAAAGGCAATCACAATCGGGGTGCGTATGAGTGTCCGGGTCTTCATGGCCTATAGGTAACGCGCCAGTGTCCATTCGTCGAGACTGAAATTAGTTTCTTCTCCCAAAATAATTACGGCTCGTAGTTGCAACATATGCCGCATTTGCTTGCATCTCGGCAGTATGATGAGGACAATGGTGCCTGGTTTGACGTGGGCGACAGGCCCGGGCGTAATTACACGATATTTATTGATACGAGGAACAGGCCGTGACCGACGAAATCGCTTATATGACTGCAACTCAGGTTATCAAGGCCTATGCCGACAAGGATTTGTCACCTGTCGAAGTTACGGGTGCTGCGCTGGACAGGATCGAAAAACATAATGGAAAAGTTAACGCATTCTGCTTCCTGGCGGCAGAAGAAGCGATAGCCGCTGCCCATGCATCGGAAGAAAGGTGGTCCAGAGGCGAACCCCTTGGATTAATGGACGGTGTACCGACTTCAATCAAGGATTTGAACTATGTCAAAGGTTGGCCAACCGGGCGTGGCTCCCTGACAACGGAAGGTGACCCGGTCGCAGACGTCGATGCACCTTTGGTTTCACGATTCCGCGAGTCCGGTGCTGTCTTGCTGGGGAAAACGACCACGCCGGAATATGGCTGGAAAGGCGTTACCGACAGTCCTCTAACCGGGATTACACGCAATCCCTGGGATTTACAAAAAACACCCGGTGGATCAAGCGGTGGTGCGTCGGCGGCACTTGCGTCGGGGATGGGACAACTGGCCCAGGGGTCGGATGGTGGCGGATCAATTCGCATTCCTTGCGGATTTTCGGGATTGCCTGGCTTGAAGCCCAGCTATGGTCGGGTGCCGGTATATCCGGCCAGTCCATTCGGCACTTTAAGTCACGTCGGACCCATGGCGCGCAGCGTCGAAGATCTGGCATTGATGTTGAATGTCATGTCTTTGCCTGACAGCCGCGACTGGCTGGCTTTGCCTTGGCTCGATCAGGACTGGAACCAGGGTATCAATGGTGGCGTTGAAGGATTGCGCATCGCCTGGAGCCCGAACCTGGGATATGCAGATGTTGATCCGGAAATCGCCAGGATCGTTGCTGAAGCCGTGTCTGTGTTTTCGGAACTTGGGGCAAATGTTGAGGCATGTGACCCTGGCTTTGATGATCCAACCCCGATCTTCTGCACGCTCTGGTGGGCTGGATGCGTTAGTGCGACAGAAAATATGACTGAGGAGCAAAAGGCGAACCTGGAGCCCGCACTTCAAGGCGTTATTCAGGAAGGTGGGGATATTGGTTTGAAACAATATCTCAATGCGACCATGGCACGGGCGGCGTTAGGCCAGGTCATGAACCACTTCCATGATGAATATCATTTGCTGGTGACCCCGACCCTGGCCGTCCCGGCATTTGATGCGGGACAACTTGATCCAGCAGGAGATGATGATCCGTTGCGTTGGTTACGCTGGACCCCATTCAGCTACCCGTTCAATATGACGGGTCAACCCGCTGTGACGGTGCCCTGTGGCTTTACGGATGACGGGTTGCCGGTAGGCTTGCAGATCGTTGGCCCCATGCATCGCGATGATCTGGTGTTGAAGGCTGCGCGAGCGTTTGAAGCTGTTCGTCCGCAAAATATGCGACCACTGATCACTGACTGATGCCGCCAGAAGCTGACCCTCATGATCACCGTTGAACTGTTATCCGTTTCGCAAATGTACGCTGCTGACGAGGCGGCCATTACATCAGGTATTCCTGGTGTTGCTCTGATGGAAGCCGCAGGCGCCAGTGTCGTTGCGGCGATCATGGAACGCTGGCCACTCCCGGACAAAAACATTCAAAAAGTGGCGGTTCTATGTGGTCCCGGCAATAATGGTGGCGACGGATTTGTTATTGCCCGGTTATTGGCTGAGGCCGGATGGCAAGTGCGACTGGGGTTGTCAGGCAAGGTGGAAAACCTGAAAGGGGACGCTGCGTTAATGGCGGCGAAGTGGTCAGCGGCCATCGAAAATCTTTCCAGCGAAATCATTGACGACGCAGACTTGATTGTTGACGCTTTATTTGGCGCAGGCCTGGCGCGAGATATTGATGGTGAAACCGCTCGGATGCTTGAAGCCGTTGCTGCCAGCTCCGCCCCCTGCGTTGCCGTCGACATGCCCAGTGGCGTCAATGGAGATACAGGTCAGATTCAGGGTGTGGCAGCTCCCGCTGACTTAACTGTGACATTTTTCAGACCCAAACCGGGGCACTTGTTGATGCCAGGCCGATCCATGTGTGGGGAACTTGTCGTCACAGATATTGGCATTCCGGAAACAGTTCTTGCCGATATTGCACCGACAGCATTTGAAAATGATCCAGCGCTGTGGTTTGGCCATTTCCCGGACGCCAATGAAGCCTCGCATAAATATCAACGAGGGCATGTTGTTGTTGACAGCGGCGGCGTTGCCAGTACCGGTGCTGCCCGCCTTGCGGCCATGGGGGCGCTCAGGATCGGTGCCGGGCTGGTCACAGTCAGCTGTCCAAAATCAGCCCTGTTGGTCCACGCCAACCACCTGACTTCGATCATGATACAGGCCTGTGACAGTACCGAAGAATTTGAGGATTTTTTACCGCAACGGAAACACAATGTTGCGATCATCGGGCCCGGCAACGGACGAAACGATCGCACCAGGTCCCGAACCCTGGCGGCCCTGAAAAGTGGGCTGGGATGTGTCCTGGATGCGGATGCACTGAGTTCATTTGAAGATGATCCGGAAACGCTTTTCGAAGCCATTGATGGGCCGTGCATACTGACACCCCATGACGGCGAGTTCGGCAGACTGTTTGGGGTTTCCGATGACATGGAACAGCAAGGAAAGCTGGAAGGTGCCCGCAAAGCGGCGACAGTTTCGGGCGCTATCGTTATTCACAAGGGACCCGATACCGTGATTGCCGCACCTGATGGTCGCGCTGCCATCAACAGCAATGCACCGGCGTGGCTGGCGACGGCGGGGTCGGGGGATGTTCTTGCCGGTTTTGTCGGCGGATTGCTGGCTCAGGGTATGCCGTCATTTGAAGCCGCCTGTGCAGCTGTCTGGCTACACGGAGAATGTGCATGGTCATTCGGACCCGGACTGATTGCCGAAGACATTCCGGGGCTTGTCCCGGCAGAGCTGGAACGTTTTCAATGAAACAATGTCCATTGAAAACGTCCAGTCTGTGGGGGTTGAGTCAAAGCTGTTCCGTCTAAAACGGATATGCCCTAGCCGTTTAAGTCAGCCAGGAAAGTATTGACTTCCTTGTTGAGGCTTTCGGCTTGTTCTGACAATTCATGCGATGCGCCCTGGACTTCATCCGCTGATGCTTCAGCTTCCCCCGTCGCTGTTGTCACCGCAGTAATGTTGACCGTCACTTCCTGAGTAGCCGCATGTTGTTCTTCAACTGCGCCCGAAATCGACGTTGAGATATCGTTGATTTCCTCAATCGTCGAACTAATCCCCTGGATAGCTGCAACTGCTTCGGTCGTGGCGCTTTGGATGGCTGTTACATGTGCCCGAATGTCTTCCGTCGCCGTACCTGTCTGGGCTGCCAAATTCTTGACCTCACTTGCAACAACTGCAAAACCCTTGCCTGCGTCACCGGCCCTGGCAGCCTCAATCGTCGCGTTCAGCGCCAACAAGTTGGTTTGCTCAGCGATGTCATTGATCAGGTCGACGACTTCACCAATCTTGTTTGCCGCCTCGTTCAGGCCGTTGATGTTGTCGTTGGATCGACGGGCCTCATCAACCGCGCTGCCAGCAATCGTTGCCGCCCGACCAGCCTGCTGCGAAATTTCCTCGACCGACGAAGTTAACTCTTCTGATGCGGATGCGACAGTTGTTGCTCGCTGAGCAGATTCGTTAACGTTGTTCTTCATCGTCGTTGCCGAAATTTGCAACTGGGACGCCGCTGCACTGACAGTTTCAATCACGGATTTAATGTTATTCGTCATGTTGATCTGCGCAGTTACAATCGTCCACGTCAGCATGGCGCCGAGATAATTGCCATCCGGATCCATCATCGCGCTAATCTGAAGATCGAGGATATGTTCACCGAGACTGATATTTGCCCGGTACGGCAAATTTTCCGGATCACCAAGAATGTTTCGCTGGTGCGCTGGATTCCTGTGGAATATGTCCACGCATTGGCCCTGGATTTCTTCCACTTTGCAGGGCAACAATGACTGCAATGGACGCAATGTGTTGATGCTGGTCTCGTTGACGTATTCAATCATCATGTTTTCAGGGTTCAGAAACATAACGTTGATAGGCATTTTGTTCATCATCTGCGCTTGACGGTCGACTTCGACCAATTGTCTGGCGATCTCCACAGTACCCGACTTAATAGGATAAAGCCCTGAAGTGATTCATACTTTGAGATTCTCCGACCAAAGAAAGTCTCAAAATATGCAGCAATTACTTGGCAAGGCCTTATCCACACCGTTAGGAGAGCACATCCCCCTTTGG
>JABILA010000099.1 GCA_018654745.1 Alphaproteobacteria bacterium
ACGCTTCCCAAAAATGGACGATGCCACTGCAAAACTGGAATTTGACATTGTCCCAACTCTCAATCTATTTTGAAGGCAGATTAGACGACGTGTTGGATATTTAAACTATGCCAGTGACACGGAATTCTGAACACCCTCCAGAGTTTTCCAGTTCTATATCTCAAGATCCCGAATTGCAGACAGGTAACTCTGATCGCGGCGCCAACGACCGATAACTTTTCTCGCTGATTCGGCAGTCATTTTCCCATAAAGCGACATTAAAGATCCTAGTTCGCGTTGAATTGTGGGTTCTTCAATCAACCTTGCCCGTCGACTACAAACAAACAACTTCTCAAAGCCTTCCGCGTCAACACCAAAACCTTTTGCTGCAATCGCCAGCCCTTCTCCTCCAGGCTCAAAAAGAATCCGTTCAATCAAACGTTTTCTCAAGCCGGTTCCCTCTCGCAGCAAGGCTTCAAATAGCCGCACTTCACCATCCGCGATACTTTGCACCAAAAGATCAGGCGTAATCCCACCCTCTTCTTTCAGATTAGCTGCGAGTTCTTCCGCCGCACTTGGTGTCAATCCCTCAGGCACTCTTCCATGTTGTTCCAGAACCGCGACCTGCTCCAGCAAATCATCAACAACATCCTGATCAAGGTCATACGTGGACAAGATATGTCGCCGCATCGCTGCAGATACCCATACGTACATCTTTTGGGCGAGATCCGGTTCAAGATCACTTCGACGAAGCAATGGATCCTGAAACGTGTCTACACGTTCTGATTCATCAACAAGATATTCCCTCGTCTTACGCGATATTTCTGCACCAGAATTATTCAACAGTGCTACGACAACCGTTTCATTTTCAGTGTCTACCAGGGCGCCCGAAACCTTTGAACTAATGTTTTCGCGTTGAGCAACAGCCAATTGATGCTCAAATGTTCTGTTGCGGATCACTTCAATCAGGTCCGGATCCCTCAGTAACTTGCTATGTCTCAGGACAGAAAAGGCAACTTCGATATCGTCGTTTGCCAGTTCCTTGACAATTTCAGCGGAAATATACTGACTAGCGGCAAACTGGTCTGAAACAGCTTTGCGAACTTCTTTTTCTGTGTCACTGACCAATTGATGCAATATGGCATGCATCAGCGTAACTTCACGCTCGTTTAGTTCTTCACTACGGCCTTCAAACAAGTCAGAAATGGCACGCAATAATGCTTTTCTGCCATCAATTGACTTTTCACGCGCTAACTTCAGCAAACCATCTACATCGATCTGCGAGTTACCTGCTTTACCTGAACCCATACAAACTATTCCCTGAGAGCGTCCCGCGGGTCAAAACCGTGCCACATTGGTTTATAAATCTCTTCTGCCTGTTCCACCATCCAGAATTACAACAGATATTCACTTTTTACGTCAATACTTCCACCAAAATCGGGAAAATGTGGTTGCGCGAATGCAGATCATCACGGAAAGTCAACGTTACCGTTCAATTTCTCAATGTGGATAACACTCCAGACTATTTAGGGCGAGACTGCCTCATGGCCATAACACAGTTGCGCAAAGGTTTGTTTGAAGCCTTTCGTGGAAAGATTTATTACGGTTGGATTATCCTTGCAGCCTGTACAGTAATGTTTTTTGCCAGCGGTCCGGGGCAATCACATACATTCAGCATTTTTATTCAATCGCTTAATCAGGAACTTGGAATAGAACAGGCCGGGATAGCTTCGGCGTATGGGTTTGCAACGCTTTTTGCTGCATTGATGCTACCCAGACTGGGACGTTTAGTTGATCGGTTTGGATCATTTCGCATGTTTTTGGCTGTTGGCACTCTGCTTGGATTTGCCTGCGTCGGATTTGGATTGGTCTCAAATGTTTACTGGCTGGGCGCGAGTTTCGCTTCGTTGCGTTTCTTTGGCCAGGGCGCCTTGATGATGTTGTGTGCCACTTTGGTCGCCCAATGGTTTCAGCAGAAACGAGGATTTGCCATGGGGATCATGGCCATGGGTTTTGCGGCTTCAATCGCAGCGCACCCTGCTCTCTCCCAATGGCTGCTGGACACTCTGGGGTGGCGTGATGCCTGGTTGGGTCTTGGGGTTATTTCCTGGGCGATAATTTTACCCCTCACTCTATTGTTTGTGCATAACAAACCGGAACAGGTTGGATTGCTCCCGGATGGAAAAACACCTGAGCCTGAAGAGGACAGCGAGGCAGCCCAGGCGGATCAAAGCGCCGAGCAAGGTTTGACACGTTACGAGGCAATTCGCACACCAACATTTTGGGTCATTGCCTTTGGTTTGTTTACGCCAGCCATGCTGATTACAAGTCTGTTCTTCTTCCAGAAAGAAGTTTTGATTTCACAAGGCCAGCCTGAAACTTTGGCAGCGACCGTATTCGTTGTCACAGGTGTGATGATGGCAGCTTCATTGCCCATCGTTGGCTGGATCCTTGATCGCATAAGAACACGTTATGTGTTTTCCGGCTTCCATATTTTGCTATCGGCAACTCTTGTCATGATTAATTTTGTAGACGGTTTACCGAGCGCTTTGATTTACGGCGCAATGTTCGGGCTCTGCAACGCCTTCAGCATCACATTTTTTGGCTATATCTGGGCACATTATTTTGGTCGAAAGCACATTGGCAGCATTCAGGGCGTGGGGCAGATGATTGGTGTTTTTGGAGCGTCACTGGGACCGCTTCCGATGGGTTTTGCCTACGATATCTTCGGAAGCTATCACCAAATATTGTTCATTCTCGCTTTACTGCCGATATCTGCAGCGGCATTGTCCTTTTTTCTTCAACCACCTCTGAGTGAATCGGAAGAAAACAACGCCAGCGCAAGTGCCTCATAAATCAGAAACCGCCTTATCAGGAAGAAACTATGGCTCCCAAAAATATATTACTGGAAGAAACAGATTCGGTTGTCACGATCACCTTCAACCGACCTGACGCCTTGAATGCATTGACGCCGGAATTGCTGGACGAAACAGCTGAGGCACTTCGCAGTATCTCGACCCGGAACGACATCGGCGTAGTTGTTCTGACCGGTGCCGGCAGATCTTTTTCTGCTGGCGTCGACTTGAAGGCGTTGACTGAGAAGGGTCTTGACCTATCCGAAGGCAATGTCGGTGACGATCTCAACAGGGCTGCCCGCGAGGTTCAAACCCTGCTGGAGGATATGCCTCAAGCAACGATAGCCAAGGTCAACGGGTTTTGTTTTACGGGCGGTGTCGAATTGATGCTGGCATGCGATATAGTTATTGCGGCTGAGGAAGCGAAATTTGGCGATACCCATGCCAAGCTGGGATTGCGCCCTACATGGGGCATGACACAACGTCTTCCAAAGCGTGTGGGCATGATGCGCGCCCGCGAGCTTTCTTTTACAGCCCGTACATTCAGTGGAACAGAAGCAGCCAGAATGGGCCTTGTTCTGGAGGCTGTTCCACTTGTGGAACTGAATGGCTTTGTGGATCAATTGAGTGCCGGTATCTGTGAAAACAGCAAGGGATCGATTGCCGCGTATAAAGACCTGTACAAGGCCTCAGAAAACAATGGCTTCTCTGCTGGCCTTGAGTACGAAAAAACGACTGAGTATTCCGTTGCTGATGTCCGCGAACGAATGAGTGGTTTCCTCGCTTCTTTAGGCGGTAAAAAGAACTAACACCGAGTGGCTAATAGCCACTTTCAACTGGTGTTTCCTTCGGAACGAATTAGTTTATGCTCCGAACACCTGTTTGTGATTTATAAGAACTTACCGTAGTTGCCCACCGCTATTTGGAATATTTGATGCAAAACGATACCGGCTCTGGCCTTGGCGAACTAAATTTCCATGTTGTTGATGACGAAGTTTTCATCCGGAAACTGATTATCCGTGTTCTGGGAAAAATGGGCGCTGATAGCGAAAAAATATCGTCGAGCGAAAATGGTGCTGATGCTATTGCCTGGCTCGATGACACGACGCAACCCCCGGATATTATCCTGTGCGATCTAAATATGCCAGATATGGACGGTGTTTCCTTGATGCGTCATTTGGCAACCAGAAAGTATCGAGGCGGAATTATTCTTGTTAGCGGTGAAGATAAGAGAATCCTGAAAGCGGCAGAAGATCTGGCTCGCGCACATGACTTGAATTTTCTGGGAGCATTGGCCAAACCGGTTACACCTGATGCGCTTGAAAGCCTGATTAAACTCTACGATCCTTTGGCCAGTCAGCGCACGGAGCGAGAAGGTGTTGAACTGACGGCAGATGATCTGAAAACGGCCATCGAAAACAAGGATATTTTTGTCGTTTTCCAGCCCCAGGTATCAGTCACAACCCGGGAATTAATCGGCGTCGAAACTTTGGCCCGATGGATACATGCCGACAAAGGATTCATCCCGCCAGATATCTTTGTTCATCTGGCTGAAGAAAAAGGATTGATTGACGATCTGACCGAACTGGTTGTTGACCTTGCGGTGACGCAAGGAGGTGAGTGGCTGGCAGATGGATTGGATGTAAAAATTTCCGTAAATATATCCGTAGATAATCTGAACAATTTGAAGATGCCGGAATATCTTGGCACAAAATGCGAAGAAGCCGGAATGGATTCGCGTAGCCTTGTTCTCGAAGTGACGGAAAGTCGCTTGATGGAAGATATTGTCACGCCCCTAGAAATCCTCACCCGCTTGAGGCTCAAGGGCCATGACCTTTCCATTGACGATTTTGGCACCGGCCATGCCTCGATGGAGCAGCTGAAACGGATACCGTTTTCGGAACTGAAGATTGACCGCGCGTTTGTAAATGGTGCCCACCGCGACGCTGGTGCAATGGCAATTCTTAAGGCATCTGTCGATCTCGCCAAGAGTATGGACATGCTGATTGTGGCAGAAGGTGTTGAAGACCAGGATGATTGGGATCTGGTGGCAAAGTTGGGATGCGATATTGTTCAGGGATATTTTTCAGCCAAACCAATGCCTGCCGGAGATATCAAAGTGTGGCTACAAGGGTGGTTGGCGTAGATAACGCTGTAAGGTATCAGGTCACTTCCACGATGCGGTGGTGAGGAACGGAAAACATTGCGGTCGTGCCTTTCCCTGGAGCACTGATAATCGATAAAACACCGCCATGCAATTCGACGATATTTTTGGTCAGCGGTAGCCCAAGTCCGGTTCCGCCCCGTTCTTTTCCCGTATCAGTTTGCTCGAATTCCTTCAGCGCCATCGGTATCTCTTCGGGCTTCATACCATAGCCAGTGTCACTAACTGAAATCATCAAGTCTCCATCTTTTCGCAGCTGAGAACTGATGGTAACGCAGCCACCCTGCGGGGTAAATTTCAGAGCGTTTGATAACAGGTTAACAACCACCTGCTTCATCATCCGGAGATCACCCCGAATTTGGATGTCATTCAACAAAATCTTCCTGCTTATCGCAACTTCGGAAGCGACCGCCATTTCACGAATGAGCGAAAGAGATTCATCAATCACATCTGCGATATCAAATACTGCGTCTTCAACTTCGGTTTTCCCGGCTTCAATTTTTGACAGGTCCAGAACATCATTTATCAAGGCCAACAAATGCTCTCCGGAATCCGAAATGTCCTGAATGTATTCTTTTTGGCGCTCATTCAAATCGCCGGTCAAGCCAGCCAACATTGAATCCGAGAATCCAATAACTGCATTCAAAGGTGTTCGTAGTTCATGGCTCATATTTGCCAGAAACTCGGATTTTGCCTTGTTGGCTGCCTGAGCTTCGAGACGTGCCTCTTCCAGCAATCTCTCGGTTTCCTTACGGCGGGTAATGTCATTTGTGACACTGATCAGATTCCCCTGATCATCTCGAGACCAATAGACTTCCGCCGTACCGTTCGCCATCGCCTGTTCCTGGTATAGATAGTCCGGAATACTTTTAAGGAAATGGATTCTCTCGTCGGCAATTTTGTGAGGATCACCTTCACCATAGTCTCCCCGCTCAGCCCTAAACAACAATATGGGATATATCGGTTCTCCGATGACAAACAACTCTTCAGGTAGGTTGCCAATTTCAAGATAGCGGGCGCTGTAGACCTGGAGGTTGAGCTCCTTGTCATACATCAACACCGCACCTTCAATATTATCGAGGGCCCTATGTAACTGATCTTCTTTTATTGCTTTTTCCGTTTCGACTTTTTTTTGTTCACTGATATCAGTCAACGTAATCATTACGTTTCCGGATGACATGGGAAAAATTGAGAGACGGTTGTGTATGCCAAAGCTGTCGTTAAATTCTCTTGTTATTGGCTTGCTGGTTCGCAGTTCATTCACTCTCACGCGAATTATTGAATCAATATCTCCGCCGTTTTCGTCAAAATAACCATTATCAAACATTGTCCTGAGGACGTCGACGACTGGTCCTGCTCTTTGGACGTCATATTCAGAGAGGTTTAAGAGTTCGACATATCGGTCATTAAAAAACAGATATCGAAGTTCGCTATCCAGAACCGCATAACCGATCTGGAGGTTACCCAGCACGAGTTCCAGCATTTGCTTCTCGTCGTCGGGGTCGCCAACATTTTCCAAAAGAGTGTTGTTATTAGCTATTGTCAAATCATTACTCAAATCAACTGCGTCGAAACGGATCAAAAATGGAAACTTGAAATCTTTAGCAATTTTCGTTCTGAATGCTAACTTAGTTCAACCAAAGTTCACAGCTGCAAACCAATTTCCAGAACTGCGGCCATCATATATTTCGCAAAAACAATCTAATCGAACTTTTCAGGTTCATTCATCAACCTGAAGCATACGTTTTTGAGTGTGAATTATTGACCGTCAGTCAGAATGCTAATTCACAGAAAATCCCGCAGAAGCGTACCGTATCCATTGATCGGAGCTAATCCCGAAATTTTTGCACAGCTCCAGAAAGTGACTTGATTACTTGTCAGAACAGGTTTGTGGTATTTTTCCTCAAGCTGACCGATCAACTCGAGTGATGGCAAATCAGTACAACTTACAAACAATGCATCAGCAGAATCATCCATCACAGTATCGACAAGTTCCAGTATCTCATTTGAGGAAATACCGTGGATGTCTTTGCCGCCCTTGCGGTCCATACCGGCAATTGACGTAACCTCCATACCACCCGCCTCCAGAAATTCACGTTCTGCGTCACAAATCCATTGTACATAGGGAGTGGCAACGGCAACGCGTTTCGCACCTACTGCTTCCAGGCCTTCCAGTACAGCGCTTGCTGTCGAAACTGCCGGAATACCCGTCGCATCATAAATCGCTTCCGATATGGTCCGATCGAAACCGGGTCCCTTGAATATACTTGCAGAAGTACAGGCAAACGCAATGACAGACACACCAGCCACAGCCAATGACCTGGCATCAGAAGGAGCCTCATCAACCATGCCCTGAAACTGCTCCGCAAGTGGTTTTGTCCCATCTACAGCTGAACGGGCAAAATGAACGCCAACGGGTTCGTGTTGATTTGTGTACGTCTGTGACAACCGAATGAATTCATCTTCGGCGGTGACGTTTAATGCGGGGACAATACTGCCGATTCGAATTTTGTTTTTTGGCATTGAAGCACTATTTCCTTCCGGCCACATCTGTTGTCCGTAACAATCGCAATCAAAATGGCAGGGCTTGTTGTCTGGATTGTGAAAACTCTAACATACTGAAACAGTTCAAGATGCCACTTCCAAATAGTTGCTGCGGTTTAAATAGCGAAATACCTCAATCTGATGAAAAAAATTATTTATGATCAACCACTTGTGCGAGGTGCGCTTCGAAACATAGCGCTTTGGTGCATGAAAAAGCGTGGCTGGCGAATTGAAGGCACATTGCCTGAAGAGCAAAAATTCGTTGCTATCCTTGCCCATCACACAAGCAACTGGGATTTTCCTGTCGGGATATCAGTTGCTCTGCATTTCAAGGTCAGGGTTTTCTGGTTGGGGAAAAACACGCTGTTTCTGGGGCCAATGCGTCCTCTTATGCGCTGGCTCGGCGGTATTCCTGTATTCCGCACTGAACCATCTGAACTCGTAGATGATGTTGTTGAGTTTCTCAAGCATCAGGATAAGGCTGTTATTGGTATTACCCCGGAAGGGACGCGAGGCCGGGTTACGAAATGGAAAACTGGCTTTTATCGAATAGCTCATGCGCTTGAATTACCGATAGTGTTGGCCTACCTCGATTATGACAATAAAATCGGGGGCGTGGGACCAATAATTTACCCTGAAGGTGATTTTGAGGCCGATATGGCCAGAATCAAGAATTTCTATAGAACTGTGAACGGGAAATATCCGGAACTGGGCAGCTTTGTCGACGATGCCGACTATTAATATCCTGATACCTGTTTTCCCTTGTCTATTCTCTATTGCGGACAAATATTTATCGCATCATGAATAATCCAAAAATTGTGCCTACATCTGACGACGTTCAGGCTGAGTTAACCGACTTACGCAATCAACTACGTAAAAGCGAAGATAGACTTTTAGACTTCGCCGATGTTACGGACGGTTGGCTGTATGAAACAGATTCGGAAAATCGGTTTGTCTGGATGTCTGACAACGTAGAAAAAATTGCAGGCGTAAAGCCCGAGTGGCACTATGGAAAAACACGTGAAGAAATCAGTTCGCAGACTGAAGAAATCCCAAGATGGGAGGAACATCTTGAAATTCTGAAACGACGCGAAGCATTTTCTAATTTCACCTTTCCACGCAAGGGCCCTGACAGTACGCAATGGTTGAGTGTATCCGGCACACCTGTATTTGATGAAACGGGTGCATTTCAGGGTTACCGGGGTAAAGGCAGTGATATCACACCTCAGGTCACCGCAGAGAATGAAGCAAGGACATCCCGAAAACGTCTCGCAAGCGCCGTTGAGAGCCTTGATGAACTATTCGTTCTGTGGGATCAGAATGACAAAATCGTCATTTGTAATCAAAAATTCCGCGAAATAAATGCTGCTTTTGTGAGGCATTGTGAACCAGGCGTCTCCTTCCATGACCACATTTGGGCAGGCATTCGTGTTGGTGCCTATCCTGATGCAATTGGGCGGGAGGAAGAATGGTTTGAAGAACGCCTGGAGCGACATCAATCCGCGAACGAGCCAATCGAGATTCTTCGTCAGGACGGTCGATGGATCCTCCTCAATGAACAACGTTTACCAGACGGATCAACCGCAACTGTATCGACTGATATAACCCGATTGAAAAGTGTCGAACAAATCAAGGATGAACTGGTTTCCACAGTTAGTCACGAATTGCGCACACCTTTGACAGCGATCATGGGTGCAATGAAACTGATTAATTCGGGTAAGCTCGGTGATTTGCCGCCGGAAATTAAAAAACTGGCAAAAATTTCGGAAAGCAATACGCAACGATTGGCTGATCTTGTGAATGATCTTCTGGATCTTAATAAACTTGCCAGCGGCAAGATGGAATTTGAAGTTGGCAGCGTAGATATTTCTGGTGTTATCGAACAGTCTCTGGAGATCAACACGCCCTATGCAGACTCCTTCAGCATATCGCTGGATTTTATCTCTCAAAACGAAACATCGAGAGTCCTGGCAGATGAGAACCGGCTGCTTCAGGTTTTGACAAATCTAATTTCCAACGCCTGCAAATTTTCAACCGCGAACAACAAAGTCGAAGTTTCTACTGCACGACATGGTTCATTTCTGCGCGTTTCCGTTCAGGATTGGGGCAAAGGTATCCCTGAAGAATTTCACAAAAAGGTTTTCACTCGTTTTTCACAAGTTGATGCGACGGATAATCGCCTTACCAAGGGCACCGGTCTTGGCTTGAGTATCTGCCAATCAATCATCGAGAAACTTGGTGGGAAAATCGGGTTTGTCAGCAAGTCCGGTGAAGGCACAACCTTTTGGTTCGAGGTGCCCCTCATTTAGTCCGGATCAAAACAATGCGTCGATATCGTCTTGCGAAAGTCCGTCAACGTCTTCGTCAACTTCTGCTGACAAGGCACCGTGGATGATGCTTCCCAGCTGATCAATCAAACCTTGCAGTTCCATGGAGAGAGCGTTGGCGCTGAAGGCGATATGTTCGGCGTCACCTTCTGTGACAATTTCTACCAGCTCGGCACATCCGCCGACTACACGTTGATTAAACTTGGCCAGCGTTGTATCGAAAGGCTCACGGTACTTTAACTCACAAACGTCATAGGCCTCTATTGCCAATGGTCCAATGGAAAGACCGCTGGCGTCAAAATGTTCGGCATAGCTCGCAGGCTGCCATGCACAAGCGTCTTCCAACAGTGCTGGCATGTCTGCAACCATGCCAATCATCATCACGACTTCGTTCAGGTGGTTACAATAATCAGTCGATAACATTGTCGTATCGTTGATCGTTGTTTCCCTGACGCGTTCCCTGAGGTCGTCGGCGGGCTTGTTCACGTTTTCATGTACACTCATTACAACTCAAAGCTAACCAGTCGTTACAACAAATCCAAGTCCGAAATAAGACACTGCGAAATTATTGATCAAAACAAAGGTAATTTCCCTCTGTGACACTCTCGTCAAAAGAGCTTTGAAGAGAGGAGCAAATTTTACGCATTAAATCAACGAGCTAATAGGGAACATTTTCCCGCCCCACACGACTACGCGCGATAACAGTCTTCATTATCTGTGCAGTACCATCACCTATTTGCAGTCCCAGAACATCCCGTAGCCGTTGCTCAAATGGGAGATCGCTAGAGTATCCTGCGTGACCGTGCATTAACAGACAGGCATGAATGGTTTCATACGCCAACAAGGGTGGCCACCATTTGCTCATGGCTGCTTCAGTCGTATGTGGGCGCCCCTGATCCTTTAACCACAGCGCATTCAGACAAAGTAATCTGGCTGCCTCAACCTTGGTGTCAAATTCGGCCAGCTTGTGTGAAACACCCTGAAAACTGGACAGAAGCTGCCCAAAAGCCCTGCGCTCCTTCACAAACGCCCAGGTCTCGTCAAGACTCTGGCGCGCTGTCCCCAGACATTGAAGACCTATAAGTGCACGAGAAAAATCAAAGCCCTGCATCACCTGACTGAAGGCCTCTCCTTCATTACCCAATAGCATATTTCCCGGCACACGAACATTTTCGAAAAAGATTGAACCACGGCCAATGCAATGTTGACCAAGGTCTTTGAACCTTGTTGTCCTGATACCTGGCAAATCCATGGGAACCAGCAGGGCAGAAACACCACGGGCTCCTCGTTCCTCATCACCGGAACGGGCGAAGACGACTGTAGCCTCGGACTGATCAACCATCGAGATCGAAGTTTTCTCGCCGTTTAGCAGCCAATCACTCCCATCATTTGTCATCTTGAGCCGAAGTGCCGCAGCGTCAGAACCACCCTGTGGTTCCGTCAGCGCAACATTAATGATGACTTCACCGGAAGTTAGTTTTGGCAACCAGTTTTCGGCAACTTCCTTGTTTGCAAAACGGGCAAGTATTTGGCCTTCAAGAGATCCTAATATCTGCGCGTAACCCATATTGAAGTCAGCACGGGCGATCTCTTCTATGATGACCCCTGAGTATATCGTATCAACACCGGTTCCCCCGGCCCATTCAGGTAATTCAGGAGCAATCAAACCCAAGGTCCCCATTTCCTTGAGAAGACCGCGATCCAGAACCGCCGATTTTTCTCTCGCGGCATAACCCGGCGCTATTTTTTCGCTGGCAAATCGTCGAGTAATATCGCGTAAGGCGACTAATTCTTCAGTTTCATACATTGGACGTTCAGTGAATTGGCTACTGTAGAAGTCGACGGCGTCAACTCTTTCAGACATCATGCTCCTTCCCCGCCCAACATGGAATAAGGATCTAACGATGGACAAAGAACTTTTTGAAAAAGGCCTGGCAAAACGGAAGTCGGTTCTGGGTGCTGAATATGTCGAAGCCGCAATAACCAACGCTCCGGATTTCAGTAAACCCTTTCAGGAAATGATGACTGAATTCTGCTGGGGCTTCGGGTGGGGTGACGATGTCCTGCCTGCCAAGACACGGTCCATGCTCAATTTGACTATGCTGGCCGCCTTGAACCGCATGCATGAATGGGAACTGCATTTCAAGGGAGCCATGACGAACGGGGTCAGTCGCGAAGAATTACAGGCAATTATCCACGTAATATTTATCTATTGCGGTACACCTGCTGCAGTAGAATGTTTCCGGATAGGTAATCGGGTACTTGCCGAGTTGGACGAATAGAGCCTTGCCCGAATTGATTGGCGAAATCAGTTAAATGAAAACATGAATTTTTGGAGTTTTTCGAATGTGCAGAAATATCAAGACCCTGGCCCATCAGGAACCGCCAGCGACCGATGCGCAAATTCGTGCCTCGGCAGAACAGTTTGTGCGCAAACTCAGTGGGTTGAAAAAAGCGCCAAAAGACAGACAGTCAATATTTGAAGAAGCTGCAGATGAAATTACTCAAACGACCCGTCGTCTCATCAACGCCCTTGAGTCTGCCTAGGATTCGAGTGCCGCTCGAATGGATTGAGCCAACTCGGACCTGGTGAACGGCTTGTTCAACAGTTTGAATCCGGCGTCCAGTTTTCCTTGATGAACAACCGATCGGTCTGTATATCCCGACATAAACAGAACAGAGACCTCCGGGACCATCCCGGCAATTTCACGTGACAATCCCGGCCCGTCCAATCCGCTGCCTAGCACCACATCCGTCAACAACAAATCCAGTTTGCAGTCTTCGGCCATCAACTCAAGGGCTTCAGGGCCATTTGCTGCCTCTCTCACCAGATATCCAAGCGCAACCAGTGAACGTCTTGCCGCACGGCGCAAAAATTCATCATCCTCCACCAACAAAACAACTTCACCTGCTCCCCTCGGCTCAGATTCCTTCACAACTGCAGCCGGAAACTGAGTCGCGTCCTGGGTCCTCGGTATGTAGAGCTTGATCGTTGTGCCCTGCCCCTCTTCACTATAGATCGTCAAATTGCCACCGGTTTGTTTGGCAAAACCATATATCGAACTGAGCCCCAGACCTGTTCCTTTACCAATTGGCTTGGTTGTGAAGAACGGTTCAAACGCCCGGTCGAGCACTTCTCCAGGCATACCTGTACCATTGTCTGTCAGAGCAACAACAACATACTCACCGGGCTCTACTTCTATTTTTGACGCTGCATATCGATCCGTCAGGCGAACGTTATAAATATCGATGGTTAGTTTACCACCGTCGGGCATGGCATCCCGTGCATTGATAGCCAGGTTCAGAAATGCATTTTCGACCTGATCCGGATCCGCATCACAGAGCCAGAGATCAGTCGCGGTATGAGCTTCGATTTCAATTTCTGCTCCCAGAGTTCGGCGCAATATTTCAATTACGTTCTCAAGCTGGTATTTCAGGTCAATCGCACGTGGGGACAAATGCTGTTTTCGGGAGAATGCCAGCAAACCCTGATTGAGGCTCGCCCCGCGTTGCGCGGAACCGATTGCATCCCTCACAAGGATTGCGGTCTCCTCATTGTCGGAAAGCTGCTCTTCTGCCAGTTCGAGGTCAATGATAACCGAGGCCAAAAGGTTGTTGAAGTCATGGGCAATGCCGCCGGTCAATTGACCAATAGCCTGCATTTTCTGGGCGTGACGAATAATCTCTTCTCGCTCATTTCGCTCCGTCAGATCGTGAATAGTGCCGACATATATTGTCTCCTCACCACGAACGATCTCACCAATCGCAAGATGCAAGGGGAATAGCGTACCGTCTTTCTTCTTACCCTGGACTTCACGCCCAATGCCGATGATTTTTGCTTTGCCGGTATTTGAATATTGCGACATATAGCTGTCGTGCAAACCGGCATCCCTTGGAGGCATCAGCATATTCACGGAATTACCGATAACTTCATCCGGCAGATAGCCAAATATTTTCTGAGCCGCCGGGCTAAACATCACTATTTTGCCCCTGGAGTTTATGGTGATCACACCGTCAACCATACTATCGAGAATAGCTTCGGTTTGAGCTTTCAATACGCTCAAAGCTGCCCGTTCGTTCGACAATTCAGATTTTTTAAAATCAAGCGCCTTTTCGGAATCCCCGGTGCCACCAGACCTGTTTTTGGTCAACAGGAAAAGCAGTACGCCGCCACCAAATACTGCACACAATACAGCGAACGCGACGGCCCACCAACCAGAGTCAGACAGTAATGCTCCCGCGACAACCCTTCCTGCGGCAAGTAGCAAGAATAAACCGTATAATAGCCGGTCTTGCGGAATCGGTTTCTCCTTATCCGCGTCTAGTCTCAACTCAGTCATATATGCATCCGGTTATATCGTTGAAGCACAACGATAAAATCGCCCCACCTCGACAGGCACCACCACCTGCTCAGTTAGGGCAACTTGACACAAATCAACTCAAAACCCAAATAAATTTGGTATTTTTTTCCACAGTACCCGACTCTTTTCATAACACCAACTCTATCAACGGTTTCCGAGGAATGTTTGGTTTGAATAAAGCCATCATATAGTCGCGGATTTCCAATTCAGACATTTTGACCATGGCTTTTCTGAAGGCATTGAGGCCG
>JABILA010000110.1 GCA_018654745.1 Alphaproteobacteria bacterium
ACAGAGATTCCGGGTCAAGCCCGGAATGACGGTGTGGGGAGAGATGATCTTGCAGGGCCCTTTGGGCATTGGAAATCGTTGGTAACGACAAGCTTCTGATTTTCTAACCGCGTCATTCCGCACTTGATGCGGAATCCATGCGGTGGCCAAGCAATGCTGACTCTGTGGAATTATGCAAAAGCGTGGACCCCGCATCAAGTGCGGGGTGACGGTTTGTGGTTGGGTAAGTTCTGTTTCTCACTCCTTACTCTTCGTCACTCCGGTCTCCGACCCGGAGTCTCTGCTGAGTTACCGATATGCAGTGATGCGTCCACCGCTACAGAGATTCCGGGTCAAGCCCGGAATGACGCCGGAAATGGGTGCACGGCTATTCCTAAGATCACCGTCATACTGGCGCAGGCCAGTATCCATACTGAGGTGGAAGTTTGCTGGGTCTGTCCGTGTGTGAAATGCCTCATGGATTCTGGCCGTCACGCATTTGCGTGCAAAGCACGATGCCAGAATGACGAATAGCTGTAAACAAAAAATGGGGCCGCTGGTTTTTACCGGCGGCCCCTGAATTTTGTGTGGTAACCCTATACCGTAAAGATCGTTGAGCCTGTGGTTTTGCGGCCTTCGAGGTCGCGGTGGGCTTTGGCGGCGTCTTTTAGTTTGTAGGTCTGGTTGATCTCGATTTTGACGGCACCGGACTGCACGACCTTGAACAGGGCGTTGGCGGATTTGGTTAGTTCGGCGCGGGTGACGTTGTAGCTCATCAGAGTTGGGCGGGTCAGGAAAATGGATCCTTTGGCGGCGAGCAAGGCGGGCGAGATCGGTGCGACCGGGCCGGAGGCATTGCCGAAGGTGACCATGGTGCCGAGACGCTGCAGGCAATCGAGCGAACCTTCCCAGGTGCTTTGGCCAACGGCGTCATAAACAACCGGCACGCCTTCGCCTTTGGTCAGGCGTTTTACTTCCTTCACAAAATCCTTTTTGTTGTAATCGATGACGTGGGCAAAGCCATGGGCCCTGGCAAGCTTGACCTTGGCCGGACCACCGGCGGTACCGATGGCGTTGACGCCAAGTTCTTTCAGCCACTGACCGGCGATCAGGCCGACACCACCAGCGGCGGCTTGCCATAAAATATTCATGCCTTTTTTGACCTTGAAGGTCCGGCGAATGAGATATTCAACGGTCATGCCCTGCAGCATCATGGCGGCCGCGGTTTCATCTGAAATACCATCGGGAATTTTCACCAGCACATCAGCCGGGATCAAACGGGCCTCGGCATAGGCACCCGGAGGGCCACCGGCATAGGCCACGCGGTCGCCGGGTTTGACGACGGTGACACCCTTGCCCACGGCTTCGACAACACCGGCGCCTTCGAGGCCAATGGTTGAACCCGGCGCCATCGGGTACAGACCCGTGCGCTGATAGATATCAATGAAGTTCAGACCAACGGCGGTGTGACGGATCAGGGCCTCACCTTTTTTGGGTTTGCCGATTTTGACGTCGCGCCATTTCATGGTGGAGGCCGCGCCGAAGGTGTCGTTGACCATTGCTTTTGTCATAGTGAAAATCTTTCAGGTTTGGTTGGCTCGGCCAGCCCGCTCCCCCTCCCAACCACCCACAGGATAATCGCACTGGGTGGTTGGGAGGGGGAGCGGGCTGGCCAGGAAATCGAAACTCCAAAAAGCTAAAGCAGTTGGCCCTGAATGGCTACACCTTCCAGTCGCAGCAATTGCTTTTTGGTCTCCACACCACCGTCGCCGGAAAAGCCGCCGAGACCATCCTGGGCGACAATGCGGTGACAGGGAATAATGATCGGTATGGGATTGGCACCGCAGGCTGTGCCCACGGGCTGGGCGGCGCTTTCAAGTTCCTTTGCCACCGATCCATAGGTGCGGGTTTTGCCTGCAGGAATTTCACACATGGCTTTCCAGACGGCTTTTTGAAAATTGGTGCCTTCAGGTGCCAGAGGTAAATCAAATTCTTTTCGTTTGCCGTCGAAGTAATCGTTCAACTGACCACAAGCTTCGATCAACAACGGATGATCGGGGTTCATGTCGGGCAGGTCGGACGGCACGCGCCCCCATTCCAGAACGATGATTTTTTCATCTTCTTCATAGACCGTGATATCGCCGACGGGGCTGTGAATGGAACGACAGGACATGGGGTCAGGTTACGCCACCTGCCATGATTTCCGCAAGTCGGCTTTGATCTGTCACCGGCAGGGAACAGACCTGGCCCCGACAAACATAGGCCGTGGGTTTGCCGTCAATCCGTTCCTTGCCGTGGGCCGGATGCGCAGGGGGCAAGTCCTTGCCGGGAGAAACGATCTGCAGAATTCTGTTGGGATCGGGTGAGGCCCAGGCGGTACGGGCCAGACTTTGGGTTTCGATATCGTCGCGATGACCGATGATGACAACCTGCAAGGCGTCGTGCAGGAATTCCGTATTATTCATCAGGCCGGTGATGGCGATAAAGTTGCGGGCGACCTCACCGGCAAAACAGTCAATGATCGACAAGGCACGTTCACGGAACCTGGCGTCTCCGGTTGCCAGCCAGACCCGCGCCAGTACACTGACGATGGTGCTGTTGCCTGCAGGCACAGCATTGTCTGTCGCGTTTCGGGTGCGGGTGATCAGGGCTTCACCATCGGCGGCTGTGAAGAAATAGCCGCCAAATTCTGTATCAAGAAATTGTGCTTCCAGGACATCAATCCAGGTGACGGCATGCTTGAGATATTCTGCCTCGCCGGTTGCCTCATAAAGCGCCATGGCGGCTTCGGACATGTTGGCATAGTCATCCAGAAAGCCGGGTCCGCTGCTGACACCGGCACAGGCATTGTGATGCAAACGGTTGCCGTCGGTCATGGTGCGAATGATTGTGGCAAAAGCCGTTTCAGCCATCTGCAACCAGGCCGGTGTATCAAAGACCATGGCCGCACGGGACAGCGCCGTAATCATCAGGCCGTTCCAGTCTGCAAGGACCTTGTCATCACGTCCGGGCCGGATGCGTTTGGCGCGCGCTGCCAGCAACAAATTTCGGCTGATGCCAAGTGCGGCTTCGGTGGCACCATCGGCCAGCTGCAAATTGTGCGAGCGATTGAGAATGGTTTTGCCTTCCCAGTTGCCACCGGGCTGGACGTCATAATGTTCCTTGAAGACGTTACTGTCAGCACCTAGTAACTTGTCGATCTCACTTTCCTGCCAGACATAAAAGCGGCCTTCCTCACCTTCGGAATCTGCATCCAGGGCAGCGGTAAAGGCACCGGTGAAATCGTCGCTTTGGGCTTCGCTGCGGTCCTTGCCGTCGCTCATCATTTCGCGGCCCAGCCAGTCAATGGTTTCGCGAATACGCACAGCATACAAAGGCGATTTGGTTTGTCGCCAGACCAGGGTCATCAAGTCGATTAACAAGGCATTGTCGTACAGCATTTTTTCAAAATGCGGTGCCAGCCAATAGGCGTCAGTGGAGTATCGTGCAAAGCCGCCGAGCAAATGATCGTAGATACCGCCCTGGCAAATCTGATCCAGGGTCAGGGTCACGGCATCGGCCAGATCTTGCGCATCCGTCCGTTGGGCCGCGCGCCACAAAAACGAAAATATGTGCGGCTGCGGAAATTTTGGTGCGCCGGAGAGGCCACCATATTGATCATCAACTGCACCCAGTAACTGACGTGCTGCTGTGTCCATCAAGCCCGGTGTCAGACCGCCATGAGAAAGTGCGTCCGGGGCGGGACCGGCGGCGGGTGTTGATAATCGATCAAGCCCCGATTTCAACGCGGTGGTATTTTTGGAAATTGTTTCCGGCCGGTCGGTCCAGACCTCGTAAATCTGATGAAGCAATTCTGGAAAACCCTGGCGGCCATAGGCGGGGCGGGGCGGGAAATAGGTGCCACCCCAATAGGGCTCGGTCTCAGGTGTCAGGAACATGGTCAGGGGCCAGCCGCCCTGTTCGCCCATCAACGACAAGGCTTGTTGATAGATGGCGTCAATGTCAGGGCGTTCCTCGCGATCAACTTTTATGCAGACGAACAATTTGTTCATGATGTCTGCTGTGGCCTGGTCCTCGAAACTTTCGTGGGCCATGACATGACACCAGTGACAGGCGGCATATCCGACGCTCAGCAATATAGGCCTGTTTTCAGTGCGGGCCTGGCTCAGCGCTTCCGGCCCCCATGTTTGCCAGTGCACCGGATTGTCCCTGTGTTGCAACAGGTATGGACTTGTTGCTTCGCCTAAACGGTTACGCATGGAAATCTTGTCCCCTGGCCTTCGACTTTGGAAAATTACTTCTTTGACTTTGCGCTTCTGTGGATCATCTCGATTGTGGCCGTTGCGCAGTTTTCGAGAACGGCCTAGTGTCGCCCGACTGCCAACCCTTGAACCAAATGACGACCCGGAGAGACTTCAATGAAGGTCACTATCGATATTGATTGTTCGCCCGAAGAAGCAAGGGCATTTATGGGATTACCTGACGTAGCCCCCATGCAAAAAGCTGTCATGGACAAGATGCAGGAAGAGATGTTGAGCAAGATGACAATGCTGGATGCCGAGACCATGTTCAAAACCTGGATGCCCAACAATGTTGAAGGATTTGAATCCATGCAAAAGTTCTGGAGTCAGATGGCCGGTTCCATGAGCGGCATGGGTGGTAAATCCAAATAGGAATTTGAAGTGGCAACCCGGAACGTTCCCCGGGATTGCGCCGGAGGGGGACGCGATGACACGTAAGGAAGACGATCCGGGTTTGTATTTTGAGGCTCATGTTTTTGTCTGTACGAACCAGCGAAGTGCCGATGATCCACGCGGTTGTTGTCAGGCGCGCGGTGGCGTAAAACTGCGTAACTATTTGAAAAGGAAGGCAAAAATGGAAAACATTGACGGTGTGCGGGTCAATGTTGCGGGTTGTCTGGACCGGTGTGAATTTGGTCCTGTGATGGTGATTTATCCGGAAGGCGTGTGGTACCGGATGGACAATGAAGCTGATGTTGATGAAATTGTTGAACGTCATCTCAAAGGTGGTGAACGTGTCGAGCGTCTTATGCTGCAGCCCGACGAGGCCGCACCGGACGCCGGTTAACAGACGCCTGTCTGGAAAGATTATTCTGTGATGCGTCCACCCACCATATTCGCCCTGTCCAGTGGCGCACCACCTGCAGGGGTCGCTGTGGTCCGTTTGTCAGGGCCAGATGCTGGTCCTTTGCTGGAAAAGATGATTGGCAAAATGCCTGTGCCCCGGATGGCGACACGGGCGCACCTTAAAAATATTGATAACGGGAACCCATCTGCGCACATAAGCGGGGAGCGCATCGATGATGCCCTTGTCCTGTGGTTTCCCGCACCCAACAGTTTTACCGGTGAAGATGTGGTTGAATTTCATCTGCATGGTGGTCGGGCCGTCATTGCAGCCCTTGGTGATGTTTTGTCCGCCCAGGCCAATGTCGGCATGGCGGAACCCGGCGAATTTACCCGACGTGCTTTTGAAAACGGCAAGCTTGATCTGACCCAGGCCGAGGGCATTGGCGATCTTGTGCATGCAGAAACCGAGGCCCAGCGACGCCAGGCCTTGCGCCAGACTGATGGCGCGCTGGGGGAATTGTATGAAAACTGGCGCATGGGTTTGTTACGCTCGCTGGCCTATATGGAAGCCGACATCGATTTTTCGGATGACGAGGACCTGCCAGACAATCTGGTCGAACAGGTCAGACCAGAGCTCGTCCGCATACAGGGTGAGATAGAGGCGCATCTTGCGGATAATCATCGCGGGGAGCGTTTAAGGGATGGCATTTATGTTGCTATCCTGGGCCCGCCAAATGCCGGAAAATCCAGTCTTTTCAATGAGTTAGCGAAGCGCGACGCAGCCATTGTCTCGCCGCAGGCCGGGACCACACGGGATGTGATCGAGGTTCATCTTGATCTTGGTGGCTATCCAGTGGTGGTTGCAGATACGGCCGGATTACGCCGCACAGCAGACCAGATCGAAGACGAAGGCGTCAAACGGGCGCTGCAACGGGCCGAACAGGCAGACCTGAAGATCATTGTGCTTGATGGCGCGGACGCGCAAGGGCCGGATGCGGCGACAACCCGGTTGATTGACGAAGATTGTTTTGTTGTCCTGAATAAATCCGATACAGGTGAGATATCGGCGGCGATGAAGGCTGTCAGCGACACGGCCCGATCGATTTCTGTCAAGACCGGGGAAGGGGTAAAGCCCTTGCTTGATGATCTGGGGGCGGAAGTTGCGCGGCGATTTGGATTGCAGGCAGCACCTGGCCTCACACGCGTTCGCCATCGGGAGGCCTTGCAGGCCTGTCTTTTAAGTTTGAACCGGTTTATTGAAAATAAAAGTGAGATTCCACCCGAGCTGGCTGCGGAAGATATTCGACTGGCGGCAAGGGCTCTGGGTGTGATTACAGGTCGGGTGGATGTCGAGAGTCTACTAGATGTAGTATTCCGTGATTTTTGTATCGGCAAATAGCCAGGTTAGTTCTGGTAGTGAAATGAGTTCAGTTTTGGCATAATGTTTCACGTGAAACATTGGCAGGGCGACGGCCGGGTGTCGTAAGGCATTTGAAGCTGTTTCCACCGCAATCACCGTTTGACTTGGGCCGCAAGGCTGCGTAGGTTCCCCGGCCATGAGCCAGACATCTTTCCATAACCCGATCCAGCCATTGGTCCTTCATGATGGCCAGCGCTTTGACGTCATCATCGTTGGTGGCGGACACGCGGGCAGTGAAGCTGCGGCGGCGTCGGCGCGCTTCGGGGCCAACACTTTGTTACTGACGCACAGGGTTGATACCATTGGTGAAATGTCCTGCAATCCTGCCATTGGCGGGCTGGGCAAGGGGCATCTGGTGCGGGAGATCGATGCCCTGGATGGTATCATGGGCCGGGTTGCGGACCAGTCCGGCATCCAGTTTCGTTTGCTGAACAGGCGCAGAGGTCCCGCTGTACGCGGGCCACGGGCGCAGATTGATCGCAAGCTCTATCGCCAGGCTATGCAAACAACATTGGCGGCGCAGGATAACCTTTCCATTGCTGAAGGTGGTGTTGAGGACCTGATCATAAGCGAAGACGGCAGTAATCGGGTAACTGGCGTTCGCACCGGAGACAGCCTTACGGTCTATGCGGATGCGGTTGTTGTTACCACAGGAACTTTCCTACAGGGTCTTATTCATATCGGCGAAGAAACCACGCCTGCAGGACGGGCGGGGGAAGCGCCGGCGCTGGGCCTTTCCGATACCTTGAAATCATTGGGTTTGCGGCTGGGTCGCTTGAAAACCGGCACGCCGCCGCGACTTGATGGCCGCACCATTGATTACAGCCAGCTGGATGAACAGCTGGCGGATGATCCCCCGGTGCCTTTTTCCTTCCTGAATTCCGACATCAGCGTTCGCCAGATATCTTGCCACATTACCAGTACGACCAAAGCCGGGCATGACCTGATCCGGGCCAATATACACCGTGCGCCCATGTACAGCGGCAAGATCGAAAGTACAGGCCCGCGTTATTGTCCCTCAATTGAAGACAAGGTGGTTCGCTTCGGTGAGCGTGATGCCCATCAGATCTTCCTTGAACCCGAAGGGCTGGATGATCATACGGTTTATCCCAACGGCATATCGACTTCCTTGCCCGAAGATGTTCAGCGCGACTTGCTGAAAACAATTCCGGGGTTGGAGAACGCCGTTATTCTGCGACCGGGCTATGCCATTGAATATGACTTCGTTGATCCGCGTGAACTGTCTGCCAGTTTGCAAACCCTGAAAGCGCCTGGGCTTTATCTTGCCGGGCAGATCAACGGGACCACGGGGTATGAAGAAGCGGCGGCACAAGGCCTGATGGCGGGATTGAACGCAGCAAGTGCGGCCAAGGGGGGAGAGCCTCTGATCCTTGATCGGGCTGAAGCCTATATCGGGGTGATGATTGACGACCTGATTTCGCGGGGAACCGAAGAGCCGTACCGCATGTTCACTTCGCGCGCCGAATATCGCCTGACATTGCGCGCCGATAACGCAGACCAGCGCCTGACGGAACGCGGCGTTGCCTTTGGCTGTGTCGGAGAAGAGCGCAAGGGCGCGTGGGTATCATGGAAGCAGGAGTTGGCCGATATTCGCGCGCTGGCCGCACAATCCCTGATCACACCAAACGAAGCGCAGAAGCATGGCCTGAAAGTCAATCTGGATGGCGTGCGCAGATCTGTTGTTGATTTGCTGGCCTATCCCCATATAGATATTAAAGATATCTGCCGCATCTGGCCTGCCTTCGAAAAGTATTCGGCCAGGGCAACGGAGCAGCTGGAGACAGAGGCGCTCTATTCCGGTTACATGGATCGCCAGGTTGCCGACATTGAAGCCTTCCGCCGGGATGAGGATTTGAAACTTCCAGACGGCCTCGACTATGCCGCTGTCGGTTCCTTGTCGAATGAAGTGCGCAACAAGCTGCAAGACGCCAGACCGGCGACATTGGGTGCCGCTGCCCGGATATCCGGGGTCACACCGGCGGCCCTGACAGCTTTGCTGGCGCATGTGAAACGGGGCCACCACCTGGACCCGAACCGTCGCTCAGCCTGAACCCCATAAGTCAGTAAGTCTTTATGTCTCCAGAAGAATTTCAATCTGCCAGCAATGTTTCACGTGAAACAATGGACCGGCTCAAGGTCTATGCCGGGCTGCTGATCAAGTGGCAGAAGGCCATAAATCTCGTAGGCAAGAACACACTGCCTGACCTGTGGCAGCGACACATGATGGACAGCGCCCAGCTGTTTGGCATCGCCCGGGAAATAGTGGAGGGCCGCGGCCCGGAGTCGCGATCACTGGCAGATAGTGTCTGGCTTGACCTGGGGAGTGGTGCCGGGTTCCCTGGACTTGTACTGGCCATCATGGGTGTGGGCCAGGTTCATCTTGTTGAAAGCGACGCCCGTAAATGCACGTTCATGCATGAAGTCGCGCGAGAGACGGGCGCGGATGTTGTAATTCACACCTGCCGTATTGAAAAACTTCAGGATAAGGCAGGCCAACCGGGTCAGGTTGACTTCATTTCCGCTCGCGCTTTGGCAAAAACGGATCAATTATTGTCATGGTCTGTGCCTTTTCGGTCACAAAATACAGTTTGTTTGTTCCCAAAAGGACAAGATGTTGATTTAGAGCTGGAAAATCTGCTAGAATTTGACAATTCCGTTATAAAGAAATGGCCAAGCCGCACACATTCCGAAAGCGTCGTATTACAAATATCGTCGCCCTGAGCTTTGGTTTTCCGGTTGCTTGCAGCAGCACGGACAAGGACCTGCAAAATGACAGAGACAGAAATTATGGATGATACCGTTGAGGTGCTTGAAGTGCTTGATGCCAACGAGGTACAGGAAACCACCAATGCCGGGCCGGGACCGCAAATTCTGGCCGTCGCCAATCAAAAGGGCGGCGTTGGCAAGACCACGACAACGATCAATCTGGCGACAGCGCTTGCCGCAGTTGGCTGCAAGGTTCTGATTGTCGATCTTGATCCGCAGGGAAATGCCAGCACCGGCCTCGGTGTGGACAGGGCCCAGCGCGAAACGTCCACATATGAAGTGCTGACTGGACTTGCCACACTTGAACAAGCAATGTTCCGCAGCCGTATTCCCGGCCTTGATATAATTCCGTCGACGGTTGATCTCTCCGGCGCCGAGCTGGAACTGGTTGATGTCGAGAACCGCAGTTATCGTTTGCGCGATGCCATGAAGGGATTTGTCGAGAAATATCAATATGTTCTGATTGACTGTCCGCCGTCGCTGGGCCTGCTGACCTTGAACGCCCTGACGGCCGCACATTCAGTTCTGGTGCCACTGCAATGCGAATTTTTTGCCCTCGAAGGTCTCAGCCAGTTGATCCGGACTATTGAACGGGTGAGTGTGGCTTTTAATCCTGAACTGCATATCGAAGGCGTCGTTCTGACAATGTTTGACAAGCGCAATAATCTTTCAGGTCAGGTTGCCAGTGATGTGCGGGAGTTTCTGGGCGACAAGGTCTACAAGACGGTCATCCCCCGGAACGTCAAGATTTCAGAAGCGCCATCCTATGGTAAGCCGGCGCTGCTTTATGATCATGAATGTGCGGGCAGCCGGGCTTATATCTCGCTTGCCAGTGAAATGTTGAAGCGGGATCGCAGCCGTGCAGCTTGAAGAAACGACGGACGTTGAGGAAATAGTTATGGCAGAAGACGGAAAACGCAAAAGCCTGGGTCGGGGACTGTCAGCCTTACTGGGCGATTCCCCGCCTGCGGCAAGCCCTACGGCTTCGTCGGAAGCGCCCGTCAAGGCGACCCGCGAAGTCTCCATCGACCAGTTGCGCCCCAATCCTTTCCAGCCGCGGCATCATTTTGCTGAAGACGACCTTGCGTCTCTGGAAGCTTCGATCCTTGAGCTTGGCATTTTGCAGCCTATTCTGGTCCGCCATGCCCGTGGCAGCGACACTGAATTTGAAATTATCGCCGGTGAACGTCGCTGGCGGGCTGCCCAACGTGCGCAACTGCACCAGGTACCGGTTGTTGTGCGGGACATGGACGATGTTCAGGCCCTCGAAATTGCCATTGTTGAAAATGTACAGCGTTCTGATCTGTCTGCCCTGGAAGAGGGCGATGGTTATCAACGTTTAATGGACGAATTTGGCCATACCCAGGAATATCTGTCCGGTGTTATTGGCAAAAGTCGCTCCCATATCGCCAATACCCTGCGTTTACTGGGCTTGCCCCCCAAGGTAAAGGCCTTGATTGAAGATGGCAGTTTGTCTGCCGGTCATGGCCGCGCCTTGTTGGCAGCAACTGATCCCTGGGCCATGGCCAAAGTTGTTGTCAAAAAAGGCCTGAATGTCCGACAGGTCGAAAAGCTGGTCAAAAAAGAGGGCTCAGGTCAAAAAGCCAGCCGTCACCAGCCCATGCCCGGCAAGGATGCCGATACCCTGGCCCTGGAAGCCAATATTTCGGCAGCACTTGGTCTGAAGATCGATATTGATCACAAAGGCGAAAGTGGCGGACAGGTCCATATCCAGTACCAGACGCTGGAACAACTGGACGAGATTTGTCGTCGACTCTCAACAGATTAAATTATAAAGCAATATCAATAACTTAAATTAGGCAAGAGGTGAGATTATGTCCGGAAGGTACCGATTATTTGGCTCTCTGGGCTCACCCTATTCGCGGAAAATGCGCTCAATCATGCGCTATCGTCGCCTGCCACATGACTGGGTGTTGCGGACGGAACGCAACCGGGATGAGATCGCACACCTGAAACCGGCACTTGTTCCGGTTCTGCAATATCCTGACAGCGATCAGATGAAAAATGATTCAACGCCGCTCGCTTATGACCTCGAAGGCCGTCATGCAGGGCGCAGCATTATGCCGGATGATCCCTGTCATGCGTTCTTCAGTCATTTGATCGAGGATATGGCGGATGAATGGTTGACCAAGGCCATGTTCCATTATCGCTGGACCTATGCAGCGGATATTGAATATGCCAGTCACTGGATTGCCGATGACAGTTTCCCGGACCATTTCGGTGAAGATCGCGAATCAATGGCCAACATGTTTGGCGAACGCCAGGTAGGCCGCATGCCCATGGTCGGCTGCACACCTGAAAATGCGCCGGTAATCGAAGCCAGTTATCTGCGCCTCCTCGCGTTGCTGGAAAGTCATGTTGGTTTGCACAGCTATCTTTTTGGCAGCAGACCAGCTCTGGCGGATTTTGGATTGTTCGGGCAGTTGATCGTCCTGGCCACCGACCCGACACCAATGGATTTGATGCGCAAACATGCGCAACGCACGGAAGACTGGTTACGACAACTGGATGACGCATCCGGAATAGAGGGGGATTGGCTGTCGCCGGAAGATCAGTTACCGGATGCGACGCACGGTATTTTGAGCATGGCCGCCGACATTTATTTACCTTTCCTCAGCGCCAACGCCGACGCTGCAAAGACCGGCGCAGAAAGCTTTTCACTGAAGATAATGGGTATGCCGTATGCCCAGGACACATTCGGTTATCAGGTTAAATGCCTGACAGATTTGCGTCAGCGATTTGCGGCGTTAACAGACGAGCCCCGGAAACGCGCAACAGACATCCTTGAAAGCTGTGGCGCAATATCCTATCTGGTTTAGATAAACAGTTATATTTCAATGACTTACCGCTTGCGCCCGCTTGACGTTCCTTGTCGAGCGGCCTGGGCAACCCGCATTAATGAACGTCCGAGGATAGCCCAGTCAGGTAAATCGGTTGATTTACAGTCGAGCTCGGTCTCCGTCAAAATTTCCATCGCCGTGGACAATGTCGCGGGTCGCCAGATCCCTAACTGGCGGCGAAAAGCATCCTGGGTTTTGTAAAAAACCGGTGGACGTAACGTCGCCATGGCGGCGTTTGCGTTCATGCCGGATTGCATGGCACCGGCGGCAAGATGCAGGCGGTGAAAATATCTTTGCACGGCACGCACGATCATTACCGCCGCATCTCCGTTTGCCTGACATCGACGCAATGCTGTATCGAGCGTCACATAATCTCCGCCAGCTGTTGCGATGGTCACGTCATCCATGGACGTCGCCGCACCATCGCCGACACAGGCTTCGGCATCCTGCAGACTGACGCGTGCACCGGGCTCGACATACAGCACAATCTTTTCCAGCTCTCGCCGTGTTACCTGACGATCACCGCCAAGATTTGAAGACAGATAATCCAGCGCCGCCGGATCAACCGTCAATCCGGCCTCGCTCAACATCTGGCGGATGGTGCTTTCGAGGCCGACACCTTCATCAACATAACAGGGCAGGGCTGCAGCAATATTGGCTTTTTCAAAACAGGTTCTGAGTTTCGCCCGGGCCTGCAGTTCACCGGCTTCAACAACGATCAGGGCATCGCCACCGGGGTGATCAAAAAAATCGACGAAGCGATCGGCAATATCATTACCGGCACCGCGGATACGAATGACACGGCGACCACCGCCAAAGGCAATGGCGGCGGCTTCGTCCGACAACAAGGCCGGATCATCTTTCAATCTTTTTGGTGTCAGTTCGACGACGCGGAAGGTGTCCCGCATATCATCGACAACCGATTTGCAGAGCAGCACAGCCCGTTCACTGATCGCCCCCTGGTCCGGACCATAAACCAGGATGGCACGTACTTCGGGATTGGGGGCACGGACAAATGCTTCGACCTGACGGGCAGCGATTTTCATGGAGAGAGTATAGGGGAGCGCAAGCGAAAAGGATCAGGAAGATTTGGTTCGGCGTGAGAAAAAGACGCCAAGCCGTGTTCGTAATTCTTCAGCCACATCTTGTGCAGCCCGACGTTCGGCGTCCTGACGCGCGATCAGGGTGGCGTATTCGCTGGTGATCACATTGTAAACGGCGATGGATCTGGCGACGCCAACAAAGACCTTTTTGTTTGTCGAAAGATCAACAAGCGTAAAATTCGATGTCAGTGTGAGATTATAACGCGTGGCACTTTCATCCTGGGCGAGGGCGGTGCCGACGCTGGACAAGGACAATTTCACATTCAGCTGATACCTGTTCTGGGCGCCCTGACCGCGCGGTGTCAGATATTCGACAAGCTGGTTGCGCACCAATTGCCCGAGCCGATCAGGGATGGGCGCGACCCGGATGGTTGCCAACTCCCCCTGCGGATCAGAGAGCCCGGAAGGGTCTGTTCCATACAGCGGTTTGAACCCACACGCTGCGAGGGCGGTCAGCAGGATCAGTGTTGCAAGAGTTCTAGACAACCACATTGACGATCCGGTTCGGGACCACAATAACCTTGCGGATCTCCCGATCTCCAATGGCAGATTGCACAGTTGCCAGCGCCAGGGCTGCTTCTTGTACCAGACCCTGGTCGGCATCTTTTGCAACATCAATGGTGCCGCGCATTTTGCCCGCAACCTGAACACCGATGGTAATGGTGTCTTCTTCAGCCAGCTCGGCGATGACCGTTGGCCAGGGTGTATCAGCCAGCAAGACGGTGTGCCCCAAACGTTGCCACATTTCTTCCGCCAGGTGCGGCATCATGGGGCCAACGACCTGAACCAGAATGGTCAGCGCTTCTCTCAGGGCTGCGTTATCGACATCGCTTTCCGGTTTGAAGGCACTTGCCGTATTGGTGAATTCATAGATCCGGGCAACGGCGCGGTTAAAGCGAAACTTCTCAACATCATCTGTGATACCGGCCAGCATGCGATGGGTTTCCCCGCGCAAGGCGTTGCCTGTGGCACTCAGATCTGCGGAAATTTCATCGCCTTCCGGCAACTGATCCAGAACACCTTCAAACAATCGCCACAAACGTTGGGTGAAGCGCCATGCACCGGCGGCACCGGAATCCGTCCATTCCAGATCTCGCTCGGGCGGGCTGTCGGACAGCATAAACCAGCGCGCTGTATCGGCGCCGTATTCGTTGATAATGGAGCTTGGATCGACCACGTTCTTTTTGGATTTTGACATCGATTCAGATCGGCCAATTTTGACCGGTGCGCCGCTTTCTTTCAGACTGGCAGCACCGCCATTGCCAAAAACAACTTCTTCCGGATAGAGCCACTGACCGGCTTCATCCTTATAAGTCTCATGACAAACCATGCCTTGCGTAAACAAACCCTGGAACGGTTCATCGACAGACAGGTGTCCACATTTTTTCATGGCGCGGGTGAAAAAGCGTGAATACAGCAGATGTAAAATCGCGTGTTCGATGCCGCCAATATACTGATCTACCGGCAGCCAGTAATCGACTGCGGATTTGTCTACGGGCTGATCAACACGCGGCGAACAGAAGCGGGCGAAGTACCATGAGCTGTCGACGAAAGTATCCAGCGTGTCGGTTTCGCGTGTCGCAGCCTTGCCGCATGTCGGGCAGTCGACGTGTTTCCAGGTCGGATGTTCATCCAGCGGATTGCCAACCGTATTAAAGACAACATCGTCCGGCAGCACGATTGGCAGGCTCTCTTTCGGTGCCGCAACCGGACCGCAATCGGGGCAATGAATAATCGGGATTGGACAGCCCCAATATCGCTGCCGCGAGACACCCCAGTCACGCAAGCGGAAGTTTACAGTACGCTCGGCATCGTGGGATTTTTCCAGACGACTGGCGACCTCATCCTTGGCGGCGGGCACCTCCATACCATCAAGGAAATCGGAATTGATCAGCAAGCCGTCGCCGGTATATGCTTCGGTCCCGATTTCTATGGTCGCCGGATCAACCCCCTTGGGGCCGACAACGGGCACCACAGGCAAGCCATACTTTCGGGCAAAATCCAGATCGCGTTGATCGTGCGCCGGGCAGCCAAAAATGGCGCCCGTGCCATATTCCATCAGGACGAAGTTGGCGATGTAAACTGGCAGGTCTTCGCCGCCAAACGGATGGGCCGCTTTCAGGCCGGTATCAAAGCCGCGTTTTTCGGCGGTCTCAATGGCTTCTTCGGTGGTGCCGCTGCGATGACACTCGGCAATGAATTCCGCTGCGGCCGGATTGTTGCCAGCGACTTCACCCGCCAGGGGATGATCCGGTGACAGGGCCATGAAACTTGCGCCAAATAATGTGTCGGGCCGTGTCGTGTAAATCTCCAGGCCGTCGTCGCGATCTTTCAGCTCAAACTTCAGGGACAGGCCTTCGGACCGGCCTATCCAGTTCTGTTGCATCAGGCGAACACGTTCGGGCCAGCGATCAAGACCGTCCAGGGCTTCCAGCAATTCGTCTGCATATTCGGTGATCTTGAAAAACCATTGCGACAGCAACCGCTTTTCAACTTCAGCACCGGATCGCCAACCCTTGCCGTCGATGACCTGTTCGTTTGCCAGAACGGTATTGTCGACCGGGTCCCAGTTGACCCAGCTTTCACGCCGATAGGCGAGGTCATGTTCAAACAGATCCACAAACAAGGCTTGTTGATGTTTGTAATAGCCGGGATGACAGGTGGCGATTTCACGCGACCAGTCAAGCGACAAGCCCATGATCTTCAATTCCGACTTCATATTTTCGATGTTGGAATAAGTCCACTCAGCGGGATGAATGCCTTTGTCTCTGGCGGCATTTTCAGCAGGCAGTCCAAAGGCATCCCAGCCCATGGGATGCAATACGTTGAACCCTTGCGCTTTTTTATAGCGTGCGACAACGTCACCCAGAGTGTAGTTGCGAACGTGGCCCATGTGGATACGTCCCGATGGATAGGGAAACATTTCCAGCACGTAATATTTGGGTTTGTCGGGGTCTTCCGACATTTCAAAGGTGCGGTTTTCCGCCCAGGTGGCTTGCCACTTCTGTTCGGTTTCGCGAGCGTTATATTTTACGTTGGCGGTATCGCGCGCCATTACTCTATTCCTGTGATTAACGGTTGAAGCATTTTCGCTAGCCGGAAATGTGGGTCGAAAAGCCCTTTATTTGGTATCGGCCGTCGCAACATGAAGTTGCCGGGCGCGGGTCAGGATCGCGTCTTCCAGCTCAGTCGGTGTGGTTGAGGCAACGGCAGCATCATTCCATGCAGCTGTTTGTGTTATGCGGGTCTGGCGAAAGACGGTGACTTTCAATCCATCTGCCCGCAACTTGCGATCAAGGATATAGACCGTCATCTTGAAACGCTCCAGCGGCGACGCCGGTGGGGAATACCAGTCTGTTATGATCACGCCGCCAAAAGGATCAGCGGACGATAGTGGCATAAATGAAATGGTGTCCAGCGATGCCCGCCACAGAAACGTATTGACGCCAATACCGGCAGGGCCGCTGCTTTCTGTCGTATTGCCCAGAATGCTAATGCCTTCGCCGCCAAACACGCGCCCGGCTTCCGACTGCTCGCGCTCACTCTGGTTTTTTGCCAGACCTTCCGTGTTTTCGGTCTTGATGCCGGAACAGGCAGACAACAGAAGAACTGTCGCCATAACAACAAGCGTTGTCAGGGGGCGAAATTCATATCCGGATTTGGCGACAGAGGTACGGGTCGTGGGCAAAACAAAATTCCTGAAATCTATAATTGGCGCGAATGTTAGCCTTGTTCCTGACTTTATCAACGATTTTGACAAAAATAACCACTCTCGAATGCAAAGAGGGACCAAAAATCATTAAAGATGTAAATTCCAGCCTAACTATTGCGTCCTGCAAAGGCGGCGGCCAATGGCTGCAGGATGTTGGCATAGGGCTCCCACGCCCTCAGTGATGTGGTGTATACCGGGGATCTGATCTGTACGGAACTGGCCGTCCGAACCGCGCGCTTGTTTTTGTGGAAGTCCAGGCAGTCGGGGTCCCATGGCACACCGCAATAGTCCAGTAAACGCCGCGTTTGCCCTTCCTGGTCGGCAGTCATTTCTTCATAGGCAAGCTCAAGGAAACCACCAGGGCAAGTCTTTCGCCAGTGATCCATAAGCTTTTCACTGGCCTCAAAATAGCGGATCAGCTCTTCCTGGCTGGATGTATGATAGTTTCCTTCCCGAAACGGTGTCTTAAAGTTGGACCAGGCGCAATCCATCAGGTTGCGTTTGCAATAAATGATCAAGGCATCCGGCCAAAGACGCTTGATCAGGCCGATATACAGAAAGTTCTGTGGCGTTTTATCGATAACATAGGGTGCTGCGGGAACTGTTTCGGCCAGAATTTCGAGAATGCTCTTCGAGATAAAGGCAAAATCCTTTTCTTTCCAGAACGGCAGACCGTCTGGATATCTCCTGTTACGAGGGTCCGCCATTTTTGTCAGGGAAATATCAATTGAGCCTCTTTCCCCGGCACCGCCAATCAAGTGGTGATGAGACAATATCTGTTCTATCAGCGTTGTCCCTGACCTTGGCAGACCCAGAACAAAAATGGGTTGCTGTTTTCCCAGCGGTGCAGGCGTTTCGGTTTTGATGAACGAGGCCGTCAGAACTTTTGAGATTTCTGCCATGTAGTCTTCGTCTGTCGACACATCATATTGGTAGCACTGTCGGCGACGCTGATTGGCCAGCACAAGATATTCGCCTGCCTTCTCCGTATCGCCGCGTTGTTCGAAGGTTCGAAACAGGGCATAGGCGATCTGGTCCCCTTCAAGCGGTGTCTCTAATTGTGCGGCCAGAACTTTTTGCATGACGACAATGTCTTCGTCGCTGATATCCTTGTCCATTTCCGCCAACATGATCCAACTACCACCATGTGCTGGCGAAAGCGTTACGGAGCGCCGCAAATGAACGATTGCCTTGTCAAAATCGCCATGGTTCATCAGCAACGTGCCAATCAGATTTTGCAGGCCGGCGTCTTCGGGTTCCAGTTCACCCAGCTGTTGATAAACGTCCAGGGATTTTGTCAGCTGGTCCTGATCACGAAGCAGCTTCGCCAGATTTCGCAATGCCCGGTGGTTCCGGGGGTTTGACCTGATTGCCGTTTCAAAGGCTTTTGTGGCTTGTCCGACCCTGCCTTCTCCAAGATAAAGAACACCCAGGGTGTTATTCGAATCGCTGTGGTTCGGATCCAGTTTCAGCGCCTTGGCCAGAAATTTTCGGGCCGACGTCGTGCGATCACTTCTGATGCTGGCGTATGCCGCCAGGTGCAAAAGCTCTATGTCACGTGGGCTTTTCTTGAGAACTTTCCTGAAAGCAAGAACAGCAGAATCCGGGTCCCCGCGCTCAAGCGCGTCCAGTCCGACTTGTGTCAGATCTCTCAGGTTTGACAATTATTGTTACTCCAGACGACCCGACCAATTGAAACTGGATCCGGGGGATGCACAAGCAAAGGGTTAACTCGGGACCCTACTTAAACTTGAATAATACTATGCTTTTACAAACGCAACAAATAGCCGGGGCAGCATCTGGTTTCCTGCAACGTGCAGGCCAGGAGCACATTTGAACTCAAATATAGTGTGAATTCAACAATTGTTGTATCCTGACAAAATCTCTCCAAAACGTGCAGTGTGGCAATATCGACACAGTAGTGCAAAAAACACGCAGCGATCCCTTTAAGCTGTTGATAATCATCCAATCTTGCCGCTACACTCCTAGCCACTCGTAGTCAGGGGAGTCGCCGTTCGCGAATGCCGCTGTCTAAATACGAAATTATAGCGGAAAGTTCCGGTTTGATTTCCATTTTTACACTGACTGTGACTGCAAGCTGCAAGCAGGCTAATAAAATAACCCGTTTGCATTCAAACAAAATGTCTTTTGTATGAGAGGGAAGACCTAATGAAAAAAGCACTCCTCGCCACATCCGCGATCATCGCGGCTGGCGTTATTGCTGCTCCGGCCATTGCTGCTGAAAAGAAAGCTGCTGGACCAATCGCTCTGAAACTTGGTGGTTACTTCACCGCTCTGGCTGTTCATTCAAGCCAGGACGATGGTGCTGGCCAGCCTGCTGCCAACACTCACAACATGATGCTGACCCGTGAAGCTGAAGTTAGCTTCAGTGGTTCAACCACTCTCGACAACGGCGTTAGCGCCGGTGTTGATGTTCAGCTCGAAGCTGAAACATGTGGTGACCAGGTCGACGAAAGCTACATCTGGTTCAAAGGTTCTTTCGGTCAGGTCGTCATCGGTGCTGAAAACGGCGCTGGTAACAAATCTTTCCGTGGTTCAAGTGTTCCTATGGCTGGCTTCGTAAGCACATGGTCATCTAACTATCGTCTGTATGCAACAGGTACGAACGCAGCTGCAAGCCCGTTCCGCTCTGACGTTTCAGGTGACTCCGAGAAGCTGACTTACTGGACACCGAAAATGAGCGGTTTCCAGGTTGGTGTTTCTTACACATGGGATAGCGGCGAAATCGCTTCTTCTTATGGTGGTCAGGAATCAGACAACGACGCACAGCAGTCTAACATCTGGGAGCTGGGTGCAACTTACTCCGGCAACACAGGTAAAGACGGCGTTGCATACAACGTTTCTGGTGCTTACATCAAAGGTGACAACGAAACTTCTGGTGGCGTTGACCAGAAGGTTTGGGCTCTTGGTGCTGACGTAACTTTCTCCGGCATTACAATTGCTGGTGGTTACGGTAAAGACAACCAGGCAACATCTGGCAACAACACTGACCGTACTGACTGGAACGTTGGCGCCAAAGGTTCTTCAGGCGCTGTTTCTTACGGTATCAGCTACTCCAAGACCAAGGATGAAGTCTCCGGTACAGGCGATGACACCCGCGATCACTGGATTGCAGCAGCCAGCTACGCGTTTGGCCCTGGTATCAGCTTCTCTGCTGGTATTGAGAACGTCAAACTCGAAGACGGTGCTAATGCAGCAGCCGCTGAAAACAATGCTACAAGCATCATGCTTGGTACGGCGTTGTTCTTCTAAAAAATACAAACGCCTTAACGGGCATTTGAATTTGAGAGAGGGCAGGATTTTTTCCTGCCCTCTTTTTTTGTTACATAAGTTTTGTTTCCCGATTTAATATTGTCCTGAATGCCGCTATTGTGCGCCGGGCATTTTTTGACAGGCGAGTGAGAATATTATGGCTGGCATACTCTGGTTGGCTTCATATCCCAAATCAGGAAACACCTGGTTGCGGGTCTTTTTGTATAACCTGTTGACCAACGCCCGAACGGTCGGCGCTGTCAGTCAACTCGGTCAATTCAATTACAGTGACACACATATCCCCCTGTTCCAGTCCCTGACAACAAAACCCGTTACCGAAATGACGGTTGAGGAAACAGCTGTGTTGCGGCCCGTAATGCACCGTAAGCTGGCCGCCAGTTCCCCCAATACGACGTTTGTTAAAACTCATTGCGCGCTGACCGAATTCGGGGGTCAGGACCAGATCACCATGGATGCCACATCAGGTGCCATGTATGTGGTGCGCAATCCGCTGGATGTCTGTCTGTCCATGGCACCACATTTTGGCATTTCAATAGATGAGGCAATTGACTGGCTGGCGGATTCAACTTTTATGGCCGGCGCAGACGATGGCGAAGTGCCTTATCTGATATCGTCCTGGTCGCGTCACGTAGACAGCTGGACCAGGGAGGGTGAGAACGCTTCACTGCATATCGTGCGCTTTGAAGACATGACATACAAACCCGGTCCGACCTTCAAATCGGTGGCAAAATTCATGGGATTGAAGCCACCCGCCGAAGTGTTGAAGCGCGCAATTAAACTTTCATCATTTGATAGCGTGCGCAAACAGGAAGATGAAAACGGCTTTATTGAGCGAAGCGTCCATTCGGAGAAATTTTTTCGTTCCGGCAAAGCCAACCAGTGGAAATCAGAATTATCGAAAGCACAGGTTGACCGGGTTGTTGAAGCCAATCATGACATGATGAAGAAATTTAACTACCTGCCGCCAGAATACAAATAGGGCGACTGCTGTCGGGTCAGCTCGACAGTTTTGACTGAATATCTTTCCGCACAAAATCCAGAATATCATTTGTCTCGTCTGCCAGGGCAGAGACACAGGGGATCGGGTTATCCAGCAACAGGTTTTTGACGACATTGTTGTCTGTTGATCGGGGCGTTGTTGGCAGGTCCTCAAGTGTAGATTCCAGCGACGCCATACATCCCGTTTCACCTGCCCCGTTGCAGCGTAATTTTGCCAAACCACAAGGTGCCGAACAGTAGTCACTCTGGTATTTTACCGACCAACGCGCCAGATTTTGAAAACGGCCCTGCAAAATATCCCCGTGGGCGGCGGTATAAAAAGCAACACCTGGTGTGCCAAAAAGCTTGCTCATATGGGCCGGTCCACTATCCGCAAAAACGGCGTAATCAAAACTTTCGACCGCCGCCAACAATCCGCCGATCGTTTCATAGGCGTCGACAATTGTGCAACTGTTCTGCAGGTCTGGCCGGATAACCTGATCATAGAGCCGCCCCTGATGCTGATACTTGTTCAAACAAACAGTGACATCCCCGAGATCGCCCAAAGACTTTGCCAGTGCCAATGTCAGCGCAGGCGGCAACGTACGCAGCGGCGATGACGCAAGGGGTAAAATTCCGATGCGGGGCTTTTTGGCCGCAGGGCGCTTTCGTGGTGTTGCCAGGTAATTTGCCCCTGGCACCAGACCGAAGGCCGCCAACAAATCCGCTTCCATATCCACCGGCCAAACTTCGATATCGCGACGGCTTTCCAATTCACCCAGGTCGACGACCATGTGCCAGTGCTTTAATTCACTGCGCGAAATCCACAAGGTATAAAGTTTGGCTAGATCAGATGTCAGGTAAACATCGGCAGAGGAGCCTGCACAAAAAACACCGACTTCTTTTGCGCCCAGCTGGGCCTTGAAGGCGTCCAGAAACAACAGGGTTGAAACGTTACTGCCGAGCATGGCAGAGGGCAGCAAAAACAGGACCTTCTTGTTTTTGAAGTTGGTGGTTTGCCAGCGCTTTTTTGCAAGGGTTTTCAGTTTGGCTTTGGTTGTCCGTATACGAAAGACATTGCCGTTGGGTACAATTGCCTGGTTCACAAAGGCTTGTGAAGAAGAATAATAACGACCAACGCCGTCTTCTACCTGCTCGGTTTCGGGCGCGGCGTTATGCTGCGTAAACCGGAAGGGTTGATTGGCCGTGAATTCAACCAGTGGCGTTTGTGTGGGTCTGGCGTTCATCTTTCTGACGTCACCGGTTTATTGGCTTTCAGAACAACGTGCGTCTCGACGACAACGTTATTGAGATTTTGCGCCGCTTCGGCAAATTGCTGGTTGTCCATTTCACCGCGTTCGAGCCGACCCCGCCATGGGTGATCCGGCACGAATGTCGCTGATACCAGTTCAAGATCAATACCAAGGGATAATCCCAACGGTGAATTTCCCATGCCCTTTTCGATCCATTCCAGATTTTTCTTCTGGGAAAACAGCTCAAGCCCGCCTGGCGTGATGGCCCGAACATGGGTTGGATCGTTTAAAAAGTGATCATGACGATGATGCGGTACGATGATCTTGATCAAGGCGCCATCCTGGCAAATGCGCCAGAATTCGCACATGATATCAAGATACAATTTTGTTGCCTGGCCCAGATGCTCAAGTGTGTGCTTAATCAGAATTTCATCGACCGCATTGTCCTCCCATGGCCACGGCAAAACCTCAAGGTCAACGACCTGATCCGGATTTCCCAGATCTGACACGTCGACATTGATGTAACCATCTTTATGATCATGGCCGCAGCCCAGGTTTAACTTCATATTGGCTTCCGGTTGGTACAAATGCCATCGCCTGTTTAATCAATCAGGCGTTCAAGGCTTGAAAACATGGATACAAGCCGATATCAGAAACTTCTGCAACAGGAGAACCGTTTAATGACGACAACTGCGCCCGGACCCGGTCCCTTGAGGATCGCAATTCAGATACCCGCCTACAGTCCGACGCTGGACCTGTCAGGCGAATTGCTGTCCGGGGAGATCAAGGTCGGTGATCGCGTGCTCTTTTCACCGGACAATCAGGCTGGCGTCGTTTCCGAATTTGAATTAAGTGCTGAAAACAGGATCAACCTGTCCCTGACCTCACCAATACACCTTGCCGGTTCGGCGCTTGTCAGCCACGAAGATGATGTGCCGGTTCAGACTGACGTCTTCTTGATAAAGCTGGATACGCCTTTAAGCAAAGACCAAATTCTCTCCGAAGACCTTGAAGTCCGCATCTGTACGAACCAGATTTCTGTATCTGTCGTGGCACCGGATGAAGCCTTGAACACGCACAAGGAAATCACAGTTCGTTGCGCGGCTGTTGTCGCCGTGGACGAATATGATGACCTTGCCGCGACAGGCTCGTGCGAATTGTTCCTGGACGGCATCGAGATTTCGCGCGGACAGATCAACATGAAAGGTTATGCGGACCAGCGTCAATTGCGGACTGTGCGGGCGACTAACATTACCCGGGTCAATCACCGTGTAACCGATGAAGATCGCCGCAATCGTTTTGGCCACACCGGTGGCGTATTATGGCTGACCGGCTTATCCGGGTCGGGGAAATCGACCCTGGCGGTTGAGCTGGAAACCGAACTTTTTAACAGGGGCTATCAGGTTTACGTTCTGGATGGCGACAACATTCGCCATGGCCTGAATGCCAATCTTGGTTTTTCACCGGAAGATCGTTCCGAGAATATCCGGCGTGTCGGTGAAGTTGCAGCCTTGTTTGCGCGTGCCGGCTTCATTGCCATCAGTGCCTTTATCTCGCCCTATCAATCAGACCGCGAGCGGGCCAGAGCCGCCGCTGATGACTTCCACGAAGTCTTTGTCAGTGCTGACCTCGGTGTCTGCGAAAACCGTGATCCCAAGGGGCTTTATGCCAAGGCGAGAAAGGGAGAAATCCCGGACTTTACGGGTATTTCGGCACCCTATGAGCTGCCGGAAAAGCCTGAATTGACAGTGGATACCGGTAATCTGTCTGTAGAACAAAGTGTCCAGGCTGTGCTTGAGTATGTAACGGCCAACTTTGGCGCAACCCCAGAACATCCAGGGGTGTGACGTGAGCGAAAACCTGGCAGGTGTACAAACAAGAATAACTGCGGCGACCCGTCAGGCTGGTCGAGCGCCAGGCAGCGTCGGGCTTGTGGCTGTTTCCAAGACCAAACCGGCAGCAGAAATAAGACCTGTTCTTGAGGCAGGACAACGCCTTTTTGGCGAAAACCGGGTTCAGGAAGCCGAAGGCAAATGGCCAGAATTAAGGGCGGATTTTCCGGACGCCAATGTACATCTGATCGGCCCCTTGCAAACCAACAAGGTTAAACAGGCGGTGGCCTTGTTTGACGCCATTGAAACGGTTGATCGACCGAAGCTTGCCCGGGCCCTGGCGACCGAGATGCAACGGACAGATCGTTACCTTGATTGTTATATTGAAATCAATGTTGGCGAAGAAGATCAGAAGGCTGGCATAGCGCCTCAGGACGCAGATGAATTTATCGCCCTTTGTCGGGATGAACTGAAACTACCGGTCAAAGGCCTGATGTGCATTCCGCCTGCAGGCGAAGAGCCAGCGCCCTTTTTTGCCTTGCTGGCAAAAATAGCGGCGCGCAATAATCTGGCAGAAATCAGTATGGGCATGAGTTCAGATTTCGAAGTGGCCATAGAATTTGGCGCAACCCTGGTCCGTGTTGGCACCGCTATTTTTGGTGTCAGGAACTATTCGCCCACAAAATAAATCTAGTTCGCCGCAGTAATTTCCATCCTGCAACCTGGCGTGATCCGGCCCAGCACATACAGCATGTCCTCAAGGGGTACGGCCGCACAGCCTTCTGTGGGTGCAAAATTCTCTCGCGCCAGGTGAAAAAATATGGCGCTGCCAGCGCCCGGCACGACCGGATTGCTGTTGTGATCCAGGGTAATAATCACATCATAGACATGGTCTTCCCGCCACAAATTTTCGCACGACGCGGTATGCGGCAAGGTTACGAACTTGTTGTAGTCGGGATGCGCAGGATCATCGCACCAGCCATCATTTGGCGATAATGCAATAACAGGCAAGGCGCTGACGGGTGCTGCCATGCGGTCCGGGCGGTAATATATTTTTTGCAAGACCCAGGATCCAACCGGGCTGACGCCATCGCCTTCGATTTTTTCAGTCTGCCTGCCGCCCTTGCCCAAAGCACAGGTCATGACCCTGCTACCCAGACAGAGTTTGCCGTCTGGTCTGACGATCAGATTATTCGATTGATGGGTCATGCGGACAAATCCATGACGTCAGGATAACCAGATTACGTGGCTGTCCGTCAATATACAGCATTGATTGAGAGGACTTTAGTTCGCCTGTGATCCCTGCAGGGATTTTACCCGGTTATCCGTGTTGTAAGCTGCGTGGCTTTTGAAGGCAGCGCGCAGGTCTCGTGCTGCAGCCAGGAGGGCATCACGATTCGCTGTCTTTTGCTGCAACGGGGTCAGACCATTTTCATTCAGGCCAGCCAGGGAAGCGCCTGTTGAGTTTGAACCTGGCTGTGTCGGAGATATATAGGGCCGTGCCAGCGGTTGTGGGCTTTCTGGTCGGGCAACCTGTTGGTTGGCCATCGCCAGATTTGTCAAAACGGGCCCTGGTTTTGTTAACGCGGGTGCGGCCTGGGCCTGGACCATGGTTTGTGCAGGGCCTGCATCGGGGCGGAACATAGTATTCCGAATGGCGCCAGGGCTTGCCATGACGGCAGATATTTGTGCGGAAGCCGAAGCGCCTGCAGGCCTGTCGTGCATGTTAAAGAAATTGATGCCGCCGGCTTGGGCTATCGACTGGGCTTCGGACATTGCTGGTGCACTTGATTCTGCTGTAGCACTTGATCCTGCTGTAGCTCCGGGCGATTCAGTCGCTGGTGCTGCCGTTGCGAACTGAAGGCCAATAGGTTTGCTGGCCACGGTCGCCGCCGCGGGATTTGCCCCAGCTTCGGGTGTCGCGGCAGCTATTGCGGTCTCAGGCAAGGTTGTGGGCACGGTATCATCTGTGTCACCGTTGCCAAACAGGCTGGCGATTGCCATTTCACCGGCATCCTGCCCCGTCACTTCCTGCAAGGCTGTGTTTACGGCGGCAATTGCGAGACCGGGAATACCACCCAGAAGACCACCGCCCAGCATGCGTGCCGCCGGGGCGATTTGATCGCCGGTGATGGCGCGATAGATGTCGGAAACAATGGGAATATGCTGCAAGGGATTGATGACATCGAGAATATCACCAAAGGTGAAGCCATCCTCGCCCCACGCCATGGTCTCAGCCCCTTCCGCCACTTCAGGTTTTACTGAATTGGCAGAGTTCTGATCCCGTGTTTTCATCGCACGTGCGTAGTCCGCGTACCTGTCAAAAGGCTCGCCACCACCGCTCGGTGCAATATTTTCCAATGTCATTTTAACTCCTGTACTCACCAGGACCGTAGCAAGCGGGATGCCAGGAATCGGAAAGCAGTAAAAATCGTTTAATGACAGTGAGTTAGGATAATATTTGGTGGCCAGATCGCATTCGGATCTGGCAATTCAGGCAATTTCTGCCGTTTGCGCGCGCCTGAAGCGGGTTCTTGCCGGGCAGGCCTGGTCGAGAGGCCAAATTCAGAGCAAATGTCCACTGCGGCGGCGTTTGGTCGCCAGGTAGCGTTCATTATGGGCATTAGGCGGAAAATGATGGGCAACACGCTCAACGACTTCAATGTCTGCTTCAGCAAGGCCTGCCACCTTGTCGGGGTTGTTGGTCATCAACCGGACCTGCGAAAACCCCAGTAAATGCAACATACGAGCCGCTGGCTGAAAGATACGCTCGTCTGATTCAAAACCCAGACGCTCGTTGGCATCAACAGTGTCAAAGCCCTGGTCTTGCAGGTCATAGGCCCGCAGCTTGTTAATCAGGCCAATACCGCGCCCTTCCTGGGCCAGATAACACAAGACCCCGCCCCCGGCTTCGCCCATCAATCGCAGGGCACCGCGCAATTGATCACCACAATCGCATTTGAGAGACCCGAGCAAGTCGCCTGTAAAACATTCAGAATGAAGTCTGGTCAGCACAGGCTGGTTCCGGGGCGGATCGCCAACAATTATGGCCAGATGTTCGATGCCGCCATCAGCCGGGCGAAAAGCCACGATACGGGTATCTTCCGCACCTTCCAGAGGCACTTTTGCGGATGTTACCTCGGTCAGGGCGTTGGCTTCTGTTTCAGGAAAGCCTTTTATTTCAGATACTTGTGTGGAAAGAACATCATTGTTTCGCATCCACAACAAAAGTGCTTCAGCGGCCCCGGAGGCTGCGCTGATGACTACGGCAGACGGCAGTAACCGGGCCAGCTTGCAAAGTTTGATCGCGGCTTCTGTTAACAGGGGATTTGGCGCTTCATTGCGGGCAAAGGGGCCACGCAGGGGATGTGTCAGGTCGTCCGTCGGGTCCGCAAGGGCGGAAAGATCAGACGCCGTGTCATTTTGTCCAATGCGCAGGGAAATGGCGTTGGATTTTGGCGGAATATGCAGGACTTCAGCCCGTCGAGCGCTGATGATAAAGCCAAAATGCGGGGCATCCGTATCCCTGGCCAGATCACGCATCTCTTTCAGGCCGGTATCCGTCAGGTCTTCTGCTGCCCTGGCGATCGCAACAGACCCGTCTCCATCGATCAGGGCCACGGCCAATCCGCGGCGCAAATCGGCAATGGCACGACCAATGCTGCGAAGGGGACGGTTCAGGGGAACGGATGTCGTCATAATTCTCGTTATCGCTTGTGCACAGTCAGCAACTGGCGGCAACCCTTGCCAAATTACGACAGGGCGTTAGATATGATATCAAACGTTCCGTGTCCGCCAGGGCTTGCCGGGTATGGTGTGTGCGGTCACAATTACCTGCTTATTCAAGCTGGCACAAGCGCCGGAAATATGAAGTTTCGTTGTAAACCAGGGTGGAACGCTGATCCGCCACAGGAGAATATGTATGGCCCCTGAGGGCAAAGACGATACCACGCCATCGAACGACCGTTGGGAAAGTGGCATTCACACAGATTTTTCCAGGGCGATGTCTTATGGCGACTATCTGCAACTGGACAAGATTCTGGATGCCCAGGAAATCAGGTCCGAAGCCCATGACGAGATGCTGTTTGTCATCATCCATCAGGCATCGGAACTTTGGCTGAAACTGATGATCCATGAAATCAGGGGCGCTGCGACGGCACTGACAGACGGCAAATTGCAGGCGGCCTTCAAGATGCTGGCCAGGGTTTCGCGCATTCAGTCGCAGATCATTCAGTCGTGGGACATCCTGTCGACGATGACACCTTCTGATTATCTGACCTTCAGGGATACGTTGGGCCAGTCGTCGGGGTTTCAGTCCTGGCAGTACAGGTCTGTTGAATTTATGCTGGGTAACAAAAACGGTGCCCTGGTGAAGCCCCATATGCACGACAAGGCGCTGTCAAATAATCTGACCAGCATTCTGAATGCACCCAGTGTCTATGATCTGGCTTTAAAGATCCTGGCTGAAAACGGTCTCGCCATTGACGCCTCGAGGCTGGATCGGGACTGGTCAAAACCTTATGAGCCGCATGAGAGTGTTGAGGCGGCGTGGGTGGAAATTTATCAGCAGCCGGAAAAATATTGGGAACTTTATCAGTTGGCCGAAAAACTGATTGATGTTGAAGACTGGTTTCAGCAATGGCGCTTTCGCCATATGAAAACAGTTGAACGGATCATCGGTTTCAAGACCGGCACAGGCGGCACATCGGGTGTCGGCTTTTTGAAAAAAGCGCTGGATCACAGGTTCTTTCCCGAACTTTGGTCCTTGCGCACGGCACTATAGAAATTAACCGGAACCAGTCAGGAAACAATAATATGAGTGACGTCATTTACCGTGGATATGATCGGGAAGCCCTGGACGCGCAGTATTTTTTGCGCCCACAAGTTGATGATTTTGAGGCATTTGTTACCTTGTATCAACAACTTAGTAATGAAGCTCGGGAAGAGTTCAGTTGTGCGCTGGACATAGCCTATGGGGAAAAACCTGGCGAAAAACTGGACGTGTTTATGCCGGATAGTGCCGCTGGCGCGCCGGTGCATTTTTTCATTCATGGCGGCTACTGGCAGTCCATGGACAAAAGCGACTTTGACTATGTTGCCAAGGGACTGGTGCCAAGGGGTGCCGTCACTGTTGTCGTCAATTACACCCTGGCCCCTGAAGTTCATATTGATGAAATTGTCCGCCAGAACCGGGCAGCGCTTGCCTGGACCTGGAAGAACATTGCGCAATATGGTGGTGATCCGGAAAATATCCATGTCTCTGGTCATTCCGCCGGCGGCCATCTGACCGCGATGATGGGAGCGACGGACTGGCCGGGTTTTGATAGTGATCTGCCCGGTAATCTGGTCAAAAGCGGTTTGCCGATCAGTGGTGTTTTTGAGCTTGAACCCGTCCTGAAATCGTATCTCAATGAGGTCCTGGACCTGGATGAAGCCGAGGCCGAACGCAACAGCCCGGCCTTGCTGACGTCGCCGCAACCGATGCCCTATGTCCTGACCCTGGGCGGCGACGAAACCGTGGAATTTCACCGCCAGACCAACGATTATGCCCAGACCCTCAGGGATCAGGGGTCCGAGGTCGAGGTGATTATTCCGGACGGGCTTAACCACTTTACAATTGTTGAGGAATATAAGGATCCGAACAGTAATCTAAGCAATATTGCCTGCCGTTTGATGGGACTTGGCTGAGGCGTAAGCTATTTGCAAACATGGTTGTTCGAATCGAGCTTTTGATGCATCCTTGTTTGTGTTAATCCGGGCGTGCAAAAGCAATATGACACGGGAGTATTAAGCGCATGAGTGCTGGCAAGTCAGTCTTGTTGGTTGACGATGACGAGGCCCTGCGCCAGACGTTGTCAGATCAACTCGGCCTGCATGAAGAATTCAGCGTATCTGTTTCAACAACAGGTGCTGATGCTCTGGAGCTGGTGAAAACCGGCGTTTATGACCTGATATTGCTTGATGTCGGCCTGCCGGACCTTGATGGACGCGAGGTTTGCAAGTTGATGCGCAAGGCAGGCGTCAAAACCCCGATCATCATGTTAACCGGTGCCGATTCTGATTCTGATACCATTCTTGGTCTTGAGTCGGGCGCCAACGATTACGTCACCAAGCCGTTTCGCCTCGGCGTTCTTGTTGCCCGGATGCGGTCACAATTACGTCAACACGAACAAAGTGAAGACGCCGTCTTCAATATCGGTCCCTACAGTTTCAGGCCTGCAAATAAATTGCTTGTGGAACTTGAGACGGAAAAAAAGGTTCGGCTGACGGAAAAGGAAACATCGATCCTGAAGTATCTCTACCGGGCAGGATCAAAAGTTGTTGGCCGCGAAATCCTGTTGGCCGAAGTTTGGGGATACAACGCCGGCGTCACCACACATACGCTGGAAACCCATATCTATCGGCTGCGTCAAAAAATAGAACTCAATCCATCGGAGGCAGCCATATTGGTTACCGAGCCAGGCGGCTATCGACTGGCACCATAAACTGAAACCGTAAGGGGGCGACGGTTGAACGATCAAGACGACTTTTCTATAAAGTTCTGGGGTGTGCGTGGCAGTATTGCCTGCTCAGGTCCCAAAACTGTGCGCTATGGCGGTAATACGTCTTGCCTCGAGGTGCGTTGTGGTGATCGCATCATTATTCTTGATGCCGGTTCCGGCATTCGCTATCTCGGCAATGAATTGATTACCAAGGGCCCCCTGGATGTCGATATCTTTTTGACCCATACCCATTTTGACCACATCTGTGGCATGCCGTTTTTTACGCCCTTTTTTGTACCGCAAAGCAAGTTCCGTATTTCTGCCGGACATTTGTTGCCGGAGCATAATGTTGAATTTGTGCTCAGCGAAATGATGATGGCGCCCTTGTTCCCGGTCCCGATGGCGATCTTCAATGCCGACATTGCTTTCCAGGATTTTATGTCCGGCGACACGCTTGATCTGGGTGATGGCATCACCTTACGTACGGCACCGCTCAATCATCCCAACCGCGCCACCGGCTATCGCATTGAATATCAGGGCCGCTCAATTTGCTACATCACAGACACGGAACACACACTGGATGCGCCGGATGAAAATGTCGCCGGTCTGATCCGTGGTGCAGATATTGTGATCTATGACGGCACCTACACGGATGAAGAATTCCCCAACCATATTACCTGGGGGCATTCGACGTGGCAGGAAGGTTTGCGCATGTGTGAAGCAAACGATGTTAAAAAATATGTTCTGTTCCATCACGATCCCGAACGCGATGATGACCAGCTCGACGAGATCGGTCGCCAGCTTGAAGAGCTGAGGCCCGGAACGGTCGTTGCCCGTGAGGGCATGGTCCTCAACCCCTGATCTGATATGCGATTTCGCCAATTAGTTATGGGCCTGCAAACGGTTCTGGGTTTGCGCCAGCGTGGATTTTTTATTCCCTATCGCTATGCCGACACCCTGCCCAAATCAGGCACCGGGGTGGGCGACATCAAGCCCTATGATCCGATGCTGGCGGCCATGGCAGAGAAGACACCGGAAATGTCGGCCCTGGTTCAGACCATCAACGGCTTTGCAAATGATCTGAGAAATATTGGCGATCAGCCGCCGCCTGCCCCGCGCTGGACCCAGGATTGGTTTCCCGTTCTCGACGCCGCCGCGGCCTATGGCATGGTACGCCAGACAAAACCAAAGCGCATTGTCGAAGTGGGCTCCGGCCATTCAACCCGGTTTATGGCGCAGGCAATTCGGGACCAGGCATGTGCGACTGAATTTACGGCCATAGATCCTCAACCGCGTGCTGTGATCGAGGGCCTGGACATTCAGTTCATCCGCGCGACATTGGCGGACGCACCGACTGCGCCGTTCGAAAATTTGCAGGCGGGGGATATTCTGTTCATTGATTCCAGTCACATCCTGATGCCGGGCTCGGACGTTGATGATCTGTTTAATCGAATTTTACCAATGTTGCCGCCCGGGGTTCTGGTTCATATCCATGATGTTTTTTTGCCCGACGACTATCCTGCCTCCTGGGCCTGGCGGGGATATAACGAACAATTATCGATCCCGTCCATGGTGCTCTCGGGTGGTTACGAAATCGTGTTTTCAAGTCATTATGTTCGTCATCACACAGCGGCTATTCTGGCCGGAACAATCGTGGAAGAACTGGTGCTTCCCAAGACAGCTTTTGAAACCAGTTTGTGGCTCAGGAAAATAACATGACGGAAATAACCGGAAACCGGATCCAGCGTCTTGGCCGGTTTCTGTTTGGCGAAGCGCCGGACGACAACCCGCCCGAACGTGTGCGCTCGGCGATTGCACAACAGCAATATGAAAGTGAAATCCTGATCGGCTGGGTGCAGCTGGCGGTCGTCCTCACTTTTGGTGTGCTCTATTCCCTGTCGCCCAAAACCTTTAATTCCGAGATCATGTTTGCGCCGGTACCATGGGCCCTCAGCCTCTACGGCGGCTTTACCTTGCTGCGTCTCATCCTTGCCTATGTCGGGCGTATCCCGGGCTGGTTCCTCGGCTTGTCGGTGGTGATCGACATGTCCTTGTTGATGGGTCTGATCTGGTCTTTTCATCTGCAGTATGATCAACCGCCGTCGTTTTTTCTGAAAGCCCCGACGCTGCTATATGTCTTTATATTTGTCGCACTCAGGGCTCTGCGCTTCGATGCATTCTATGTTGTGCTGTCCGGCATTGTGGCGAGTTTGGGTTGGCTGTTGATGGTGGGGTATGTGCTTTATTTTCAAGGCATGGACCCGTTGACGCGCGATTATGTTGAATACATGACCTCGTCGAAAATGCTGTTGGGGGCCGAGTTCGACAAGATCATTTCAATATTACTGGTGACATTGATATTGGCTGTGGCCATCGTTCGTGCCCGGCGTTTGTTGATCCGTTCTGCCATCGAGGAAACCGCCGCTGCCGATCTGTCGCGCTTCCTGCCGCCGGAACTGGCGCAACAAATTACGGAACAAAAAATCCGGGTTCAGGCCGGAGAAGGCGAGCTGACAGAAGCCGCAACCCTGACCTGCGATATTCGCGGTTTCACCCGGTATTCCATGAATTTCGATCCGCGTGAAATCATGGTGTTGCTGGCCGACTACCAGTCTCGCATGGTGCCGGTCATCAACAAACATGGCGGCGTCGTCGACAAGTTTCCGGGTGATGGCATCATGGTGATGTTCAACACCGTGACCAAATCCGAGACCTATGCCGCTGATGCCCTGCGCTGTGTCGACGACATGTGCGCCGCCTGTATGGCTTGGGGCAAGGAACGTGAAGCAGCAGGCGAAGCGGCTATGGAACTGGTCTGGTCCGTCGCTGCCGGGCCGGTTGTTTTTGGTGCCGTCGGCGATACCACACGTTTGGAATATACTGTCATCGGCGACAGCGCAAACATGGCTGCCAAACTTGAAAAACACACCAAGGAAGAAGGCGTGCACGGCCTGACGACAAAGGAAACTTTTGATCTCGCCGTTTCCCAGGGCTACGAGCCCCCTGCCCCGCGCGCCGTTCTGGGCGACCGCAATGTCGGTGGTGTTGATGCGCCCATTGATCTGGTGACGTTGGTGTCGTGATGGCACCGGAAATATTCCACGCACACATGGATGCCCGGTCCGACCTGTTTTGCAGCGATGACCCGGACCTGATTTTTCCCTGGTGGAGTTTTTCCAAAACCGTATTGGCAACTGCTGCGCTGCGGCTTGTCGGCAAAGGAAAGCTGGAACTTGATCAGCGCCTGCCGGATCGACAATTCACTTTACGTCAGTTGCTTCAGCATCAGGCCGGTGCGCCCAACTACAGCAAACTGGCAGCCTATACCAGGGCTGTTGAGGAACGAGCAGATCCCTGGGATGTAGAGGATATGCTCGATCAATGTCATGCTGCTCAGCCGGAATATATGCCCGGGTCCGGCTGGGCGTACTCCAATACCGGATACCTTATTGTCAGGTGCTTGATTGAACGGGCAGCAAATGATGATCTGGGCTCCGCTTTGCAATTCCTTGTTTTTGATCCCCTGGAAATTGATTCGGTATTTCTTGCCAAAACGCGGCAGGACATGGCTCGGGCGGTGTGGGGAAACGAAAACGGTTATCATCCGGGCTGGGTTTACCACGGACTATTACTGGGAACCGCCGGTGATGCCGTCAGGTTTTTGAACGGCTTGATGACCAGGGACATACTGTCAGCCACTTTGCACGAGCAGATGATTTCCCCGCATCATATTGGCGGTCCGGTTTCCGGTCGACCCTGGCAAAAAACAGCTTACGGGTTGGGCCTGATGTGCGGAGAGATGAATTCAGTTGGCAGGTCCATCGGCCATTCAGGTGGCGGTCCGGAAAATGTTTGTGCGGTGTATCATTTTCCCGATGTGCAAGAACCTGTCACAGTCGCGGCCTTTTGTTCCGGATCAGACGAGGGTGTAGCGGAGAACGAGGTCGTCGAGCTGGTTGTTTGATTAAGCCGTTGCTTCTGGTGTCTGGCAGCATAGGCTGATAAGAGAGGCCTGAATTTCCATACTGAAAGCCTGAACTGCCATGATTACCTATTCCCGCGAACTCACCGTAGCCTGGGGGGAATCCGATCCTTTTGGTCTGGTTTATTATCCGATGATGTTCACCTGGTTTAATGAGACCGAACATGAACTGCTTCGCGCGCTGGGCTTTCCGACCAACAAACTGATTACCGAAACCCGCACGGCCTTTGTCATGGGCGATGTGCATTTCCGTTTCATCGGTCCTGCCGCCTATGGCGACAAGGTGCGCACGACCATCCAGATGCACAAGATGGGCAAAAGCTCGGTGCATTGGGATTGCAAGGCGGTGCAGGCAACGACCGGAGACGTGGTTTGCGAAGGACGCGCCATCCGCATCTATGCCAGGATTCTGGAAGACGGCAACCTCGAAGCCCACACAATCCCGGATTACATTCGGGACGCCCTGTCCAACCCCGGCGGTTTGATCAGCTTACCCGAAGATGAAATGCCTACCAGTCAGGACGATTGATAATTAAACAGCCCCCAGTGATTCCCCTGGCGTTTGGCCCGTCGATGCAAGACAACAACGGTTAGCAACAGGACCAGGACTTCTGCGACAATGCCGCCATACCAGATACCGGGCTCGCCAAAGATAAAGGGCAGGGCAAAGGTCAGGGGCAAGGCAAACAGGTAGGTGCGCGACAGACCCAGCAAAGCCGCACGTCCTGCATCACCAATGGCCTGAAACCAGGTGGCTATCATCATCAGGGGACCAAACAGAAACAGCAAAAATGTCGCCAGCGGCAGGATGCGGTTGATCTCGTTAACGATGGCCATATCGTCCACAAAGATCAGGCCAATAACAGACCGGCTGCTTACAAAGATAGTTTGCACGCCAACACAATAGACGATGGCAACCACCAGGGCCGTGCGCAGACTGTTGTCGGAACGCTGCCATTTTTCCGCCCCGAAGTTATTTCCGGCAATGGTCTGAAAGGCCATGCTGATTCCCAGCAAAGGCAAAAATGCAAAGGTCATCAGGCGGGTGATGATACCAAAGGCCCCTGCAGTCGCCTCATATGATTCCCCCGCCCAAAGCTGCAGGCAATAGATCGTAAGACCGGCAGACAGGGAGACGCCGATGTAGCCAAGGCTGGTCGGTGCGCCCAGAGCCAGTAATTCGCCCCAGTGTTTCCAGCCCGGACGGATGTTTGAAAAGCGAAATACAGCGGATGACTTACCCAACAGTCGAAAGCAAATGATGGCTGAAACCGAACAGGCCTGAGCCAGTACCGTGCCCCATGCCGACCCGGCCACACCCCATCCAGCTTCGACTACAAAAATATAGTCAAAGCCGATATTCAGGAACGCCGAGGTCACCGAAATAGCGGCCATCATGCGCAACAGCCCCTCACATCGCAGGGCATCGATATTGATCGACAGCATGAAAACCAGTGGCGAACACAGGATCAGAATGGAGATGTAGGTATAACCAGCATTTGCCAGTACGACCGATCCATTGGCCACTTGCAAGGTCAGGCTGCTGCCGCCGGACAAGAACAGTCCGATCAATACCGCGCAAACGACCAGGGCCAACAAGATGGCCTGACCGTAGACGGCCCCGGCCTCAGTGTGATCACCGGCCCCCAACCGTCGGGCATAGATGCTGGAAAAACCGCTTGAAACCAACGTCGAAAGAGCGACCAGCAACATGTACAACGGAAACATCAAAGTCACGCCGGTCAGGGCATCCGCGCCAACGAATGCCCCCAGGAACCAGGCGTCGACCAGAGTAAAGAGGCCGTTCAACAACATGATCAAGATGATCGGCGAGGCCGTTTTGGCAAACAGAACCGGCAGCGACCCGGCCAGATACATGTTTTGTGATGGGGAAGATGTATTGGTCATTTGTTCTCTCCCACATGCAAAACAATTTGTGGCCGGCCGTTGGACGTCTTTTGTGGCGTGACTCCCTTGTGATCAATATTGCCGGTGACGCGTTGGCGAAAGGACGAAAAGGAATCATGCGTGACCACATCCACGGGCTCGTCAAAATGCATTGTGACACGAAACAAATCTCCGCTTTCCAGCGGCACCATATTCAGCACACTGGCCTCAAACGCCTGGCCAAGATAGAGACCTGTCACCCGATCACCGATGGCGACCGGACAGACTTTCAGGATCGCGTCTGCGGTCTGGTTTTCACTTGCGGCATGCAAGGTGTTCCAGTCACGATAACCATATTGTTTGGCAATCAGCTCAAGCGACTGGCTGTGGCCTGTTGTTGTTCCGCCGGATTGACGCTCCGCACGCAGGGCTTTGGCCTGCAGTTTCAGGACATCAATCGGAGGCAAAATAGATGAAGTACTCATCATAAACCTCTTTCAAAGTTATGATGCGGAAAACCAGTTGGTGCTCGCGTTGCCATCAGACCGCACACAATGAAAGTGGGTAGATGATTTGATAAGAAGGCTTCACCATGGCAGAACCAGCGAGCGGCAGGGGCCTTCACCCAGGCCGGTTATATAGGAGGCGGAACTGTTCTTGTCAAAGGGAAAGTTGGAACAGGCCGTCAATCGAAACCGGTGAAGGTGATGATGTCGTCCGTTTCGGTGCGGTCTGATTTGACCTCATTGGCTTCAAAATCATAATCGGGATAGCCCATGGCGATACAGGTCATAATCACCTGTTCGTCCGGAATTCTGGCGTGCTCGCGCACAACGGCTGACTGCATGATGCCCTGACCATTGATCACGGTACCAAGGCCGCGCTCCCATGCTGCCAGCACCAGACCATAGGTCACAGCGCCCAGATCAAAGTGCGCAATGGTGGCAGGCTCAAGACTTTTGTCGTAGGTCATGACAATGGATACAGGTGCATCAAACTGGCGAAATCCGCGCATGACCCAGTCCTGGCGACGGGCCTTGTCATCACGCTCGATGCCCATGGCTTCAAACAGTTTGACCGCAATGTCGACCTGGCGCTGGCGATGGACACCGACATAGGCTTCGTGTGTTGGAATTTCCCGCTGGGGTTTGACACCCGCCAGCATGCGTTCGGTGTTGCCCTCGCGAATACGGTCCAGAGGTTCTCCGGTGACGACATGGAAAAACCACGGTTGGGTATTCATGGATGATGGTGCGCCCTTGGCGATTTCGATGATCTCACGGATCAATTCTTTTGGCACCGGATCCTTTTTGTATCCGCGAATGCTGCGGCGCTCGGCGACCAGCGTCTGATAATCCATAAAACAAACCTTGTGATTGTGGTGCGCTGCAGGATACAGGCGCAAAAATATTGGTTATTGTTGGGTTATTCTAACGCCGGTAAATTGAACCGGGAATGCCATCATTGCGGAAAAACCTGAATAATGACGCCATCAAGCAATGAAAAGAACCTGTTGATCGTTGCACATGTGCCCTCCAACAATACCCGGGCCTTGCGCGATGCCGTTGTGGCGGGGGCCGGATCACCTGAAATCGAAGGCGTGAAGGTTGTGGTCTGCACACCGTTTGAAGCAGGGCCCGAGGACGTGCTGGCTGCTGATGCCATCATTCTTGGCACCACCGAAAACCTTGGTTACATGAGCGGTGCCCTCAAGGATTTTTTCGACCGGATTTATTATCCCTGCCTCGAGGAAAAACAGGGCCTGCCTATGGCGGTCTATATTCGCGCTGGCCACGACGGCACCGGCACCCGCCGTGCCATCGACACCATCACTACCGGCTTGAAATGGAAAGCCGTTCAGGAACCCGTTATATGTCGCGGCGACTGGGACCCTGCATTTGTGGAACAGTGCGAGAAACTCGGCATGGCCATGGCCGCAGGGCTTGAAGCCGGGGTTTTTTAGGTTTTCTACCCGTCACCCCGCACTTGATGCGGGGTCCATGCGGCGGCCCAATTGGGATGTGTTTTACGTTGCGACACAGGCGTAGACCCCGCATCAAGTGCGGGGTGACGGATTGGTTTTGGTCAGCGTGACCCACAACATTTATTCAGGAACTTGTCGACGTCAGCCTGGCACGACAGCACCTCCAGAGAACCTTCGAAAGTGCGAAGGGTTTCCATCAATTGCGGTCGGTGGGCGTTGCGAAAATTCCATACATACTTAAGAAACATCCAGTCGAATCGTTCAGGACACTCAGGCGCGACATCGGCGCGGTTTCTACCTTGTAGTCGGAGTGTGCGTACAATCACTCGCCAAATACATAACATCCGAGGCATATCCAGAAAGACTACCGTATCTGCTCTTTCCAGTCTGGCTATCAATGTAGAATGATAGTTTCCATCCATGATCCAGATAGGCTCGGTGATTAACTCGTCGACAATAGCGGCCCAATTGGCCATATCCGGTGATTTCCAGCCCGGAAAAAAGAAATGCTGGTCAAGATGGATGACAGGGAGTTCCGTTCCAGCGGAGAGTTTCAGCGAAAATGATGATTTGCCTGCGCCTGCATTGCCAACAACAAGCACACGCTTCATGACTTCATTTACCCCGCTTTACTTATACGGATCAGCTGCGTCTCTCAGGCCATCGCCGAAGAAATTGAAGGCCAGTACAACCAGGATCACCGGGGCGACTGGCAGCATCAGCCATGGATACAATGCTACAGCGTTGATGTTCTGGGCTTCGTTTAGCAACACGCCCCAGCTGGTAATTGGTGGACGCAGGCCTAACCCCAGGAAACTCAAAGCGGTCTCACCCAGGATCATCGACGGCACTGACAAGGTGGCCGAAGCGATCAGGTGGCTCATGAAGGATGGCACCATGTGACGACCAATAATGCGGGACGGTTTGGCACCCATCAGCTCGGCGGCGGAGGCGAAATCTTCCTCGCGTAAAGCCATGAACTTGCCACGCACCGCCCGGGCAAGACCGGTCCAGTCCAGCAGTCCCAGAATGATCGTGATGCCAAAGTAAATCAGCACCGGTGACCATGTCACCGGCAAGGCAGCGGACAGCGCCATCCACAATGGCAGTTCCGGAAACGAGCGTATGATTTCGATCAGGCGCTGGGCCAGAGGATCAAACCAGCCGCCATAATATCCGGCAAAACCGCCAATAATAATACCCAATATGAAACTGACGGTAATACCGATCAGGCCCACGGTCAGGGATATTCGGGTGCCATAGACAATGCGTGAGAACATGTCACGCCCCAGGCGGTCCGTTCCGAACAGGAACAGGGTGCCACGTTTTGCCGGGCAGGCCAGATGGAAGTCGGCCTTGAACAGATTCATGAACTCGTACTTGCTGCCGCTGCAGAAGAAACGAATGGGCTGAACCTTTTTGTGGTTGGGCTCGTAGAACCGTTTCATGGTTTTACGATCAAGCTTCAGCTTGTAGCCATAAACAAACGGGCCGACAAACTCACCTTCATGAAACACGTGGATGGCTTGCGGCGGCGCATAGATAAAGCGCCGGTTCTTTTCACTCAGTTCGTAGGGGGCGATGACCTCACTCAATAATGCTGACGCATACATCAGCAGCAAGATAATGCCCGACGCCACGGCGATTTTATGGCGCTTGAACTTCCACCACATCATCGTCCATTGCGACGCCATGTAATAGCGTTCCTGCTCCGGCGTCAGTTTCTCGACGGAATAGGGATCAAACGGTTCCTGGCTGACATAGTGCTCAAGCGGCCGGGCATCATTTTTGGAGGCATCATTTTTGCTGATGTCGGTCATCGTGTGTTACCCCCGGTGAGACGAATACGGGGGTCGAGCATGGCCAGGGCCAGATCAGAGAGGAACATACCAAACACGGTCAGGGCGGCCAGGAACATCAGGAATGATCCGGCAAGATATTGATCCTGTGAGCGCAAGGCTTCCACCAGCATGGGGCCGGTGGTCGGCAGCGACAGCACGACAGAAACAATGGCTGCACCGGAAATCACCTGCGGCAGCATGTTGCCAATATCGGCAATGAACGGGTTCAGGGCCATGCGCAAAGGATACTTCATCAGCACCTTGAAGGGGTGCAGGCCCTTGGCGCGCCCGGTGGTGACATATTGCTTTTGTAGTTCGTCCAGCAGGTTGGCGCGCAAACGCCGGATCATACCTGCCGTGCCCGAGGTGCCGATGACAACAACGGGAATCCATAGATGCTCAAGTACGGACATCAATTTGGCAAAAGACCACGGCTCTTCCAGATATTGCGGGTCCATCAGACCACCGATCGACGTCCCGAAGGTGACATTGGCGTAATACAGCAATACCAGGGCCAGCAGGAAGTTGGGTGTCGCCAGGCCAATAAAGCCAAGGAAAGTCAGGGAATGATCCCCGATGCTGTACTGGTGTGTCGCCGAATAAACCCCGATGGGAAAGGAGACGATCCAGGTGAAGATAATGGTGGTGAAGGACACCAGAAAAGACAGGAACAACCGGTCGCCGACGACATCGCCAACAGGCAGGTTATATTCGAAGGAATATCCAAGGTCGCCTTGCAGCAGGCCTTCAAAACCGTTGTTGCCTGGCCAGATGCCAACCCAGACGGCATATTGTTCGACCATGGGCCGGTCCAGGCCATATTGCTCGCGCAGGAATTCAATTTTCTCCAGCGCTGCTGTTTCGCCCTGGGCTTTCAGCTCCTGGATCTGGTTCGACAGATAATCACCGGGCGGCAACTGGATAATAATGAACACAAGCACACTGATCGCCAACAAAGTCGGGATCATGATCAGCATCCGGTGCACAATATAGGTGAACATATCCTGTCTTACCTCAAACCATCACTTTTCGTAATAAAATGTATCAGGACGGTAAATGCCGAACATGGCACCCGGGTCCCAGTTATAAACCGCTTCGGCCGGAATGTTTCTCAGCTTGCCTGAGGCCACAACCGGCTGCATGACGCCCGAGACAATACCAATGGAAAAGGTCTCGTCTGCATGGATTTGCAACATTTGCTGCCAGATGTCGGCGCGGGTTGCATCGTCTGTCGAGACCAGCCATTGACCATTCAGGTCTGCCAGTTCCTTTGCCTTGGGCAAATCCGGTGCTTCTCCGGCCTGACCCTTGGTCTCAAAAAACTGTCCCCACTTTGGCCATTGCAGACTTTGCTGACTGGTCGGCGCCAGTTCCGCCGGATTCATACCAGCAGTGGGCAGGCCATTTTCAAAGCCACCCCAAATAGAGATCAGGGTCTCGCCCGAAAAAATACGGTTGCGGAAAACTTCCCGCTGGGATGGTTTGGTGAACAGCTTGATGCCAACCTCGGCCCAGCCATCATGGACCAATTCCAGCACATCGGTCTGTTCGGTGTCTTCACCGGCGGTTTCGACAATGATGTTCATGGGCCGGCCATCAGGCAACAACCGGATGCCGTCTTCATCGCGTTTGTCTAACCCCAGGGCGTCCAGCATATCATTGGCTTTGGCTGGATCGTATTCGGTCCATTTCAGGGCGTAGTCTTCCTTGAATAAGGGACTTTCTGGCAGGGCCGTGTTGTTGTGTTCCAGCGCCAGACCGAAGTAAAGCGATTCGTTGATCAACTCGCGATCCACAGACAGCGACAGGGCATTGCGGAATTTTGTCGTCCGCAGCAATTTGCGCCAGACCGGATCGTTGACGTTCAGGTTAGGATACAGTGCCAGATGCGCACCCTTGGCCGAGCGCCAGAGATTAACCTTGTAGCCCACGCGTTCTTCTGAATCTTTCAGGAAAGTGAAATCCTTGAAGGCAAGGTTCCGGGCCTGCAGATCGGATTCGCCAGCACCGGCCTTGGCCGGGATCAGTTTGCCGTCAGACTGGTTCATGACGATCTTGTTGATGTAGGGAAGCTGGCGGCCTTCTTCATCGATGCGGTGATAGAAGGGATTGCGCCGACCGGTAAAGCGGGTTGCCGGTGGCCGCGTGATGTTGGCCCAGGGCTGCAGGGTTGGCTGATCCGGATTGTTGAACTTGTACATATTGTCCAGCCGGTTATGCAGGGCCGCCCAGTTGCGCTGGCCCTCTTCCTTGGCCATTTTATTCAGCGCAGTTTCGTCTGAATATTTGGCATGAAATTTTTTCAGATAATCGCTGGGGCGATAAACAAACAGCGGTGAGGCACCAGCCAGACGCGAGAGGAAAAACGGATTGGGCGTGTCCCAGGTGTAGCGAACCGTAACCTCGTCCAGCACTTCGAACATCGGCAATTTGCCATCGGCCAGCATGGCCACGGGTGGGCCGGACGGGGAAATTGATTTGTTGTTGGCGACGTCTTCCCACCAATAGCGGAAATCTTCCGACGTAAAGGCATCGCCATTTGACCACTTGTGGCCCTTGCGCAAAGTGAACGTAAAGATACGTCCCTCTTCGACTTTGTATTCTTTCAGGATGTCGGCGTGCATTTCAAAATTGTGGTCATAACCCATCAGACGGGCATAGCCCCAGACCACCAGATAGCGAACATCTTTTGATCGTCCGATCAGGGTGCGGAGGTTGCCGCCGTGCTGGCCAATGCTGCGCTCACCTGAAAATTTGACGATTTTGGGTTCAGCAGGCAGACGTTCTGCGATCGGTGGGATTTTGCCCTTGGCGATCATCTTCTTGAAATAGGGCGTTTCGACCGGCGACAGTGCCAGCGCCTGGCTGGCGACCAAAACAGAAAGGCCTGCCGCGACGACGGCTGTCTTTTTCAATAGTCGGATCATGATCTCAAAAGCTCCTTCGCACTCGCACGGTCGCTTTCCACGGCGGCCCGGACAAAGTGTCCTTCGCCAATGTCGACCAGATGCGGTTTGATGTCTCCGGTTTGTGTAAACGGGGCGTCCCATGCAGAGGGATCAGATGTTTTGCCTTCCATCAACGCCGTCAGGTCCAGCCTTGAATCCGGGTCTGTTTTTGGCACGGCAGACAGCAACGCCCTGGTATAGGGATGCACCGGGTTGGCAAACAGTTCTTCGCGCGGTGCCATTTCGACCAGGCGTCCGGCGCACATCACGGCGATCCGGTCGGCGATATAATCCACCACGGCCAGATTGTGCGAAATAAACAGATAGGTCAGCCCCAGCTTTTCCTGCAGGTCTTTCATCAGGTTCAACACCTGGGCCTGGATCGATACATCCAGGGCCGAGACAGGTTCGTCACAAATCAGCAAGGAAGGTCGCAAGGCCAGGGCACGGGCGATGCCGATACGCTGGCGTTGTCCGCCGGAAAAACTGTGCGGGTAGCGACGCAGGAAGCTGACATTCAAGCCAACCAGTTGCACCAGTTCCTTGACCTTTGCGAAGCGCTCTTCTTCCGTGCCGATATTATGAATGACCAGCGGCTCGCTGATGATATCAAACACCGTCATGCGTGGGTTCAGTGATCCGAAAGGGTCCTGGAAGATATATTGAACCTTGCGGCGATAGGCCAGCAAATCGGCCCCCTTCAAGGAGCGCACATCGATATCTTCACCGCGATCATTCAGTCTGATTTCACCGGCATCGGCACTGAAGGCGCGCATGACCATTTTACTGGCGGTGGTTTTGCCGCAACCGCTTTCGCCGACCAGGCCCAGGCATTCGCCGCGTTCGATATGAAAAGAGACATCATCAACAGCCAGCTGAGAACCGCCCGGTTTGCTGCCGAACAAGGACGTCTTGCGGGTCGAGAAACTTTTTGTCAGGCCTTCGACCCTCAGCAAGGGATGTTTGCTGTCTTGCTCTGGCTCGGCCCGGCGCTCTTCCATTAAATGCGCTGTGTCGGTCTTGATCTCGCGGATCGGGATCAGACGTTCGCCGGGCTTCATGCCAAAGCGGGGCACGGCGCGTAGCAGGGCTTTCAGATAAGGGTGTTGCGGGTCACGGAAAATGTCGTGCAGGGTGCCGCTTTCCATGACCTTGCCGTGATACATGACAACAATCTCGTCGGCCATGTTGGCGACCACACCCAGATCGTGGGTGATCATCAGGACGGCCATACCCAGCTTGTCGCGCAGGTCGTTCATCAGTTTCAGAATCTGGGCCTGAATGGTGACGTCGAGGGCGGTCGTCGGCTCATCTGCAATTAACAGGGCCGGGCGACAAATCAGGGCCATGGCGATCATGGCGCGTTGGCGCAGGCCGCCGGACAATTCAAAGGGATATTTATGTACCGACTGGACCGGATCCGGAAAGCCAACCAGCTCCAGAATTTCAATGCTGCGTTCCAGGGCCTGGGCGGCATCGCATTTTGAATGCAGCTCGCAGGCTTCGCCGATCTGGTTGCCGATGGTGTGCAGCGGCGACAGCGAGGTCATGGGTTCCTGGAAAATTATGGAAATGCGGCCGCCGCGCAGATTGCGCATGGCACTGCCATCGGGACTCAATTTGGCGATGTCGACGAAATTGCCAGGCTTGTCGGGATCAAAAAAGACGATTTCGCCGTTGGTGATATGCGCCGGTTTGGGCAGGATGCCCATGATGGCCTGACTGATGACGGTCTTGCCCGACCCGGATTCGCCAACGATGGCTACGGTTTTGCCTTTGGGCACACGAAAGGACACGCCCTCGACGGCTTTGACCACGCCTTCGGGCACGCGGAATTCGATCTTCAGATCACGGACAAGAAGTACATTGCTCATCGAAGGTGTGCGTCTCCGTAATCTTTTTCTGCAGGTGCCAGTTCTGCGGGTGCAAGTTCTGCAGGTGCCAGGCCCATCGCCTTCAGGTTTTCCAAAGTTGTTGTTTCAAGGTTCAATCCGTTTATACCTGCAATTCCTGTCGTTTCGGCAACAATCTGTTCAAAGCCGTCAATGGCGCTGTCCAGAGACAATTTTTCACCTTCACCGCCCAGCTGCAGCTGCATCCAGCCTGCCTCACGGTCCCGTCGTGTTGAAAAGTACCTTAACTTCAAAACTTGCATATTGCGCCACGAAATCGACTTTTTCGGCGCAAAACGACCTGCGGTCCTGATGCCCTTGTCACAAAGCATTACCGTCGTGGCCTGTCGGATCATCGTGCGAAAGCCGAATATCAGAAAAACAATCACCAACAAAAACAGAATAACCTTCAAAACATCGACCAGATCGACCAGTAGCAATGGTCCTGCGGTCAGTATCAAACCAATTGATGTTCGGAATAGATCGCCTGCCAGCGCACGCATCGGGTATCGATGTCGCGACTTGACCTGCCAATCGTCCCCTCCCACCATCATGAAAGCTTAAAGGCTTCATGCGCATCAAGCCAGCGTACAGAAGGCTGTTCCGCTGTCCAGGCCGCAAATTTTTCCAAAAAGGCCCATGTTTTCGCATCCTGGACCAGATGATGGGTTAAAATGCCGGTTATTTCCCCCTGATCGGCGGATAAACCCGCTGATCTTCCGCGTTTAGTCACCAAATGCTCTGTCAGCAGGTCCAATGTCGCGACTTCTCCCAAAAATGTCTTGTCGGCTTTCCAGTTTATGGGGTCGACATGGCAATTGTTAATATGCAGGCCGGCATGCACAGAGTTCGGATCCCGGTCTTTGTAGGTCGACAAGCCGACAAAACCGGTTTCCGTTAAAATCGGGATCAAGGCGTCGGGGATCCGGTTCCAGGGCGGCACCAATACCGGTAAGGCGCGGTCGGGGAATGCATTATTCAATAAGGCCAGGGCGCGAACAAGGTCGGCGGTCATATCCGCCAGGGGTCGCTGACTGGTGAATTCTGCTTTCTTTTCGTCTGCAAGTGCCCGGTTCCGATGGTCCAGGCCATGAACCAGCAGACAGGTATCCGCTGCAAACAGGTCCGTATTATGGGCCAGGGTTTCCGACATATTTGCCGGAATGACGGCCAGGGAAAGAGGAATATCGTATCGCTGACTGATACCTGTCAGGCGTGCCAGTTCTGGTGTTGGCTCAATGACATCGTCGTCCCGCCACCATAATGCGACTTCCCGGCCTGCGATCTGCCATTTTTCAACTTCATCGGAAAGGCGTTGCCAGGCCGTCTGAATATCTGTGGAGGCCGTCGACATCAATCGTCCCAGGTCACAGCGTCAGCCCAATCATTGACCAGTGTTGCCGATCTCCTGGCCCCGCCCGTATCGATAAAGGCCCCTGATGGCGGCCCGTTGACGGCCTTGTCGACAGCGGCGGCGAGAATGTCGGGCGACAAGGTCGCTTCGTCAACAACATGCAAAACACCTTGTTCGGACAGCAACCGCGCTCGCAAGGTCTGTTCCGTCTCAATACCACCGGCATAGGGCACAACCACAGCCCGGGCCCCGGCGTGCAGGGTTTCCATGATCGTGTTGTAGCCGCCCTGGCTTATGGAAACAGCGCAATTGGCCAGCAGACTGGTAAAATCGGGCCGCGCACGTTCCACCACGACGCCATTGGGAGCCAGTGATTTCAGGTCTGAAAATTCCGCTTCGAGAACGGTGTGGCCGACCAGCAATCGCCAGACCCGGTCATTCAGGCCGCTAACGGATCTGGCCTGCATTGCAGTGCGCAACAACTGGTCGCCAACTGCGCCGCCACCGGCAGAAACGATCACTTCACCAAATCCGGGGCTGTCTGGGCCGCCTTTTATGCCAGAAGTATCAACGACATAGCCGGTATAGCGTGCTTTGTCGCCAAGTCGTTCCGCATGTGGAAAGGTTTGATCAAAGGAAATCAGATTGGGGTCGCCGTGCATCATCACGTGATCGAAATAGCGATTGATCAGATCAATCATCTCGTCGTTGCGGCCCGGCTTTTTTTGCGCCACCAGAATATCCCGGACCGAACAAATCACAGCTGGTGGTTTGGCCGCAGATGTTGCGGCGTCCAGCAAGGGCAGCAGTTCAAACCGCATTTGGCGGCGACCAAAGGGGAACAGCTCGAACATCAGGATATGTGGCCGGGTTTCCTGCCACGCCGTCATCAATGCGTCGGCACGGCGTTGTCGCCAGGCGTCGTCTATGGGCTGATCGCTTTCGTCGACCAGTTCCTTGAAATACAAGTCGACCGCGCGCACCGGGGGCAATTGTTTTAATGTTGCGCCGCCGATATCCAGACCGGGTACGGGACTGCCACCTGAGACCAGCGTGACCTCCAGACCAGCGGCATCCATGGCACGCACCAGGGTTGCCGCTCGTCGCAGATGGCCAATGCCCAGAAGGTGTTGCACATAAAAGAGGACGCGGTGTGTCATGGTTTCATTTTATACACCGGGCCGCGCTTTTGGTCAGCCATCAGGACAAATTAGTCAGTGGTTCACCGACAGGCACATTCATTTTCCACGGCCTGGGGCTGCCATCGCGGTCCAGCTCAAAGATATGGGCGCTAGTCCAATCCAGCTTTACCGGTGCCTTGCCCATCATGTCCCAGTTATAAGCCAATGCCATGACGGCCCGGATCACCCCTTTATGGCAAACCGCCGTTATGCCAGGCCGGGTTCCAGCGATATCGGACATCCAGGATTTCAGGCGCTGCTGCACATCACGCGGGCTTTCGCCGCCTGCGGGCCGAAAATCCAGACCCTTGTCTTCATTCTCCTGCAATGCCGGGCCAAGTTCTGCGCGAAGGTCGGCAAGTGTGCGACCCTCCCAGTCTCCCCAGTTCATTTCCATCAGGGCTGGCTCAAGCGGTGGGGCAAAGCCGCACAGCAAACCGGCTGTGGTACGCGCGCGCTTCAAGGGGCTGGACATCCAGTAAAAACCAGCCAGTTCAGGGTTCAGGGCGACACCAATATGATCCCTGATTTGCAGATATCCGGCGTCCGACAAGGGAATGTCCGTTTGCCCCTGCATACGGACTTCATCATTCCAGGCTGTGCGCCCGTGTCTGATCAGGGCAAGCCGGGTCATTTTGCGTGTTCCTTGTTCGATTTGGCCATTTCCAGACCCCTGTTCAGGGTTGCCGCGGCCTGTTGCAGGGATCGCTCGTTTGCAACGAATTCACCTGCCGCAGTGCCCATATCAGTGCGCATGTCCCTGTCATCGATCAACTTGCTGACGGCCGACGCGAAAGCCTCCGGATTATCAGGGGGCACCAGCGTTGCCGTGGTTCCGCCCCGGACAACGTCAGGCACACCCCTGGAATCTCCGGCAACGACCGGCAGTCCTGCTGCTTGCGCTTCCAGCATGGCCATACCGTATGCTTCACCAACCGCTGGCCAGACACATATGTCTGCCGCGATAAGAATACGGGCAACCTCCGGTCCTGGCTGCTCACCGGCGAAAATAACGTGGTTTTTCAGCTTGTTTCGGCTCTGAAACAGATTTTTTGTCTCCGCGGCATATTCACCGTCGCCGACAATTACAAGCTGCCAGCTTGTCGACACCGATATCAGCTCCAGGCTTTTGGCCAATTGTTCATAGGAATGATATTTGTCACCTTTTCGCATCATGCCAACAGCGACCAATAGAACATCTGCTGTTGCGCCAAATGACTGGTTCAGGAAATTTCGGGCATCTGTTTTGTCAGAACGGTCGTATTGAAAAGACGTCGCATCTAGAAAGGGCGGTAAATAGACCAGTCGGTCAGGTGATGCCAAAACGGGTTCAACGCAGGCCATATCGTGTCGCGTCAAACAAAACGCACAGTCAGCCTTTTTCAAGCTGGCTTCAACGCTCTCATGGGCCAGTTTCCAGGGACCGTTTGCACGTTTTGGCGCATGACTTGGCTCGGCGACGACATAGGGAATACCCAGTGCGTCACTGACAGCTGGACCCAGATGATCAGGTGCCTTGTAATATTGGTGATAGGTGAACCATACGCTCGGTCTGTTTTGTTCGGGCTGTAAAAGACAGGTCTCAATTATGTGGTGTGCTTCCACCCGCCCGGCGGCAAACATACCCTCTTGCAGGGTCGGATCTCCGGTGCCTTCATAGCTTCTGAAATCGGACGCAAGGGCAACTTTGTGGCCTGCAAGTTCCAGGGTCGTCATGAGCAATCTGGCCATGCGCCGGTCCCCTGACGGCACAGGATGCGTTGGTGCTTTCAGGGGGGCATAGAATGAAATACGCACGTTCGTTTACCTGATTTCAGATTCTGAAACTGTACGATTGAACAGATTCAATAATTGCTCGATACCCTTGTCCAGCTTGAACTCCGCCCGTACGTTTTTCATGCCGGCGTCAGCCATCGATTGCCGCAGCTCCGGATTACGGCACAAGGTTTCCAACGCAGCCGTCATTTCGGAAGGGGATTCCGGGGGCACTAACAAACCCGTCCGTTCGTTCGTTATCAGCTCGGGGATTGCTGAAACGGTCGTACTGATACAGGCCACCCCCAGGCTCTGGGCTTCCATCAAAACGTTGGGTAAACCGTCCCTGTCACCGTCGTTTGCAATCCGGCTGGCAAGCACAAAAATGTCTGCCTCACGATAGGCAGCGATGACATCTTCTTGGGACTTTGCGCCCATCCAGTTCGTCCGTTCGGAGATGCCTTTTTGGCTGGCGAGGGCTTTCAACTTGTCCCGCAAGGGACCTCCGCCGATATGCACAAATCGCCAGTTGATGTCTTTTGGCAGGTCGGCCAGGGCCGATAAAAGTACGTCATATCCTTTTTTGACAACGGCCCGTCCGACGGACAGGATTACGACAGGTTTTTCAGCTGAATCAGTGATTTCCGACCGTTCGGTTTTGGGAAATCGTTTAAAATCAAGACCATGATAGACCAGGTGTACTTTTTCGGCAGGCGCCAGCGTATCAAGATAATCACGATTGGCGCCGGTACAGGTGACCGCCCACGAACAGTCGTCCAGTTTTTCAGATAACTCCCATTTCGGAAGCGTCCAGATATCTTTGGCGTGGGCGGAAACGCTCCACGGAATTTCCTTCATCAAAGCCGCATATCGCGTCACAGACCCGGGTGTGTGAATAAAATGGGCATATAAATGCCTGATTTCTGACGGCATTTCTGTTGCCAAAACCATTGCCTGGCCGAAACGACGAACGCGATTGGGCGTTGGATCACGAAACAGATCCTGAAACCAGATTTTCCAGGTTTTTTTGAAACCGGGCAGCTTGCGTGCTGCTAACCAGGCTTTCAGGACCCGTCCGGGTTCCTGATAAAGATATTCTGGCAGGTAGCTGACGGGGGCCGTTATCTTTTTATTCAGATCGTGAATGGCGGTGTCTGTGGGGTGGCGCAAACTGTAGATCTGCAGATCCATACCGGCTTGCTGCAGGGCCAGAATTTCCTGTGCGATGAACGTTTCGGAGAGGCGCGGATAGCCCTTCAGAACAATACCAACCTTGCCCATATCAGCGACCAGATTCCATATCAGTTACCAGATCCCACTTTGGTGTTCTGATCCATATCTGCCAACAGGCAAGCTCACTTGAATATTGATCAGACCCGCTTGGCCAGTATCGTGGGGCTTTCGACATCTCGTTTACGGGCGTGCCGGTCAAGCCAGGGCGCGATCAGGCGACGTACATTCACAAGGCCTTCCAGCAGTCCCGGTACAACAACGTCAGAAGGTTTGCTCTGACGTGGCATATGGCGCAAGGCGCTGGCCATAACTTCAGGATCATATTTGCCATCATCTTCCAGCATCCGGATCAGCCCCAGGCTTTCAGCCTTTGAGGCCCGGATAAACTGCTCCAGCCTTGGCACCTTGCGGGGAACGATGATGGCCTTTTTGTCGAGAGAGAGGATTTCACAAAACGTGTTGTAGCCGCCCATGGCGACAATACCGACAGCATTGTCCTCGAGGCTTTCCATGTGCTGTTCAAAGGTTATGGCTTCAACCCTGTCCAGTTGTGACGCTCTATTCAGGAAATCAGTCTGCAATTCCGTTTGCATGAACGGCCCCAGGACCAGCAAGGCTGGATAGGGCAGCATCGGATCTGTCTCGTAAGCACGCAAGACCCACTCGATCAATCCGTCACCATCGCCTCCACCCCCGGTGGTCACCAGCAAATAAGGCTTTTTGGTAATTTCCGGTGGTGGTGTAGTGTTGGGTGAGCTCGGGACACGGCGCTGCAAATAGCCGGTATAAGTCACTTTCTTGAGGACACTTTCCGGCAAATCAAGTGCGCCCAGGGGCTCGCAGATTTGCGGCAACCCATAGACCCAGATATCGTCATAAAGGTTTTTCAGGGCTGGCAGAACCTTCTTGCGCTTCCATTCCGGGACCAGCAAGGCCGGTTCGTCCAGAACATCGCGCAAGCCCAGTACAAGCCGCGTTCCGCGCTTTTTCAGCATTTTCAGAGTGGGTAGAACCTCACCGCGCAAGCCCGATGGCTCCTTGTCGACAATAAAGACGTCGGGATCAAAAATTGCCGCCGTGTGCTTGATGATGGAGGTTCGGATGGACAATGTTTCATCCAGATCGATCAGCAAATTAAGCGCCGTATAGTCGCCATTGCGAAGTTTGATGACGCCAGGGATGCGCACAAAGTCCACACGGGCGCGAAAATCAAAGCTGCCGATAATGGGAGAGCCTGACAGGATCAGGACAGAGAGATTCTTGTTGCTCTCAACCATCGAATGGGCAAGCGTCAGCGCCCGCCTGAGGTGCCCCAGGCCGAAGGTATCGTGACTATATATAAGGACTCTGGCCCCGCGCCCACTTCCGGCGTCGCTCCCCTGCCCCTCAACTTCGTTCAGCATTTGCCGACTATCGCAGAACTTCTGTCCCCGTCAACTAAGAAATTTTGCTTAATTTCAAAATACCTATTGCCTAACAACAGGGTTTTCCGGCAACTTTTATACTTGATATTGGGGGCGCTTTCGGATTTCACCTGTTTGAGGATATCCGGACCGGTTCAACAGGATGGGCATGGAACCGACAATCTATAAATATTTGCTGAAATACAGCAAAAAACAGCAGATTTGGCTGACGGTGATGGCGGTGTTGTCATTTCCGTTTCTGTATCTGTTTTATGAACTGCCAAAGATGATCATCAATGATGCCATTCAGGGCGATCCTGGTGACTTCCCGGTGGAGCTTTTTGGTGTCGAACTGGAACACGTGCCCTATCTGGTCGTGCTCTGTGTCGGCTTTCTGCTTCTGGTGGTCGTCAACCAGGCGTTCAAATATTACATCAATGTTTATCGCGGCCTGACCGGTGAGCGCATGTTGCGCCGTCTTCGCTATGAACTGTTTGGCCGGGTCCTGCGTTTCCCGCTGCCAACATTCAGAAATATGTCCCAGGGTGAAATCATTCCCATGGTGACAGCAGAGGTCGAACCCCTGGGCGGATTTGTTGGGGAGGCTTTTTCCCTGCCGGCTTTCCAGGGCGGCACCTTGCTGGTTATTCTAAGCTTCCTGTTTTATCAAAACTGGATCATGGCTGTTGCCGCAGTCGCCTTGTACCCGCTGCAGCTCTACATCATTCCGCGCCTGCAAAGCAAAGTGAACCTGCTGGGCAAAGAGCGCGTCAAACTGGTCCGCAGCCTGTCGGACCGCATCGGCGAAAAAGTACAGGGCGTTGCAGAAATACATGCCCACGATACGTCGCAGCTGGAACGCGCTCGTTTCTCCGCACGTCTTGGCGAAATCTTTGTTGTTCGCTATCAGATCTATCGCAAAAAGTTCTTCATCAAATTCCTGAATAACTTTATCCAGCAGATGGGCCCCTTCTTCTTCTATTCCATTGGTGGCTATCTGGTGATCACGGGTGGTCTGGAAATCGGCACCCTGGTTGCTGCGATTGCGGCGCACAAGGATCTTGGCGCGCCGTGGAAAGAATTGCTCGGCTTCTATCAGCGCCAGCAGGATGCTCGCATCAAATACGACACGGTCATTACCCAGTTTGATCCGCCCGGCATGCGCACGGTTGAGCATCAGGAAAGCGATCCTTCCGGCGACGAAACATTTTCATCGACGCTGGCAATCTCCGGCCTGACACTTTCTGATGATCAGGGCGAATCAATTGTTAATTCGGTTTCAGCCTCCCTTGACCTGCCGTCAAAGATTGCCATCGTTGGCCGTCCTTCCAGCGGCAAGGAAGAAATGGGCCAGCTGCTTGCCCGGCTTCTTGATCCGACAAAAGGCAAGATTTCCTATGACGACCGTGAACTGGAAGACTTGCCGGAAGGCGTTACTGGACGGCGGGTTTCCTTTGTTGGCCAGCAAGGTTTCATCTTCAATGCCACGCTCAGTGAAAACCTTTACTACGGCCTGAAGCACAGACCGCAGAAGGCTCTCGAGCGTGAAGGCGACGCCGCCGATGATTATAAGGAATTTGTTGAAGAGTCAGAACTGTCCGGTAACTCTGTACTTGATTCAGATGCAGACTGGACCGACTTTGCTGCATCAGGTGCTGAAAACCTTGAAGCCTTGCGCCATGAAGGATTGCGCGCCCTCAAGATTGTTGGTCTTGATGGCGACGTCTACCAGTTTGGTTTGCGCGGTACAATCAATCCGAAATTAACACCGGATCTCGCCAACAAAATTCTGACAGCCCGGCACAGTCTACGGGATCGTCTGGCGGAACCAGATGTTGCCGACCTGATCGAAACCTTTGATCAGGAAAAATATAATCACAATGCTTCCGTTGCAGAAAATCTGTTGTTCGGCAATGTCGTCGGCGACACCTTCGATATGGAAGCCCTTGGATCAAACGCCCATGTCGTCTCCGTGCTGGATCAAATTGGCCTGACCGAACAGATGATCGAGATCGGTTATGCGGCGGCCTCTACGATGGCTGAAATTTTTGCCGACGTGCCGTCGGATCATGAACTGTTTCAGCAATATGCCTTTATCTCGGCAGATGAGTTACAGGATTTCCAGGCGCTGTTGACGCGCGTTGATCGTGAAAAGCTGGTTGAGGCCCGTGACGAAGATCGCACAGCATTGCTTTCCTTGCCGTTTAAACTGGTTCCAGCCCGACATCGTCTGGGCTTGATTGACGATGCGATCATGGAAAAAATTCTCGAAGGTCGAAGGATGTTCCGTGAAACCCTGCCTGAGGACGTAGCGTCTTCTGTCGAATTTTTCGACGCAGAGTTTTACAACAGTGCTTCCAACCTGCAGGACAACATCCTGTTCGGCAAGGTTGCCTACGGCGTACCAAAAGCAGCGGAGCGCATTGGTGAGCTGATTTCAGAAGTGATCGAAACAGAAGGTCTGTATGATTCGGTGGCCGAAGTCGGTATGAGTTATGATGCCGGTATTGGCGGATCACGATTGTCAGGTGCCCAGCGTCAGAAGCTGGCGATTGCACGTGCTATCGTAAAACGACCGGATGTCTTGATATTGTCCGAATCCACGGCGGCTCTGGATTCGGCTTCCCAGAACGAGATTATGGAAAACATTCTGGGTGAATTTACCGACCGTACCCTGATCTGGGTATTGCATCGGGCCGATCTGGCCGTGCAGTTTGATCAGGTTCTGGTATTTGACCGGGGGGCAATTGCCGAAAAAGGAACAGTGTCGTCGCTGGATCGCGAGGGCACATTATTTAAGGAATTGGCAAGCGATGGGTGATAGTATCATGAGCCACCTGCTTGCAGCGTATCAAAAGGAAACCCCGGCGTGAGTATCAACGAAGAAGTTGAGCTGTTACGGCAGATCCCGTTGTTCGCGAAGATCGAGCCGTCGAAGCTGAAATTGTTGGCGTTTACAAGTGAGCGTCTCAAATTCAAGTCTGATGAGGAGTTGTTTCATCAGGGCGATATTGGTGACTCGGCCTACATCGTGATCGGCGGTCAGGCAGACGTTATTTTGTCGACAGATCGCGGTGACGTTGTCGTTTCGACTGTAAAACGAAATGATATCGTCGGCGAAGTGGCTATTCTTTGTGACGTTCCCAGAACGGCTTCAGTCAAGGCCAAGGAAGACCTTGAAGTGCTGAAAATATCCAAGGACCTGTTTTTTCGCATGATCAGCGAATTTCCCCAGATGTCTGTGGAAATCATGCGCGAGCTTGCCGCACGCCTCGACCGGACCACGGATCAGCTGATGCGGGCCGTCAGCCAGAACTGATATCGGGATTTTTTTGACCTATCTAGTGATGAATATTTCAGCGCCAGCACTCGTCTGGTATTCGTGAGCCGTCTCGACAGCGCCATTCGCCGACTGGAAGCCCAGCGGGACTGCCTCGCACTTGCCGCAGAACTGATTAAAAACCTGACAGGCCCGGTTCTTGAGCTTGGGCTTGGTAATGGCCGCACCTTTGATCACCTCAGATCGCTGATGCCCGGGCGGGAAATATTTGTATTTGATCGCCAGCTTGCAGCGCATCCCGACTGCATCCCGGACGCCAAACACGCAATTGTGGGTGATTTTACCGAAACCTTGCCGACGGCACTGGCCAGAACAGGTGAGCTGGCCGTGCTGGCCCATTGTGACACCGGCAGTGGTGATCGTGCCGCAACCAGCGCCCAGGCGTCGTGGCTGGCGGAACCCGTCAACAATTTGGTGTGCAGCGGGGGCATTATTGTATCGGATCAGGCTTTTGAATATCCGGGCTGGATTGCAGTGGATTTGCCTGAAACCGTCTCACCCGGGCGATATTTTATCTATCGCAAGTCCTGAATTTCCGAAAACACTTCTGGTTTCCAATTTACCTCGCCGAATATTTGTATAAAATGCTTGGTATACAAACAGTCGTGTTGTCCAACAAATGCCAAAATCACACTATTTCGGTATTCACAGGGCTGGCGATGATCAGGAAGGCGGATCAGAACAATGAATGCAGGTGACAAAACCAGGGACTCTGCCCGGTTCGGTATTCTGCCACGGCTGCTGGGCTACAATGTTCGCCGCGCTCACGTAAAGTTTTTTCAAAATTTCAGCGAAATCGTATCCGGGCAGGATGTAACGCCTGGACAATTTGGTGTGCTCGCCATCATTGATGCCAACCCCGGATTGAACCAGAGCGAACTTGGTCAAGCCATGGGCGTTGATCGCTCGACCGTGGTTGCGGTTATTGACCGCCTGGAAGGTCGTGGACTTGTTGTTCGCGATCCCTCGCCCAAGGATCGCAGGTCCTATGCACTCAGGCTCAGCGATGTTGGTGAAAGCTTGTTGAGCGACTTGATCCCCATGGTCGAAAAGTATGATCGCGAGGCGGCCAACAAATTGTCTGATGAAGAAGTTGAAACGCTGGTTGATCTGCTGCGCCGAATGGTTGGTGACGCCTAGGGCGATTCAGACTTAAACGGAGTTGCTTCTGCATTAGAATTTGGCGCACACATTGAGTCAAAAGCAGGGCTGCGTTTCCGTTAAACCCGGAAACGCTCCAGACTGATTGCCAGTGCGTTTCTGCAACACCGGTCGCACTTCAGGCGATCAGGTCTCTATCGCTTCCCTGAAAGCCGTTTCGATCAAAACCGGATCCAGTGGTTTGGTGAAAGCTGCATGCACATTCAGGCCCCAGGCTTCCGCAAGTTTACTGGCACGATCGAGCAAACTTTGGTCAGCCCCGCTGATCAGAATTATTTTGGCTCCAACCTGCTTTTCGTTCATACGTTTGAGAACTTCGATGCCATCAAATTTTGGCATCACCAGATCCAGCACCACGATGTCTGGTGCGTCTGTGTCCAGGATAAGCAGAAAATCTTTTGGCACTGACGTTGCCTGAACCTTCAGGCCACAATTTTCACCAATGGCAGCAATCAACCGCAATATCGGTTCATCATCGTCTATAACCAAAAGTTTTGTATCTGCCATACACGCGATTGTAGGCTTTTGAACAAAAACTTCCAGCGCTCAGAACAAACTTTCCACTGTTGCAATTTTAAGCAACCATATGGGTGCAACTGGTTGTTGCCGGCGAAAGTTTATCTGGCCTTATCCAGTTCTTTTTTGGATGGCATCACAAACAGGGTCGCTGGCAAATGCATGCCGGTTTCGATCTTGTCCAGCGTTACCGTCGTGCGTTGCCCCTGGCTATCGACAATTTTCCATTGTCTCAGGATCAGGGGTGCCATGCTGAAGACCAGAGACACCGTACCTTCGTCTGGTCGTTTCTGGTCGCGCAACGTTATGACCAGTCTGCCGGGAAAGCGGGTCACTTCCTCGACATCCGGATTGTCTACAAGATTTACTTTTTCGGCGACGAGAACACCCAGCGGCGTATCCTGGATGGGCCAGTTCTGCGGCTCACCCAATTCCTTGTCGAGAAAATAAAGCCAGAAACCATCTGCCAGAACCAGGTAGGGTGAAGGCGGGTCATATTCGAACCGCAAGCGTCCGGGCCTGCGCAACATGAAGTCGCCTTGCGTAAAGCCGCCATCCGGTGAGACTTGTAAAAACCGTGACTTGAGGCTTTTGACATTGTTCAGATATCGTGAGGCTGCGCGAAGATCAGCTTCCTGAACTTCATTGAATGATGCGGCAAAGGCCTGCTTGCCAGTTATGGCATTTGCACCCCAGATTGATACCGCGATCAGGAACAGGACAAAGCGGAGCCGCGCGCCTGCGGCCACCAGAACTGAAAAGGACATAAGGTCTATTCCATGCTGTCTATGTCGCGCGCCAGCACTTCGCGTTTGCCGACACGATTGGCACCACTGATGACGCCTTCAGATTCCATTTGCTCAATAATTCTGGCCGCACGGTTATAGCCGATTTGTAAATGCCGCTGAACAAAACTGGTCGATGCCCGGCGTTCGCGACAGACCAGGGAAACCGCCTGATCATAAAGAGCATCGTTGTCACTGTTGCCGCTGCCGCCCCCTGGGATCAGCGAATAGTCGTCCCCATCCGGACTTTCGGTAATGGCATCCAGATATTCCGGCTTGCCCTGTTTCTTGAGAAACTTGACAACTTTTTCGACTTCGCGATCCGAGACAAATGGTCCGTGCACACGGCGTACACGACCGCCGCCTTCCATGAACAACATGTCACCAGACCCAAGCAATTGCTCGGCACCCTGTTCGCCAAGGATGGTGCGACTGTCTATTTTTGAGGTCACCTGGAAACTGATACGCGTCGGGAAATTGGCCTTGATGGTACCGGTGATGACATCAACTGATGGACGCTGCGTTGCCATGATGATGTGAATACCAGCCGCACGCGCCATCTGTGCAAGGCGCTGAATGGCGGCTTCAATATCCTTGCCTGCCACCAGCATCAGGTCGGCCATTTCGTCGACAACGACCACGATGAATGGCAGCGGCGACAGATCCAGGGATTGCTCTTCGTAAACAGGCTCACCTGTTTCCGGATCAAACCCTGTCTGCACCGTGCGTTTGATTTCTTCGCCGTCTTTTACGGCATCACCCAGTCGCTGGTTATAGCCATCAATATTGCGCACACCCAGTTGCGACATGGAGCGGTAGCGGTTTTCCATTTCCCGCACCACCCACTTCAGGGCGACCACAGCCTTGCCGGGTTCGGTGACCACAGGCGTCAGCAAATGCGGGATGTCGTTATAAACTGACAGTTCCAACATCTTGGGATCAATCAGGATCAGGCGACATTTCTCGGGCGGCAATCGATAGATCAACGACAGGATCATCGAGTTCACACCAACCGATTTACCAGACCCGGTGGTACCCGCAATCAGCAAGTGTGGCATTCGCGCAAGGTCGGCGATCACCGGCATGCCGCCGATATCCTTGCCCAGCGCCAGGCTCAGTTTGGTCGATGTGTTTTCGTAATCTTCGCTGCTCAACAGTTCGCGCAGATAAACAGTTTCATGTTCAACGTTGGGCATTTCAATGCCGATGGCGTTACGGCCAGGGACGACCGAAACCCGGACACTGATTGTGCTCATGCTACGGGCGATATCATCTGACAAACCGATGACACGCGATGTCTTGGTACCTGGTGCCGGTTCCAGTTCATACAATGTGACAACTGGGCCAGGACGGACCTTTGTGATTTCACCGCGCACACCAAAATCTTCCAGCACAGATTCAAGCAGGCGGGCATTTTGCTCCAGCGCATCTTCACTGATGGTATCTGCAAGGGTTGGCCCCTTGGCTTCTGCCAGCAATGAAAGTTCAGGCAACTGGATTTCACCTGTATTGCCGGAGCTCTCAAGATCGAGAGACGGTTGACGCTCGTCATCGGCGCGCTTGCTGTTTTTTGACTTCGATTTTTTCGCGGTGTCGACGCGGCGTTTTGGCGGCGTAATTTTCAGGCCGGTGCGCGCGGCAGGCGCTTCTGTTGAAAGCCGTGGCTCGGATCGTTTCTCTTTTTCCAGGGAAGGCTCACGACGAATTCTTTCTTTCAGCTTGCGCGCGATGACGCCGTCTTCCTTGTCTTTGCCACCACGCCGGTCCAGCAATTCACCGGCTTTGTCTTTGGCACGTCCCAGACTGCCAACCACATCCTGTGTGCGACGCACCGAACGCCAGGCACCAAAACTCAGGGCACGCCATTCGGACGGCGACAGGGCGAAGGCAATACCGATCAGGATCAACACAACAGGTGCGGCGATCAATCCATAAAGACCAGGGGACAATGGCAATCCGGCCTCCTGCCCGAGACTAACCACGCTTCTGAAAAGACCGTCGCCGACCCAACCGCCGAGGCCACTGGCCAATGGCCAGTTTTGCGGCACAGAAAAAGCAGCCAGTACAAAGGCTGCACCCACAAGCATCACCGGCAGAGTACTCATGTTTAACCACAACAGTGGCAGGCCGCGATGGGAAATCATGCGCCAACCCCAGGCAAGCAATGTCAGCGAAATCAGGCCAGCCGCCAGACCAATAGTTTGCAACACGATGTCGGCAACCCAGGCCCCCGGCACGCCGAGGTAATTGAAGACAGGTCCCGCCGTGGCGTGATTGGCACTGGGATCATCGACACTGAAAGACAGGAACGCCAGCGCCAGCACCAGGGCCGTGATAATCAAGGCCAGACCCCAGGCCTCGGTGGCGCGGCGGCGCAAATAATCGCTTGCCCCGTCCGGTAAAAATTTCAGTTTGCTTACAGAATTAGTCGACATATTTGTTGCCATGTTCCTGCCTGTCTGACTTGCCTAAAAGCCTGATCCGGATTTCAGTTTAGTGTTTCAACAATGCGTTGCAGTGCCGTCTCGGTAGTTGCTGCATCGACCACAAGGGCGATACGGATATAGGGATCGCCCGGATTAAATCCGTTGTGATCGGTTCTACAGACATAGGCCCCCGGCACAATGCGCACCGCTGCCTCTTGCCATATTCGTCTGGTCGCCTCTTCGCCGTTGCCCACTTTCAGCCACAGAAAAAATCCGCCGGGTGGGCGATAAAAACCGTAGCGGCTACCAAGTATGCGCTCTGCTATGTCAATTTTATGGCGATACAGTGACCGGCTTTCGGCGACATGGTCATTTTCGCGCCACAAGGCCGCACCCGTTGCCAGGATGGGTAAGGGGATTTGTGGGGATGAATAAGACCGGAATTGCAAATAGCGTTTCAGCACGACGGGGTCGCCGGCGCAAAAACCGACCCGCAGACCTGGCACGCTGGATCGTTTGGACAGGGAATGAAAGACCAGAACATTGTCCATGATGTGGTCCGGGTCTCCGCCAATTTTTACACAAGCTTCCAACGCGCCAGGCGGCGGCGTGTTGTCATAGACCTCGGCATAACATTCATCCACGATCAGCAGAAAATCATGTTTGCGGGCCAGCCGGATCATGTCGCACAGCTGATCGATGTCGGCGACAGCGCCTTGCGGGTTGGTCGGGTTGCTGACATAGGCGATGGCAGCGCGTTGCAGGATATCTTCATCCAGGGCGGCAAAGTCGGGCAGGAAGCCGGTTTCTTCGGTGGCCGAAACATAGACCGTTTCCGCCCCGGCAAAGACCGAGGCTCCGGCATAAACCTGATAAAAGGGGTTGGCGACCAGGGCAGTGGGCTGAAGGTTCCGGCCGCCCACGCTTTTACTCTCTGGCACCACGGTCGGGGCGATCAGATAGAGGCCCTCACGACTGCCAGCCAGCGGCACAATATGTCGACCGGGATCAATCATGCCTGCCGGCAGATCGTAGCGCCAGTTCAGCCATTCGGCGACGGCCTCACGATACTCGCCCGTCCCCAGCAATAACGGGTATTTTCCATACAAATGGCGGTTGGCGTGCATGGTGTCGCCGACAAGATCCGGGTAGGCATGCTGCGGTTCACCGACGGCCATCATGATCGGCTCCAGATCCGTCGGGGGCGCGATCGGGTCCAACAGCAGTCGAAGCCGGTCAAATGTCGCAATCCCCAGATTATCCAGGCGCTCAAAGTTCATCAAATCGCTTTCAGACGGGCTTCGCCAGCTTTGGGACAAAACGAAAACAGATTTTTGCCAAATAATCTTTGCCAAAGATAAAAGACAAGGTTCCACAACGTTTTAACGGTCAATGTGCATAATGTACCTGAGGAAGTTTTCAATTCGTTAACGATAATCACCGACGACCACAAAAAAAGAGATGCCCCCAAATATCTGAAGACACCTCTTTTTCGATCAAACTGTCTCAATCATAAGATCAGACCAGCTGATCTCCTCCCCCGGGGATGAACCGGATACGTCTTATCGAACGGGAACGTCATCCTCTGGATAGGCAGAAATCTTGTGAATACTAAGATCGGCGCCGTGATATTCGTCTTCTTCATCCATGCGAATGCCAACAGACAGGCGCAAACCGCCGTAAACGATTAGTCCGCCGATCAGGGCGACAACGATCCCGGCGACGGTGCCAAATATCTGGGCACCCAGGGTAACACCACCCATACCGCCCAGGGCTTCAAGGCCAAATACACCGGCAGCGATACCACCCATGGCACCACACAGACCATGCAAGGGCCAAACGCCCAGGACATCGTCGATCTTCCACTTGTTCTGACAGGTAGTGAAGGCCCAGACAAACAGGCCCCCAGCGATGACACCGGTCGCTAGGGCACCCAGCGGGTGCATGATGTCAGACCCGGCGCAAACGGCGACCAGGCCTGCCAGGGCACCGTTATGCACAAAGCCCGGATCATTGCGACCAAAGAACAGCGCCGCCAGAATACCGCCGCCCATGGCCATCAGTGAGTTCATGGCTACAAGACCGGTAATGCCTTCAACGCTCTGGGCGCTCATGACGTTAAAACCGAACCAGCCGACACACAAAATCCACGACCCAAGGGCCAGAAACGGAATGTTGCTGGGCGGAATGCCAACGACCGTACCGTCCTTGCGATAACGACCCTTGCGGGCACCCAACAGGACAACGGCGACCAGGGCAATCCAGCCGCCCATGGCGTGCACCACAATAGAGCCTGCAAAATCATGGAACTGGGCCCCGAAAGTGCCTTCGATCCAGTCCTGCAGGCCAAACCGTCCGCCCCAGACCATGCCTTCGAAAAAAGGATAGATAACAGCAACCAGCAAGCCTGTAGCAGCGACTTGCGGCCAGAATTTGGCGCGTTCGGCGATCCCACCTGAAATAATGGCTGGAATAGCTGCCGCAAATGTCAGCAGGAAGAAGAATTTCACAAGGTCATAGCCATTGCTGGCGAAGGGGCTGCCCTTCGCGCTGCCGCTTAGAACCTGGGCACTGGCGAAAAAATCGATGCCATAGGCCACGGCGTAACCAATAAAAAAGTAAGCCATGGTCGATGTCGCAAAATCGACAATGATTTTGACAAGTGCGTTAACCTGGTTCTTTTTGCGGACGGTGCCGACTTCCAGAAAGGCGAAACCTGCGTGCATGAACAGCACCAGAATGGCACCCATCAGGACAAAAAAGACATCTGCCCCTGTTTTAAACGCTTCCATAAAATCCTCCAAAAACCCTGTTTGTTCCAGCTACGAGATGATTTTCAGGCCAGAACCAGGCCAGAACCAGGTCATAACCGGGTATATGCTTTTACTTTTCGCGCAAAATTAGGGTTGCAGAGAAAAGTTCAAATTCTGATTCACATATCAATCGCCGTGCCAGTTGATGAACAGCGCCAAATTTAGCCTTAAGCGATTGATATCAATAGACAAGTTTTCTGACACGAGCCGGTAAGGGAGACGACGCAAAAAAGTCGCCTGCCCAATTAATAGGCAGACGACTGGTTTGTGTCCAAAATTTAGGCGTTGAACCGCCTGGTTATCACTTGGTATCAGACGGTTTGAGAACCATGACCGAATTCCGGGTAGGCTTCCAGGCCGAGTTCGGTACGGTCGGCACCCATGACTTCCGCTTCTTCATCAAGGCGAAGGCCAACGGTTGCTTTCAGCGCGAACCAAACAATGGAGCTGGCGACGATCACGAAGGCGCCGATGGCGACTACACCAACTGCCTGAGTGGCAAAGTTGGCATCACCATTGGTGAAGGGAACGGCCATCGTGCCCCATATACCAGCCATCAGGTGAACCGGAATGGCACCAACGACATCGTCGATTTTCAGCTTGTCCAGCATGGGAACCGCGAAGACCACGATGATGCCACCGACAGCACCAATGATCAGGGCTGATCCCATGGTTGGCGAATCCGGTCCGGCCGTGATGCTGACCAGACCAGCCAGGGCACCGTTCAGGGCCATGGTCAGATCGACCTTTTTGTAGATCAACTGGGTCAGGATCATGGCAGCAAGAACGCCACCGGCTGCGGCGATGTTGGTATTGATATAAATGTTGGCAATCGCGGCAACGTCTGCGGCACTACCCATGGCGAGCTGTGAGCCACCGTTAAAGCCGAACCAGCCAAACCACAGGATGAACGTACCCAGTGTAGCCAATGGCAGAGAAGAACCAGGCATGGGGTGAACGGCACCGGTTTTGGTGAACTTGCCTTTGCGGGCACCCAGAATAATGGCACCGGTTAAGGCCGCCCAGCCGCCTGTTGAATGCACCAGAGTGGAGCCTGCAAAATCAGCAAAGCCCATTTCTGACAACCAGCCGCCGCCCCATTGCCAAGATCCCTGGATCGGGTAAATCACGCCGGTCAGGACAACGACAAAGGCAAGGAAAGGCCAAAGCTTGATGCGTTCCGCAACCGTGCCGGAAACGATTGAGGCGGCCGTAGCGACAAAGACCATCTGGAAAAACCAGTCGGAAGAAGCGCTGTAACCGTTACTGAAGTCGCCTTTGGCCATGGCGCTGTCATCGATGCCCCAGGGTGCGAATGTGCCCATGAAGCCACCGTCGACGCCCTGATACATCAGGTTATAACCAACGGCGTAATAGAGAATGCCTGCAATGGAATAAAGCGCGATGTTCTTGACGCACATGGTGGCAACGTTTTTGGTGCGCACCATACCGGCTTCCAGCATGGCGAAACCGGCCGCCATCAACATCACCATGAAACCATGGATCAGGAACGACAGGCTGTTAAAGATAAAGGCGGTCTCGGTTACCTTGGATTCTTCCGCCAGGGCGGGAGACGCAAATGTCAGGGCTGTGACTGCAATCGCAGCAAATGCACCTGATTTTACCGTACTATTCATTATGGCCTCCTAAAGGGCTTCGTTGTCGGCTTCGCCGGTGCGAATGCGGACGACCTTGCTCAGGCCGTAAACAAAGATCTTGCCGTCGCCGATCTGGCCGGTGTTGGCTGTTTCCTTGATGGTTTCAGTGACGCGCTCAGCCATATCGGCTGTCACAGCGACTTCGATTTTGACTTTCGGGACAAAGTTCACGGCATATTCAGCGCCGCGATAGATTTCGGTATGGCCCTTCTGGCGACCGAAGCCCTTGACCTCACTTGCTGTCAGTCCCTGGACACCCAGGTCCATGAGGGCTTCGCGGACCTCGTCCAGTTTGAACGGCTTGATGACCGCCATAACGAGTTTCATATCCCGTTCCTCTTCCTGATTTACGTGTTTCCACGCCTGCGAATAATGCAGCCTGCGAAGGCCGCGTGAATGCGTAACGGTCATTGCATTACAAGGACCGTGCCAGTTTTCTGAAAAGGAGTTATATTATTGTTTTATACCAATAAAACAGGGTGAGAGTACTGAGAAAGGCATATCGATAGTGCAAAATCGCCTAATTTTTAATCATTCAAAATAAGGTGACTAAAAAACAGGCAATTTTGCGGTAAATCGGGTTTTCTTCAGGCGGAAAGAACTTTTTCGATACCGGCTGCGTTGCGCAGCAAGGCATTTTCACGACGCGGCAAGCCGAACAACATCAGGCCAACCGGCAACCCGTCCGCCAGTCCGGCAGGTAACGTCAGACCGCTCAGAGCCAGCAAATTCCCCAGCCGGGTATTATACAAGGCAGAGATATTGGCGGCACCATAGGCGGCGCTATCCGCTTCCAGGGGCGCGATGGCAGGTGGTGTGATGGGCGTCGTCGGCATCAGAACCGCATCGTAGGCGGCAATGCGCTTCAAATAGCGCCCACGAAGCTTGCGCAATGTGTGGAAAGCTTCAGCGACATCAATAGATGACATGTTTTCAGCCATTTTGAAGCGTCGGGTGACTTCGTCGTAAATGCAGTCGGATTTGTTTTCGAGAATGTCTCGCCATTCGCCATAGGCTTCCGGGCTGAACAGATTGCCAACGTTGTTACAAAGATCAGTTACGGCATCGAATTCCGGAACCTGACCACGGTCGATCACGGCACCCTTGGCGACCAGTTTTTCAAAAGCCGCTTCCAGGCAGTCAATCACACCTTCTTCGGCACCTTCCCAGACACAGTTCTCCGGCACCAGAAAGCGCTTTCCGCGAACGCTTGAGCCCACAAGGTCAGCCGCCTTGCCACCACTTAATATGGCGAACAGGGCATTGGCATCAGCAACATCCTGCGCCAGAGGTCCCACGGTATCGAACTGGCGCGATAAAGGCAGAACGCCCCGTGTGGGGACAACGCCTGAAGTTGTTTTCAAGCCAACCAGGCCATTCCAGGCCGCAGGTATTCGAACCGATCCACCGGTATCCGTACCAACGGTTATCGGCGCCAGTTGCCTGGCAACGGACACGGCAGAGCCTGAAGAAGAGCCGCCGGGACACCTCGGTGTTTTTGCATCATAAGGGTTTACCGGTGTGCCATAGGTCGGATTAATCCCGAGGCCAGAGAAGGCAAATTCTGAAAGGTTTGTTTTGCCCAGGCAGATCATGCCGGCGCGGGTTGCCCGGGTTACTGTCTGTGCGTCGTGTTCCGGAACGCTATCACGAAAAACGTCTGAGCCTGCCGTGGTCGGTGTACCAGCGACATCAAACAGGTCTTTCCAGGAAATCGGCACGCCATCCAGTGGCCCCAGTCGCAAATTGTCTTGCGCCCGTTTGCGGGCCGCTGCCGCTTCGGCGCGGGCCCGGTCTTTTGTGACCGCCAGGAAGACTATGTGATCCGCATCTTCTTTATTGATGCGGTCGAGATACGATTCTGTCAGATCAACAGGATCGATATCGCCATCAGCAATGGCCGCGCCAAGTGCCAGGGCTGTCATGTCATGCCATGTATCATTCATGGCCCAAAGGTTAGTCGGCGCGGTGATCACCTGCAATGGCTTTGATGTAATCAAACGTGCGGCTGATAGAGGCTCCGGCTCCTTGTCAAAAGCCTCTGGACTTTACTCTGGACTTTTAGGGCCGAACATGTGATCTGGCAGCCATGAGTAACAGTTCTGAAAAACCGGAAAACCAGTCCGGACAGGATAACGTCGACGCAATCATCAATGGCGGTGGCCTTGTTGGCCTGGCGCTTGGGTGCGCGCTGGCCGGTGCCGGTTTGCGGATTGTGGTGATCGACCGTGACGACCCGGCGACGATGCTGGATGCGCCTTATGATGGCAGGTCCTCAGCTATCGCCTGGGCCAGTCAGCAAGCCCTGGCTGAAATCGGTGTCTGGTCCCATGTGGCGGAACGCGCCCAGGCCATGCTGGATATTCGTGTCAGCGATGGCGCTTCACCTTTGTTTTTGCATTACGACCACCGCGAGCTGGATGGCGAGCCCTTTGGCTACATGGTCGAAAACCGTCATATGCGCCAGGCGCTACATGCCCGGGCCGCGGAACTGCCCGCGCTGCAATTGCTCGCCCCCTTCACCGCAGAGAAAATTTCCCGCCACGACAATGGTGTGGACGTCGTTCTTTCAGATGGCCGCAACATCAAGGCCCGTCTGTTTGTCGGTGCCGAAGGCCGCCGTTCACCCAGCCGCGAGGATGCCGGTATTACGGCAAGTGGCTGGAGTTACCATCAAGTGGGTATAGTCTGTACGGTCCGTCACCAACATCCCCATCACGGCATCGCCCAGGAACGGTTTTTGCCATCGGGACCTTTTGCCATCCTGCCTCTGGTTGGCAATCGCGCTTCGCTGGTCTGGACCGAAACGGACGCGCTCGCACCCGTGATGATGGCCCTTGATGATGCTGGTTTTCTGGCAGAGATCAGAAAACGCTTTGGCGATTATCTGGGTGAGCTGGAACTGGAAGGGCCGCGCTGGTCGTATCCGCTGACCTTGCAAATTGCGGATCGATATATCGACAAGCGCCTGGCTCTCGCTGGAGACTCAGCCCATGGCATGCACCCGATTGCAGGCCAGGGATTAAACGTGGGTTTGCGTGATGTCGCGGCCCTGACAGAAGTGCTGGTGGATGCGGCGCGTCTTGGCCTTGATATCGGCAGCGATGATGTGCTGGAGCGTTATCAGCGCTGGCGGCGGTTTGACAATGCCACTTTGCTGGCCGTAACCGATGTCCTTAATCGCCTCTTTTCCAATGACATCGAGCCCATACATATGGCCCGCGATATTGGTCTGGCTGCGGTCAACAAAATGCCGGAGCTGAAAAAGCTGTTCATGCGCCATGCGCGTGGCACCGTCGGCAAACTGCCAAAGTTACTGGACGGCAAACCACTTTAGCCCAGTCCTACCCCTGGCGGTCCGCAGTATCGACCGATCAACAAACTCCTCCGGCCTGCCAATAGCGAACGGTAAAAAGATCATCAGGGCTCGCGGTTGAGGCCTTTGGCGTCGAGGGCAGCGAGGTAGTCAGTCCAGGCCTGTTCCATGCGTGGACCCAGTTCGTAAAAATATTCCCAGGTGTAAAGACCGGTGTCGTGCATGTCGTCGAAGACCAGTTTGACGGCATAGTGACCAACGGGCTCGACTTTCATGATGCCGACATGGGCACGACCGGGCAGGGTTTTTTTCTGATCGGGTCCATGGCCTTGCACTTCGGCTGACGGACTTTCAACACGCAACAACTCCGCCGGAAAACGATAGGTAATGCCGCCGGGAAAATCGACTTCCAGAATTTTTTCTTCTGATTTCAGTCTGATTTCTGTGGGGGCGGGGACGGCTTCTTTTTCGGGTGTTGCAGTTTCTGACATCGTTGTTTCTTTCACAAATTCTGATCAGGCGTTGTCGATACGCCGGGCTTCATCCACCAGCATGATGGGGATGCCATCGCGGATGGGATAAGCCAGATGGGCTTGTTCGCTGATTAATTCCTGGGCGGCGTTGTCATAGACCAGCGGACCCTTGGTCAGGGGGCAGACCAGAATTTCAAGCAACTTGGGATCAACCGTCGAAGTGGTTTCAGTCATGGTTCAATAATTTCCTTCTGCCATGGGGTCGTCAATTTTATGTTTGGCAGTCTATTGCATTGAAGGTGGTTCATCGCCGCTAAAAGGCGAATCAGCGAAATTCATCAACATCGTCAATATCTCACCGCGTCTGGCCAGGGTGTCAGCTTCCAGCAGCGCCTGTTTCTCGGACGCTTCGAACGGACACATCATGGCGAGGGAAGAAATCAGGCTTTCATCTGTAATTTTTTCCAGCGATTCCCAGTCGGTATCCAGTTCCTGCATGTCCAGATATCCCCGCAAGGCATCGAACAGGGCCTCACGTTTGAAACCGTCTGTTGCCGCAGCATCCATATCGCGACGATATTTGGTGTAGGACACGACAGCCCGACGCCAGGGCTGGGTCATCGGTAATTCCTCGATGACCTGAAAGCGGCACAAACCTGTCAGCGTAATCAGAAATGTGCCGTTGCTGGTTTCCTTGAACGCATCAATACGGCCAACGCAGCCCGTGCGATAGATTTCAGGTTCAAGCTCGGTTGAGGTCGGATCCAGCGGCTGGACCATGCCAATCAGATGGGTATCGTTCATGGCTTCACGAACCATGTCCAGATAGCGCGGCTCAAAGATATTCAGGGGCATTTGCCCGCGCGGCAACAACAGCGCCCCGCCCAGTGGGAACAAGGCAATGGTGCGCGAAATTTCGTCGAAGCCGACGTCCTGGCGTCCTTCGGTCACTGTTTACTCATTCTTCAAAAAACATCTTTGCAAGCACTTGTTCAGGTGATCAGGAGAACAGCAATATTGAAAGTTTCTGCCGCCCGTCCTGGGTAACTTCATCTTCGTTGCCAAAGGCTTCAAACAGCGTCAGCAATTGTTTGCGTGCACCGTCGTCTTGCCATTTCCGGTCCCGGCGAACGATTTCCAGAAGTTGCTCGACCGCTTCTTCCTTGCGACCGGCGGCCAGCAAGGCTTCTGACAAATCGGACCGCGCCTGGTGGTCATTTTCGTTGGCAGCGACTTTTTCCAGCAAGGGATCAAGGTCACCAGCATCCAGGGCCTTTTCTGCCAGTGTCAGGGCAGCGCGTGCGCTTGTAATGATGGGGTTATTGGCGTCGTCCGGCTTTACCAGATCAAGCGTCTGGGCTGCACGTTCAAGATCGCCGCCGCCGATATAGCACTGGGCCAGGCCTGCCAAGGCTTCAAAATTGCTGGTGTCGCTGCGGAGAACTTCGCCAAAAAGGCCCGCAGCCTGGGCAAAATCACTTTCGGCCAGGGCGGCACTTGCAGCGGCCAGCGCTTCTTCGACTGGAGACGGGCCAATTTCACCAACAAGTTTTTCGACAAATTGTTTGATCTGGCTTTCTGGCACTGCACCCATAAAACCGTCAACCGGCTGTCCATTTTTAAAGGCGAAGACGGCGGGGATGGATTGAATGCGCAATTGCTGGGCAATAGCCGGGTTCTGGTCGATATCGATCTTGACCAGCCTGACAGCGCCATTGGCCGAGTTCACGACTTTTTCGATGGTCGGCCCCAGCTGTTTACAAGGCTCACACCACGGAGCCCAGAAATCCACGATTACAGGGACATCTTTGGAAACTTCGATTACGTCTTCGATAAAGGTCGCGTCACTGCTGTCCTTGATCAAATCCGCCGCAGCGCCTTGTGGTGATAGCATCGAGATTTCTTCCATCTGTCGGTCTGTCCGTTGTGATCTGGTGAATGAGCGGTCGTTTATATCAGGGTTTGTCCTGCCAAATACAGTATAAGTGAGTTCTAATTGATGCCCAACAGCCAGAAAGGCCGTTATCTGCACCGAAAGCCGCTTGATTGAATGAAGATGGGGTTTTGCGCCTGACAAACAAGTCAAACGCGGTGCACGTTCGGGCTTATCCTGTTATTCCGGCAGAGCCGTCAGATCAACGCACCGGGGCTTATGACCCGTTGCAGCCATAAACTTCAGTAAATCAGCGGAAGATATGGCTGTTGTGGCTTCATTGTGCAGGGGATGATAGTTCAGGATATCAAGTTCCATCATGCCGTCGTCCAGAATTACGTTCACCTGGTGTTCGTGGTCGTTGATCAGCGAAAAAGGTGTGACAGAACCGGGTCGCACACCCAGAACCACCCACATCAGATCAGCATTGCCAAAAGACAGGCGCGCTGCACCGATTTGTTTGTGCAGTATTTTCAGATTGACCTCGCGGTCCTCCAGCGCCACGACCAACCACAACTGGCCCTTTTTATCTTTCAGAAACAGGGATTTACAGTGACCGCCGGGTAGGTCTCCGCGTAATTCACGGCTTTGTTCCACGGTGAACAAGGCCTCATGGCGCTGTGTGGAGGTCTGGATGTCCAGTTCCCCGAAAAATTCGAATAATTGTTCTTCATTGTGATGATTGTCTTCCGGCATGGTGAAACACATTCCCTAGTATATGTCGAAGTCCTCAAACGCTAAACATAGCCTCCAGCGGACATGAGTCCATGCAAAATCCCGGAGGTTAAGGATATTTGTGCCGGAATACTCAAAAGAACCCTGCGAAGGGGCTTGCAAACAGAAGCCCGATGACTATTATCCCGCCGTCAAGATTGAGCGGGCGTAGCTCAGGGGTAGAGCATAACCTTGCCAAGGTTAGGGTCGAGAGTTCGAATCTCTTCGCCCGCTCCAAGTTTTCAAGGGGTTAGCATTAAGTTGCTAACCCCTTTAACTTTGTCTGCAGTGCTTCTGCAGTGCCAATTGACATTTTCCGGTGAATTTGTGGTCTCTGGCAGGGTGATGTTTTGCATTTCTGACGACCCAAATAAAACCTATGCATCTCCTCTACTAAGTATTCTATATAGAGAGGTTGCATAGGTTTCTGCTCATTTCAGCCGCTATTAGAAACAGAAAAGAATAATGTCAGTCCAAATTGGAAGCCGATACACCAAGACAGGCGGTTACTGGATGACCTGGGTTGTCACCCGGCTTGTCTCAGTGCGTGATAATGTGCCTCATGCGGTGTTGGTTGACGAAGTTAAACCAGACAGAGAGATAATGCTTTCAGTTCCTGCACTGGAAGCCACGGGACTCTACACAGTTGTCGGATAGAACGAACCGACCTCTCCCCTCAACAGACTTTGCCGTATAAACTACATCCAACAATTATTGGATGTCTTATGAAACCACCCCAAGAACTTGATGAAGAGATGCTGGAGGAACTGGACGAGTTTCTTATGTCCGAGGATGCTCCTGAGGACTGCTTGCAAATATCGGACTTGGACGGATTTCTTACCGGGATCGTTGTCGGACCAGAACTCATCATGCCGAGTGAATGGGTGCCGTGCATCTGGCGCGGCGAAGAACCGAACTTCAAGAGTGCTGATCATGCTGAACACATCGTGGGCATCATCATGTGCAGGTATAACGAGATCATCCACCAATTGAACGACGAACCGGAGGAGTTCTGGCCGATTGTCCATTCGACACCGGATGGCAGATTGTTAGCTGCCGACTGGATTGAAGGCTTTATGGATGCCTTTGGCCTACGGGTCGATGCTTGGGATGACTTGTTTCAGGACGAAGATGGGCGATATCTGATGGGGCCGCTTATTGCCCTAACCCATGATAAGGACGGTAAGTCTCTGATTACCGGAACTGAGGAAGAACAGCAGCAAGTCAGAGACGACGCCGCCGAAGCTCTTCCCGTTGTGGTTAAAGGTATTTACGACTTCTGGAAAGTTCGGAGGAAACCACATAGTGACGAGGAAGTGTCCTTAGGCACGAAAGTCGGACGCAACGAACCTTGTCCTTGTGGCAGTGGCAGGAAGTACAAGAAATGTTGCGGTTCGAATTAGAACAGTCGCTTCAAATGCTGCACCGCTGGCATCTACAAAATATTCTACGTGATCGGAGCACTCCCCCGCCTTTCCAAAAGAGGGGTTTATTGTTGTTGTGCTGTGGTCCTAATTAGGATTGAACATCACCCCTTATTGCTTCGGGCGACAGAGTCCTGAATGTCCGTTGTGCGTGGTAAAGCGGTCGTGCCGCAATGTTGGCCAAAAGGTCTGTAGTTGACCCAAGACGGTCATTCCGGCAGGCCAGCTTTGCGTAGGGCGTCAACGTAACGCGTTACAAAGTCTTGATCGCGTACAGAGCGGTAATACTGTTTGGTGCCAGCAACGCTGACATTAGGCATGCCTTTAAGCAATCGGCCAATCCAATTCTTTGCCGATGCGATATCGCCGCTCTGTTGGAGGGTGTTCAGAATTCCGTGTCACTGGCATAGTTTAAATATCCAACACGTCGTCTAATCTGCCTTCAAAATAGATTGAGAGTTGGGACAATGTCAAATTCCAGTTTTGCAGTGGCATCGTCCATTTTTGGGAAGCGT
>JABILA010000116.1 GCA_018654745.1 Alphaproteobacteria bacterium
CGGTATTATTGCCGGTGCAGTTGCCGGTGCCATGATGGCAGCGGTATTTGGCTGGCTGACGCTGAACCTGTTGGCCAACCAGGTTGCCACGGGTCTCGCCCTGACGATTTTTGGTGTCGGTTTCAGCGCCCTGATCGGTTCTGGCTTTGTCGGCTTTGCAATTGAACCGTTGCCGAAACTCGATGTTCCGGGATTATCTGAAATTCCCCTGATCGGTCCGTTGGTATTTGGTCAGGATTTTCTGGTTTATCTTTCTTTCGCTGCGGTTTTTGCTGTCGCCTGGTTTCTCAAGCATAGTCACGGCGGCATGGTTCTGCGGGCCGTGGGTGAAAGTCACGAAAGCGCCCACGCCATTGGCTACAACGTCATTGGTATTCGCTATCTGGCCACCATGTTTGGCGGTGCCATGTCGGGTCTGGGTGGGGCCTATCTTTCCTTGTCCTACACACCGATGTGGGCAGAGAACATGACTTCGGGTCGTGGCTGGATTGCCCTGGCTCTGGTGGTATTTGCAACCTGGCGGCCAGGCCGATTAATACTGGGCGCCTATATGTTTGGCGGCATTACCATTCTGCAGCTGAATGCCCAGGGTCTTGGTTTGGATGTGCCATCACAGTTGATGTCGATGTTGCCGTATCTGGCGACAATCGTTGTGCTTGTGCTGATCTCACGTGACCAGACAAAAATCCGCCTGAGTGCACCGGCAAGCCTGGGGCAGCCGTTCCGGCCAGCTCACTAGGGCACTGACATGTTATTGAAAAATATGATCGAGTACTGAATATGGAAGCTGTGGCCTACGACTGGGTTTCGTTATTGTTGCGCTGGACCCACCTGATTGTCGGGATTGCCTGGATTGGCTCCTCGTTCTTTTTTGTCTGGCTGGACCTTAGCTTGCGCAAGCGTGAAGGGGGTGATCCTTCTGTTCAGGGTGAAGCCTGGATGGTGCATGGTGGCGGATTTTACTTCACCGAAAAATATATGAACGCGCCGGACCGCATGCCGCCCGATCTGCACTGGTTCAAGTATGAAGCTTACTTCACCTGGATCACCGGGTTCCTTTTACTGGCGGTTATCTATTACTGGGGGGCAGAATCCTTCCTGATCGACCCGGACGTTATGGAATTGTCACCGTGGCAGGCCATTGGCATAAGTGTGGCGTTGCTGGCGGCAGGCTGGATTGCCTATGACTTGTTGTGTCGCTCCCCCATTGGCCAGAATACGGCGTTGCTGGCGATATCGGTCTTTATCCTGACCGTGGGCAGTGCCTGGATTTTCCAGCAGCTTTTCAGTGGTCGTGGCGCCTATGTGCATGCCGGTGCGGCCATTGGCACGATGATGGCGGCCAACGTCTTTTTTATTATTATCCCGAACCAGAAAAAAACCGTAGCGGCCCTGATGGCTGGCGAAGCCCCGAGCGCTGAATGGGGCAAACAGGCCAAGCAACGTTCAACCCATAATAACTATCTGACCCTGCCTGTGCTGCTGATGATGGTTTCAAGTCACTATCCCATGACCTATGGACATGACCAGGCCTGGATGATCTTCGGGGGCATTGTCATTCTGGGCGGTGTGATCCGCGACTTCTTCAATACCCATAATGCCGGTGGTCATGGCATGGCCATTTACTGGCAGTGGCCTTTTGCGACGCTGCTTGTGCTTGGCCTGATCTGGTTTTCGGCACCCGCCGACAGACCTGTTGGTGAGGACGAAGAAGTCATTTCATCCACCGATGCCCTGGCGATCGTGCAAACCCGTTGCATTACCTGTCACTCAGCCAAACCAACGCATGCTGATTTTGAAAAAGCACCGGGCGGCATGAAGTTTGATACGATAGATGACGTCCGGACCCACAGTGCTAAAATATTGGCCCAGGCTGTATTGTCGAAATCCATGCCGCTGGGTAATGCAACCAAAATGACAATTGATGAACGCAAGAAACTGGGTCTGTGGATCCGCAGTGGTGTACCTGATTGAAAGGGACACCCTGAAAAGGGGGGGAATATCGTGGATTTCAAAACTCTGAAGCTGACCAGAAAACCGAACCAGTTTCTGGTCGCGCCAGATGGCTATTGCGAAAATGCAGAGCCCCATATGGAAGCAAAGGTCTATGAAGTTACCGTTGAAACCTTGCATGCTGCTTTCATTGCTGTGGCCAAACGCCAACCCAGGACCGAAGTTTTGGAGGAGCGTAGCGATGGTGGAAAGTTCGTCCAGAAAAGCAAACTGATTGGTTTTCCGGATTTCATTGATGTGCAGTTTTTGTCCATGGCAGCAAAGCAGTCGACCTTGTTGATTTATAGCCGGTCAAAATATGGCCGAAGTGATCTTGGCGTGAATGAAAAGCGGATCAGGGCATGGCTGGCCGAACTGGATACGGAATTGGCTGGAACAGCCGACTGACCGCTTGCAAATTGTCAGTCCGTGTCGACAGCCTCTGCCTCGCTGTGTAATTTGACGATATGACCAACCTTCATTTCTACAACAGGGTGTTTCCCGTCAGGGACGGGCAGACAGTTCTTGATGTCCTGCTCGAAAATGGCCAGGACATCCCGTACTCCTGCAAGATGGGCGTCTGTGTCACCTGTATCATGAAAGTGGTTGAAGGTGATGTAGCACCAGAAACCCAGGCAGGGCTGCGCGACTCACTCATCGCCCAGGGTAACTTTCTACCCTGCGTTTGCCATCCAGCCACGGACATGCACGTTGTCCTGGCAGATGATCAGGACTTGTTCAGTCCGGCAGTTGTACAGGAGATCCAGTATATGCAAGGCGATGTTTGCCGCATCTATCTGGAACCGGCGACACCGCTATATTACCGGGCAGGCCAGTTCATGAACCTGCGCCGGGAAGATGGTCTGTCCCGCAGTTATTCCCTGGCCAGTGTACCCAGTCAGGATGCGCGCCTGGAGTTTCACGTCAAACGCTTTGACCGTGGACAAATGAGCAGCTGGATTATGGATGAGTTGAAAGTCGGACAGCATCTGGAGATACAGGGGCCGACCGGAAACTGCTTTTATGAACCTGGCCATCCGGACCAGGACATGCTTTTGGTGGGCACCGGCACAGGTCTGGCACCCTTGATCGGCATTGCCAGGGACGCTCTGGCCTCGGGTCATTCAGCTACGATCAAGCTGTACCATGGCAGCAGTACTGTCCCCGGAATTTATCTGGCGGATGAAATGAAGGCCATGGCTGACAGATATCAAAATTTTCACTATATCCCCTGCGTTTCCGGTGAAACCGATGCAACCGATACCGGATTTCGTCTGGGCAGGGCGGACGATGTCGCCCTGGCTGATCATGCGGGTCTAAAGGGTTGGCGGGTATTTCTGTGTGGATATCCGCCCATGGTTCACAGTGCAAAAGACCGTGCTGTATTGGCAGGCGCGGAAATTGCGGATATCTATACTGATCCTTATGAACTCAGAGACCTGCGCAAGATATCCAGGGACTGAATAACTTGCCTAGAGAGAACAATCCTAAATGACGACGACATTCTATGACGAGGTTGGTGGCAGACCTGTTATCGAGAAAGTACATACACTTCTTTACGGCAAACTGCTCTCCCATCCCTGGCTGCAAGGGTTTTTTGAAGGCGTTAGTCGTTCACACCTTGAGGATCAGCAAACAGATTTCATGAGCGATTTGTTTGGTGTTAGTCCCAAAGTCTATTTTGGCAAGTTTCCCATGCCGGCCCATCAACACCTGCATATTACCGAAGAAATTTTTATGGTGCGGCACAGCTTGCTGGAGCAATCGCTGATTGAAGCAGGTGTGTCAGCGGAGCACAGGGAACGCTGGCTGAAGCAAGACATGGGCATGAAGCGAACTGTGGTAAAACAATCTGTCGATGAATGTGAGAAGCGCTATAATTCAGACACCATCATCAGCATTCCCAAACCGCGCTGATATTCCGAACCCGAAGTGTTTGCAGGGGCCTCGTTACATGAGACCGAAATAGCTCAGGGTGGCCCCCAATATTGAAATAACTATCCCCGCTGCATAGCTGAACGGCGCGTTCCAGCGCCAGGCAACAGTCAGGTTACTTTCATTCGTCAGACGGGAAATATAAAGTGATGTCGCCGAAGTCGGTGACAAGTTGGTGCTCAGGCCCCACAGCGCCAAAAGAGCCAATACCATGATCGTCGGGGATATACCCATCAATTCAGCGGTCAAAAACTGACTCAGCAAGATAATTGTAATGACTGGATGCAGCCCCAGCGCTGCCAGCGTCAAATAACAAAAAGACAGCAGCAACAGCATGGCCAGCGGGGCGAGGTCAAAGCTCTGGACGGTGGTTGTGATCAAGTCTGGATCAATCAGGCCTGATATGCCGACGCCCATGGTATTTGCCGCCGTGAACAACAGGATTTCACTGCGAATATTTTTTAGTCCAGAAATTGTTCGACGGGAAAAGGCTATGCTTTGATCGCGACGTTCAGATGGCGCATAAAATGACGCGCGCCAGATCAGGGCCAGGGGCGGCCCCACAATCCCCAGCGCGATCGGGATTGAAATATCAACGCCTTCGACAATCAGGATAACGGCCGTGAACAGGCATCCCAGCACCACTGAGGTGTTCAGCCAGGCCTTGCCGGAGACCTTGGCGGGGACGGGCGCGTTCGCCGACGGTGGACGGGGTGGATTGGTCAATTTGTCCATGGCCCAACTCAGGCTCCATAGAATAATCGCCAGGCAAACACCGTATGGGGCGATCTGGGACCATTTGACTTCAGGCCAGGCTGCCAGAATAACAACGGCACCCACAAAAAAGGGTGACCAGCACGGTACCAGCGCAAAACCATGGGCCATGGCCCGGCCCAGTCGCCGTTTCAGACGCGGCGAATGTTTGTCACTGATCATTCCGGACAGCAGGGAAATACCGGCCAGGTTGAAAGCCAGCCCAAGACCATGGGCGGCGATACCCAGATAGGCAAAGCGTCGACCAGGGGGTTGGGTCAAAACCATTTCACGGATCGCCCGAAGGGAAGGACTTTCCCGCGCTGGAACCGCCAGCCAGGCGACGGACCCAAAAAGCACCAGAAAAACGCGCGTCCGGCTGACGCCCTGCCAGATATTATCCCAGGCCATATCCAACGTGCTTGCGGCCAGCAAACCAATCGCCAACAGCAGTGTCGACATGACTTTGGGAATGATTTCGGTCTTGCGGTATTCGAGGGTAATGAATGCCAGCATCAACCAGTTGGCAATGTCACCAAGGCCGGTGTTGTGGATGACTTCATTGATAATTGTGCAGATATAGGCGGCAAAATAGATCAGCGAAGAAGCCGACCACCGCCCGTCTGCCTCAGGGGAATGCGCCGAAACGTCAGCCATTTTGACCGGACATCCCGAAAACCCCGTCTTGCTCGCGGCGCAACCGGACCAGGACAGATGTCTCTGGCAGGTCCACGACATCCGCGGTAATCATTTCGCCTGCCGCAACATCACGTTTCAATTTGTGATGCAAGGCCATGTAATAAGGCAGCGGGTTTTTGTCCTGAACCGGCGCTGCATCTGCCAGAAAACTGTCTATCCCCGCGATGGTATGATGATGCGGATCAGATATCTTGAATTCAGTACCGGCCTTCAAAGACGTTGTGGCCCGCGCCACCAGATCGACAACAGGCTGTGGATCGACACCCCCGGTGGAGCGGCCCAGACGTACGGCAGACAGGATGGATATCGGTGCTTCCAGGCCCAGCAAATGCTGCGGGTTATAAAGCAAGGCGTGGTCATTGGCCCGACTGACCGGAATACCTTTGCCCTTCAAGGTTTTCCATGTGCCTTCGTCGCTGCAGCGTACAACGATAAACACGCCGCCTGCAAAACTGGCTTCATCGGGACGTCGCAGGCAGTTGAAGACATCAACTACGCCGGATCGTTCCAGCACGCCACCAAATTCGACTGGACGCAGAACTTCTGCGACTTCAACCGTTCGGCAAATCGGGGCATGAAAGTCACGGCGATCAGGTTTCAGACCCAGGGCATTGCAGACGACACCCATTTCGCAATAATCCGGCACTATTCGTCGGGGAAAATCTGACAAGACGTCGGCGCGCTCTGATAAAAGTTCCTGAATGTTCTCTGCAGGCAGTTGCCACAGTTTGTCGAAACCCGGAACATCTACAATCTGGTCCCGCCAACTGACCTGCTGGCGATCCGGATCATAGACAAAATCATATTCACTGGATTTCCCTGCAGTCACAATATCCAGCCCCAGGATACGGGCCCAGGTCACCAGACCAATGAGCAAACTGGGTTGGTCACCGTCGATGGGCGTATAGGTTAATCCAGCCGCTCGCGCACGATGGTGCAGGATGGATCCGACCACCGAATCCGCTTCCTTGCTGACCATGGCGACATGCCGGCCGTGATCAATGGCGGCCAGGGCATTGCGAGCCGCAACTTCGGGGACACCAGTGGCTTCGACAACAATATCAATATCCAGATCATTGATCAGCGTGGCATCTGGAAGAATAACGGTGTCGCCACGGGCAAAGGCTGATTGTGCGCTGGCGGCGTTTTCGCAAACTGTTATGTGTTCGGCTTCTATGCCGCAGGCAAGGGCCGCAGACTGCGCCCGTTTGGTGTCCTGGTCGCATAGGACACGAACCTTCAGAGATGGCATCCGCTGTCCCTGTGCGATCAATGACGCACCAAACTCGCCGACACCGATCAGGGCGGCCTCGACGGGATTTTCGTTAACCCCGGCAAACAGCGTTTCGAAATTCATGAGCTGTCCTAGATTGCGTCGAATGCCGCTTTCATGTTGCCCATCGCTTCTTGATGAACGGACCATTGTCGTCCGCCTAACAAACCGCCATCAACGACGATGTCGCGGGCGTTGATAAAGGTACTGTCGTCACTGGCAAGGAACAGGGCCATTTGGGCAATGTCGTCAGGCAACCCGGCACGCTTGATCGGTTGCATCTGGGTAAAGGCCTGCTTCATAAATTCCGCCGTTTCATCGGCCTTGCTGTCGTCCATGCCAAAGGCTTTGCCGAAAATCCCGGTTGCAATGGCACCGGGAGAAATCGAATTAACGCGGACGCCACTTTCCGCCAGTTCCATGGCGACACAGCGGGTCAGGTGAATGACAGCAGCCTTGGCCATGGAATAGATCATGGAGGATGACAAACCAGCCTGGTGGCCAGCCACACTGCCATTGTTGATGATGGAACCGGATCCCTGGCTGGTCATGACCGGTGCTGCATGTTTCATACACATGGTGACACTGGTCACCAGAACATCCATGGCTTTCTGATAGTCAGCCATATCGATATTGGCAATTGATCCAACAGGGGCCGGGCCACCGGCATTGTTAAACATGGCATCCAGTCGACCATGACGACGCACTGTTTCTTCGACCAGGTGAGCGACCTGGGCTTCGTCGGTTACGTCGGTTTTGATGAACTCAACATTGCTTCCCAGGGCCGCAGCGATTTCATCACCCTTGTCGGCGCGACGGCCACAAAAAACCACTGTTGCGCTTTCCTGTGCAAATACTTCTACCGTGCGGGCGCCGATGCCGCTGGTGCCGCCAGTGATAATTGCTACCTTGCCATCCAGTCGTGCCATCAATCGTCTCCTGAGGAATAAAATGCAAGCTTAGCACGAACCGGGACAGGCTCCGCCAGCGCATTTCGCAATAAATGTGATTTTCAGAAGGTGTTGGGCAAGGTCTGGAACAGGCGTCTGGTGACGTCGTGGATCATGCTGGGCAGCATATCCTTGTCATCCATAAACTGGCCGGCACGTACCGTATCCAGCACCAGACCAACAGGTGACAGGGGCAAGCCACCGCCTGATCGACTGGTCACGTGACGTGCTTGCCAAAGGGGCTGGTTCTTGCCAAATCGTTTCAAGACAAGTTCAAGACCGATTTTCCGGGCACCGAACGCCAGCATGAAAGTTTCGCTGGCAGCGGTCAGTTTCCAGGTCAATACAGCCCGGCAACGGGTTTTCCAGGCAAAGGCACGAGCATCGCCAGCATGGTCGAGATCAAATCGTTGTTTACGAAGGATGCGTTCTCTCTCGGAGCCACCGATGACCCGGTCGACCTTGCCACCGAGATGCATGGTAATCGCTTTTTCGACAGTATCAGCAAGCACGGATTGCCGGCTTTCGACATTGGCAGATCGCACAACGACACAGGCCGGTGGATCGCGGTCATAGTCCGGTGACAGACTGTAGATAACCCGCTCGCCGTCGTTATTTTCTTGTGCCGGATCGGGCATCGTCGCGGCCGAAGTACCCGAAGTGTTGGACGCTGAACCCAGAGGTTCACGTTCAACCGGGTAGCCGTTCGAAACACAACCCGACAAGGTTAACAACGCCAGTACAACAAAGACCGGGAAACGAGGGAATGATGCGATCATGTCGCCTGGTTCCGATATCCGCTGGCACAGTGCCGTACACCCGACAGGTCAATCACGCCTTGTACGGTCTCACCGTCAACACGAAGACCGCCGATACGTAAACGGCTGCCAGTCAATTCATAGCGCGCGGTAATCATCCGGGCCTTGTTGTATCGGTCGCCCACAAGATTTTGCAGGGCACCCAGCATCAAGGCATCGACGCGGCGTGGAAAAATATGAACTTCGTTGCCAATTGATCCGTGTCGGCGGCGGATCTGTCGGGCTGTTTCACGTTCAGTTTGGGGCAGTTGACCGGCGGTCTGGCGGACAAAGCCACTATAAAAATCCCGGTTCGGACGCCAGGGCTCACCGCGGCGGGTCTCGGCCACATAAAGTTGTCCGCGTTGATCCATCAGGGCCAGTTGCATGCCAAAACACTGGCGCAATTGGCGCGACAGCTCTGACCTTGCGCGGCCAGCTTCCGGCCAGCTTATTTGCACCGTCGGTCCTTTTCCGTGCTCCAGCACACGCAACAGGGCCCGGCCAGTGCTGGTGGTTGCCTTGCTTGCATGTTGTACAGGCTGTTGTGGTGCAGGACGATTGCGGGTGACTGGACGGGACTTTGGCAAGACCGGCGCTGGTTTCTGACTGATCTTTTTAACTGGTTTCGGGATCGGTTTGATCGAAGGCTGTGGTTCCGGTGCAGGCTTCAGAACCGGTCGCTCGGCCAGAAGATCTAACACCGGGTTTGCCGGGGCTTTTTTTATAGGCTGCAAAGGTGTTGTGATTGCAGCCTGTTTTTCCTCAATGACCGGCGGAGTCCTCGGCTGCAACGGCTCAACGACCGATGTCACTGGTTCTATTTCAGGTGCTTCTGTGGCAGCAACTGGCGGAGGCGGTAACATTACGACCGCTGTTTGTTTCGGCGTTGTTGCCTCTGCAGTTGATTCGGTTTCAGGTTCTGATTGAGGTGCCGATTGTACCGGTTGGGCCTCTTCCGGAACCGTCTTTAGCTGCCAGATCAATACCCCCGCCAGCAACGCTGTCACGGTCAGTGACAACAGCGTCTGGCGGGTTGAACTTGAGGGATAAGACATTGCCCGGGTACCTGTAACTTATTGCCTGACCGAGTCGAGGAAACGCAATTCCATATCCTCGGCAAGACGCGCCAGTTCGCGGCGACGCTCACGTGGTGACATAAATTTGGCGGTTACAGCTGTGGTTTCAGATTTGCCAGTTGCGGCTGTCTGTTCGCCCAGAACCTCTGCGCGACGACGGGCGGCGGCGGGGTCCTTCTGTGCGATCTCGGCGGCCTTGTCGGCATCGATCTGAACCGCAGATTTTGGCGGAACGTCTGCTGCTTTTGCGATCTCGACTTCCTGACCTTTTGGTGCCGGTGCACGGCGGACAAGGGGAGCCGGTGCGACAGGTACAGGCGCAGGTTTTTTAACTTCACTGACCACGGACTTTTGCTTGGCGACCGGTTCTTTTCTTGCGGGTACAGCGACCTGGGCAGAAGTCTCGTTTTCAACCGGTTCGGACAAAACATCTTTTGTCGCGGATACCGTCTCACGCGCCTTGTTCCAGGCAGCATCGGCACTCGCGGTTAATTTCGAAACGATGTCGCTGTTGCGAACCTCGGGTTTGTCGCCCAACAGCAAATAACCGAGCGCTGCTGCGACGACGATATTGAATGTCAGGAATTTCATGCGTTTTCTCCAGGATAATAAGGCAGGGAATTGCTGGCGGAAGCTGACCAGTTGGCGTGGCTGATCAATAACAGGGCACGCAGGGCAGCGGCAGAAGGCAAACCAACAACTGTCGTCATGAAGGCCATGCTGAAGTGGCTGGTCAGACCCTGAATAACCGTCTGAATGGTTTCGGTTGTCAGAGGTTGATCCGCGAGGCTGCCAATGCCGAGGCTGATGCCCAGCAAGGTATAAGTCAGGGCCAGGGTCGCAACACCACTGGCGGCATGCATACCGGATTCCAGCCACGGTCCGGCGCGGTTTGCATCATTGCGCAACTGACCCAGCCGCACCCAGCAAAAAAGGGTGGTGGCAACAAGGCCCAGATACAGCACTGTAAATGTCGGGCCAAAAACGTCCTGGGCCCACTGGGCAAAATCCTGGGCGTCCATTGTCCCGGTACCTGACGCAACCGCCAGGGCGATGACGCCGGCACCCAGCAAATAGCTGGCGGTGCGGGACGCCGTGCCAAACAGGGAAAGACCTGTTGCCTCACCCGTAGCCATTATCTTGGACCTGTGCGCGTTGCCATGATGGACTGGGTTGTCAGGCCCATGGCAGTAAACCAGTTGTCCACCAACAGCATTTTCTTTTCGGTGGCAGCATGCATCAGGAATGTCAGGTCATAGTTTGCAAATGCCTTGCGCACAGCTGGCGTGGCGCGACCCGTCAGACTGTCGTCGCGCAGAACAATGCGTTCCAGATCAATCAGGCGACGTTGTGACGCCCCGATCTTTGACACACGCTCATCCGGGCCAAGGTCCGGCATCAATATGGCCTGCAATACCATGGCGCGTTCGCGTTCCAGATTTTCGACGCTACCGGCGTTCGCTGGCGTGGTTGAAACAAGGGCGATGCTGGCTGCAGCTGCGGCGGCAATTGCCAGGTGACGAAGTTTTGTATGAAAAGACATTTCAGCCTCCTTTTTAGTTGTTAACGAAGAGATTCACGACATTGGTGATGTCGTTAGGCTCGGTCACATCTGAATCGGCATAGTCGGAGTCGGCGATTTCTTCCGACAGGACCATGGCGTCGAGGGCGACAATCTTGGCCATGAAACCAAGGATCTGACTTTCCTGATCAATCAGGGCCAGTTCGGCTTCGGCATCTGCCACCATGCGGCGTACATATTCCGGTTTGGAAATATCGTCACCGTCCAGGGCACCCTGGCTGTTCATGGGATGCGATTTGATGGCGGCGACCAGAGACTGAATGGCCTGCAGGTTTTTGCCGTACTCCCGGGAATATTTGCTCTCGGGCAGGTCTTGTTCGGCAAACAGGTTCATGTCGACCTTGGACGCAGAAGCATTAAACCGCTGGCGCGCGGCTGATTGTTGATCAACCAGTTTTTGTCGTGCCGGATTCAGACCACCGGATTTCCGGTTGAGTTTGGCCAGAAGCTTTTCCAGCACACGGTGACGGGTGGCGACTTGCTTACGCTGCATGTCCTGTTTTTGTTGCATCAGATCAAGGTAGCCGCGTTTCTCGGCCAGGAACTGGTGCTTCAATTCAATCAGAACATCGCCATCGGCCTGTTCGGTTGCCCGTTGCAGATCTGCCAGGGTCTGGGTTTTCAGGGCGATTTCACGTTCAATATCCTGAACGGCCTGTCCCAGGGCGGAACGGGCAAAATCACGATCCAGAGACTTTTTCATATAGGCAGGCGGAAGCTTGACGAGGCGTTCGCTTACCTTTGGCTGCCAGGTTGGCGTGCCCGGATTGGCCGCAGCAACTGGTGTCGCCGCCAGGACAACGCCCACAAGGGCACTGCCGGCCAGAAGTTTGAGTTTGTGCATATTCATCATCGCCTCCTACATATGTTTCCAGTAATTCATGCGACGGATTTCAGCTTTAACGGCGTCATTCACGTTGGCGACGGAATAGGAGCCAACCGTATGTTTTGGTTTCAGGCTGACCAGCACTTCCATGGTGCTGACGAAGGATGATCCATCCGGGTAATACAAATCCTGTCCGACGAATGCGGCTTTGAATTTGTCGAGGGCATCGCGGGCAACGGCGATGTTGCCGCTTTTCAGGTGGTTCTGAACTGCAAGGGCATTTGCTTGCATGCGCTCCTGCTCGTCGATGACTTCCGCGTTCTGCAATCCGGCGTCACATGTTTGCAAGGCACGGGCACTGGCAGCATATTTGGCTGTCGAAGCAGATTTACGGGCCTGGCTGTCCAGCACCATGGCGGTGTCACGACAATCCCGCCAACTGCGGGCAGCCATGATTTCGGTATTGCGATTAACGCGAAAGTCGATGCCTTCGCGGGATGCCGACTGACCTAACAAGTTTGTCTGGCAGGCGGAAAGTGCCATGGCAGCGCCCAGAACCAGTAATATTGCCCTGGTTTTGCGTTTGTATTGCGGTTGGCAAGATGTCTGCGAAACCGCTGAATTCTGCGAAATATTGGTCATTGTTAAACCTCATGTGTAAGTCATACTGAGGTTATGCAGGGACCAGAGCGCTTTTTTCTGCAAAATCGAAAAAAAGCGGATTATGTCAGGGTAAAATCCTGTGCCGGGCTGTCAGGGTCCGGGTTTCAGCAAGCGTGCCGACAATGGCCGTCTTGCTGATGCTGATGGCAATATTGTATTTCACAGGGCGTTTCAGCCGTTTCGGGATGTGGGATCGCCAGCGTAATTCCCCCTGTGCGGCGGTGTTGCCTTTCAGGGTTTCCGGCAACCTGTTGCGCACAAAACGCCCTCGCATCAAATTGACGGCAGCAGATACAAAGCGTTTCTCTGGCCCTACATCGACGACAAACTCAAGCCCGCAAAGCCCTGCGGCATTGCTGTCCGCCAGTTGGTCGCCGCTGGTGGGTGTCAGTCGTATCTTCAGGGGTTCGATATCCGAAAACTGAATGGCGGCGCAGCTGCTGTCTTCCGTTGCACGCAGTTCAAACACCTTGAGTGTGGGGACGTGAACAGGCAACGGGGCAGGGGCTTTTTTGACCACTGGCTTCGGGGCGATAACCGGTGCAGGTTTAACTTTCGCAAGCGCCGGTTTTACAGGCACGGGTTTGGCAATGACCGTCGGTGGCGGCGTTTTTTTGGCGGTTGCGACTGGTACTTTTGGTATCGGTTGTTGGTCGAAATAGATAAATGCCCCCGCACCAGCCACCAGAATGCCGATACCCATCACCGTGAACAAGGTACGCAAACCGTTCCCCGATGGCTCCTCTGTCGTTGCAACAGGCGGTGCGACGACGGCTGCCTGTGAGGTGGCCGTCGCGTGCGGCAAGCCCAGGTATTTCTGAATGTCGCCTGCCCCGGCAACGCCGGTCACAGAGATATCATCGCGACCTGCCATGGATTTCAAATTGTCCGCAGGCACGAAGAAGGTCAGTTTTGTGCCGTTGCTGTCATGCTGGCTGATCAAATCGGCGGAAACGTGCAGTTTTTCAGCAATATGACCAACCGGGCCAACGCCCAGATCACTGTCCAGGGCACCGCTGATCCACAAGGCTTCGGCACAGTCGTCTTCCGGTCCTGCCAGGCGGTTCTCCGCGGCCAGGGCATGGGCAACAAAGACACCAAGCTGCCAGCTTTCACCGTCCCCGATGGCATCGGATACATCCAGCCTGAAAGCGCCCCGGTCCCAGGGGCCAAATTCACGTTCGATCACACCTGAAGGGGCACGGACGAAGGCATCATAGGCCGCACTGATCGGCAGCACCCGTGTTGTTCGCTTGATACAGACGGCGGACTGGGCTGCCGGTTCCCGCGTGATGCGTTCGATGGCAACCGGACCCTCGGTCGTCGGAATGAATACGCGGACCAGTGTCAACGCAGAAATACCTCTGAGCTGTGGTCTGACAAGGCCATTAACAAGGCATTGTCTTTCTCCAGTAACAGCTGAATGACGCCGCCCTGATCTGTCGGCAGTTCCATGCTTTCCAATGAACCATCAGATGCACTGGTGATGAGCGAACCCGGAGAACTGGCATCCGGATCTTTCAATTCAATGATGACATAGACCTGGTTTGGTTCAGCCCGTGACGGCTCAATGCGAATAGTGCACAGATCAGTTTCTCTGAGCGATAGTGTCTCGTCTGTACTGGCAGCTGCTACTTGCGGGAAATGGGACCAGGAAACCTTTTGCAACAACGCATTGAAATCAGCGGTGAGTTTCTTGTCCTGACGCAAGGCAGTAAGCAATTCTTCATCATGTGTGACATCGCCACTGGCAAATCGCCAAAGTCTGCTGAAGGCAATGCCCGGAGTTGCATCGCGCAAATCCGTCATGGTCTGGCGGACACTGTCCTGATCCAGGAAATGTGCCTGTACGACGGACAATTCCTTGTCATCTGGCAGGTTAATTTGAATGCTCATTTTCTCTCTCCGTACATGACGGTAAACAATGTTTTAAAAACCTCCTGGTCCGTGCTGAACGTCTGTTCCAGGTCTTCGTCAGCAGCCTGCAACCGGGCCAGAACAACAAGATAATCAGCCAGATGGTCGCGCGCCTGAACAAGAGCCCCGGCGCCAACACTAAAGCCTTCCATGATCTCCGGATCATCCAGATCGTTGTCTGAAAAACCCTTTCTGTTCAGATGCTTGAAGGTTTCTTCGCCCTCCTGCCGGACGTCGTCGCTCATCGCCTTGCTGGAAAACAGGGAGACAACATTTGTTGTATCTGCATCTTCGGGAAGGCCGGCTGGATCTCGCTGTGTGTCGACTTCTTCTACATCTATTGCGTCCCCGGTAAGGGCATGAAGCACGGCTTTTTGAACACGCAATAAATGCTGCTCATGGTCATGATAACGTTCAGTCCTTTGACCATAGGATTCGGCGTCGTCACAAACCAGCAAGTTCAGGACATGTTTTTGCTTTTCCTTACGGCGCAAGGCCTGGGTGATACGGGCCTGAACGGCACCAAAAACATCACTGCGCAAAACTGACAGGGGTAGATCAATGGCCAGGGGCCCGCAATCCATCAAGAAATCAAGTTCTTCGCGTTCCCGCTTATTAAGAAATTTGATGGCATCCGCAGGCGGGCTGTCCAGTTGCGCCAGAGGCGTTTGCCAGGCACCTGCGGGGGCATCTTCATCCAGCACCATGGGGTCTACTTCCCCGGCTTCGCGATCTGTCCCCAGAGAGCGTGCGTAACTGACCGAGGATTGACTGCTGCCCGTTTCAACGGCGCGCAGAAAATCTATAAATCCACCAACGGCGGACCGGAAGGTGCGAAAGTCTCCGTTCGCATCGGCGTGGCCGTTATTTTGTTGCTGCCAGAATTTCAGGATATTTTCATCGCTGATCAAAACGGAATTTTTGTCGCCGTTTGATTTCAGAAAGTTGACGATGGCTTCAAATTTTTCTGCCGTCTGGGTGCCAGGCAGGTGATCCCGCAGCCAATCATAGATCAACCGGTTAAGGCTGTTGGCAGCATTCTTTATTTCTTCCTGATCGGTTGCCTGTGCCGTCATGTTGGAAAAAACCTGATCTACAGGCTCATAGCCGATCATGGCGATAACTGTCTCCAACAATGCCGTCAAAAATGGCATGCGGCCATAACCCAGCGCAAATTCACCGTCGCCATAGGCCATATGCAATCCGGTGGAATCCAGTTCAAAACCGGGCCTGCGCCAATCGTTTTCTGTTACCGTTTGTGTCAGCCAGGCGCGGATGGCGGTGCCCCGGACCTTGTCGATACCGAAGAAGAAGCGCTCCCAGCGATCTTTGCCGCTGCCGCAGGCATCCACGGCGTTGACCAGATGACATAATTGCAGGATGCCGGTGGCGTATTTCCGGCAGACAATGGCACGGGCCAGATCGTGGCATGTTTTGGGCGCAAATCGAGGTTCACCGTCCATGGCGGTGGCGTCGGCGACCGTGGCGAGCAAGGCCGTCAATTCAGAACTCTTTCCCGCTTCCAGGACATGCCCGGTCGCTTCGACGATTTCCATTCTGCTCCATCCAGCCAGACCTGGCGCTGAAAACGTTGCTGCCAGTTCCGGACCTTTTCTACGTATCCGCGTGTTGCCGGCATGACCCGGGCATTGGGCAGGTCACCGACACGTGAGCCGCCATTATAGTACGACAGGGCCAAATCCGTCCTGCCTCTGTAGCGTACAAGAAGGCGTTGAAGGAAATGAAGCCCCAGGCGGATATTAATACGCGGATTCCATAACATTTTTGCTGGTATTGCGTATTCCTCGAGAGCCGTTGCCGGCATGATCTGCATCACACCGCGCGCGCCCTTGTTGCTTTCGAGATGGGGGCGAAAGTCTGATTCGACTTTGGCGACAGCCAGGGCAAGGGCCACAGGTAGTCCAATTTGACGGGCTTCAAATGCAACCATTGTCTTGATTTCTGCAGGTTTCCAGGATTTTCGGGTCGTATCGACAGCATTTGCACTGACGTTGCCAGCATTCAGGATCAGGGTCACGGCAGCCAGGCTCAGGGCTGCCGTGAGAGTCAGGATTGAAATTTTGTGAGCCATTATCTGTCTCCAGTCCGGTTGATCAGGAGAAATCGTCCATGGAGCGGCGAACGGCCTGGCGACGTTGTTCTATACCGTCGAAATCAGTACCCCGCGTGCCGGTCCGGCTGTTCTTGCGTTCCTGACGACGGGCCCGGACACGATCACGTTTGGTTTTTGGTGCGTCTGTCCATTTGATGCGTGGACGGATCGGCGCACCATATTTCCACTCTTCTTCTTCTGCATGCATTGCGGCGACTTCGGCAGCCTGGTTGCCGCTGCGTTCACCGGCACTCAGGGTTGGATGGAAGTCAGATTCCAGAACCAGACCAGAAGACCGTGATTTGCGGGGCCAGTCGCGATTGTCCGCAACCTTTGTCCAGTTTTTGCTTTTGCGGGATTTTTTCTTGCCGTAAACCTTGTCTTCGCGGTCTACCAGAGCCATCCAGATGTTGCTCTGCGCGGCATAACGTTTTTCCCAGCGCAGTACATTGTTGACGTATTTGCGGGTCCAGGGCAGCACACGGGCCTGACCGGGCGCACCTACTTTCGAGCCGCCATTATAGAAACTGAGAGCAAATTCCCAGTTGCCGTCATAACGCTCGATCAGTTGTCCGAGATAATCGATGCCGAGGCGAACGTTCAGACGTGGATCCCAAAGCTGGTCAGGATCAACACCCCATTCACTGGCCCCGGTTGACGGCATGATCTGCATCACACCACGTGCACCGGCCGAGCTTTCGACATGGGCCTGAAAATCAGATTCGACCTTGGCGACGGCCAGGGCGAGGGAAGGGGGGACGTTGCTGGCGAGGGCTTCTTCAACCACGATCTTTTTGATGCTGACGCGACTGCTTTCAGGGGCTTTGCGGGCATCGGCGGTGGTGATGGTGAAGGCGACGGCCAGTGACGTAATGACACCGGCAAGGCGTGAGATATTCATTTTGTATTCTCCTTCAATGAGCGCATCCAGCGCTGGTCAAGAACGGTTACAGTGATGTTTTGTGTGGTCAGGGCCGCGCGGGCTTCGAGGGCACCTGACAGGGGCAGTGAGGGATCGATGGCAAGGATGATTTCGTCTTCGGTCCCGATGGCTGCCGGATCAACCGGCTGCAGTTTGTCATCGAGATATTGGCCCTGATAAAAGACAATGATCCGGGCTTTTGCGGCGACAGGCTGGGCGGTGGTGGCAGGCTTTGAAGGTGATACCCGCAGGGTTTCTGCGGTTGCAGTGCTTGCGGTATCAACGGCTTCGCTGCTGCCAGCCCCCATGGAAACCATGGCCAGAACCATGACGCTGAAAAAAGCCATGGCCAGGGCCAGTGCAATTTCCGTCATGGCGTTGCCGTAGTGTCCTTCCATTGTGCCTGCTCCCTTTAAATCTGTTTGATCCTGACTGTCAGAAAAAGTCGGCGGGGGTTTGTTACCAAACCGCCCGCCAGTGACAGAGAGGGCTTTCAACGATGGTTATGCAGGGATCAGGCGTGTTTTTTCTGGAATCAGGGGGGATTTTCGTTATTTGTCTGAAAATGCTATATTTTTTGCCATGAATAATGAAAAAGAAGTACGCGAAGCCTTTGCGTCACAGGCGAAGTGGTGCGATATCCTCGGATCTCCGCTGACAGCCAGCCTGGTAGATGGATTGGGCCGTAAACTCGATCGACATACAAAAACCGGCCAGATCGTACTGGATTGGCAAGGCCCGCCGGATGCACTGGGAGATTCTGTTCCACTGCGGCTGGCAGGTGCGCTGCATGCTCTTGTAAGACGCGGTCAGGCGACGGACCTGGCAAGCGTCTATCCGCCGAATGCGCTGCCGTCAGCTGGTATCCTGATTGACGCGGCCCTTGCGGCGATACAGGATTTTGACGATGAACTTGTTCCGTGGATACAATTTGCACCTCAGACAAACGAGGTCGCCCGGTCAGGAGCGCTTTACCCTGGCATGATGCAAATTGCGGCACAAACGGGATTGCCCCTGGCCATTCACGAAGTTGGTGCCAGCGCCGGTCTGAATATGAACATGGACAGATACGCCTATCTACTTGGAGGTCACAGTACAGGCGATCCGGAATCCGCCGTAACTTTGACACCGAACTGGCACGGTCCCGCGCCATCGGGGTCCAGGCCAGTTGTTCGCAGTCGACGGGGATGTGATCGAAATCCGATCGATGTCAGTGACGATACCCAGTTTGAACGTCTGATTTCCTTTGTCTGGCCGGATCAGGACGACAGACTGGCGCGCATTACATCAGCCTGTGAAATTGCCCAAAGGCATCCCCTGGAAATTGACCGGATGGACGCCGCAGACTGGGTCGACAAGGTATTTACGGCACAGCCTACAGAAGGGGTTGTCAGGGTTCTGTATCATTCCATCGCGTTTCAATACTTCCCCGATGACACCAAACGCCGGATTCATGAATGTATGAATATAGCCGGTGATCAGGCGACGGCTGACACCCCGGTTGCCTGGCTTGCCTATGAATTGCAGGAAAGTGGGCGGCCCGCCCTGACCCTGCGTTTGTGGCCCGGCCATGGCGAACAAGTGATCGCCGAGGGGGATGCACATTGCCGGGATATCAAATGGATGGCGTGATGAGTGGTCACAGTGTTTCAGGCGTTGTCCGAAGAGTTATTACGCCTGGTACGGTAACGTGATCTTGACCAACAGCCACTCCCGGAAAGCCCTAATCGCAGGTCGGCTGCAATATTCATCCGGTATAACCAGGTGATATGAAAAGTCTGTGGGCATCACTTCCTCGAAGGGTTGAACAAGCCTGCCTGAGGCGAGGTCATCGCGCACCAGAGACGTATTGATCAAGGCCACACCATGGCCTTCAAGTGCGGCTTGCAGCGCCATGTTTTCAATTGAAAATTCCGGACCCTTGCGCCAGTCAACTTCCTCGGCGCCTGCCAGCTTCAACCACATCGGCCATTCAGCATAGGACACATTGTTGATGACACCGCCAGAGTGAAGCAGTGTGTGATGAACAAGATCCTGTGGCGTTTTCAGAGGATGAAGTCCGGTCAGTAGTTTCGGGCTGCAAACCGGGAAAACTTCATCCTGAAACAAACGATCCGACGAATGTCCCGGATAGTCACCACTGCCCCATCTGATGGCAACGTCGACGGCGTCCCGGCGTAAATTTACAATCTCTACCGAGGCGTCGATGCGTATCTTTATCTCCGGATTGAGTTCCTGAAATTCCGCCAGTCTCGGGACCAGCCATTGTGCAGCGAATGAAGGTGTTGCCGACACCGTCAGGACATTTTGATCACCGGTGCCGTACAGCTCTTTTGCCCCCTCCGCCAACAAGTCGAAACCTTCAGAAAGGATTGGTAAAGCTGATTGACCTTGCTCCGTCAATCTGATGGCCCGGGTCAAACGTTGGAACAAGGGTACGCCGACGAATTCCTCAAGTATCTTCACCTGATGACTGACAGCGGCAGGTGTGACATGCAGCTCGTTTGCCGCTTTGGTGAAGCTGAGATGCTGCGCAGTAACGACAAAGGCCCGCAAGGCATTCAGGGGTGGCAGGGGTGTCGGCATTTATCACCATGCATTAGAAAAACTAAATCATCGTTCAATAATTTCTCGTTTGTAAATAGCACATATAATGGATATTTCTCCTGAACACCACATCTACAGACATTTGTTATGATTCAAAGGAGATAAACCATGAACCCTTACAACATGCTAACGAAAGACGCCCGTCACTTTGAGCAGTACCAAAGTTTCAACCAATTCGGACTATCCAGGATGATCAGCGTCGGTGCCCTGCAAGCGGTCTATGCGGCAGAGCGTGGATGGAAACATTTCAGGTCGATGTTTCTGGCATGAACCTGGATGTTCTGTCTCAATCCATCAGGTCCGATAAGACCTTATTTGGCCGCTGGCAGCACGTTGATCACGACGCTGGCTTCGCTGACCCCGACATTTTTCAACTGGCGAAAAATATGGGGCAGGCGAAAATCCATGCCTTCGGGCAGGACCGGGAAATTGTTGTTGCGGATGGATTTCGGCAGTTGAGCGCTGATGTCTTTAGAGACCGCAAAACATTTTACCAACTCGGTCCCGGCCGGTTCTCCAACCACAAGATCAAAGGGCAAGATGCTGCCGGGCAGCGTATGTAATTTACCGCCCTGAACAAGGGCATTTTTGTGATAGCGGTTGGGCATGATCTTCAACATGCGACCGTCTGCCTGGCGATAAAAACAGTAGAGCCAGGCATCCTGATCGAGCCGTATTTCCAGATGCAGTTTTTCGCCGATGTTATAAGCCGGTGTTTCTCCCCGGTTACTGCGCAGGGCAAATCTAAATGGCCCCATGCCATCGTTTTCCAACAGCTGCGGCGGGAAGTTCCCGTCCGGCCTGACATTCATTTCCAGGGGCGGCAAGACCTTGCCGGACCAGGCAACGGTTCTGCCATCCGGTGCCCGCAAGCGGACTTTCAGATCAACCGCCTTGCCAAAATCCCAATAGCTGCCGGTCAGGGTGTAGACATTGTTTTTCTTGCCGTCTTTGCTTTTTGCCGTTGAGGCCTTTTGCCCACCGGCCCAGGCCGCACGATTGATACGCACCATGCGCCCGGTGATTCTGTTGGAAAAGGCGGTGGCCAGTTCATCGCGCAGAAGTTCTTCGATATATCGACCAAAGCGGGTCTGGATACGGGTGTTTTCAAAACGGATGCCGCTGAGCTGGATCTCATGGGCATCGGCAGCCATTTGCGACAGTTTTCGGGCACCTTGTCTGATCCCCTGGTCGAGCGTCACAGTTGCCTGATTTTGCGCCAGATTAATGAACTGGCTGGAGGTCGAAGCAACGATGTTGCCAACACGCGTTTTACCCTTGGAGGAGCCCATAGCTTTGTAAGACAGCGAGATACGACGATTTTCCAGGGAAATATTTCCAACGATCAACAGGTCCACTCGCGCACTTTTGGACACGGTTGCGACCGGGTTTTCCAGGTCCTGGTTGGTTTCTTCCAGGTCCGCGATCAATGCTCTCAGTTCTTTCCGCCCGACAAATACCAGCTTGTTGCCAGCACTACGCTGCAGGGCTGCCAGAAGGTTGGTGTTCAATTGTTCGGCGACACGCGTTGAGACCGGAATATCCCTGCTTTGAAATGGCCAGACCGCAACGCGGGTCTTGCTGTTCAGCAGCTGGTTGGCTTTTAATCCTTCCAGTAATTCATCCCCCAGCAAGCCAAGGGTGAAGTCGCTGCCACCGGCACTGTCCTGGGCCTGCACGCCAGGCGCCACGAGGCCGAGCATGATCAGCACTATCCCGAAGATCGGTCCGGTTTGCATCCACTTCACCACTTGATAACTTTCTCGGTTCCAGGCTTGTTCTGTCGATTAGTCTTGTCGCGGTTTGATTGTAACAGAATAAACTCGACCCGGCGATTTTCTCCGCTGTTCGGTGCCATGGGGTTTTTCAATCTTGTTTCCCCCTTGCCCGATGATACAAGCCGGTCTTTATGGATACCGCCCTTGAGGATCAGGTAGTCAAACACTGCCCGGGCGCGGCGTTCGGATAATTTCATGTTCATGGCTGCCCGACCTGATGCATCGGTGTGCCCGACGATCTGAAAGCGCTCTGCTGCCAATTTCGGGTCACGCAGGGCTTCTGAAACAATATTCAGCTGACGCTTTACCCGGCTCGTCAGATTTACCGAGCCAGTCCTGAATTCAATGTCCAGGTCAATTGCCCGTGCTGTGCCTTTGTGTTGCGGCAGATATTCTATGGGTGCCAGGCTGCGGATGATGGTGTTTTTGTCGACATCAGCGTTCTGGGCCAAAGCCCCGTGCGCGCCGGTGAAGATCAGGGTGCTGGCAATTATCAACTGTTTTATCATCGAACGACCTTGTATCCGGATTAAACAGAAAACCCGTCAGCAGCTTTCAGGCTGCTGACGGGCAGTTCAGGAACTTACCAGTTATTTGGATCGAGATTCCGTCTCTTGCGCTTGGAAATGCGGGTCACGACATATTCGTTGCCAGAGAATTGGACCCGACCGGAGATGCCGATATGCTTCAGCATTTTGCGCAGGTTACGGTTCAGGCGCGTTGCAGTGCTGCTGCTTTCATACCAGTATTCGTGATGCATGCGACCGGCATAGACAGCGCGGTGACGCTCATAACCTTTGAAGACCACGATATATTCTTCCATGTCCAGCATGTCGTCTTCGGAAAATCCATCAAATACGAGGGAAAAACCGTTGGCGAGATTGGCTTTGCTGTAACCGTCGTCATCGCGGTCGCCGTCATAGATATCGACCAGTTTTTCGGCCAGAACGGAGCCAACGTCACGGGCGATGATCTTGCTGTATTTGCCAACGGTTTCCAGCAGGCATTCGCGAGGGCAATTGGCAGCAGCCGTCCATTCGCGTGGGCTTTCGATCTCAAAGTTGCCAAGGCGTTGGCCGCTTTTTACAGCCAGGATACGACCGGTGACACGGGTCTTGATCTTGGTGGTGTAATTAAAATCACGGGCGCTGGCGTAGATCGTAAAAATAACCGCGATATCGATCGGCGGGCGTTTGACGGACTTGGCGATATCAATGATTTCCGCATCCGTGCGTCGTACACGACCTTGAGCATAATCATCCAGCGAAATCGCTGTTTCATCAAATACGTCAAAACCTTCGTTGTGGATTTCATTGGTCAGGGCATCCAGAACGCGGCGGAATACGCGACTATTGCGCGGTACGCTGTCCTGATCTGCGTCTTCGCCCATGATCAAAAGGTTTGGCTTCTCAATAGCCATGGATGGTGGGGCCCCTGCGCAGGATATTAGCAGCAAGGCGCCGGCAAACATGAAGATCATTTTTTTCATCGTATTCTCCCAAAGGCTGGCCCAACGGGGCTGGCAAAGAATTTATAACACTGAATTCTATTCACTGCCGGGGTAATGCAGGGGTCAGAGCGATTTTTTCCTGACACGCAAATATTTTTATCAGAGTCAGCGGGAATTGTCTCTATGTCAGGTTGTTTCGAGCCGGAGTTTATGCACCTTCGCCCTGAAATAATCGGCAAATAGCCCGGGTTTTCGTCAAAAGCTGCGCGGAGTGTGACCGCCTAAACGGGAATAGTCCTAATCCGGCCAGTTCCACGTCGTGACCGGCAGCTGGAATTTTACTTCCAGCACACGGGCATCCAGATCAACCCGATTGAGCAGGCCTGACTGGGTATCGACTTCAGAAACGACAGCTGCGGCATTGACCGCAGCAGCCCGAAGCGAATCTTCCACACTGGACCCACTTGCCAGCAAGGCACTGAGGGTCGAGGTGAAACTATCTCCGGCCCCTGCCGTGCCCATGACTTCGGTGCGCATGGTCGGGCAAAAGTGTACGCCGTCTGCGTCTGCCAGATAGGCACCTTCCGTGCCATCCGTAATGAGTATCTTGTCGAGCCCTTTCGACCGTACCCGGGCCAGGAAATCGATCAGGCCCAGATCAAAGCCACCAAAGGCAAGACCCAGACGCATCAGGCGGGGCTCTTCCTTATTGATTTCGTGATCATCGCCACCGTCGGTGACGTCATCGGAAACGGCCAGGGCTGGCACCAAGGTTTCGGCTTCAACCCGGTTGACGGCCAGCAGATCAATATCCGGGAAACTGTCCAGAATACTGGCAGTGCGCGAAGTCAATTGACGGATGCCGGGGTTGGCGGCCACGAAGGCACCGGCGGCATGGGCTCTGGCGGCAATATCGCCAAAACAATCCGCTGAACGATTGGACAAACTGGCGATATAAACCAGTTGGCGGTCTTCAAGCAAACCCGGTTTGATATCGCTGACCCGAAGCAAGGTGTTGGCACCGCGTTGGGTAAAGATTGTGGCATTGCGGTCGTGGGACGAGACCATAACAGCGGTACCGGTTGGCGCTTCGGCAGTGCGGATCACGGCACTTTCATCGACGTTTTCAGCGGTCAGGCGATCAAGGATACGTCCACCGTTCTGATCGTCACCCACCTTGACCAGGACGCTGGCTTTCAGGCCAAGACGCGCCATGGAAACGGCTGTGTTTACGGCACCGCCGCCGATATGAGTTGAGATGCTTTCACTTTCGATCTTGCGACCCTGTTCCAGCAACAGAAAGGACGAAGTGGCGTTGGTCATGGTCATGCGCTCAACGTCGCGGCTGTTCACCAGAACGATGATGTCGACCATGGCCGACCCGACACATAACGCACGCATAGCCTGTTTCCTTATTGAAGTCTGATCATAAGTTAACGATTTCACCGCTCTTTATAGACTGATCTGCGGCCAGGACAATCCCGAGTGAATTTACCGCATCAGCCATATGATCGGTCAGATTAACATCACTGACGATGGCGTTCAGAAAATATTCCTGCTCGCGCTGACAAAGGTCGTCGTGGCCAGGTTCGTCTTCTGTATTGATGATTTGATCTTCGCGTGCGAACGCTCCGTTGCTGTCTGTATCACTAAAATGAAGGCGCAGGGAGCTGGTTTTGGTGTGGGCATCGACATCGTCAGATTTGTGACCTTCTCCGGCTTCTTCGGCGGCAACGATTGAGACACATCCTTTGGGCCCAACCACGTCTTTCACAAAAAACGCTGTCTCGCTCATCATCGGGCCCCAGCCTGCTTCATACCAGCCGATGGAGCCATCATCAAAGAAGACCTGAAGCTGGCCATAATTATACATGTCAGCGTCAATTTCCGGGGTCAGGTTCACACCCATGGCATGAACTTTTACCGGTTTGGCACGAGCCATCAAACACATCATGTCGACATAGTGCACACCACAGTCGACAATCGGAGACATGGTTTTCATCAGGGTCTTGTGGGTCTGCCAGGTGGCACCGCTGGATTGTTGATTAAGGTTCATGCGCATGACCAGCGGTTTGCCCAGACCCTGGGCCACTTCCACCAGCTTTGCCCAGGATGGATGGTGGCGCAGGATATATCCGACCACCAGTTTTTTACCCAGACGTGTGGCTGCATCAACAACGCGTTGGGCGTCTTCCAGTGTTTCAGCGATGGGCTTTTCCAGAAAGACATGGGCACCGGCTTCAAACGCCTGCACGGCAAAATCGGCATGGGTGTCCGAATAGGTATTGATCGAAACCGCGTCCGGTTTCAGTTCGGACAGGGCGGCTGCGTAGTCAGAGAATTTCGCATAACCACTCAGTTCATCCGGCAGCCCGGTCATGGTTTCGATGCTGCGGCTGCACAGACCAACAACTTCGAAACCATCCAGGGCGTGATAGGCTTTGGCATGGGACAGACCCATATTGCCCAACCCAACGATCAGTACGCGCACCTTGTCGGTCATGTGTCGTTTCCTTCAATCCAGGTTTTTGTGACCGTCAGGTCATCGTCCAGCAAGGCAAAATCAGCCCGGAAACCGGTTGCGATACGCCCGCGTTGTTCATCAAGTCCCAGGAATTGTGCCGGATATAGCGACGCCATACGCAAGGCTTCTTCAAGGGGCAATCCGACTTTCGTAGCCGTGTTGCGCACTGCCGTGGCCATATCCAGATGAGATCCTGCAAGGGTGCCGTCTTCCGCCGTGCAGCGATCCTCAGATACCGTAATGGTACGGCCATATAAATCGAACGTGCGCAGGTCGCTGCCGACCGACGGCATGGCATCCGTGATCAACATCATTTTGCCCGCCGCCTTGGCCTTGATAGCTGATCGCAAGGTGGCCTCATGAATATGATGACCATCAATGATCAGACCGCACCAGGTTGCGTCATCATCCAGGGCCGCACCGACCACACCGGGTGCGCGGCTGTCCATAGGTGTCATGGCGTTAAACAAATGGGTAAAACCTGACAGACCCTCGGCAAGAGCTTTTTGCATATCGTCATACGACCCGGCTGTGTGCCCGGCGCAGACCCGGATACCGGATTGATCCAGAGCAGCGATTGTGCCTGCTGGCACTGTTTCCGGTGCCAGCGTCACCAGACGTACACCCAGATCCGTTGATCGATACAACGCCATCAAGTCATCGTCGACGGCACGAATGCGTTCGATGTTATGGATGCCCTTGCGTTTGGTATTCAGTAACGGGCCTTCAAAATGGATGCCGACGACGCCCGGCATGTTCATGTTCAGGGCCTCGCGCACAGCGTCTGCCGCTGTCTGCATTGACGCCAGATCGTCTGTGATCAGGGTCGGCAGAAAGGCAGTGGTGCCAAAGCGGCGATGGGCTGCAGCAATTTTTGCAAGTCCGTCATTTGTTATCGTGCCATCCACCATAACACCGCCGCCGCCATTAACCTGAATGTCGATAAAGCCTGGAACCAGCAAGTTGTTGTTCAGGTCAGTTGTATTACTGCCTTCGGGCAAGCTGTCCGTATTGACGATATCGACGATCAGGCCGCCTTCGATCAGAACGGTCTTGCCGTTCAGGATCATGTCGCCGTCAAATATCCGGGCGTTGGTCAGGGCTTTGATGCCCATCACAAGGTCTCCGTCACTTTTTTCAAGTGACGCGGTGTGTCGGGATCAAGTCCCCGGGCGGCAGCAACCTTGTCAGCAAGGCGATAAAAACTCTGGATCATGGCCAGCGGAGCGACGGCTGGATGCATGTCAGCGACAACGGGTAACCGACCCGGTGCAGCGTCCCCTTCTTCTGCAACAAAAAGATCGGCACCTTTTTCACGTAACGCTGTCGCCAGTTCAACGATGCCGGGGCGGGTGCCGTCATTCTGGCTGAACATCAGGATCGGGAAGCCCATGCGTAACAAGGCCATGGGACCATGCGCCAGTTCTGCTGAACTAAAAGGTTCAGCATGAATCATCGAGGTTTCCTTGAACTTCAAGGCGGCTTCCTGCGCCACACCATAGCCAAGGCCACGACCCAGGGTGAACATGTTGCGGGCCTCGGAAATTGTGTTGACGGCTTCGCTCCAGTCGAGATCAGCGGCTTTGGCCAACTGGTTTGGCAGGTGGGCAAGTGCGCCGGACAACTTTTCGTCGCGAGACCAGCAAGCCGTAATCTGTAGCAAGCCTGCCAGCGAGGCGATGAAAGACTTTGTGGCAGCAACACTGGTTTCCGGCCCGGCCTGAAGGCCAAGACAGACATCTGCAAGATCAGCCAGTGGTGATTTAGTGTCATTGACCAGGGCTACAATCATGGCACCTGCATCACGCGCGGCTTCCGTGCTTTTCAGCAAATCAGGGCTGCGGCCGGATTGGGAGATCGCCACAAACAACGCACCCTTCAGGCGGGGTTGCGTGTGGTAGACCGAACTGACGGACGGCGCAAACGAGGAAACCGGTATGCCAAGCTGGGTTTCAAACAGGTATTTGCCATAAGTCGCGGCATGATCCGAAGATCCTCTGGCGCAGGTGACAATAACCGGCGGCTGCAGTTTTTCCAGGCGTTTTCCCAGTTCCAGACAGGCGGACATGTTTGTGTCCAGCAGGCGGGCAACAGCGGCCGGGGCCTCGCCGGTTTCAAAGGCCATCTGGCTGCCGGAACGGTGCGGGGCGGTATCTGACGTCATAATTGTAACTCTGCAACAAAATCGTAGGAATCGCCCCGGTAATGGGAACGCACCAGTTCAACGGAAGCGCCATCCGCAAGGAAGGACCGTCGTTCAATATAGAGACAGGCGCTTCCAGGCTGCACACCCAGCAGGGTGGCATGTTCGGGACTGAACAGCTCGGCGCGCAAGCGCTGCAAGGCGCGAACCGGGCGACAGCCGTTTTCGTCCAGCGCCGCATAGAGAGACTGGTCCACAGCTTGTGGGTCGGGTAAATATTTGTGCGGCAGGGTCGCGTGTTCCAGGCACATGGGACGGTTGTCCGCAAAGCGCAACCGATAGAGCCGACTGACCTTTGATCCCGGCGACAGGTTCAGGGCCAGGGCTTCGTCCGGGCTGGCTGTGGTCACAGACCGGTTCAGCCACTGTACCGTTGGTGTCATGCCGCGCGCCGTCATGTCTTCGGTATAGCCGGTTAATTGCGAAAGGGGTTGTTCCACACGCGGGGTCACAAAAGTACCGGCCCCCTGGCGCTGGCTTAGCAGACCTTCATCCGCCAATTCCTGAACCGCACGGCGAACCGTGATCCGGGATACGCCCAGCATGGTCGCCAGATCGCGTTCGCTGGGCAGGGCATCTTCCTGGCCGATGGCACCGGTATCAATGGCGTGGCGAATGCCGCGCTGCAGACGGCGATACAGAGGCAGCCCCTGGGCACCATCAAACTCGACAGCCTGGCGAACAGCGTCGACAAAACCACTTTTCGACATTGTTGGTGAGGAAGTTGTCATTGTGAACTACCCAGCGGCTCAGTTGTCCCGACCGGTTTTCTTTTCGCCAATGTGTTTCGGGCCATCAACAAGGCACCGTCCAGAGAGTCGCCAAGGCGAGGTCCGAGAATATCCTGTACATCATTTTTCAGCCAGGGTTTGACCGGCTCGGCAATGCCGCCAATCAGACAGACGGATTTGGCGCCGCGCCTGGCCAGCGCACGTATGTATTCCGCAAGGTCATCCGCCGTAGCCTGTATTAATTCATGGGCCGCTGCATCGCCTTCGCGGGCAAAGTCAAAAATGCGTGGCACGAATTTGCCATAATCTCCGGGTTTCGCGGTCTCGGCCCAGATGATCATTTCTTCCGGCGAGCGATCAAATTCATCCATGATCCAGATGCTCATCGGGGTTTGGGTCCTGACGTTATCTTGGGCCAGTAACGCATATCTCAAGGCAGCCCGGCCAAGATGCGCACCGCTGCCCTGGTCTGACACCAAAAACCCCCAGCCACCAAAACTTGTGAATTCGCCTTTGTTGATCATGGCAGCACAGCTGCCTGTACCGGCGATCAAAACACCGCCATCCTTGCCTCCATTGGCACCAAGGCAGGCGACATAGGCATCGGTATGGGCCGTAAAGCCCGCAAATCTGTGCGGGATTTCAGACAATCGTTTTTGTTCGCGCTGCAAGGAAAGTCCTGCCAGTCCGGCCCCGACATGAACTTCGATAACCCTGTCCTGAGGCAACCCGGCGATTTCCAGAACCTTGTTCGTGGCCAGATTGATTTCGGCCATGGCCCGTTCGCTGCCAAGCAACGTGTTGGCGGCTCCTGTTGTCGCCTCCGCCAGAACATGACCCGCGGCATCGCAAAGCCGTGCCTTGCAAGCTGTGCCGCCGCCGTCAATGCCGAGGAAGAGAGGGTCGGTCATGAAGTTCAGGTCCGGTTCCGTTTTCCGGCCCCTGTCAGGGCCTGTGTCAAAATCAAAAGCTGGGCAAATTTGATGCCTGTTTGTCGTTTGGGAATATTCAATACCATTTTATGACCAATTTCAATCAAAAATTGGATATTGATAAAATAAGTAATATTTTAAAAAAAGTTTTTCTTAAATTTCAAATAGATAGCAGTGAAAAACATTGAAATACTGCGGTAAATGCCACGAGTACAGAAAAAATGGTTTAAGTTTGCTAAAAATATGTGGTATTAGATTGGTATGCAAAATGCCAAGGACATCATTCAAGTGGTTCCATCTTCCGGGGAAGCTTCGCTGGCTTCGACGGAAGAGGTCAGTGCACGCTATGCCGGTTTTGATACCTGGCACAGTGAAGCTGCGCTGGATGCCTTGTGGCAGGGACAGGCCACGGCAGTGGATGCTGTGCGTCCGGCTATACCGGCCCTGGCGAAGGCCGCAGAAGATGTGGCAGCCAAATTGGTATCGGGGGCAGGCAGGCTTGTCTATACCGGGGCTGGCTCATCCGGATTGCTGGCCATGCAGGATGGCATGGAGATGACGCAGACATTCAGTTGGCCTGTGGAACGGCTGGTCTTTCTGATGGCGGGTGGCGATGCTGCCCGACTACAGCAAATCGGCCTGGAAGAAGATGATGCCGCTGCCGCAGTTGCGGATGCAAACCGTGTGGCCTTTACAGCACAAGACGTTGTTGTCGCCGTTGCGGCCAGTGGCTCCACACCCTACACACTTGCCATCGTCAATGAGGCCCGCAGTGCTGGTGCCCTGACGATCGCGATTACCAACAACGAACAAACGCCGCTGGCGGCTGCCGCTGATCATGAAATCATGTTGGCGTCGGGGCCGGAAGTTATCGCCGGATCTACACGTCTGGGCGCTGGAACAGCCCAGAAGGCGGCCCTTGGCATGTTGTCGACCCTGGTCATGACGCGGCTTGGGCATGTGGTCGATGGCTACATGGTCAGCGTTGTTGCTGACAATAAGAAACTTGTGGAACGGGCCATCAGGATGGTCGGCGATATCGCCGGTGTTGCTGAAAATGTAGCCCGCGACGCACTGGATACCTGTGACGGCCAGGTCAAGAATGCCGTGCTTGTTGCCAGGGGCATGTCCGCAGAGGAAGCGGCAGGTGCACTGGAAGGAGCGGGGGGGAATCTTCGCGCCGTTCTTAATTCGAGACCAAAAGAGAAAAGCTGAAAAAACCAACTCAACTGGAGAGGAAGATACAATGACTTCTATAACAGGCTTTGCCCGTAAAGGGCTGATGCTGGCAGCGGTTGCCGGTGTTGCCACAAGCATGCTGGCATCGGCACCGGTGGCTGCCGGTACGCTGAAAATCGAGAGCTGGCGTAACGATGATTTGCAAATCTGGATGGACAAGATCATCCCGGCTTTCAACAAAATGCACGCCGACATCAAGGTCGTTTTCGACCCCATGCCGCCTGCAGATTACAACTCGGCCATTAACACCAAGCTTGCTGGTGGCACCTCCGGTGATCTGGTGACCTGTCGTCCGTTTGATGCCTCGCTGGCACTCTACAAGCAAGGCCATCTGACCTCGGTCAACAACATCAAGGGCATGGAGAATTTCTCCAGCGTTGCCAAAAGCGCCTGGACTACAGATGACGGCAAAGTCACTTTCTGTGTGCCGATGGCATCCGTGATCCACGGCTTTATCTACAACAAGGAAATCTTTGCAGAACTGGGTCTGTCTGTACCGAAGACCGAAGCCGAATTCATGGCTGTTGTGAAGGCTGTAAAAGCCAAAAGCAAATATACACCCATCGCGCTGGGTTCTTCCGATCAGTGGGAAGCTGCCACAATGGGTTTCCAGAACATCGGTCCGAACTACTGGAAGGGTGAAGCCGGTCGTCAGGCTTTGATCGATGGTAGTGCCAAATATACCGATGCCGCCTACGTCAACACCTGGAAAGCTTTGGCCGCCTGGGCCCCGTATATGGGTAAAGGCTACAAGGCGCAAAAATATCCTGACACACAGAACCTGTTCTCGCTGGGTCGCGCGGCGATTTATCCTGCCGGTTCATGGGATATCAATACCTTCAACGGCCAGGCTGACTTCAAGTTCGGTGCCTTCCCGCCTCCCACACCGGCTGGTCAGTCTGATTGTTACATCAGCGATCACACCGACATTGGTCTGGGCATCAACGCGCACAGCAAAAACATGAAAGACGCCGAAGTCTTCATGAGCTGGGTTGCATCTGCCGAGTTCGCAGAACTCTATGCCAATGCGTTGCCTGGCTTCTTCCCGCTGTCCAACCACAAGGTCAGTCTGAAGGATCCGGTTGCCCAGGAATTTGTTAACTGGCGCGGCAAATGCAAATCCACGATCCGGAACTCTTATCAGATCCTGTCCCGTGGCAAGCCAAACCTGGAAAACACCCTGTGGAATGTTTCCGCTCAGGTGCTGAACGGTTCCATGACTCCTGCCCAGGCAGCTGCCGAAGCAGAAAAAGGTCTGAAAGGCTGGTACAAGCCGCACCAATAGGGGCGATTTGACCAACTGATCAAAATGAGATCCGGGCAGGCTGTCCTCCCTGTCAGCCCGCCCGGATCGATTTTTGAAACAACGACTTTCGATACTTGAATTCAAACGATCCGTAACCTCCGCCGGGGACATGATCATGCCAGGCTTCGCCAAATCAGGTAAACGTTTTCCGACCCATATCGTGGTGTTTCTGGCACCGGCGGTGATCGTCTATACCTTGTTCATGATCTATCCCTTGCTGGATAGTCTGCGCGTCAGTTTCTATACGCCCGACGATACCGGTGCCCTGAGCTTTGTGGGCCTGGGCAATTACGAAACCCTGTTTTTCGACGAGAACTGGTCGAAAGGTTTCTGGAACGCCTTATCCAATAACTTTATTCTTTTTGCCATTCACATGCTGGTGCAAAACCCAATCGGGTTATTGCTGGCGGCCTTGCTGAGTTTGCCGACCGTACGCGGGCGCAACATCTATCGCACGGCCATGTTTCTGCCCACCATGATGTCGGTGGTGATCATCGGCTTTGTCTGGCAGTTGATCTTGAACCCGCTTTGGGGTGTGGCCGAAACCTTGCTGGATATCATCGGCATGGTGGATTATTTCCAACCCTGGCTGGGCCAGGAAAGCACGGCCCTGGTGACGATTTCGCTGATTTCCGTCTGGCAGTTCGTGGGCATTCCCATGATGCTGATTTACGCCGCCTTGCTGAACATCCCGGAAGAACTGACCGAAGCCGCCATCATCGACGGGGCCAATCACTGGCAGGTGTTCTGGCGCATCAAGTTCCCTCTGATCCTGCCGACCCTGGGCATTGTCTCGATCCTGACATTCGTTGCCAACTTCAATGCCTTTGATCTGATCTACGCGATCAAAGGCGGGCTGGCGGGGCCGAACTTTGCGACCGATATCATGGGCACGTTTTTCTACCGCGTCTTGTTTGGCTTCCAGTTGCAGATGGGCAGCAACGGCATGGGGGCCACGGTGGCTGCCATGATGTTCCTGATCATCCTGACCGGCGTCATCATCTTCTTCTTTGCTGTGCAGCGCCGCTTGCTGCGCCATTCGTTCTAGGGGGGGCGGGAAATGTCGAGCAAACCACTTGTGCAGAAATCCCTGTCCGCCACCCTGGTGCATGGCATTTTGATTTGTTATTCAATTTTGGCCCTGTGGCCGATCTTTCTGGTACTGATCAATTCCTTCAAGTCCCGTAAGGGCATCTTTAACGATCCCATGGCTTTGCCCAGCGCCGAAACCTTCAGCACCATTGGTTTTGACAAGGTGCTGGGGCGTTCAAACTTCGACGTTTATTTCTTCAATTCCATCACAGTGACTGTGCTGACCCTGGGCATCACCCTGTTGATCGGGGCCATGGCAGCCTGGGCCCTCGCTGGATACAAATACAAGCTTAATACCTTGCTGGCTTTTTATCTGGCCATTGGCATCATGGTGCCGATCCGGCTGGGCACTGTCAGTATCCTGAAGCTGGTTGTCGCGATGGGGTTGATGAATACCCTGACCGCCCTGGTGCTTGTTTACATCGCCATGAGCCTGCCGCTGACGATCTTCATTCTCAGCGAATTCATGCAACAAATTCCCAACGATCTGAAAGAAGCGGCACGCTGTGATGGCGTCTCTGAATATCGTATTTTCTTCCAGATCATTCTACCCCTGACGCGGCCTGCCATTGCCACCGTTGGTGTCTTTACGATGGTGCCGGTGTGGAACGACCTCTGGTTTCCGCTGATCCTGACGGCGGATGACAGTGTCCGTACCGTGACCCTCGGGGTGCAGCAGTTTGTTGGTCAATATGTCACGGACTGGAATTCGGTTCTGGCCTCGCTCACGCTGGCGATTGTGCCGGTCTTTATTCTCTACATCATTTTTTCCCGTCAACTGATCCGCGGTATTACCGCCGGTGCAGTCAAATAATTGCTGTGAAGTAAAAAGGTTTCCATCATGGCCGATATGAAACTTGAAGGTGTCTACAAATCCTACGGCGATGTAGAAGTTCTGCATGGCGTCGACATCGATATTACGGATGGTGAATTCGTTGTTTTTGTGGGGCCGTCGGGCTGCGGCAAATCAACCTTGTTGCGGATGATTGCCGGTCTGGAAGATATCAGTGGCGGCGACATCAGCATCAGTGGTGAACGCGTCAACGACAAACCTCCGGCTGATCGCGGCATCGCCATGGTGTTCCAGTCCTACGCCCTGTATCCGCATATGTCGGTGCGCAAGAATATGGCTTTCGGGCTGTCCATTGCCAAATTGGGCAAGGCCGAAATCAAGACCAGGGTGGACGCGGCGGCGGAGAAACTGCAGCTGACAGAACTGTTGCATCGCCGCCCGGCGCAACTTTCCGGTGGTCAGCGCCAGCGTGTAGCTATTGGCCGTGCCATCGTGCGCGAACCCCAGGTCTTTTTGTTTGATGAGCCGCTGTCGAACCTGGATGCGGCTTTACGCGTTAATACCCGCCTCGAAATCGCCAAGCTGCATCAGGATTTGCAAAATACAGTGATCTATGTGACCCACGATCAGGTCGAAGCCATGACCCTGGCCGACAAGATCGTGGTCATGAATGGTGGCAATGTCGAACAAATCGGCTCGCCCATGGATCTTTACCATCGTCCGGCCAACCTGTTCGTGGCAGGCTTTATTGGCTCCCCCAAAATGAATTTTTTACCGGGTACCGTGGTATCTGTTGACGGCAGCTCAATCGCCGTCCAGGTAGCAGGTAGTCTCAGTGGTACAGTCACTTTTGACCGCCCCGGCAACAGCTGTTCATCCGGTGACAGTATTACCCTCGGTGTGCGTCCCGAACACCTCACGGCCGCTGGCAATGAGCTTTCCGGTGCCGTGGAAGTTGTCGAACGCCTCGGCGATGTCAGCTACATCTACCTGAATTTGGCAGATGGCGAACGCCTGGTGATCGCAGAATCCGGCACAACCGAAGTGGCACCCGGCGAAAAAATCGGCTGCAACCTTGATCCTGCCAGCCTGCATCTGTTTGACGCCGATGGGAAAGTCGTTAATTAGACCACTGTAATTTCGATTTCCCCGATGCCTTCAATGGTGCCGTGCAATTTGTCGCCTTTGACCACGGGGCCGACGCCTGCCGGAGTGCCGGTGTAGATCAGGTCACCGGGGGCCAGGGTAAACAGGCTGGACAGGTAGGAAATACTTTCGGCTACATTCCAGATCAACTGGTTCAGGTCACCGTCCTGACGGGTCTCCCCATTGACCTCAAGCCAGAGCCTGCCGGAGGCGGGGTGACCAATACCCGAGGCTGGATTGATCGCTGAGCAGGGTGCTGAATATTCGAAGGATTTGCCGATTTCCCAGGGGCGTCCGGCCTTTTTCATTTCGCCTTGCAAGTCTCGTCGGGTCATATCAAGACCGGCGGCATAACCAAAAATGCAATCCAGTGCAGCGTCCTCAGAGATATTGTCACCACCCGATTTCAGGGCCACCACCAGTTCCATTTCATGATGCACGTCATTTGATTTGGACGGGTAAGGAAAATCTCCGCCACAAGGCATCAGATTGTCCGGGCTCTTCATGAAGAAAAAGGGTTCCTCCCGGTCCGGATCGTGGCCCATCTCACGGGCATGGTCAGCGTAATTGCGGCCCACACAATAGATGCGGTGGACAGGGAATTCATCGTCGCTGCCGACCACGGGCAGGGTGGCCTGGGCGGGTGCCGGAATGACATATGCCATCTTGGAAAATCCTTGTTCTGGATGTAATTGCAGGACAACCGGATGTCGACGGTGCGATCCCGGGAAGTTTCAGTTGTCAGATATAATGATGAAACCCGTCACCGGCATCAATGTGTGATGAAGATAAATTATTCTTCGGGTGCTCTGGGCAAATAAAGTGTAATCGTGGTGCCTTCGCCAACGGCGCTGTCAATTTCCACATGGCCTTTCAGCTGTTTTGCAAATCCGTATGCCATGCTGAGGCCGAGGCCGCTTCCTTCGCCAACGCCCTTTGTTGTGAAAAAGGGTTCAAAGACCCTTTGCTGAACTTCGGGCGTCATACCAACGCCTGAATCCCGGACGGATATCCCGATGTAATCACCGGGGGCGATATCTTCAGGCAGGGGTGCGAGGTCGTCGTCTGCGGAGAAATTGCAACTACTGAAAACCAGCGTTCCGCCCTTCGGCATGGCATCCCGCGCATTAATCGCCAGATTTATCATGGCATTTTCAAACTGGTGAGGGTCAATCAGTCCGGGCCACAGACCTTTTTCGGCTTCAATCGTCAACTCGATCGTTTCCCCCAGGGTGCGCCGAAGCATGTCTTCAAGTCCACCAATCAATTCGGCGATATCAGCCCTGACAAGCAACAGTGCCTGTTGTCTGGAAAAGGCCAGCAGCCGGTCTGTCAGCGATGCGGCCCTTTCCGCAGATTTTGAAATGGCCGCTAAATAGCGTTCAGCTTCGCCGTCTCCGGCGACTTTTTCCTCAAGCAATTCTGCATTGCCAATCATCACGGCCAGCAGGTTGTTGAAATCATGGGCAATGCCGCCGGTTAACTGACCAACGGCTTCCAGTTTTTGCGCCTGACGAAGTTGATCCTCCAGACTTTTTCGATCTGTTATATCGCGGGCAATGCTGAGAAAACCCGGGGAGTCGTTTTGGTCATCATGATAATACTGGATGCGCCATTGCATATGACGCCAGCTGCCATCTTTGTGGAGTTGTCGGTTTTCAAAACTGACACCAGGTTCCTTGCGCTCCAACCAGCTCTGGAATGCACGGGTCGTGGTATCGCGATCTTCAGGATGGATAAAGTCGAAAGCAGATTTCCCGAGGCATTCCTCGGGCGAAAGGCCAAAGACAGTCTTTGCCATTTGATTGACGAAGGTGAAATTGCCGGCACTGTCGACCACACTGATCAGGTCAGTTGTACCCTCGATAATTTCCTTGTACCGGGCCTCGCTTTCGAGCAACTGGTTTTCGGCCGCCTGTTTTTGCTGTTTCCGAATTTTGTTGCGCTGCAACAGCCATGTTATGCCAGCAGCAGTTACGCCGCCAAGAACTGTGGGCAGCATCAACGTAAAAATGGTGACATTCTCATAGCCGCCGATAGCGCCCTGGTTGATCACAGCCAGGCCGCCGACCACAACACTGCCGCACAGGAACATACCAAAAAGAAAAAACCACTTGTTTACATTTGAAACCATCAACAAATCCGTCAAACCTTACAGGGTAGAATTTTCGGAACTTGAAGATAATATACAATCAATATTGGTCCTGCTGATACCAATAAGATGGCCTCACTCAACACAATAGATTGATGAGATCAACTAAAGCGAAATTGAAAATAAAGAATATTCTATTAATGGTAAGCTGGTTTTAACAGCAAATCGTTGCGATCCATCGTAAGAACTGCAAAGCGGAAGTAATCTTCATTGCGCAGCACAGTCAGGGGAACTTCCACGCCAGCTTCGCCCTGTCGCCAGACAGCACGGAAAAAATCGACCAGCCCGTTCACGGGTTCTCCCGCGACATCGACAATGATGTCACCGCTTTCAATGCCCGCGAGGTCAGCAGGACCGTTTTCGGCCACGCCCATGATGACAGCGTGTTGACTGGCCTCGTTCGCAAACAACCCCATCCACGGACGCGGCGGTTGCTGGACCCGGCCAAATTTGGTCAATTCCTCAAGGATCGGCTCAAGCAACTCGATGGGAATTGCCATATTGCCTTCTCGCGGTGTGCCGGTTTCGACATCCTGGATATACAGCGATCCCAGGCCCTGTAACTTGCCGTTTTGTCCAATCACAGCAGCACCGCCCCAATGGGGATAAGCCGGCGTCGTAAACAACGCCATGTCGAGGACATATTCCCAGTATCCGGCAAACTCCCGCTTGTCTGTCATGATCGCATCAAGGGCTTTTCGGCGTCCGCCATGTCCCGCGAATATGACCGGTTCGCCAACCCTGGTGTCTGAACTGTTGCCACGCTCCAGCGCTGGTACACCCAGTTGTCCCATGGCTTGCAACAGGCCAAAGCCCGAGGTCTGGTCATAGGCCAGCACGTCCGCTTGGACGACTTTTCCGGTATGGGTGGTCAGCCAGATTTCTGTGGCTTCGGTAATCAGGTATCCGATAGTCAGGACCAGACCCTTGTCGCTGATCACAACACCATTGCCCTGACGTTCTTCACCCAGAATACCTGCTGTATAGGCGTCCGACGGGATGCGCGAATGGACAGCCACAACCGCAGACAAGGCGCGGTCGAGGTCGAAGGTGTATTTGGCGGGGTCAGGTTGGGCTGCCGCCGGGATTTCCCAGTTTGGTATTTCGCTCATATGCTCGTTAACGTTTCATCGCGACACTGATTGTTGAGGGGCAATGGTTAAGGGGAAAAGTCGCTTCGACAGTTATGTATGACTTTTGCACCAAAATTGCCAGTTCTCTATGTCACCAGTTCTCAATGTGCGGGCGCAGATCAATCTCAAACGTCCAGGCAGAACGTTTCTGATTGGCAACAACCCAATAGGTATCGGCTATGTCGTCGGCATTCAAACGCGATTCAATCGGTTTGTCTGGTTGGCGGTCGCGGGTGCGCGGGTTATCAATTCCGCCGTCGATGATGGCATAAAATACATGCACGCCTTTTGGCCCCAGATCACGCGCCAGCGATTGGCTCAGGCTTCGTTGTGCAGCCTTGGCTGCGGCAAATCCGGTTGTCAGCGGCTTGCCTCGCAAGCTGGCCGTCGCCCCTGTGACCCCGATCAGGCCTTTGCCAGCATCGACCATGTCGGGTGCCAGAACCTTGGCCCAGAGAAACAGGCCCATGGCATTGATCTGCCAGCTAAAGGCAAAATCATCTTCAGATATTTCGTCGATGGTTCCCCGTACGCCGCCGCCAGCGTTGTAGAGCAGGACTTCTGGCCTACCCATATCTTCACGAATCCTGGCAATGGTACTTTCAGTTTGCGCACGATCTGTGGCGTCGCAAGAAAGCGCCACCGCATCATCCACCCCGGTGCAAATGGATTCTGCGTTCTTGATGTCTCGAGAGATTGCCGCCACGGCATAGCCCTCAGCAGAAAATCTTCGGACCAGGGCTCCACCAAGACCGGGGCCTACACCGACAACAACAGCGACTGGTTTTTGCATGATCTTATGTTCCTTTCCGGCTCCTCAGGATTCCCGCAAGGCACGCTTGACGATCTTGCCATTGGCATTGCGCGGTAAAGGTTCGCCAGACAAGGTCACAAAATCCGGTATTTTATAATCCGCCAGGCGTTCACCGCACCAGGCTTTGACATCTTCTTCCCGTAAGGCATCATCCCGGACACAGACATGGACATGGGTCTTTTCGCCTAACACCGGGTCAGCGACGCCAATTACGGCACTTTCTACGACACCTTCGTGAAGGGACAGGGCATTTTCGATCTCGGCGCTGTAGATATTATAGCCACCACGATTGATCATATCTTTTTTGCGATCAAAAATTCTGAGATACCCCCTGGTGTCCAGTGATCCAATATCGCCGGACTTCCAGTACCCGCCTGAGAATTCGCGCGCTGTGGCTTCTTCGTTTTGCCAGTATCCGGGCACGACCATGGGGCCGCCAATCCAGATTTCTCCGGGCTTGCCAGGGGCTACCGGCACGCCATTGTCGTCCATCACCAGGACATAACCGCAAGGCACGACCTGGCCGACGCTGTCCGGGTGTTCAGGCCCATGCCCCGGTGGCATCAGCGCGGTGGGTGAGGTGGTTTCTGTGGCACCATAGGTGTTGGTCAGGACAAGCCCCGGTACCGCCTCTGCCAGCCGGTGGATGGTATCTTCCGGCATCGGCGCACCACCAAAGCCGCCTATACGCCAGGCGCTCAGATCATAATTAGCGAAATCAGCGCGCAGCAAACAAAGATTATACATGGCCGGCACCATGATCAGGGCCGTCACTTTTTCGGCAGCCGCCAGAGCCAGAAATTCTTTCGCGTCAAATGCCCGCATCATGACGATACAGCCACCAAGACCCAGCATCGTGTGAATGATGGCGACAAGACCGGTGACATGGCTGGCCGGGACAGCCAGCAAACTGCGCTCTTTTTCACCAAGTTCGAAACAGGTATCAAAATGCATGACCGAATGCACGATATTCACATGGGTCAGCATCGCCCCTTTTGGCCTGCCCGTGGTACCAGACGTATAAAGAATGACCGCTGTATCTTCTTCGTTGAATTCGATTTCCGGTACCGGCACGTCTACGGACGTCATCAATTCCGCAAAGGGCCGGGCCAGACTTGTCTCTCCACCAATGGAGAAACGATGCTGCAGGGATGTCAGGGCGTCCGCGTTTGGCAAGCGGGGCTCAAGGTCCGCTTCATGCACCAGCACCTTTGCGCCGCAGTGATTGAGAATATATTCAAGCTCTGGTGTTTGCTCGCGAATGTTGACGGGCACGGTAATGACTCCCAGGCGCGCCGCCGCCTGGGCCACGATCACAAACTCGGCCCGGTTCGCCAGTAACAACGCCAGCCGGTCGCCCTGTTCCAGTCCAAGATTCCTGAGATTGGCGGCAACCTTGTTAACGGCCTCATCCAGGGCCGCATAGCTCATCCGCCGGTCGCCATCGACAATTGCCTCGGCCTTCGGATCGTTGGCGGCACTCCCGCGCAGCAATTGATCAACATTGCCAGGACGGGACGCAAAACAATTCAGCCGCCGATCCCCGAACCGGGTTTCTTCAGCAATCTCATATCGAACGGGCAGAGGCCAGGGCATTTTGTTATTTCCGGGGAATGGTTCGTTGGCTATCTCAAATGGTGCGAAATCATATTATTCGAAGCTTCACCCTCTCCTTCCCCATGAGGAAGGAGAGGGTGAAGTTGGCATCAAATCATATAATCATGGGTCTCAAAGCGGGTGCCTTCGAGGTCGAGGTCAGCTTCGCGCCAGGCATCAACGCCACCGGCAATATTCGTCAGGTTGGTGAAACCGGCCTTGGCGAGTTGTTTGCAGGCAGCGGCCGAGCGTTTACCGACGCCGCAGATGAACAGCATCTTCTTTTCAGTGATTTTCGGAAACAGATCGGGATCGAGAAAGGACAGAGGGTGGAGCAGGGAGCCGGGCACATGTTCGACTTCATATTCCAGAGGCTCGCGCACATCAATCAGCAAGGCATCGCCGCTTTCCAGCAAGTCGTTTGCTGTCTGAACGTCGATTTCCTCAAAGCCCTTGTTTTCCGCTTCGGTCATGCACGCAACTCACACTTCACAGGTTCTCTAATCCGGTAAATCCCGGTTCGAACAGAACAACTCTCGCCATTTTATCTGGCACCTGCCACAGGTTACAGGAAATGCAGCGCTTAAGCCAAAGCCGGAAACAATCTAATTCTCAAACGCATAAAATTTATTGCCAACGAACTTATGTGCTGGACGGAAGTCATGATAGCCTTTTCGACAGGTAAATGCATGTGCGCAGATTGCATGACAATTAGCAGGGGTAAGGAAATGGCAAAACGCTGGGTAAATCGTCCGGAAGGGTCGAACTGGGGTGATTTCGGAGATGATGACCAGTTGGGGCGCATTAACCTGTTAACGCCTGAGCGTGTGCGCCAGGCCGGTGCAGAGATTCAGACCGGACGCAACTTCTGCCTCAGCTTGCCGCTGGATTTCCCCGGGGGAAATTTTCTGAATGTCCGTCGTTTTCCACCAAGTCTCAGCCCCACTGAATTGGATGGCGAGCAGTGGATGAACATGTCCATGAACACCGTCATCAAAAATGCCACGGATGTAATATGTGATGATCAGGTGCTCATTTGTCTGCAATATTCCACCCAGTGGGATAGCCTGGCCCATGTCGGCAGTCACTTTGATGCCGACGGCGACGGGGTCGACGAAAAGGTTTTTTACAATGGATACCGGGCCGGAGAAGATATTCTGGGGCCGGAAGATCATGTCCAACCCGGTGCCCTGAAACTTTCCATCGACAACTTTGCCGCCCGACCGATCCAGGGGCGTGGTGTATTGGTTGATCTGTTCCGCCACTATGGGCGCGAACGCAAAGCAGTGAACTATGATGATCTGATGGGCATTCTTGAAGCGGATGGTATCGTCATCGAAGAAGGCGATATCCTGTTGCTGCGCACCGGGTTTTCGGAACTGATCCTCGAAATGGACCATCACCCGGACAAGGCCGTGCTGGATAAATCCTGTGCCGCCCTCGACGGACAGGATGACCGGCTGTTGCAATGGATAACTGATTCCGGCATCGCCGCTATTTGTGCTGATAATTACGCGGTGGAGAATTTTCTGGGTAAGGGCAGCGAGACACCTTGCTCGGCCCTGCCGCTGCATCAGCATTGCCTGTTCAAACTTGGTTTGCCCCTGGCGGAACTCTGGTATTTTGCCGAGCTGGCAGAATGGATGGCGGAAAATAATCGCTACCGCTGTTTCCTGACAGCACCGCCTTTGCGCCTGCCCAAAGCCGTAGGCTCACCCGCCACGCCGGTGGCAACTGTTTAACCCTTGAATGACGAGAAGACGATGACTGATACCCCTCGGATGCAGGTCCACTTTGGCACCCCCGATATCGCGATGGAGCGGCGGGATAATGGTGAAATTATTCTGGCTTCGCGGGAACCCCTTGAGGAATATGTTGACCAGGTCGGGATCTGGATACGGCATTGGGCTGAAAAGACGCCGAATGCGAACTTCCTCGGAGAACGTGATCCGGCGGGGGCGTGGCGACACATCACCTACGCTGAATTACGGGCAGGGGTGGATGCAATTTCCCAGGCCTTGCTGGATCGGGGACTGGGGCAGGATCGTCCGGTGATGTTGTTGTCTGGCAACAGCATCGATCACGCCTTGTTGTCGCTGGGCGCCCAGCAGGTTGGTATCCCGGCTGTGCCTGTGTCTCCGGCCTATTCCCTGATGAGCCAGGATCACAGCAAAGTCCGGCATATATTCGATTTGGTCAAACCCGGCATCATCTATGCCGCCAGTGCCGACGTGTTTGGGCCTGCGTTGGCCAGTCTTGATCTGGCTGAGATAGAACTGGTCGTCAGTGCCCCGCCACCCGAAGGCATGACGGCAACAATGTTCACTGATTTGCGCACCACCTCAGCCAGTGGTGATGTTGACGCAGCCTTTGCAGCGGTTGGCCCGGACACTATGGCAAAAATCCTGTTCACGTCCGGGTCTACCGGCATGCCAAAAGGGGTGATCAATACCCAGCGCATGATGTGTGCCAATCAGCAAATGCTGACCCAGGTCTGGCCGTTTCTAGATGTCGATCCACCGGTCTTGCTGGACTGGTTGCCGTGGAACCATACCTTCGGCGGCAACAACGATTTTAACATGGTGCTGTGCCATGGCGGCACGATGTATATCGACGCCGGCAAACCGGCACCTGGATTGATCGAACAAACCATTGCCAATATTCGCGATGTCTCGCCGAATATTTATTATAACGTGCCCGCCGGATACAACATCCTGCTGCCTTTTCTGGAAAACGATGACGACCTGCGCGACGCCTTTTTCAGGAACCTGAAAGTGGTGTTTTACGCAGCTGCCGCATTACCCCAGGATCTGTGGCAACGCCTTGAAAAACTGTCCGTCGAAGCCACGGGCAAGCTGGTTGTGATGACCTCGGCCTGGGGCTCAACCGAAACAGCTCCCATGGCGGCGGCGGCACATTTTCCGCTGGAAAAAGCCGGGAATATCGGCGTGCCGGTACCGGGTGTGACCCTGAAACTGGTGCCGTCGGGCAGCAAACTGGAAATCCGGGTGAAGGGCGATAACGTGACGCCGGGCTATGTGGGACAGGACGATGTTACTGCGGCGGCCTTTGACGATGAAGGCTTTTATCGCATCGGTGATGCCGGGAAGCTGATGGTGGAAGATGATGCCAACCAGGGCATTACCTTTGACGGCCGTGTTTCCGAAGACTTCAAGCTGTTATCCGGGACATGGGTTGCCGTAGGCAATCTGCGGGTGGATGCCCTCGCGGTCACCAGTCCGGCCATTCAGGACGCTGTGGTCACAGGGCATGACCGCGACGAGATTTGTCTGCTGGCCTGGCCGAACCTTGTGGCCTGTCAGGCCCTGGCTGGTTTACCCGATGGCACGCCGCCGGATCAAATTATCAATCACCAGAAAGTCCGGGCGCATATCTCCGAAACCCTGGCTGCCCACAACAAAGATGCCGGTGGTTCCAGTCGTCGTGTCAAACGCGTTTTGCTGATGCTGCAGCCCGCCAATATCGACGCCAACGAAATCACCGACAAGGGCTATATCAACCAGCGCTCCACCCTGGAAAACAGGACCGATCTGGTGGCGAAGCTTTATGCCGATGACGTGCCGTCTGAGGTGATTATTGTGGGTGCTGAATGAAGTGTGGATATCAAGTTTTGTTGAAGGGCTGATCATCGGTTTTGCCGTCGCGGCCCCTGTCGGACCTATCGGTATCCTGTGCATCCGCCGGACCCTCAACCACGGCCCCCTCGCCGGATTTTTGTCAGGTATGGGTGCGGCAACGGCTGACGCAAGTTATGGATTTGTCGCGGCCTTCGGGCTGACGGCGATCTCCGGGTTTCTGCTGGATATGGAAACCTGGTTGCGCCTCGGTGGTGGCACCTTCCTGATCTGGCTGGGCATCCGTGCCTGGCGATCAAAACCCTCAGAAGATCAGGCTGCCAACACGCGTCGGGGCCTGGGGTTGTTGTCCGGGTATCTTGCCACAACCGTCCTGACCCTTGCCAACCCGTCGACCATTCTGTCTTTCCTGGCCATCTTCGCAGGCCTCGGTCTGGCCTCGGAAACCCGCGCCTACGGGGACGCCGCGATCCTCGTCATCGGCGTTTTCATCGGCTCCGCCCTCTGGTGGCTGTTCCTTGCCTTCCTGGCCTCGGTCTTTCGCCAGAAACTTGGCGGCGAAGGCATGAAATGGATCAACCGATTTTCGGCCTTGCTGCTGGCAGGGTTCGGGGCTGTGATCGTTTTGGGTGTGGGAGCCTAACTCTTACCCTTCGCCACAAAAAAACCGTTGGCGAAATCTGGTTTGCCGTAGAGGAATTCTTCGCCTTCGAGGGTGGTCAGGCTGCCACCGGCGGCGCGTAAGACGCCGTGGGCGGCGGCGGTGTCCCATTCCATGGTGCGGCCGAGGCGGGGGTAGAAGTCGGCTTCGCCTGCGGCGACCAGACAGAATTTCAGGGAGCTGCCAGCGGATGTTAATTCCTTGACCGTGAATTGGGCCAAATAGTCATCCGTTGCGGCGTCACGATGTGAACGACTGGCGACAACGACCAGGCCGTCTTCATCCGGGCTGCGGACTTCTATCTTTTCGCGTTTGCCTGACATGTTTTCGCAAAATGCGCCGCTGGTCATGCTGCCAAAAAACAGGCGATCCAGGACCGGAGCGTAGACCACGCCCAGAACCGGGCGGTGATCTTCGATCAAACCGATATTGACGGTGAATTCCCCATTGCGGCTGACAAATTCCTTTGTGCCGTCCAGGGGGTCAACCAGCCAGTACGTACCGCCGGAAATATCAGGAATATTACCTGCCGCAACACTTTCTTCGGCAACAACAGGAATGTCTGGTGCCAGGGCTGCCAGATGCTCCAGAATGATGGCTTCGGCGGCTTCGTCGGCGGCGGTGACGGGACTTTCGTCGCCCTTGGTGCGAACTTCGAAATCACTTTCGTAGATTTCCATAATTTTTGCACCGGCTTCGCGAACTGCAAGGCAAAGGCCGTCGGTCAGGTGATCGTAACTGGTCATAATGTACTAACTTTCGAGGTTCTATCTACCACCGGCGACATCAAGGATGGAGCCGTTTACATAAGATGCTTCGTCCGACGTGAGCCAGACAATTGCGTTGGCTATTTCTTCAGGTGAGGCTGCACGCTTCATGGGAATGTTGGGTGCTATCGTGGCCATACGATCGGGGGCACCTGCAGCGGCATGAATATCTGTGTCGGTCAGGCCCGGGCGAACGGCGTTGACGCGAATGCCCTCTGCCCCGACTTCGGCTGCCAGGCCCAGGGTCAAGGTGTCGATACCGCCTTTGCTGGCGGCATAATCGATCCATTCATTGGCACCGCCAATACGGGCAGCGGCGGATGATACATTGACGATGCTTCCTCCGGGTCCACCATATTTTGTCGATAAACGACGCACGGCTTCGGCACAGCACAAGGCCACGCCGGTTAAATTAACATTGATGGTGCGGCGAATGTCGTCGGCAGACTTTTGATCCAGGCGCTTCAGGGAACTGACGATACCGGCATTGTTCACTACAGAAGCCAGTGGTGGCAGTTCGGTTTCGGCAGTATCGAACAATCGCTTGATGTCTTCTTCGTTTGAAACATCACCTTGCACTGCTACGGCCTGACCACCTGCAGCAACAATATCGGCGACGACACTGTCTGCAGCTTCGCGGGCGTTCTGGTAATTGACGCAAACGGCAAAGCCACGGGCTGCCGCCAGACGTGATACAGCCGCACCAATGCCGCGACTGCCACCGGTTACGATCATACTTTTTTTCATCTTGATACCCGCATTGCTGGGAGGGAATAAAGCCGGGTGTGATTTCTCGCCGGAGTTGACCATTCCGGCCTCTTCGGGTCAAGTATTCGTGAGGCAAATTGATGCTGCGAACACTGGAATACCTGCAAATCGTGGCATAGTATTACGCTGGTATAAAGTACCGCATTGGTCAATGGCGGGATTGTCCTGATTTCAGGCGCCCGGGAAGGTGGTTGTTGAATGGCGAGCATACTTGTTATTGATGATGACAACGATCTTCGCACGGTTATTTGTGCCATTCTCGAGGATGAAGGTTATCAGGTTAACGAAGCCTGCGATGGCGGCGAAGGCCTGGACCGGTTTCGGGCCAAACCGTCCGATCTGGTGCTGACCGACCTGATCATGCCCGGCCAGGAAGGTGTTGAAACCATCCTCGAATTACGCAAGGAGTTCCCCGAGGTTCGCATCATTGCCATGTCTGGTGGCGGACGCAGTGAACCAGGTAGTTTTCTGGGGTTCGCCAACAAGCTCGGGGCCACGGATACGCTGGAAAAACCATTCAGTCGCGACAAGCTTCTGGATACCATCGCAAAAGTCCTGAATTAGGACTTTTACCGCCAAAATATTGGTTTTACTCAAAAATTTTTGAACGCAAAAGTTGACCTCTGGCTTTCGCCAACCAATTATATTGCAGGCGCAATACGCGAGGGGCTGATTTTAACCATGACCGAGCTGACACTCGAGCAAAAATTACAGGCAATGCGGGACAAGTTCCGCGAAAGCCTTGGCGGACGGATTGTTGAAATCGACGCGGCCTGGAAAGCAGCCTGTGAAGGCGACGAAGAGGCCCGTGTTACCCTGCACAGGCTGGCCCACAGTCTGGCCGGTTCCGGTGCGACTTTCGGCCTCGACAAGGTCAGTGAAGTTTCGAAAGGTCTTGAAAGGGCGGTTGAGGCAGTCAGTTCAGGAATTGATATCGCCAGTAGTGGCGCCGTCACTGCGCGACTGGCCCAGGTTCGCCAGGTCGTCACTGAAGCCGCCTATGATGATAGCAGGGTCGCCGAAGAAACCAGTCTGACAATCGCCTCCCGCTCCGTCGATAATCGCCGACTTGTTTATGTCGCGGAAGACGCCCGTGCAGAACCCGACAATCTCGCAGAGCAGATCGGCCATTTCGGCTATGATGTTGAGCGATTTTTCACCCCGGAAGAACTGTTCAAGGGTGTTGAGCGGCAAATTCCCATTGCGATCGTCACGGATGTTGTTTTCGAAAGCGGCATTCATGCCGGGATTGATGTCGTTGAAAGAATTACCGAGGAAATCAGCAACGACATCCCTGTGTTCTTTATCTCGACACTGGATGATATCGCGGCACGCTTGCGGGCTGTCCGGGCAGGGGGGCTTGCCTTTCTGAACAAACCCGTCGACGTCAGCGTCTTTGTTGACCGCCTGGATGCCTTGTCTTCGATTGAACCACCTGAGCCTTTCCGGGTTCTGGTTGTTGATGATGAAGAAGCAATGACCGAATATTATCGCACCATCCTGGAAGCCGTTGGCATGAAAGTGGTGGCGGTCAATGATCCCATGATGGTCATGGATGCCCTGGTTTCCTTCTTGCCTGAAATTGTCATTATGGATCTTTATATGCCGTCCTGCAGTGGGTATGAGATGGCCCAGGTGATCCGTCAGCAGGAAGCTTTTATCAGTTTGCCGATTGTCTATCTGTCGTCGGAAGGCGACAAGGGACGTCAGCTGGAGGCCATGAGCGCCGGTGGCGATGACTTCCTGGCAAAGCCTATCGTGCCGGACCATTTGACTGGTGCAGTGACCAACCGTGTGCGGCGCTGGCGTGTCTTGCGATCCTTCATGGTTCGGGACAGCCTGACCGGTTTATATAATCACACCAAGACCAAGGAAATGCTGGATATCGAAATGGCTCGTGCCCGGCGCCAGGGATCGGGCTTGTTTTTTGCCATTGTGGATATCGACAAATTCAAACTGGTCAACGACACCTACGGACACCCCACCGGTGACCGTGTGATCAAAAGCCTCTCGCGCCTGTTGCAACAACGTCTGCGCAAGGTTGATATCGTTGGTCGCGTGGGTGGCGAGGAGTTTGCCGTTATCCTGATCGATACCGATGTTGAAAATGCCGAACGCATTTTAAATGAGCTGCGAGAACACTTTGCCGCAGTTGTTCATCATTCCGGCGAAACTGAATTCCAGTGCGCGTTTAGCTGTGGTGTGGCTAATTTTGAAGACTATGAGACAGCACAGGATCTGAATGAAGCAGCTGACCGGGCGCTTTATGCCGCCAAAAATGCAGGCCGGAACCAGGTCGTGCTGGCGCGCACAGATAAATAGGTCGTGCTGGCGCGCACAGATAAATAGGCAGACAGCGGCGGCGATAAATCAGCCGCTCAAAAGTTGCGTAAGAAACATTCTTTTAAATACTTTTTGGCAAATGCTTTTTGGAATTGTTGTCATTAAGGTCTAGACTGCCTGACCGGAACAGCGGACATCATCAGGGGGTAGGGGATGTTGGAATTTTATTCAGGCCTGAGCACAGCTGTTAACAGCAAGCAGGCCGCAAGCGAATGTATCGAACTGGCTTTGGGGGATGACAACCAGGACTGCGATTTGCTTGTGATCCATTCGACTGTTGGTCACAACTTTCCTCAGGCGCTGGCGGCAGCCCGGGCCGCCTGCCCGAGTGCGCAAATCGTAGGCTGCAGCGGGGCCGGTGTCATCGGTCGGGGAAGCGTTAGTGAAAACATGCGGGCCATGGCAGTTATGGCTGCCAGAGGATCGGAACTGGCTGTTGCGTCAGCTGACGGTTTGAGCGCTGGTACATCTAGGACCGTCGCTGCAAAAGCCGCTGAGGAATTGAAAGCGGCCAACAACGACATCTCGATTATCTATTGCCTGACGACCGGGCTGGATGTGCGTGGGGATGAAGTCATCGCCGGGATCGAAAGTGTTTTTGGACCCGACATTCCGATTATTGGTGCCACTGCTGCAGACAACGGCAAGGCCAAAAAGACTTTTCAGTTCCACAACGACAAGGTCATGGAAAATGGCATTGTGCTGGTTGGCTTCGCAGACCCTTCACTGGAACTGGTCATGGGCATTCATCATGGATCGGTGCCGCTGGCAGGTATGACAATGGAAGTCACCAAATCGGACGGTAATCAGATTTTGGAACTGGATGGTAAACCCTCCTGGCCAACCCTGATGAGCAAGGTTGGCTTGCCCATTGAAACGCCACCGGCTGAATGTATGGGTATATCGGGTCTCGGCATTGATCTGGTCTCGCCAGAGCAAAAAGCCTATGACAATCCCCAGGTTCTGCGTGCCACATTTGAAGTCAGTGACGACAATCAGACATTTTCCTGGCCGACAAGTTGCCCCGAAGGCAGCAAGGTTGTGTTGATGCAGCGGGACGAAGACCTGATCTTTGACGGCGTTGACCGCATGACTACACGCATGAACGAAGCCTACAAGGAACGCAAACCGGAAGCTGTTTTCCATGCTGACTGCATGGCGCGTGGACGCCTGACATTTGACCGGGTGCTGAAAGACGAGATCATGGCAAAAATCCAGCATCCGATTTGTGGGGATACGGAAGTTCCGTGGCTGGGCGTTTACGGGTACAGCGAATATGCACCTGTTGCCGGGCGCAATGAATTTCACAGTTTCACCACATCGGTATTTTCACTGGTGCGTAAAGAAGGCGCATAGGATATTGCCTCAAACGGTATGACTGAAGCGGAAAACAAGCGTAGTTACGAGGAGTTGCAGGCGATATGTGAACGGCTGGAGGCCGAAGGTGGCCGCCATCTGGTCATTCAACGTGACCTCAGCCGGACCAAGGATCGGCTGGACCGCGAGTTGATGCGCTTCAAGGCGATCCAGAAGTTCATCGCCGATGGACTTGAAGTTTCAACGGTTGCCGAATTCAACACCCTGACACTTGAATCCATTATCGAAGCGTTTGAATTTGAAGTGGCACTTGTCCTGCGCACAACCAATGATCCCGAAAGCCTGGTCGCCGTTGGCGAGTTTGGTTTCGACGACCCACCAGCCCTGTTGCCGTTTTCGCCTGACTGGATTGACCTGGACGACACCCGTATTTTTGATGCGGCGGACCCGTTGCTGGAAAACTGGCGGGAATTGCAGTTGGCCCAGGCAATCGTCTGCCCCCTGACCGACAAATCCGGTCATTTTAACGGTGCCATTCTGGCAGGTGTCACCGTTGAAAGTGCAGATTTTTTTGAACCTATTTCCGAGGAACACAAATCAGCCTTTTCTGTTCTGGTGCGTCAGGCCAGTGCGCTGTGGACCAATCGGGAATTGAATGAAGACATCAAGTCTCACAACGAACGCCTGGTCGACCTGACCAGCTCCTACAGCCGATTTGTGCCCTTTCAGTTTCTGGAGCTTCTGAACCGCGAAAGCATCGAGGAAATTGGCGCAGGCGATGCTGCCGGTCTGGAAATGAATGTGTTGTTCGCCGATATTCGCGGCTTCACGACCATGTCGGAAAAACTTGGTCCGCAAGGGGCCTTCGCCATGCTCAATGAATTCCTGTCGGCAGTGGAACCGGCCATCGAACAGGAAAATGGTTTCGTAAACCAGTATCAGGGTGATGCCATTATGGCGCTGTTTCCAGGCGAAGCCGATGCCGCCTTGCGCTGTGCCGTTGCCATGCTGAAAGAAACCCAGGGGCTGAATGTGCGTCGCAAAAGCCGGGGAGAAGACGAAATCCGCTTTGGCCTTGGCATTACCAGTGGCCCCTTGATGTTGGGGGCTATCGGCGGTGGGCAGCGACTGGAATCAAATGTGGTCGGGGACACCGCGAACCTGTCGGCACGTACCGAAAGCATGACCAAACTGTTCGGGGCACAAATTCTGTTTACCAGCCACACCATGGAACGTTTGCAGGATCCCGGGAAATTCGAAATTCGCGAACTGGATCAGGTTATTGTGGTTGGTCGGGAAACAGCGGTTACAGTTTACGAACTGATGGATATGAATGATCCAGACCTCAAGGCCCAGAAACAACAAATCCAGTCACAGTTTGAAAAAGGCCTTGAACATTACCGGGCCGGCGAATTCCTGCCAGCCTGTAAACGCTTTGAAGCCTGCGTTGCCATGGCCCCTGACGACCAGGCGGCAGCACTTTATATTGAACGCTGTCGCGGCCATGTGGAAAATCCACCATCCGGGGACTGGACCGGCTTAACAGTAATGGGACAGAAGTAGGAACCTGAGGGCCTTTATTGCCCGTTCAGATATACATATCCCGCAGCACATTTTTCTGGATTTTACCGATGGCGGTTTTTGGCAAGTCGTCGACGACTTTCAGAACCCGTGGCAATTTAAAACGCGCGAGGTTGGCTTCGCAGAATGTCATAAGTTCTTCGTTGTCGACTTTGGCACCATTGCGCAAACAAATATGGGCGGCAATGACTTCGCCCCAGGTATCATCCGGGACACCAAACACAGCGCATTCCGCCACAGCCGGATGTTTGTGCAGGACATTTTCAATTTCCCTCGGGTAGATGTTTTCACCACCGGAAATCACCATATCCTTGGCCCGGTCGACCAACCTGATATATCCATCTTCATCCATGACCCCGACATCACCGGTGCAGCCCCAGCCGTTTTTGAACCAGGCTTCGGTTTGTTCCGGGTCGTTATAATAGCCCTTCATATTGTGGTCGCCGCGACTGGCGATTTCGCCGACTTCACCGGGGGGCAGGGGCTGGCCATCGGCGGAGAGGATCGCAACTTCGATACCTCTGGGGGCGCGCCCCAGGGTCGCAACCTGGTCGGGGGCAAGATCAGCCCGGAACATCGACAAGGGGCAGGTTTCGGTCTGGCCGTAATTGTTGGCCAGCTCCAGGCCTGGAAAACGCTCAAGCAATTCAGCCAGCAAAGCCGGGGGCATGGCTGATCCGCCATAGGCAATTTTCTTCAGGTTACGAAAAACAGCTTCATCAAAATCGGGATCGTTCAGCAGCATGACAATCTGTGTCGGCACCAGAAACGCCGCCGTGATCTGGTGTTCGCGGACAGCATCCAGAAAAGCACCGGCGCTCCATTTCGGGATCAATACAGCCGTCGCACCCTGCAAAACAACGGGCTGATACCATACAAACAAACCGGCGGAATGAAACAGGGGGGTGGTTATGGCAGCGATATCGCTTTCCAGCACATTTTGCTCGTCCGCACCAACAAAGCTTGAAATCAGACGTGCCCGGTGGTCGACGATGGCCCCCTTGGGAAATCCGGTCGTGCCACCTGTGAAAGTAATGGCGTAAAGATCAGACCCGACGATCTCAACGGGCGGGGTATCCGCTGACGACTGATCCAGCATTTCTGCAAAAGTGGTATAGCCGCTGGGGCATGCCATTTCGCCCAGGATGTCTTCTATGACGATCAGGTGCTTTACATCGGGGCATTCAGCTAGGGCTTCTTCAGCGATCTCAAGGAACGCTGCTTCGACGATCAGCACTTCGCTGTCTGATTTATTCAATACAAATGTCAGTTCACTGGCTATATAGCGGGTGGAAGCATGCACAAGGACATAGCCGGTACGTGCCGCGCCAAAATACGTCAGGGTATAGGCCGGTACATTGCGGGCCATGATCGCAACCTTGGCACCCTTATTCAGACCCAGGGCCAGCAAGGCATTGGCACACCTGTTGGCATCCGCATCTATTTGCGCAAATGTCAGGCTTTCCGATCCACAAATCAGCCCGGTCTTGTCTGGCAGACGCGCAGCTGTGCGCGCCAGTACATCACCGGTTACCCGGATATCCGGCCAGTCAGGGGCAGCTTGATTTTCAGCTTCATGTTCCACGGGACGAATGATGGTCGAAAGACCACATTGTTTGCAAGCCCTATTGTTGGGTAATCCAACAATTTATCATTCAGTAGCTCGTTTGCCTGTTAATTCGTGCTCGATCGCACTGCGCGGCGGAAAAATAGCCAGAACAAGGCTATGGCAATCAGGCCTTCCAGCCCCATCAAAATCAGGGAAAGGCTGGTCCCCATCAGATCAGACATGTAACCCAGAATTACAAAACCAATTGGTGCGGTTCCAATGCAGATCGACAGGATACCCAGCATGCGGCTTCTCTGATCCGGTGGTGACAGGCGATAGACGATCATCACCTGGGTTGCGGCAAAAAATCCACCACCGAAGCCTGCCAACATGATACCGGGCACGACCGAGGCAATATGCTGGCCTGATCCCATAACTATGATTCCGACAAGACAGGCACTGACACCACCGATGTAATTTCCCCACATGTGGCCCACTGAACTGGCTCGACCTGCCAGAATAGCACCGATCATGGCACCCACGCCTTCTGATGCCGCAACAAGGCCGACGCCATCCGGGCTCAGGCCCAGCGTCAATTTGCCAATAACCGGAATAAGGGCCGTGAATGGAAATCCGAACAAATTGAAAATGACGGTAATGGCGAAGGCTGCCAGCAGGTCTGGCCGGTTCCGGGCGAAGCGAAACCCCCCGAGGATTTCCCGGAACAGGCCCGAGGCAACATTTTGCAGCGGGTTATTCCGCGTTGTCAGACGAAGGGCCAGAATCAGAGCGACCAAATAAAGGCACAGCGACAAGACCAATATTCCGCTGATGCCAAGGGATGCCATCAGTAAACCACCGAACAAGGGGCCAATAGCTCGGGTCATGGTGTTGCTGGCGGCATCGAACGAAAGGGCCCGTGCCAGCAAGTCTGGTCCTGCCAAAAAGCCGATCAGGTTTCGGCGAGCCGGAAAATCCGTCGTCCAGTAAAAGCCGCTGAGAATACTTGCCAGCGCAACATGCCAAAGTTCGAGATTGCCGGTTGTCGCAAGTACCACCAGCAGGCTTGACGACAAAACCATCATGGTGAGGGAATAGCGCAAAACATTTTGATGTCCGAACCGATCCACCAGGGCAGCGGTCACAACACCGAAAAGGGCGAAGGGGACAAATCGCGACAAGGTAAACACGGTGACCAGAAACGCCGATCCGGTGAGATCAAAAACATAAATGCCGAAGGCCAGAAATTCGAGCCAGCGAATGACGCCGGAAAAGATGCCAATGAGCCAGACCCGGCGAAAATCAACATTGCCCTTCAGAAATTTGAAAAATGTTTCAGACGGGTCAGTTTGATGCGCTGGTGAAGGAGCAAGGGACAATTAATCCGGCTTCCTGTATAGATCGCATCCGTCCAGACCATATGTCATTTGAAGTCTTGTTCCTTGAAGATAGAGAAGTGTCCGCAGACCCGACCCAAGCGTGACACAGGATCGATGGGTGTGCCAGTGCCGGTTAATAAGACCTGTTCAATATGACTTGTTCAATAAGACCTGGGCAATCCCATGACCTTTTCACCAATATAACTCAGGATGACTTCGCGGTTAACCGGTGCCGTGCGCATCAGGCGGACAATGGGATAAAGTTCGTAAATGCCATAATCCTCCGTGAAGCCATTGCCGCCATGCGCCTGCAGGGCGGCGTCAACGGCCTGGATACCAGCTTCGGCCCCGGCATATTTGGCCATGTTGGATGCTTCTCCGGCGGGCAGACCCTGGTCAAATTGCCAGGCTGCCTGCCGCATCATCAGTGAAGCCATTTCAACTTGTGTTTTTGCGGCCGCCAGCGGGTGCTGCACACCCTGGTGTGAGCCGATGGGCACGTCAAAAACCTCCCGCTCCGAGGCATAGGCAACGGCTTTTTCAAGGGCAAACCGTCCGATACCGCAGCACAGGGCCGCGACCAGAATGCGTTCGGGATTAAGGGCGTCAAACAGGATATCAAATCCCTTGCCGACCTCTCCGATAACATTTTCCAGACCCAGATCGACTTCATCAAAGAAGATGGAGAACTGGGTTTCCGGGATGGGCAGGTTGATATTGACGGGATGTCGCTCGACACCTTTGGCATTCAGATCGACAACAAACAGGGTGAAGCCATCGGTCTTGCGCTTGACCTCCGTGTGCGGTGTGGTCCGGGCCACGACAATGGCGTAATCACAAACATCTGCGCCAGTAATAAAGGTCTTGCTGCCCGATAACAGGAACCTGTCTTCATGGGGTTTGGCAAGGGTGTTGATCTTGATGGAGTTGGTGCCGGCTGTGGCTTCGGTAATGGCAAAACAAAAATTACTTTCACCACGGCAGGCCGCTGGCAGCCAACGCTGTTTCTGATCGTCTGTGCCGTGATCTGCGATCGGGGCCAGCGACATGGTGGGGCCAACCACCAGCATCAACATGGGTATACCGGCGTTTGACATGCCTTCCATCAGCAAGGTCATTTCCATCATGCCAAGACCGGCGCCGCCATATTCTTCCGGGATCATGGCGCCCAGAAAACCGTCGTCGGCCATCTGTTGCCACATCTCGCGGGGGAACTCGTGCTTGCGCGCCTTGTCCATCCAGTAATCATGGCCCCAGGTTCGTGCGAGTTTTTCGCCGTAGCCATAGATCATGCGCTGTTCGTCGTTCAGGGTGAAATCCATGTTGCGTCTCTTTTTGTTTATTAACTACCAATGAATTTTGGTTTGCGCTTTTCAATGAAAGCCGTAATGCCTTCATTAAAATCAAGCGTTCCGGCACTGGCGGCAAAGGCGGCTTCTTCTGCCTTCAACTGGTCGGCAATGGCGGTGTCGTGGGCGGCGTTGATCAGGCGTTTGGTATGGCCCAGGGCATGGGTGGGGCCCGTGGCCAGCCGGGCCGCGAGTTTGGCTGTTTCTGCTTTCAGATCAGCCGCCGGGACAACCCGATTGATAATCCCCACATCCTTTGCTTCTGCCGCTGTGAAGTGATCGCCCAGCATGGCGATTTCCATGGCCTTGCGAACACCGACAATACGCGTCAGGGAATGGGTTGATCCACCATCGGGGCTGGCACCGATCTTGATATAGGCAAGGGTCAGGGCCGTACTGTCGGCGGCAATGGCAAGATCGCAGGCCAGCATCAGGCTGAGACCAAACCCGGCGACGGCACCATCGACACTGACGATAACCGGCTTGTCCATGGTCTTGATCTTTTTGACGGTGCTGTGGACGGCATCAAAAACATCCAGCAGTTTTTCCTGAGCCACTTCAACGCCTTCATTCAACCAGGTCTTGAACATCATCAAATCGCCGCCAGCCATGAAATGTTCGCTGGAACTGGTCAGCACGACGCAGCGGGCGTTGGGGTCGGAGGCTGCCTTGTCGACGGTAGCAACCAGGCCTTCGGTCAATTCCATATTCAACGCATTCAGGGCCTTGGGCCTGTTCAGCGTGATGGTGGCGACAGCGTCTTTAACGTCATAGAGAACGGCATCATTGCTCATGGCGGGGGTCTCCGGTTTTGAATTTTCAAACTGAAAAAGTTCTGCACAGACTGATACTGTACGGGTTCGGGGCCATTGCACAACCAGCCAGGATTGTCTGCTTGCCTTGTTGCCCGCCATGCGCGAAAATAAGTGGTTTACTTCTCTATGGTGTTGGATTCCTCAATCCGGGTTTGTTTGTTGGTCATGCGTAAAATTTTTATCACGATCTGTTTTTCTCTGATGTTGTTCCTGATGCCGGGATTTTCAGCATCATCGGCTCTTGCGGCTGATCCTGATGTGATCCGGATCTCGACCGAGGAATATCCACCTTATACATCGAAGAATTTGCCACACGGCGGTATTGACGCGCATATTGTCGAGGAAGCTTTCGGGGCTGTTGGAATCCGCGTTGCTTATGAATATATGCCGGGCGCACGATCGATTGATCTGGCCAAATCGGGTGAGTTTGATGCGACCCTGCCGTGGGCTCACCGGAAAGACCGGGAGGCATTTTTTCATTACCCCGATCCGGTGATCGCCGTTGATGACGAATTTTTTTACCACCGTCCGGCGTTCAGGTTCAGATGGAACCCGGCCAAACCTGATTATCAGGTTCTGTCGGGAAAGGCTGTTGCGGCCATCACCGGTTATGACTATGGCCCCGGTTTTCAGAAAGCGGAAAAATCCGGGTTGATCCAGGTAACGCGGGTGCGAAGTCTCGATCTTGCTTTCAAGATGCTTGAACTTGATCGTGTTGATCTGGTGATCAGTAAGGAACGTGTGGCCTTGCACGAGCTTTCAAGGCTTTTTGGCGCGGACCAGGTGAAACGGTTTTTTCGCACGCGGGAGCATATTTCCGCCAAGGCCTATGACTATCTGATTGTGTCAAAAAAGTCCGCCCACGCCAGCTTCTTTGTCAAAGCCTTTAACCGGGGGATGGACAAGATCCGGTCGAACGGGCGCTATGGCAAGATTTTGCAGGATTTTGCTGACGGCAAGTACGCGGTATCCGGAAACTGATACGTCTGACTGGTTTCAACCCATAGCTTCGGTTACGGCAATTTTTGCGGTCAACATCATTTTTGCGACGTTCCATGTCTTGTTGAGTGCAGGTCGGTCTGTTGTGCTGTTTGTTGTGTCGCTGATGAGGCTCAGGGGATGGCAAATTCTGTAAACCAGACCCTGGACGAACGAGAAAGCGCGGATGATGTTCCGTCCGCGATATTCCGGCAGCAATCCGGTTAGTTCCTGAAAAAGGACTGTGGTCTGGCCTTTTGATCCTTGTTCCGTGATCCGAAAGATATTGAAGCCCACCAGGGTACCGTTTTGATCGCGGATCATCAGGACTTTGGCTGAAACCAGATTTTGGGCCTGAAGTTCTGCGCTCAGCCAGGCGTGGTCGTATCCGCGGTAGATAAATGAAACCAGGGCGGCGAGTTCTTCGAGGAAAGTCTCGCGGGGCTGGCCTGTCAGGCGGGTGACATCGACAACAGTGTGCTGCAGTTTTTCAGTTATTGTCGCGGGACCGGCCCAGATGATGCTGTCGGATTGTAAGGTGATTGCCTGAACACTCATGGGTCTTGCTCCTTTGCCTGTATGTCTGCCGTGTTGATGTGTACCCGTCTTGTTGAGGATCACTGTGCCGTATCCCGGAACGGAAAAGGTTTCCGGAATGTGTCTGGCGAATCCGGGCCCAAATTGTTTGCTTGACTCTGTGGTTCTGACAAATTAGAACAAAACAAGAACATTCTTCACATATCACATGGGGACACCCCCCTGACGGGAGAACCAGCAATGGCTTCTGAGGCAATGGCTATACACAAGGCAGAGGCAGACAGGGTCGCAAAAGACCAGGTTCTGGCTGGTTTGCGCGCCAGGATCGAAGGCATCGAAAAGGCAGGCAAGCTGGGGGGGCAAGGTCATCAGGCGGGTCGCAATGCGTCACCGCTGGCCCTGACCCCTGATCTGGATGCCATCCTGCCCGATGGTGGCCTGACCCGGGGCGCCTTGCATGAAGTTGTGGGCCCACCGGGTGCGCAGGGGGCGGCTGCCGGATTTGCGGCAGCCCTGATGGGTCTGGCGGCCAATAACCAGGATGGGCAGGACGGGCAGGGCGTGGTGCTGTGGTGTCGGCGACATTATGACGGCCAGGAAAATGGCGAACTGTATGGTCCCGGTCTGGCGGCCTTTGGCCTTGGGCCCGAGCGTTTGCTGGAGGTGCGGGCCGGACGTGATCATGACGTGCTGTGGGCTCTGGAAGAAGGCCTGCAAAGTACGGCCCTGTGTGCGGTGCTGGGGGAAGTCAGCGATCTCAGCTTTACCGCCAGTCGTCGTTTGCAACTGGCTGCCGAAGCGCGCGGGGTACCAGCCCTGGTGCTGCGGCATGACAGCCAGAGCCATGCCGTCAGTGCGGCCCAGACCCGCTGGCGGGTGGAATCAGAAAAGACCCGCTGGCGGGTGGAACCTGCCCGGAATGGTACAGCCGGTTACGACATTAGATGGAAGCTCAATCTGTTGCGCTGTCGTGGTGCAACAGCGGACAGCCAGTTAGAGGACTGGCAGGTGGAGTGGCGGGATGGACACTTGCACGATTGCAGGGGCCGACAGGACAGCAGAATCAGAACCGGCAACAGGACAGCGCCGCGTGATTTCGCTGTGGTTGCCAAAGCTGGCCAGCGACCGGGTTACCCGACAGAACCCGGCCTGGCGGTCTGAGCCCATGGCCGTCGTCATGGCATCCCATGGCGGCATCCGGCTGGCGGCGGTAAATCCGGCGGCGGCAACGGCGGGGCTTGAATCCGGCCTGACCCTGGCGGCTGCACGGGCCGTGGTACCCGGACTGGAAACCGTTGAATCTGACCCCCATCGCGATGCTGAAACCCTGTCACGGGTGGCTGACTGGTGTGGGCGCTATACCCCGTGGACAGCGCCGGAACCCCTGGATACAGCGGCTAACGGGGCCGGGGTGTGGCTGGATATCACAGGCTGCGCCCATCTGTTTGGCGGTGAAGAAAACCTGTTGGCAGATTTGTTGCGCAACATCAAACGCCAGGGCTTTCATGTGCGCGCGGCCCTGGCTGATACACCGGGGGCCGCCTGGGCGCTGGCCCGCTTTGGTCAGACAGCAAAACCGCATGAACCTGAAATTGTCGACCCTGGCAGTCATCGCCTGGCCCTGAGAAAGCTGCCGGTCGCGGCCTTGCGCATTACGGCTGCCGTCAATGAAGGTCTGGATCGTCTGGGTCTGCGCCGGATCGGCGATCTTTATGATTTGCCCCGGGCACCTTTGGTGGCACGCTTTGGTGAAGCCCTGACCCAGCGTCTGGACCAGGCCCTGGGCCGGTTGGCAGAACCGGTGTCTCCCCGCAGTCCGGTAACGCCATACAGGGTTCGTCTGGCGTTCCCCGAAGCCATCGGTCATCTGGATGATGTGGCCGCCGGGCTGCATCGCCTGCTGGACCGTTTGCGCCAACGCCTGGTTCATGATCGCCTCGGCTTGCGGCGGGCTGAACTGACCCTTTACCGGGTGGATGGCGGGGTGGCGCGCGCCGTTGTCGGAACCAGCCGCCCGGTACGCGACGTGGCACATCTTGAACGCCTGTTTGCCGACCGCCTGGACAGCCTCGATCTTGGCTTCGGGGTCGAGGTCATGACAATCGCCGCCCCGGTGGTTGAAGTCATGGCTGCCGCGCAGGCAAACCTTTCTCATGATCTGGCCAAAGATGAACAGACCATGCAACTTGGTCCCTTGATTGATCGCCTCGAAATGCGTCTGGGGCGCGGCAGTGTGGTGCGTCTGGAAAGCCGGGCCAGCTATATCCCCGAACGGGCAGGGCTGGCGGTCTCGGCCCTGGATAACCGGGCAGACCTGCGACACGGCGAAGATGTCGCCCCGGCGCTTGACCACCAGACCACGGATGGCCGGATCATGCCGACGGCCCCCGGAGGGGCGCGGCCCTTGCGCCTGTTTCCCTTGCCCCAGGTGATTGAAGCCATGGCCGAAGTGCCGGATGGTCCGCCTGTGATGTTTCGCTGGCGGCGCCTGCTGCACAAGGTTGTCTATGCCGAAGGCCCGGAACGCATCGCCCCGGAATGGTGGCGCGATGTCGCCCCCCCCGGTGAAGACCGCAGTCACCTGACCCGCGATTATTACCGCATCGAAGACACCGACGGTCGCCGCTTCTGGCTCTATCGCGAAGGCCTTTATGATTTGCCCACCATGCCGGACGCTATTCCTTCGTCACCCCGCGCACCACGCTGGTTCCTGCACGGCGTTTTCGCATGAGGGCATTCAGAATTCTCTCCACCGTCACTCCGGGCTTGACCCGGAGTCTCTGTAGCGGATGGAAACCAGGAGAGGGCACATCATGAAACCTGGCTATACCTACATCATGACCAACAAGGTCAGGACGACTTTTTATGTTGGCGTGACGTCTGATCTGGTGCGCCGTATCTGGCAGCACAGGGAGACAGAAACCAAGGGGTTTGCCAGTCGTTACAACGTCAGGCATCTGGTCTGGTACGAATGTTTTGATGACATCAGGGAGGCTATCTCTCGCGAGAAGAACCTCAAGAACTGGCAACGCGACTGGAAGGTCGACCTTGTGGCGAAGTTTAATCCCGAGTGGTGTGATCTGTACTCCGACATTCTCGGTTTGAGGCAAGATGCAAGCTCACCAGAGACTCCGGGTCAGGCCCGGAGTGACGGAGTGTGTGTGGTGAGGGCACCCGGAACTCTCTCCATCGTCACTCCGGCCTCCGAGCCGGAGTCTCTGTAGCAGACGAATTATGTGAAAGCGGCAGGTGGCAGAAAGGAAAGATGATGACAAACAACACCCCCTATATGGAACTGGAGACAACCACGAATTTCAGTTTTCTGCGTGGCGCGTCCCATGCTGAGGAACTGGTGACGCGGGCGGCGGTGCTGGGGCATTGTGGGGCGGTGGTTGCGGATCGGAATACTCTGGCCGGGGTGGTGCGCGGGCATGCGGCGGCAAAGCAAAGCGGTTTGCCTTTTGTGCCGGGCTGCCGTCTGATCCCGGAAGACGGGCCGGAAATTTTGACCTTTCCCCGTGACCGGGCGGCCTATGGGCGGCTGTCGCAGTTGCTGACGCTGGGCAACCGGCGCGCACCCAAGGGGGAATGCTGGTTTGATCTGGATGATGTTTTTGGTCCCGTTTTCGGGGCCGGGCGGGATCAGGTATTCGTGGTGGTGCCGCCCGAAATGCCAACTGAGGCCGCTGAAAAGGCCTTTGCAAAGACCCTTAAAACCATTCGCAGGCGGGCTCATAAGGATGCTGTGATTTGGCTGGCGGCCCGGCATTTGTATCGCGGTGATGACGATGCCCGGCTTGAACGCCTGGAGACCATCTCAACATCAGCAGGTACACCTCTGGTTGCCACCAATGACGTGCACGCCCATGATCCACACCGCCGGGCCTTGCAGGATGTGCTGACCTGTATTCGGGAACATACGATTGTGGCCGAGGCCGGGTTCCGCTTGCATGGCAATGGTGAACGTCATCTGAAATCCCCGGCTGAAATGGCTCGTCTGTTTGAACATCATGAGGACGCGGTTGCGCGCAGTGCGGAACTGATCGGTCTTTGTGATTTCAGTCTGGAAGAACTGGCCTATGAATATCCGGAAGAAACCATCTCGCCGGGTGAAACCCCTCAAAGCGAGTTGGAAAAGCTGACCTGGGAAGGTGCGGCCCGGCGCTACCCCGATGGCCTGCCGGCCAAAATCCGCAAAGCAGTTGAGCATGAACTGAAGCTTGTTGGTGAACTGAAATACGCACCCTATTTCCTGACCGTGCATGACATCGTCTGCTTTGCCCGGGCCCGTGGCATTCTCTGCCAGGGCAGGGGCTCGGCGGCCAATTCAGCGGTTTGTTATTGCTTGGGGATTACGGCGGTGGATCCGGACCGGGTGGATTTATTGTTTGAACGTTTTATCTCGGCCGAGCGTAACGAGCCCCCGGATATTGATGTGGATTTTGAACATGAACGCCGGGAAGAAGTTATTCAGTATATCTATCAGAAATATGGCCGCGAGCGTGCAGCCCTGACAGCCACCGTTGTGACCTACCGGACCAAAAGTGCTGTACGCGAAATCGCCAAGGCTCTGGGCTTGTCGGAAGATGTGGGTGCGGCCCTTTCCGGCATGGGTTGGGGCTCCAGCAAGGATGGCGAATTCCTTGATGACCGGGTGCGGGAGGCCGGACTTGATCCAACGGACCCGCGCCTTGCCCAGGCCCTGGATCTGGCCACGCAAATTCGCGGTTTTCCCCGCCATTTGTCACAGCATACGGGCGGCTTTGTCATAACGCGGAATGCCTTGTCGACGGTGGTGCCTATCGCCAACGCGGCCATGGAAGACCGCACGGTGATTGAATGGGACAAGGACGATCTGGATACCCTTGGCATTCTGAAGGTCGATGTGCTGGCGCTGGGGATGCTCAGCTGCATTCGCCGGGCCTTTGCCTTTATCGAACAACATCACGGTCGCCCCCTGACTTTGGCGACGGTCCCGGCGGAAGACCCGCGCGTTTATGACATGTTGTGCAAAGGTGATTCGGTTGGTGTGTTCCAGGTCGAAAGCCGGGCCCAGATGTCCATGCTGCCACGCCTCAAACCGCGGAGTTTCTATGACCTGGTGATTGAAGTTGCCATCGTGCGCCCCGGCCCCATTCAGGGCGATATGGTGCATCCCTATCTGCGCCGCCGCAATGGCGAGGAACAGGTGAACTATCCGTCGAAGGAACTGGAGGCTGTGCTGGGCAAAACCCTGGGGGTGCCCCTGTTCCAGGAACAGGCCATGAAGATCGCTGTGGTGGGGGCGGGTTTTACCCCCTCCGAAGCTGATGGTCTGCGCCGGGCCATGGCGACCTTTCGCAAGACCGGCAAAATCCATGGCTATGGTGAACGCTTTGTCGGTGGCATGCTGGCCAAGGGTTATGATGAAGAATTTGCCACCCGCTGCTTCAAACAGATCGAGGGCTTTGGCGAATACGGCTTTCCCGAATCCCATGCCGCCAGCTTCGCCTTGCTGGTCTATGTGTCTTCGTGGCTGAAATGCCATTATCCCTCGGCTTTTGCGGCCGCCTTGCTGAACAGCCAGCCCATGGGCTTTTATGCTCCGGCCCAGATCGTGCGCGATGCCCGTGAGCACGGCGCCGTGGTGCGGCCCGTTGACGTTAACCACAGCAACTGGGATTGCACCCTGGAACCGGTGACGTCTCCCCGGCCTGCACGCCACCGTGGCAAGGGCCGCAAGCCGGAACAGTCCGGACATCAGAATGGCGGGGGGCGTGTGGCCTTGCGTCTGGGTCTGCGCCAGATCAAGGGCTTGCGAGAGATGGACGCCCAGACCCTTGTTGCCCATCGCGAGCAAGGTTATGCGGATGTTTCTGACCTCTGGCATCGCAGTGGTCTGGGACCGAAGGTGCTGGACCGCCTGGCCCGGGCCGATGCCTTTGCCTCCATGAACCTGAACCGCCGGGATGCCTTGTGGGCCGTGAAAGGGCTGGGTGATACTGTCCTGCCTCTGTTCGCTGCAGCCGAGGCGCGGGAGGCCAAGGAACGGCGTAATACAAGACCTGGCAGTAATTTCCAGATCGAGCCGGATGTCACCTTGCCGCTGGCACAACTGGGAGAGCAGGTCATCGATGACTATGCCGCCACCCGCCTCAGCCTCAAGGCGCATCCCCTGAAACTGTTGCGCCGACGTTTCCAGCATCGCGGTTTCATTATCAACGAAACCCTGCCGACGGTTGACCCTGACAGCGCCGTACGCCTCGCCGGTCTGGTGATTTCCCGCCAGCGTCCCGGCACCGCCAGCGGCGTGATCTTTGCCACCCTGGAAGATGAAACCGGCATCGCCAACATTATCGTCTGGCCCAAGGTCTTCGAAAAATTCCGCAAAGTGGTGTTACGCTCACGCCTGTTGGGGATCACCGGTGTGGTTCAGCGCGAAGGCCGCGTCATCCATGTCATCGCCCGGCACCTGGGAGATTACAGTTACTTGCTGGATGAACTGGACGAAGCCCCCGAGACCGGTAAAGCTCAGGCCGACCCAAGGCACTTTCCATCGCGTGATTTTCATTGAATGGATGAAAGGCGACTCTTACACAATAATGCTTTTTTCTTATCTATTTGGCTTTAAAATTTCTGGTCGTAACTAAACCGGTAGCGCACAGCGTCTCATTGTCTCCTTTGATTGCAAACACGTTCGCACTACCAACCGAAACTGTTTTTCCTGATGATACTGCACACCCGCGCGCAATAAAGCATGTTCCATTTGCTGGAGCCAATATTTTGGTTGTGAAATCAATCGTTGAAAACATCCAACCCGGAGGAAGTTTTGTCCCTATCGCACAACACGCTGCCATGTCCATTAACATACCGATTGGACCGGCTTGAAAGGAGCCTTGGGCAAAAGAAAGTTCTTCCCGGTATGGAACCATAAATTCTACGCTGCCATGCTCTATTTTAGTGAACTCCAACCCTATGAATTTAACAACAGGCATTGCAAGCGCGAAGTGCTCGATTGCTTCTTTGAAATTTGGGTTCAGTGGTGTTTCTTTCACAATATTTCCTACAGTTTAAAATTTATCGAAAAAACAAATCACTCGGTCGCCTAACAGACTATTAACAGTCAAGTGACCGGTCAATTTTTCTGCATACAATTAAGTTAATCAAACGCCATATTTATCGGAAGCAGCATCTATCTTGCAAAAATCTGACATCCTGACTAGCAGGTAATTTGACCCTTCATTTCCAGGAAAGAAAAACCCATGGCCGATCAAAGTGAATTCATGAAAAACGTGCTGGAGATACTGGCACCTCTGGGCGACGTGACGACAAAAAGGATGTTCGGTGGCTACGGCATTTTCCTTGATGCAAAAATGTTTGCTCTCGTGAACAAAGCAGAAGAACTGTACCTGAAAGCCGATGACCAGAACAAACAGTCCTTTATCGATCAAGGCTCAGAGACTTACGGCAAAATGCCCTATTACGCCGCACCCCCGGAAACCCTCGAAGGCTGGTCGCAAATGCAGTCCTGGGCCGAAGGCGCGGTTGCAGCATCGGTCCGGACAGCGAAGAAGTAGATGGGACAATACCCACAATTCGTCATACCCGGATCAAGTCCGGGTATGACGATATGGTAGGAACTCCAGGAGACTTACCGCAACTCATCCCGGATAAATCTTGCTTTGTTTAACAATGCCGAGCGCAAAACTTGATTCGATAGAGGCGATGCCGGGGATGTGGGTGATGCGTTTGGTCAGCACGTTTTCGTAAGACTTCAAGCTATCCGTGATGATACGCAGCAAATAATCGAAGCCGCCGGTCATCAGGTAACATTCGACAATTTCATCAATTCTGGCAATTTCGGCCTCGAAGGTCCGCAGCATATCCTCCGTCTGTTTTTCCAGTTTGACAGAAACAAAAATACTGATGGGCAGGCCGAACTTGTCCTGGTCGACGTTGGCGGTGTAACCGGTGATGACGCCCTGGTCTTCCAGGTTTTTGACCCGGCGCAGGCAGGGCGACGGCGACAGGTTTACGCGCCTGGAAAGTTCCGAGTTCGTCAGACGGCCGTTGGCTTGCAGTTCATGCACGATCTGGCGATCTACGCTATCAAATGCCATGATTTGATCCTTTATTAGCAGGGTATGCCAAAATTAAGGCTTAATAGGGTCGATTTTGCAACCTTCTTCAGGGTCGAATTTGCCATAATGGCCTCAAATATTACATACATATGAACCCTGACAGGACTTATCTGAATGACCATGCTAACCGAACCTGAATTTACCATCGCACCTGTAAATCCAGTACCAGCCAATGAACTGGCGATCCTCAGTGCCATGGAAAAAAAGGTCCGCTGGTTGTCGTCCTGGACGATCCATCATGCCAATCACATCCGGCCCAATCGCGATGGTGTCAAGGTTGGTGGCCATCAGGCCAGTTGTGCCTCGATCAATACCATCATGACGGCCTTGTATGGGCGCGTGTTGAAGCCGGAAGACCGGGTTGCCGTAAAGCCGCATGCCAGCCCGGTGTTCCATGCGATCAATTACATGTTCGGCAAACAGTCACTTGATAATTTGAAAGATTTCCGGGCACTGGGCGGTGCGCAATCCTATCCGTCGCGCACAAAAGATGGTGAAGAAGTTGATTTTTCAACGGGCTCGGTTGGCCTTGGCGCGGCCCTGACCAACTTCGCCGCCCTGACCCAGGACTATTTGCAAACCAAGGGCCTGATCGATACGCCGGAGAAACCAGGCCGTATGGTTGCCCTGGTGGGGGACGCTGAACTGGATGAAGGTAATGTCTACGAGGCTTTACTGGATACCTGGAAACACGATCTGCGCGATGTCTGGTGGGTGATTGATTACAATCGCCAAAGTCTGGACGGCATGATTAACGAACAGCTGTTCCGCCTGATCGGACGTTTCTTCCGGGCCGTGGGCTGGAATGTCATTACCGTTAAATATGGCCGCAAGCTGTACAACGCTTTCCAGCGTCCCGGCGGCAAGGCCTTGCGCGGCTGGTTCAATGATTGTGAAAATGATATTTTTTCAGCCCTGGCATTTCAGGGCGGGACGGCGTGGCGAAAACAGATCAAGGCCGACCTGCCCGATGATCCGGCGTTACATACCCTGATCGACAGTTATAACGATGAGGAATTGCATGAGGTCATGACGGACCTGGGTGGTCACTGTCTGGAAGCCTTGATCAACGCCTTTGAAACCGTGCCGGATGACAAGCCGACCTGCTTTATTTGCTATACGGTCAAGGGACACGGCACGCCCCTGCAAGGTCATAAGGACAATCATGCCGGAATCATGAACGACCAGCAGATGGAGGAATACCGCGCCCAGGATGGTATTCTGCCGGGCCAGGAGTGGGACCTGACATCAGGCTTGGGGCTGGAGCCCGGAGACCTCGAAAGCTTTCTGAAATCTGTGCCGTTCAATCACGAAGGCAGTCGCAAGAAGTCAGCACCGCGCATTGCTATTCCCGCTGAGCTTAAACTGGAACCCGTTGAAAAAGGTTCAACCCAGGAAGCTTTCGGGCGCATCCTGAATGAAATCGCAAAGACCGGCGGTGAATTTGCCGACCGCATCGTCACGACGTCACCGGATGTGACGCAGTCAACAAATCTGGGTGGCTGGGTCAATCAGCGCGGTTTGTTTGGTCGTGAAAAACATGATGATGAATTTCGTAATCGCAAGGTGCCGTCTGTACAGAAATGGATCCGTTCACCGGAAGGGCAGCATATCGAACTGGGCATCGCCGAAAGTGATCTGTTTCTGAACCTTGCGGCCTTTGGCATGGCCGACAGTTTATTCGGTGTGCGCTTGCTGCCTATCGGCACCGTCTATGACCCGTTCATCGCCCGCGGCCTCGACAGCCTGAATTACGCCTGTTACCAGGACGCCCGTTTCATGATCGTCGGCACACCGTCAGGTGTGACCCTGGCACCGGAAGGTGGCGCGCATCAGTCCATTTCAACGCCGATGATTGGTATGGGACAACCTGGCCTGACGTCGTTCGAGCCTGCCTTTGCAGACGAAGTCGGTGAAATCATGCGCTGGTCGTTCGAGCATATGCAGGATGAAGCTGACGGTGGCGCCGTGTATCTCAGGCTTTCGACGCGACCCGTCGTGCAACTGTCACGCACGCTGGATGATGACCTTAAACACCAGATCATTCATGGTGGGTATTGGCTGCACAAGCCCGGCAAAGATGGCGGCATGGCCATCATTTGCACAGGTGCCCTGACCACGGAGGCCATCACGGCCCATAACCGATTGCTTGAAAAACACCCTGATGCCGGTCTGCTGATCGTGACCTCGACGGATCGATTGTACAACGACTGGCAACAGCTTGAGCGCAAAAGACTGCACGGAACGGATGACGGGCAAATGGCGCACGTGGAAGACTTGATGGAACCTCTGGCTGCCAATGCCCGGCTGGTAACCGTCATTGATGGTCATCCGGCGTCGTTGGCCTGGCTGGGCGGGGTTCGTGGTCATGCAGTTTCGCCCTTAGGTGTGCGTGAATTTGGTCAAAGTGGCGACACAATAGATATTTACCGCCACTACGATATCAACGAAGATGCTATTGAACGGGCCGCTTCGCGGTTTGATAAATAACGTCTTCAAAAATGGAAAATCATGATTGCGGTAATCTTCGAGTTCCAGCCTGACCCGGCGCAAACGAGCGAATATTTTGATGTGGCCGCAGAGCTGAGACCTTTGCTGGAAGACCGGGACGGATTTATCTCTATTGAACGGTTCGAAAGCGTCACCAGTCCCGGCAGGTTTGTCTCCCTGTCGTTCTGGCGCGATGAAGAAGCCGTTCAGGCCTGGCGCAATGTCGAGGAACATCGTGTGGCCCAGCGCAAGGGACGTGATGGTCTGTTCCAGGATTACCGGTTACGCGTGGCATCAGTGTTGCGCGATTATACCCTGAGCAATCACGAAGCCGCACCCGACGACAGCATCGCCTTTCACGACAAATGAATAATCAGGCGGGTAAAACCTTCTCCCGGCTGTTCTGTCAGGATCACCAGGATGTGCTGCAGCTGGAAACGGCGATTATCGACGCCCGGCCCGGTGCCGTAGCGGTTGCACGGTCGCCTTTCTTCCCGGGGGGTGGAGGCCAGATGACAGATCGTGGTTCATTGGAGTGGACAGGCGGGTCGGCTGTTGTAACCGGCATCGAAGTGGACGGCGATCATATGTGGCACTTGCTGGATACGGACGCCGAGCTTTCAGGGAAGGTGCAATTAAATGTCGATCCAGTGTTTCGCCAATATATGAGCGAATTACACACGGTGGCCCACATTGCCAATGCGGTTGCTTATCAAGCCTTTGACGGGGCCCTGCTGACCGGGGCCCAACTGGGGGACAAGGGCACATTACGGATTGATCTGGATTTGCCCGATGCCAACAATGATCAGTTGCGGGCACTGGAAAGTCCCATGAACGACATTGTGCAACAGGACCTGACAGTGCGTTTTGTCGATATGACACGCGCGGATGCCGAGGCTGAACCCGGCCTGTTTCGCAGCAAGGCCGTGTCTCCGCCGGCTCAGGATGATGGTCTGGTCAGGGTGGTGGAAATTGTTGGTCTGGACCGCCAGGCTTGTGGGGGCACACACCTGACTTCCACCGGTCAGTCCCGACGCTTGCGTGTCTTGAAAGTCGACAACAAGGGGCGACATAATCGCCGCATGAAGATCGGATTTGTGGACGAGACCAGCGCATGACAGCGCCAACCCTGCATACTGAACGCCTGACCCTGAGGCCATTTGTGTCTGAAGATGCAGATGAGCTTTGGCGCACTGTTATGCGTGATCCCGACGTGATGATGACCCTGTCGGTGCAGCCGACATCGCTTGCAGAAGAAAAGGCGGCTGCTGCCCAGTATATCGAATGTTATTCTGCCCCCTGGGTGCCGGAAGGCTATGGTGGCTGGGCCGTATGCGCCCGAACAGATGCGCTGGCTGAACCTGGTGCTATGCTTGGGTTTTGTGGATTTGAACGGGCCCAGATCGATGGTGAAGGTGCGGAACTGGGATACGGATATGGCAAGGATTACTGGGGCAAGGGGCTGGGTCTGGAAGCAGCCAGCCGGGCCGCCGACTGGTATTTCCGCGATGCGGGTCACGACAAGTTTTACGCCTGCTTTGATCCCGGTAATGACGGATCCAGAAAAATTCTTGAGACCATTGGCCTGGTTTACAGCCGCGACGTTGATCTTTGGGATTCGGTCGCACGTGGTCTCGGTAAATTGCCCTTGTTAACCGTCAATCGCGAAAGCTATCTGAACCGCCGCGCCGGGACCAAAGGCCAGTAATTTTCCTGTTCGCAACCGGGGAAGGTCAGACAACCTTGCTGAGCGCCTCGTGGATTTCCTGACCGTTGCCCCTGGTATATTTGGCGATCCGGGTATCCGCATTCATGATGTGTTCGAACAACCAGTCCCTGAGGATGTCGTTAACCTGGATTTGGGTTTCAGCGTCGCCGTGTTTCAGGGCCAGATCAGCAATATCTTTCAATTGGGTCAGATGCCGCTGGTGTTCTGCACTGTGCGCCACAATGTCCGGGTAACTGCATGTCGCCATGATGACTTCTTCGCGGCGAAAATGCAGAGCGGCGAAGTCAACGAGCTCGTGTAAGGCGTCGTTCAATTCTTCCGGGTCCGCCAAATGATTGAGAATACGGTTGGTCATCGTGGCGATGATCTGGTGATCCCTGTCGATGGCATCGACGCCGATACGCAGTTGGTCTGTCCAGATCAGGACATTGCTGTTCGACTGCAGGGGAAGTTCAAACCAGAAAGTACTGCCAACATCTTCTTCACTTGTAAAATCGACCCGCCCGGCCATGCATTCGATCAAAAGTTTGGTTACCGTGAGCCCGATACCGGTGCCTTCACGGGCGATCTGGGCGTCAGCACCGAGGCGATTGAACATCTGAAACACACTTTTTCGATCTTTTTCGCCAATACCGATACCAGTATCCTCGACAGAGATGTGAACATATCCTTCTGCGGTTTCCTCGCCTGACAAGGTAACCGTGCCGCCTTCCTTGTTGTATTTGACCGCATTCGACAGAAGATTGAGCAAGGCCTGGCGGAAACGCATCTCGTCGGTTTGCAACAGTATTTGTGGACCCTGACTGAAATTATCGACAAAGCTGATATTGCGGACTTCACCCAAAGGTTTTGTCAGGGCCAGACAATCAGAAACGACGTCATTGGCATTCACGCTTTCCAGCGTCAGCACAATTTGTTCGGCCTCGATTTTTGCCAGATCAAGAATTTCGTTCACCAGATCCAGCAGATGCGTGCCGCCCTTCATGATGCTTTCGACATGTTCGTGCTGGCGTTGCGACAACATGTTTTCATTTTTGAGTTGCAACATCTGGGCAAAACCCAGAATGGCATTCAAAGGCGTCCGCAACTCGTGGCTCATGCTGGCCAGAAACTCGGATTTTGCCTTGTTGGCATGTTCGGCTTCTTCTTTCGCCTGACCCAGGCTTCTCTCGTACCTTGCCCGGTCCGTGGCATCATTGGCAGTAATGGCATGACGGTTTTCCAACAGGGCAAAGAACCGGAACTCAACCTCTCTTTCGCTACCGTCCTTTACAGTAATTGTCCTGCGAGAAGTTATATGATCACGTCCATCATTGTCTGGCTGGCTGATCTGCGACTGCCAGTTCGCAGCAATAATTTTACGATATTCCGGGTCGGGGTAGGCGGTCTGCAGCCAGATGTCGCGGGTTGGAATATCTTCAACGGTGTAGCCGTAGTGGTCGACAAAGCTCCTGTTCAGCAAAGCAACTTTACCCGTATTTTCGACGACCATTATGGGAATAGGTGTGCGCTCGACAACGGTTCGAAATCTCTCTTCACTTTCCTGCAAACCTTTCGCGGTCACAAGGTGCCCCGCGATTTCTTTCTCCAGATGTCTGTTGGACCGACGCAAGCGGCGCACATAAAATACGACCAGAGCCAGAAACAAAAGTCCGATTGTCGCAGCAGCCAGAACTGATGTCGTTAATATCTGCCCCTTGGAAAACAGGACAATGCGCGAAGATTCCCATTTGTTCAGAATTTGATCTATTTTACCTTCTGCTTTCAGCTGCCGAATAGCCTTGTTTAACGCCTGTAATAAAGCAGTGTTGCCTTTTTGCACGGCAATGCCACCCGCCACACTCAACAGGGTAACCGGCAAGGCAACGACATTGCTGATGTCCTTGTTGTATACAGCATCATATCCGGTTCGCCGGGTGGTGATCATGGCATCGACTTCTGACCGTTGAACCGCCCTGAGGGCATTTTCCGTGCCCTTCAAAGTCACCAGGGTTGCTTTCGGGAAGTGCCTTTTCGCAAGAACAACAGAAATACCTTTGCCAAAGACGCCGACACGGACACCTTTCAGGTTCGGCCATTCGGCAGGATAGGATTCGTTTTCGCGCGCGAATAATGTGAAGACGAAATTAAACAGAGGGTCTGTGAAATCGAAATGTTTCTTGCGTTCGGGAGAAATGGACAGAGGGGCCACACCGTCCGCTTTTCCATCACGCACCAGTTTTCGTGCCTCGCGGAAATCCATCAACTGGATATCAATGGGCCGCCCGGTCAGGTCTCTGATTTCTGAAATAATATCGACGACGATACCAAAGTGGCCGCCTTCCTCTTCATAGAGAAAGGGCTTGGCTCCTGTGGGGCCTACGAAGAGAAGTGGTTTATCTGTTGCGGCCTGGGCCGGGTCCGGCGCGTAAGATACCGCCAGCAGAGCGAACGCAAGCAGGATTATGGCCTGTTGGCCAAAACGCGTCAGACAAGCGCGTATCCCTGTTTGAAGCCCGACAAAATGCAACAATGAGTGACCACCTGACAATTGACCTTGCCTTTGATAATACCACTTTGGACAAAAAATATAACCAGTTCGATATAATACAGCGTTAACAGTTGATTATAACGCTTAAGTCACTGATACAGTTTCAGATGTCACTGAACCAGTTCCTGCCGGTCAATGGCGCCGTCTATCTTCCTTTTCGCGCCGTCAATCGAGTTCTGTATTCAGGACGTGCTCCAAACCGCCAGCTCATATCCTTCAGAGTCGGTGAAGTGAAAGCGCTGGCCGCCGGGGAAATCGAAAACCGGTTTCACAATTTTGCCACCTGCTTTTTCAATGCGCTTTGAAAGTGCGTCCAGATCTGTCCCGTAAAGAACGATCAGGGGGCCTCCACGGGTGACTGGCAACGTTGCATCAAATCCGCCTTTCATGTGGCCGTCGTTGAATTCACAATAGTCAGGACCATAATCGGTGAAAGTCCAGCCAAAGGCCTTGCCGTAGAAGCCTTTTGCACGGGCGATGTCTGTAACATTGAACTCGATATAATTGATCGCACTGTCCTGGTTCGGATGTTCTGTGCTCACGAGATTTCCTTTGCGTTGGTGATCGTTTGATCAACGTGACCGAGACTACGCGATATCCAGCCATGAAGTTGTTCATTGTCTTTGCCGACCTTGTCGGGCAGCACAACGTAACCTTTTTTGACCGGTGACTTGGCAAAATATTTAAGGGGTTTGCCGCCGTCTGCCATCAGGGTTACGCAGTCCACTTCCGGAAGCTTCAGGGCCAGTCCCGCAGGCGACAGGCTCATGAATATCTGCCCACCGACATACGCTGCCGCACCACTGAAAAAGTGTTTGCAGGTGATTTTTTCCCGGTCGACACCTGACCCTGTCAGGCCTTCCACCAGTTCAGACAGTTCATTCAGCCACGGTTGCGCCATTTACCTGGCTCCGATGTCGGATATTTAAGTCGAAAATCGAGATGTCCCGCACCTGCCTCACTCCCGCTCAATCGCCGCGCGGATCAGGGGCAGGCGGTCGTTGCCGAAATACATATCGGTTTGATTGACGAAGATTGTCGGTGTGCCGAAGCCACCGCGTTTGATCACCTCGTCTGAATTGGCGATCAGGCGCTGTTTGATCTCTGGCTGCTGGATGGCGTCACCTACTTCTGCCGGGTCCAGGCCACCGCGTTGGCAGGCTTCGGCGACGATGTCGTTCTGGCTGATGTCCTGATCTTCACCCCAGTATAATTCGAAACAAGCCCGGGCGAAGGGGACCAGTTTGTCCTGATCGCCGGCAATCAGGCAGGCGCGCATGACCTTGACGGAATTGACCGGGAAAACCGTTGGCTGCCATTTGATCTTGATCCCTGACCAACTCGACCAGTCGGCCAGGTCCTTTGCCATATAGTCCCATTTTGCCGGAACGGGATTGGCGCGCATTTCATAGACACTTGGATTTATCGTGTTGAACAAGCCGCCAACCATAAACGGCCGCCATTCGATTCCAGTGCCGGTTTCACTTGCCAGGGGTTGGATATTTTCGAAGGCCAGATAGGTCCAGGGGCTGGAGATATCAAAGAAGAATTCAAGGCGTGCCACAGTTGTCTCCTGTCAGGGCGATTCCGGTTTAAACGGAATCGCTTATGCATCGATGGTTGGCTCAAACCAGGGAGTTTGAAGCAAGGCTGCGTTTCTGCGAAACCTGGAAACGCCCCAGGGGGGACCTACAGCATAGACGTCGGTGGAAACAGGGTGCAAGGGCGAGCAGGGCATCAAAAGTCGATGCAAATTGCTCAAAAAGGCCTCGCTAATGCTTGACGGACGGTGCGCAAACGGGAGAGGCTACAGGTCAGACGATAAAATATGAACAACAAGCTCACCAAAGGAACGCCGATAAGGTGCATCCGGAAGGTGGCATCAAATAGATACAGGGAAATAAAATGAAAAAACTAATGCTCGCAGCCGTTTCGGCTGTTGTTCTGGCCGTTGCAGCTTCACCGGTTATGGCCAAGGAATGGGGAAAAATTCGCATCGCCACTGAAGGCGCATACCCTCCGTTTAACTTCACCGACAAGGCTGGCAAATTGCAGGGCTTCGACGTGGATATTGCCAACGCTCTGTGTGCCGAGATGAAGGCATCCTGCACCATCGTGGCCCAGGACTGGGACGGTATTATTCCGGCTCTGAATGCCAATAAATATGACGCCGTTATTGCCTCCATGTCGATCACCGAGGAGCGCAAGAAAAAGGTTTCATTCTCTGGCAAGTACTACACAACACCTGCCAAGTTTGTGCGCAAAAAAGGCTCGGGCATTGAGATCAATGATGCCAGCCTGAAAGGGAAAACAGTCGGCGTTCAGCGCGCCACCATTCACGCCAACTTCGTGACTGATAATTACGGCAAGCTGATGACGGTTAAATCCTATGCAACGCAGGATGAAGCCTATCTTGATTTTAAAGCCGGACGCCTTGATTTGCTGTTGGCTGACAGTGTTGCCCTGATGGATGGTTTCCTGAAAACACCAAACGGCGCAAATGCTGAATTTGTCGGCCCGGACTTCACTGACAAAAAATGGTTTGGCGATGGCGCCGGTATTGCCGTACGCAAGGCCGACGCGGATCTGGCGGCCAAATTTACCGCGGCCATTGCAGGTATTCGCGCCAATGGCGTCTACCAGAAAATCAACGCCAAATACTTCAAGTTCGACGTCTACGGCAAATAAGTCAGCCACACCATATGACGTTCAAGACAATTTCGCCGTCGATCCTTTGCAGGGTCGGCGGCGTTTGTTTGAAGTTCTGACCTGATGCTGCACGGTTATGAAGATCAGCTCTGGATCGGTCTGAAAATGACCATTGGCGTGGCATCGCTATCGCTGCTGGTCGGGCTGGTATTGGGCATGCTGGGGGCGACGGCCAAGCTTTCAAGCAATATTGTTGCCCGGAAACTGGCCGATGCCTATACGACATTTGTACGCGGCATACCGGAACTGATCTTGCTGTTGATCCTGTTCTATGGCGGCACAATTCTGGCGCAGAAGTTATTCAGGGCGCTGGGCAGCGAAGAGTATGTCGAAATTGATGCCTTTACGGCGGGTGTGCTGACGCTGGGCTTTGTCTTCGGTGCCTACGCCACGGAAGTTTTTCGCGGCGCGATCCTCTCGATCCACAAAGGTCAGATCGAAGCCGCCCAGGCGATCGGCATGAACCGCTTGCAAGTCTTCCGTCGCATCATGCTACCGCAAGTCTGGCGTTTTGCCCTGCCGGGTATTGGCAATTTGTGGCTGGTGTTGCTGAAAGATACAGCGCTGATATCTGTCATCGGTCTGGATGAATTGATGCGCAAGACCTATGTGGCGGCGGGTTCAACGCAAGATCCGTTCACTTTCTTTGCTTTTGCCGCCGTGATCTATCTGACCCTGACGGCTATTTCCATGGCTGTCCTGCAAACGGCCGAAAAGCGCCTGACGCGCGGCGTGAAGCGGATATAGTTCATGCTTCAGGAAACATATGAACTTGTGCGCGACAGTTTACCGGCCTTGATGGCGGGGGCGGCGACGACGCTTGAGCTGGTGATCATTGCCTTGATCATCGGCTTTGTATTGGCGGTGCCGCTGGCGCTGATGCGCACCTCGAAGAATCCAATATTTATGGGTGCGGCCTATGGCTACATCTTCTATTTCCGGGGCACGCCGCTGCTGGTGCAGATATACCTGACCTATTACGGTCTCGGTCAATTTGAAGCCGTGCGCGAAAGTTTTCTCTGGCCGATTTTTCGCGAAGCTTATTGGTGTGCCATCATCGCCTTCAGCCTGAATACGGCCGCCTATACCGCCGAGATTTTCAGAGGCGCTATCCAGGCTGTGCCTCATGGCGAGATCGAAGCCGCCCGGGCTGTCGGCATGTCCCGTGTTCTGCAATACCGCCGGATCATCTTGCCCAGCGCCTTTCGCCTTGCCCTGCCAGCCTATTCAAACGAAGTGATCCTGATGTTGAAAGGCAGTGCTTTGGCCAGCACGATTACCCTGCTGGATTTAACGGGTGCAGCTCGGGTGATTGTCTCCCGAACCTTTGCGCCTTATGAAGTTTTCATTACGGCAGCGGTCTTTTACTTGCTGATCACCTTTGTTATTACCCGCGGTTTCATCTGGGCTGAACGCAAACTGAACCCTCAGTTAAGGCGACCCGCCTGACGTAGTGAATAAGCCTCCAGTTCACTGGCGACCCGTTCAATCACATCCTCCCAGTCACCGCGTTTGGTCTGACGAAACAGACGGGCGGTTGGATACCACGGGCTATCCTCACGATCACGAAGCCAGCGCCAGTCGGCAGGCTTTGGCAACAGTATCCAGACAGGTGTACCCATGGCACCGGCCAGATGCGCAACCGAAGTATCTACGGCGATGACCAGATCCAGTTGGGCGATCAAGTCTGCCGTGTCTGCCAGGTCACGAATATTGTCTGTCATATCGAGCACATGGTCGCTCAGACCGTCGGCACTGATCTCCAGTTTACGATCATCGACTTGCAGGTTGTGAAAGCGACACCCCGTTATATCCAGAAAAGGTTTTAATTGTGACAGGGTCAGCGACCGATTGTGATCGTTTTTGTGAGTTGGACTTCCGCCCCAGACCAGCCCGACATTCAATTTTCCGTCGCTGATCTGAACCGGGAAGCTCCCCGTATTGGCCAGATAGGGCACCTTGGAAGGATCACTGTCCGGATCAACACGCAGGTGATGTGGCAAACTCAACAGGGAACAGCGCACATCAAAGTCTGGCAGGTCCAGGGGGTCGGTGATGATCTGATCGACGCCGGGCAGGGGAGCAAGCAACCGGGCTAACGGCTCACGCACACCCAAAATAACTTTAGCGGCCTGTCTGGCGACCTCGGGAACAAATCTGGAGAACTGGATGGTATCGCCCGCACCTTGCTCGCCGTGCAAAAATATGGTTTTGCCGGCAAGGCTGCTGCCGTCCCAGCGCGGTTGTGGATAATCGGGGAAGATATCCTTGAGGCTGGCAAATTCCTGACGCCATTCATGTTCGGCCCAACCCTGTTCATATTCGCCTCGCCGCAACAAATACAGCGCGTGGTTAAAATGAATACGCGGTGCGTCGGGAGCCAGGTTCAGGGCCCGTTCAAACCAGCCCGCGGCTTCTCCGTCCTCATCATTTTCGGTCAGCAAACGGCCCAGGTCCCCCATGGATGCCGCGTCCTGAGGGGCAAGGGCAATCGTCCGTTTACGGGCGGTAATTGCTTCGTCAATTTGACCCAGACGTTCCAGGGAGATGGCCATATCGCCCAGGCATTCTACGTCGTCCGGCGCGATGATCAATGCACGTTTACGATTGGCAATTGCGTCTTCATACTGCTCACTTTTTTCCAGTGCGAAGGCGAGAGCGATCAAGGCACTGTGACGGTCGGGGGCCAGTTCAACCGACTGCCGCAAGGCTTTCAGGGCGTCTTCATCATGGCCAAGGTCATGCAAATAACAGCCAAGCCGTTCCAGTGCTTCCGGATTGTCCGGGTGAGCGGCCAGGTAGCGGTGGATTGATGCCGCCGCCTGCTCAAGGTCTCCGGATAGTTCGAAGGTAAAGGCAATATTCAGGTGCGCGACGACAAGTTCGGGGTTGATCGACAAGGCCCTCTGCAATGCCGCGCGGGCGTCTTCCAGGCGGCCAGCTGATGTCAGGGCCCGGCCATAGGAATTCCAGGCTTCGGCGAATTCCGGGGCGATATTAGTCAGGTGGTGCAAGACAGCAATTGCGTCTTCTGTTCTGTCTTGCATACGCAAAAGGATGCCAAGATTATTCAAGGCATCCCGGTGGTCTGGTTGGTCAGCAAGAATGTGCCGATAGATTTTTTCGGCAGCCTCCAGCTTGCCCTGACGATGTAGCTGAAGGGCTTTATCCAGTTGGACTGTATCTGCCGCCGGCAAGTATTACGCCTGTTTTTTCTGACACCACAAACGATAGGTGCCATAGCTTTCAGGTGAGGAAAAGGCGTCAGGATATTCGCTTTCGACCTTCTGCCATTTATCCAGATCAGACAGGTTCTGGGCATCCGGGAAAAGCTCCAGATAATGTCCCACCAGAACAGGGTCACTGATCTGAAAACCAAGGAAGGTCAAACCAGCCTGGGCCAGAGTGGCGGCAAGGGCAGGAACGGTGAACAGGCTTTCCTGTTCCGCAAACAACAACTCGCGACAGCCTTCGCGGGTGTAAAAGGCATTGGCGGTCATGATGTCCCTTGCGGCATGACCGGTGTCCAGCTCCCGAATCAATTTCCGGGCGGCCAGCAAGCCTTCTTCGTCGTTCTTCAAACCACTTTCAGCAACGGCTTCACGCGCTGCCTTGACTGCAGCCCGTCCCGACGAACTGTACATACCGATTTTGAGAACGCCGTCGTCTTCCAGCAGTCCGGACAGGATGTACAGGGATTTCAAGGCATCAGCGCTCTGGCTAACGGCATCCGGTGCCCCGATCAGGTGGTATTTCTGATCGTGCGTTGCCAGGTCTGCTATGTCGCCGACAACAAACCGAGTATTGCCAATGCCCCGCTGCATGGCTTGACGCCAGGCGTAGGCAACGTTGGCCGAATTTCCATCAACACCCATGATACGTGATTCAGGGTGCTGGATCGCCAGATCAATCGCGGCTTCGCCGGTGCGACAACCAACGACCATTGCATTGATCGGTCCTTCGGCAAAACGTGGAATATCGACACCCGGAATTTGTGACCGCATAATATCGCCCAGGGTCATTTCCTGACGGGCAGGCAAGGTGCTCCAGACAGGTGACGGCAAGACCGCCTGTTCACCGGCAAGCAGGTTGTCGGGGACAGGTGCCGGTTGACCAGACAGGGTCTCGATACTGGTCGCCATTTCCTTTTCCAGCGCCGGTTCTGCGACTTGCTGGCGAATAAGATTAACAATGAAGGATGGCATCCCGGCAACATCGCCGGACAATAACTTTTCCGCAGCGACCAGGGTCGACATGGACCGGTAACAGGACGATACCATCAGGCCGCTCCAGGCCGAGGCATCAATGTCTGCCTGATCATCGAGGCCAGCCAGCAATTTCACCGTATCGCGAACCAGAATACCGGAAAGCGTGCCTTCCTTGGGCACCATGGGCCAGGCATATCCGGTGGCATAAGCCTGCATGGCGAGGGCCGTCACAAATTGCGGATGCCGCTGCACCATGGGCACGCTGGCCTGCGGTGGTACACCTTCCTGCAAGACCAGACGACGCAATGCCGTCAGGATTGTTTCAAAATCAGGATCAGCAACGACGGTTCGGGTCATCAGGCCACGGACCAGAAAATCCGTAAAGAAGGTGTCAAACTGTCCACCTTCAAGGGCTGCTGACAGGCCATTCAGGTAGGGGTCCTGGGCCAGTGACAACAAGCCCTGGAAAATTTCCTCACGCTTGAGCACGGCGACGCAGGCCGGAACCAGTGACTGATGATGCAGGCCTTCGGTCAATAATGCATCTTCCAGCAAACGACGAATACCATCAGGCACCTTGATGAAGGGACCACCGTCCAGGGTATCCAGAAAATGCTGGCGAAAGGCGATTTGTTCGGGTGCTATGATCAGGGCCCGGGCAAAGGCCACCAGGCAATTGTCAAAATCACCAACTTCACGCAAGGCAAGACCCAGATTGGTTTGCACAGCCGGATTATCTGGTTGCAGGATGGCGCTGCGGCGCAGGGCTTCTACGCCTTCGCCAATATACTGGTTTTCCAGGGCCAGCAGACCAAGATTGGTCAGGGCTTCCTGGGCATTGGGATCAATGGCGATGGCACGGCGATAGGCCGCGATGGCTTCCTCGGCATTTCCCTCGCTGCGCAAAACTTCAGCAATATTGACGTGGATATCGGGGTTGTCCGGCCGCAATGCTGCCGCATGGCCAAGTTTTTCCAGCGCCGTCGCCGCGTCGCCGGTTTGATGCGCCACCAATCCCAGCATTTGCCACGCCTGGGCGTTGTCAGGCTCCGCTTCCAATATGGCTTCATAAGCCGTCTTGGCCCCGACCAGATCACCCTGGCGGTGATGATCAAGGGCTGCTTGCATGGCAGTTTCGGACCCTGTGGCGGCATCGGAATTGCCACCGGGGGCATCACTCATCGGTTGATCGCTCAAGTTATTGTCCGTCTGTATCTGGTGGGGCGTAAATACGCGCTGATTTGTTGACGCGTACATAGCATGAGTCAGGGGGATGTGCCTAGTTGCTGATGCCAGTTGTCCTGACGTCAGCCGGACTCACAATATTCCAAATGAAAGCTTTTCTATTAAAGTGCTGAACTCTCATTGAATCGGCAGTCAGTTTCCAAGTTCGACTTTGATAAGAAAATTGTTGTCAAAAAGCAACTCATGCATCAAAATTGAAAATATCGTATTATTTTGATAGTAAAAATTGTATCAGAAAGTGATAACTGGGAATTATGACGTACA
>JABILA010000087.1 GCA_018654745.1 Alphaproteobacteria bacterium
ACGCTTCCCAAAAATGGACGATGCCACTGCAAAACTGGAATTTGACATTGTCCCAACTCTCAATCTATTTTGAAGGCAGATTAGACGACGTGTTGGATATTTAAACTATGCCAGTGACACGGAATTCTGAACACCCTCAAAGACACAGGTCGTCAAGATTATTACCCATCAAGGTGTCCATCGAGAAGAGAATATATCTGAACAGCCGCTCCCAAAAGTGCAACAGCGGCCATTATTGCTGGCAATCCAACATCAAGGGCCCGGAAATTACGTCTTCTCCATCGGTAGAGGTTTATCTCTGCACGCTTGCTATCCACTGTAGACTGGTTAGTCGTAACGTTGTTTTTCTGGGCCTCCAAATCCTGCAATACATTCTTGGCGCGATTTGCAGACACTTTATTTGCTGCTGTCGTCGCATTTGATACGGTTTGCGGTCTGGGGCGGCATGGTGAATAATACAGTCATCCACGTGTACAAGGAGCTTGGTTAGTAAGATGTCGAGTGATAACAGCAGAGCCGGAAGGTATGAAACTTCCGAAATCAAGGTCCTGATCGATGATTGGGAATGCGATGTCGTCAACGTTTCTGCCAGTGGTCTTTTGCTGTATTCGGAATATCTGAATTTCGAAAGTGGCAACAGTTTACAGTTCACCATCATCTTTCCCACCAGCATGCGTCCGGCGAACATTGTCATGAATGGCAAAGTCGTGCGGGCTGGCAAGGATGAATTTGCCATCCAGAATATTACACCTGCAGTTACCTGGGAAAGGTTGCTGGCGAAACATCTGCGTGATCTGGCGAGTTAGAACGTTTCTGTACCTATCGGAACGCTGTAGCCGCTATTCCTTGTCTTCCTCGCCGCGACGGTTCGGGCCTTCATAGTGGCCATACACCCGTTGCGGAAGTCGTCGCCGACAAGGGCCGATATAGGTTTCGGTTTTGATTTTCAATGGCGGTTTTGTCAGCATATTCTTGATACTGATGCCCAGATCCTTCTGTGCAATCGGCTTGACCATATAATGATCCACGCCTTGCTTGATCGCGTGTGTCACAACATCCAGTGATCGTTCCGTACTTGTCATTATGACCGGGATGTAGGGGGCAGGTGTGGTCTCCGGATGCCTGAGCTTTCGTACAAAATCGAGGCCGTCACTACCGTCCAGTTCGCTGTCCAGGATCACCATATCGACGGACGAGCTTTCAATTTCATAGAAACCGTCGTCGCCATTTTTCGCCATGGGTGTGCTGCCGACGCCCAGATCACGAAGCATACTCGATATCAAATGACTGCTCATTATTAATGCAAATAATGCGCAAGGCAGGCCAGTCAATTTCTCCCTCTTCTGCCATCAGGAAATGACACCGCAGGAAAACGGGCTAGAGATGCTGTGTGAAAACCTGAAAAGCGGCATAAGAATTATTGTTCCGGCATGGGGGCTTGTTGGACGGTCGGTCAAAGTCGGTCTTTCACACATAGAGCAATGATGAATTTTGGCAAGAAAGAATGTGCAGGGAAATGCGGTCAATACTATTTGGTATCAAGTTTCTTGTCTGTGACGACGATGGGTGTTTTTGCAACGCCCTCCGGGACCTCAATCTGATCCCTCGTCAATGGCTCAAAAAGGAAAGCCGGAACAAGGCCGGCAATTGCCGCGAAGACGATCACAGCTTTCCAGTCCAGATCGCCCAGTTTGAAACGCCGATGCATACCTGAGCGTCGGGCCAGAACCAGTCCACCGAAAATAATGATAAATGTGCCGAACCAGACCAGAAATATTTCCATGTGACCTCTGTTGCGGGAGCTGCCATGTTACGGATCATATTAGCATGTCCGCCAGTGTGATGTAAAATCCGGTTCCGGCCTATGTTCGACGGAAAATGACCGAGAAATTGTTGGCGGGCATATCGACGATTGTGTCCAGTTTCAGTCCACATTCGTTCGCCGCTTCCTCGACGTCTTCCAGGTTCCTGACACCCCATGAACTGTCCTGGGACTTGAGCCAGCGATCAAATTCCACGTTGCTGTCTGCCGTATGCTTTCCGTCGCGCCGATAAGGTCCATAGAGATAGAGTGGCGCGCCTTGGGGTAATACGCTTTGCGCCAGTGTCAGCAGGTTTTCACAGGCTTGCCAGGGGGATATGTGAATCATATTGACGTTGATGATTGCGGAAATGTCGTGAAACTTGTCTGCAGAGTCCGGGCTGAACTGCAGAAGATCGATTTCAAGCGCAGGCAACAGGTTTTCGGCCGCGCTGTGCTGACGCCAGGCTTCGATGCTGTTCAGGGCCTGCTGGTCCTTGTCGGTGGGTTGCCAGTGCAGGTGGGGCAGGCGGGGGGCAAAAAGCGCGCCATGTTCGCCTGAGCCACTGGCAATCTCCAGGACTGTTCCTGAGGTTGGTAGAAGTTCGGAAAGAACGTTAAATATTGGCTCGGCATTCCGGGCAGTCGATGGTGCCTGGAGCCTGTCTTCAGGCCTGATAGGGGAATGTGTCAAATTTCAGTACTTCGCAGGTAAATGCATCAGCGCAAGAAATTGATGAATTCGCTGGCCGGGACTGCGACACCGTACTTTTTGAGAATCTTGTCTTTCTTTCCCTTTAGGCTCGCGGTGCCAACATGCAAACCGATAATCGTCATATGATCACCGCTGATCTGCAATATCGGCGATCCGGAATCACCTTCCACTGCGTCACAGTCATGAGCCAACAGCCGTCCGGTTTTGTTTAACCCGAAGATCCGACAATCCGGATTGAGTGAAAGACGTTGTGCCATGTCGTGACTGTATCCGGCCTGCAAGACGATTTGCGGGAATTCAGGAATGGCGGCAATCTGGGACTCGGAAAGGCTGGAAATTGTGAATATGCCCAGTGTTTCTTCGGCAGGACGGCGCAGATTAAGGATCGCCCAGTCGTTGTTGACGTGGTCTGGCCCGGCACCACCCTGGGCTGGGTATTTTGGCGCTTTGGTGTAAGAGACAACCGGGAAACTGGAAACCGCGTCACCCCGATAATATCCCGCCATGAAATGAATCCAGTTGGCAGGCATCCAGCTATTGTTTTTGGCATTCCACAGGCAATGAGCTGCCGTTAGAACCCGCGTCGGACTGATCAGGGTGCCGGTGCAATGGGTGCCATTGATCATGTTGATCCGGCCAATTGCAGTCCACGGTGCTTTACGTGAATCGACCCTGATCCGGTTGTCCTTCCCCATGATCCCGCCGCTGGAATTGGCATATGACGGCGTCGAAAAAGATGACAATGGCAGGGCCATAACAGCACTCAGTATCAGCGCTGAACAAACCTGTTTCAGGTTGGTCAAATAATTGTTTGTTCCGGGCAGCAAGCGCCCTTGTATCGTGTTCGTCAAAGTGCTGTTCCCAAAGCCTGTCCTTCGTCTGACGCACAACATACTGTATTGCCTCCGAGAGGATAAGCAATATTTGCCAATAAGGGTTAAATCTCTCTTAATTGTTACTTTTTTGAAGCTTTGCCCATCAGGCGGGAAATGATCTTGTGCGCAGTCTGCAAAGCCTCCTCGCGTGGCATCCCGGCTTTCATTCTCTTGTCGTATAAAGTGCGGATCAAAACCTTGTCGATTTGTGACAGATCCTGGCGTTCTTCGCGATCATTAAACAACGAAGGGCTGACATAGGGACTGTCGTTTGGCAGCCCGAGCGATTGCGCCATTTCTTCCAGCAGACAATGGCGAATATTAATATCCGGCAGTTCGCTGTTTACAACGATCATGGCCTTCACCAATTTTCCATCAGGCATGTGGTAGGTCAGGAAATAGCACCTGCCTTTGGCCATATCCCGCAAGACCGTCTCGTTTTTCTCAAGTAATCTCCCTGCCTTCTTCATGCTGTTCGCACGCGCGAACATGAAGATCAAATCTTCTCCTGGCACCTGCCCGCCGATCTCGACAAATTTCGGGGCACCATAGCGGGAGAGCGACTTGCTGTGTTTGGCGATGACCGAACGAAATCTTTCAGCCGGTTTTTTCAGGCCACCTATTTTGAATTTGATTTCCTTGCCAGGCCACTTGCGCAAGAAGTGCGGCGTCCGCGTTGAGGAATATTCGTTGCGAAAGGCAATTTGGTCGAAATATTCCACGAACTTTTCGACGGTCAGCGGATCGCGGGCCTGAACATCATTGGACACGAACGCCGTCATCAGGAGGGCAACCAGCAATGTGCTGAATTTTATTACGTTCATGAAAGTCGCCTCCCGCTGCTGGTAATCCCGATAATGAAGATCTCTGTCAGAATATATATATCGCGAAACAGAAGTAAAAAAAGTGCAACAATAATTATCAGGTCAGAAGTCTTCTCTATTCGGCTGGCTGCTACTGCCCGAGGCTGTGGCGGTCGATGGCGACGGCCTTGATCAGGGCATGCACAACAAGACCTGTTTCAAGTTTCAGTTCAGTTGCGGAACGCCGGGTGATGCGAGCCCACAATGGACAAGGTTCAATGCCGCCGGGCAAGGCAATATCGATCAGAACATCCATTTGCGCTGTGCCGGTTTCTGCCATATCCAGAATTTTCCCGGGGAAGACATTCAAAATGCTGATCCCATGCGGTGGTGTCAGGGCGATGGAAACATCACGGGCGCGGACCCTCACCCGGAGGTCATGTCCAATGGGGGTGTCAACTTGGGGAACCAACAGGGCACCACCGGCAAAGTTCAGACTGCTGAGACCATCATCAAGACTGTATTCGCCAACCCGAACATTCAGGACCGCCCCTGCTTCATAACGACCGGTCAGGGGACGCAAATCAAGACGGCTCATAACATCTTCCACCGGACCGACTGCAACTGACTTGCCATCGGAAATCATCACCACAATATCGGCCAGGCGTATTATTTCTTCAGTCGCGTGACTGACATAAAGGACCGGGATACCTGTGGCGTCCCGCAGTTTTTCAATGAACGGCAGAATTTCGCCCCGGCGCTCCATATCAAGATTTACCAGGGGTTCGTCCATCAACAAGATCTCGGGCCCTGAAAGCAGGGCACGACCGATGGCAACACGTTGTTTCTCCCCGCCCGAAAGATGGTGGGGCTGGCGATCAAGCAATGAAGCAATCCCCAACATATCGACCACGGCGTCGAAGTTCAGAACGGTATCAGAATGTGACGCCCGGCTCGCGCCATAGAGCAAATTGCGACGTACGGTCAGATGGGGAAACAACCGGTCTTCCTGGAACACATAGCCAATGCGGCGCAAATGCGGTGGCAGATCGATGCCCTTGTTCGAATCAAACAGCACCAGATCGCCAAGTGTGATCCGGCCGCTGTCCGGTGTATCCAGACCGGCGATCATATTGACGATACTGGTCTTGCCTGTGCCTGACCGCCCGTGCAGGGCCGTGATACCACCCACATCGCTTTCAAATTCGGCGGCAATCTGCAATTCACCGACATGTTTTTGAATATCGACGGACAGGCGGGTCATGATGGCTCACCTGAAAGGCGGCGCGCCACACGACGCGCCAGAAGCTCGGATGCCAGCAAGGCCAATAATGCGAGAGCAATGGAAATACCGACGATGCGCAGGGCCGCGTCTTCACTGCCCGGTGCCTGCAGCAAAGTATAAAGCGCTATCGGCAATGTTCGCGTTTCGCCTGCAATGTTGGAAACAAAAGTAATCGTTGCGCCAAATTCACCCAGTGCCCTGGCAAAAGCCAGGACTGTACCCGTCAGGATACCAGGTGCGATCAGGGGCAGGGTGATCGTCAGGAATACGCGCAAGGGAGAAGCACCCAGTGTTTGCGCTGCTGCCTCAATTTTTTGATCCACACTGTCCAGTGACAACCGGATTGCCCTGACCATCAGCGGGAAGGCCATGACCGCAGCTGCAACGGCAGCACCTTGCCAGCTGAAGACAAGTGTCACGCCAAAAACATCGTACAGCCAACCACCGACCACGCCCTGCCTGCCCAGAACCAGAAGCAAAATGTAGCCAACAGCAACCGGCGGGATGACCAGGGGCAAATGGACGATACCATCCAGCAGGAACCTGCCGGGAAATCGTCGTCTCGACAGTAAAAAGGAAATGCCGACAGCAAACGGCAGGCTGCACAAAACGGCCCAGCCAGCTATTTTCAGGGAGAGGCGCAGGACCTCAATTTCAATATCACTGATCATCGATTTCTATGGCGCTATCGGTGCCGCAAAACCTGCAGCTTTGAAGACCGGTATCCGGTCCGGGTGAAGAAGAAATTTGATCAACTGACTGGCATTCGGGTTTTTTGAACTACTTACAGCGGCGATTTGGTAGCGGATGGAGGGGTGGAGCTTTTGCGGGAATAATTCATGGACGACTATCTTGTTCGACAGGTGCGCGTCTGTGGAATAGGAAATCGCAGCGCTTACTTCACCTCGCGATAACAAGGCAACAGCGGCCGGTGCGTTAGGACTACGGGCAAGGGCAGGGGCCGCCTGTTGCCATAAACCAAGAGATGTCAGAGCCGCCTTGCCATAAATACCTGCTGGCACATGATCCGGGTCCGCCATGGCAAGGCGTCCGGTTTTCAATGCTGATTCCAGGGCCGGTACCAGACCCGCTGGCAGTTCTGTTTCCGTGTGGCGCAACAAGGCCAGACGATTGCTGATCAGGTCTCGTCGGCTTGGGCGATTAATCAGGCCGCGGTCTTGCAGCCATTGCATCCAGTCCGGGTTTGCGAGCACGACAATATCCGCTGGTGCACCTGATGCCACTTGCCGCGCAAGCACTGAAGAGGCCGCCGCAGAAATTCTCACAGTAATGCCGGTATCATCGCTGAACGGCGTTGTTGAATTTTCAAGGATTGGTGCAAGGCTGGCGGCGGCAAATAAAGTGATGGTGTTGCCTGCTTCAACTGCAGACGCACTGACGAAAATGGTCAAAGCCATTGCCCATGCACCTGTCCGGCGCAGTATTTTCTGGCACATTCTTGTCATCCAGTGATGCCTGATTAATCAATTACCCGTATTATGTGATGCTCAAGCTTTGTCAAAGGGTTATATACGACCATATATAACGGGTCGAGTGCATAACCCGCCAGTGGACGGTTTTGGGCCGTGGGGTTTTGCCCCGAAAATTTGTTGATTGTGGAGTAACAAGTGTCGAAAATTCGCTATGGCAGCGACGTTTTCCCGGCCAATCCGGGTGAAAATGTGCTGGACGTCTTATTACGGAACAAGATGGACGTGCCGTATTCCTGTCGCAAGGGCGTTTGCATGAGCTGCATTTCACGCCTTGATGAAGGACGGCCAAGCCCGCGATCACAGGAAAACCTTAAAAAATCGTTGGTCGACCAGGGATATTTCCTGGCCTGCAAGGCGGACGTAACCGGTGATATGTCGATTGCGGCACCTGATGACGCAACCCTGTATTCCCGTGCACGGGTGAAAGTTTTGCAAAAATTATCCGGTGACGTCATCCGGCTGGTCCTGCAACCGGCGACACCGCTTTATTATCATGCCGGACAATATGTCACCTTACGGCGCGGGGACGGTCTGACGCGAAGCTATTCAATGGCCAGCGTGCCGTTTCTGGATACGGCGCTGGAATTTCATGTGCGTCAGATGCCGGATGGATTAATGAGCAACTGGATTGCGAATGACCTGAAGGAAGGTGATGACCTTGAATTTCAAGGTCCAAACGGCAGCTGCTATTATTTCTCTGATGATCCCCAAAAACCCATGTTGTTGATTGGAACCGGGTCGGGTCTGGCGCCACTCTACGGTATCGTGCGCGACGCGCTGTTCAGTGGACACAAAGGCGATATCCGCCTTTATCACGGCAGTCGTCTGGATGCAGGGTTGTATCTCAAGAAACGATTGTTTGACCTTGCCGATCAGCACCAGAACTTCTGGTATCAGCCCTGCGTCTCGTCCGGCGTTGCACCCTCAGAATGCAAATCAGGTCGGGCCAGCGAAGTTGCCCTGGAGGAACTGGAGGACCTGTCCGGCTGGAACGTCTATTTGTGTGGCGACCCGGGCATGGTCAAGGACACGCAACGTAAAGCCTATCTGGCGGGGGCGGCTACCGGAGACATTTATTCGGATGCGTTTGAATATCGTGACGTTCGGCAATCTAAGTCCGCGCCCTATGCCAACGACAGGCGCAATCACTTCTGACTTTGTGCCTGAGTTCTCAGGAGTACAGCTTGTCCGGATCAATCAGGACATCAGCGATTGTTTTCAATTCGCCCTCTCTCCAGGCACGATAAAAGCAATCGCGCCGACCGGTGTGACAGGCAACACCATCCTGATCGACTTTGAGCAAAATCGTATCGCCATCACAGTCGATGCGGAAATCAACAAGGGTCTGAACCTGGTTTGAGCTTTCACCTTTGCGCCATAACTTGCCGCGTGAACGGGAGAAATAACAAACCCGTCCTGTGCTGACAGTTTCTGTGACAGCATCCCGGTTCATCCACGCCATCATCAAGACTTCACCTGTATCATGCTGTTGGGCAATGGCTGCCACCAGGCCATCGTCGTTGAAACTGATGGCATCAAGCAGTTCGGTGGTTTGGTCAGTCATGATAGGGCTCCAGATATTTTTCTGAATTTAATGTGGACGTAAACAGTTTGCGAGGGCAGTGGCATTGTAACGCATCATCTTCTCATAGTGACCAGGGCCAGCCAGAATATTATTCCCCATGGGGTCCATGGCGACAGTCCTGGACCCGGTGCCGCCACCCAGGGCTTTAAGATAGGGAGACGCCGTAAATGGATCGGCAGCAATACAATGAACTTTCTGATTCGCCAACTGCGCGCGCAATTCGTGAATGCGCCTCGCACCTGGTGATGTTCCCGCTGTGGGACTGAGGGCACCAATAGGAGATAATTCAAACTGGTCCTCGAAATACCTGAATGCATCATGCAAGGCGACGTAAGGCGTCTTTTGAAAGGGCGTGAGCATCGTGCCTAGTTCGATGGCCAGTTCCGACAGTCTGCCCGTAAATCTTGAGGCGTTGTCGTTATAGGTTTCAATATTGTCGGGATCAATTTTGCCAAGGTGCGTTGCAACTGCCGTGATAATTACCACCGCATTTTCTGTCGACAGCCAGACATGAGGATCGACGTTGCCAGAGCCATGTTCTTGCTCGTGACCATTTTCATGACCATGTTCATCCTTGATCCAGACGCCACCAGACCGGGCAGCAAGTTTTTTCAATTCAGGTAAATCCAGGGCGGCAAGGCCATGTCTGTTTGCTGAATTGATATTCACCAGGGTCGATGCCAGTGATCTTTCCAGAGCCGGGCCCACCCAGACAACAAGTTGCGCACGAGAAAGGGCCCTGACCCGTGAGGGTCGCAGGCGGGTATCATGAGGTGAGGCACTGTTCGAAAACAGCAGCATTGGTTCTCCAACGCCAGACATGACTTCGCTGACCAGAGCATGCAGTGGTTTGATGGAAACTACGACGCGCGGGGCTTCAGCCAGTACCGGCGTCGCTGCCATAAGCAGGGCAAACATCATCCAGTATCGCAACGCCGCGGCGCGAAAGAAGGGGGCAATAACAATCACAACTATTCTCTTGATGAAAAAACACGACGCGTGATCTCGACTTACAGTGTTATGTTATACTATAACAATTTCGTCAATTGAGATGCGCAAGTTAACTTGACCCCGGGGAACTTCATTGCCTTCCAGATCTCGCCATAATCACCAGAAGTGTATTCGTGACGCTGTTTCAGCGGCTGAGCGTATTTGTGTCGGCAGGGGAGTGCGATTAACGCCTTTGCGTCGTCAGGTACTTGAGCTTGTCTGGTCCAGTCACGCGCCAATAGGTGCCTATGAAGTCCTGGAACTGATGGCTGGAGACGGTGCCCGGCCTGCACCACCAACGGTGTATCGTGCCCTGGATTTTCTAAAAACCGAAGGCCTGGTTCATCGCATTGAAACATTGAACGCCTTTGTCGGCTGCGCCCATCCCGAAGCACCGCATGATGCCCAATATCTGATTTGCGAAGCTTGCGGCAATGCGGTTGAACTGGAGATTGATGGCCTTTCAAGACAAATACAAAAAGCTGCCGCGCGTGAAGGGTTTTCCGTTGGCGGGCAAACAGTTGAAGTCAAAGGCAAGTGCGGCGACTGCCTTGGCAGCAGGGTATCCTGATGACGGATATTCTGGTCAAGGTAGACGACTTGTCGGTCAGACGGGGGGATCAGTTTTCGCTCAGCCATGTCAGTCTTGCGGTTAAACCGCGAGAGATCATTACAATAGTTGGCCCGAACGGGGCAGGTAAATCCACGTTGCTTCGAACCATGATGGGGCTGATCCGACCGGAAAGTGGCGTGATCATCAGAAAACCCGGGCTGAAAATCGGATATCTGCCTCAAACCCTGACGATTGATCCGGTGCTACCCTTGACTGTCCGGCGCTTTTTGTCCCTCGGGGTCAATGTCTCCAAGGGTACCCGGCAGGCCTTGATGGAAGAAGTTGGTGTGCCTCATTTGATCGACAGGCCGATGGATGTGCTGTCCGGCGGGGAGCTACGTCGCGTCTTGCTGGCCAGAGCCTTGTTGCGCGACCCTGATTTGCTGGTTCTTGACGAACCGGTGCAAGGCGTCGATGTCAGCGGACAGGTTGAAATCTATGATCTGATTGCCAGATTGCGGGATGAACACGGTTTTGGTGTCATTATGGTGTCGCACGATCTGCACCTGGTAATGTCAGCGACAGACCATGTCGTATGCCTGAACCAGCATGTTTGCTGTGATGGCACACCGGAAGCTGTGCAGGCACATCCGGAATATGTCGCCTTGTTTGGCGACCGGGTGGCCGCCGGCCTGGCACTGTATGCCCACCATCATGACCACGACCACGATGCCCACGGCAATGTCATTCCCGGTAGCGGTGACGGACACGCGGGGCATGATCATGGATGATTTTTTGATAAGGGCGTTGATTGCCGGACTGGGCGTTGCTGTTGTCGCTGGTCCTTTGGGCTGCTTTGTGGTCTGGCGGCGCATGGCCTATTTCGGCGCAGCGCTGGCCCATTCAGCCTTGTTTGGCGTTGCTTTGGGCCTGTTGCTGGAAATCAGCCCAACCCTCGCCATCGTGGTTGTCTGTATTGCGGTTGCCCTGATCCTGGTATCCATGCAGGGGCAAAGACAACTTGCCGGAGATACGCTGTTGGGCATTCTGGCCCATGCCATGTTGGCGCTCGGGCTTGTTGTGACGGCTCTGGTGGACACCGTTCGCGTTGATCTTATGGCGTATTTGTTCGGCGATATTCTCGCCGTGAGTGATATCGACCTTTACTGGATATTCGGCGGTGGGGTGCTGGCCCTTGTTGCCCTGGCTGTTATCTGGCGACCTTTGCTCGCCATGACAGTGCACGAGGAACTGGCAGCCGTGGAGGGCGTACCTGTAGCCCGTACCCGTCTTATGTTCATGGTCATCATCGCCATCGTCATTGCTGTGGCCATGAAAGTTGTTGGCATTTTGCTGATTGTGTCTCTTTTAATCATTCCCGCTGCCGCGGCCCGGCCATTTGCCCGTACACCCGAAGCTATGGCCATACTGGCAATAGTTGCGGGGTGCATTTCTGTTGTGCTTGGCCTTGGCTCATCGATGACCTGGGATATCCCTGCCGGACCTGCCATCGTTCTGGCTGCAGCAGTGTTGTTCCTGGTCGGAGGTTTGTTGCGCAAGACTTCACGATCCTATGAGCAATAGCCATATTTCAGCTTTAAAAATTGTCGATAAAAGCCTGAAAACAAGTACTAAATGTATTCATGTGAATTTCTTGTCCGTTTGGACAAACTCTGTTACGGTTCCTGACATAACTGGCGAAGAGACGTTGGTTAAGACAGTTTCTGTGAAGCTGAAATCAAAGACTAACTGCCACTGCGGGCTTGATCGAAACCTGGTAAAATCGGTTGAATAGAGTCTATTCCCTGATCAAACCAGACCGGTTCGGCAGACGAGGGGCCAATAAATACAGGGAAGGCTTAAAATGAAAGCTCTCAAATTACTTGCTGCTACAGCTGCACTCGCAGTTGTATCTACCGCCGCTTCGGCTGCGACTCTCGACGACGTCAAGAAAAAAGGCTTTATCCAGTGTGGTGTGACAACTGGTTTGGCTGGCTTTGCTGCACCTGATGACAAAGGTGTCTGGAAAGGCTTTGACGTAGATTTCTGCCGCGCAATGTCTGCAGCGATCTTTGGTGATCCAATGAAAGTCAAGTTCACCCCGACAACCGGTAAAACCCGTTTTACCGCGCTGGCATCTGGTGAAATTGATGTTCTGGCACGTAACACCACATGGACCATGAGCCGTGATACTGACCTCGGCTTTGAGTTCGTTGGCGTTAACTACTATGACGGCCAGGGCTTCATGATCCGTAAGTCTTTGGGTGTTAAGTCCGCAACGGAGCTCAATGGCGCCAGTGTTTGCATTCAGACCGGTACAACAACCGAGCTGAACCTTGCTGACTACTTCCGCACAAACAAAATGAGCTTCACACCTGTTGTTGTTGAAGACAGTGCAGAAGCCCGTCAAAACTATGACAAGGGTGCTTGCGACGTTTACACCACTGACCGTTCCGGTCTGGCTGCACAGCGTTCGGTTCTTTCCGAGCCAGATGCGCACATGGTTTTGCCTGAAATCATCTCCAAAGAGCCACTGGGTCCATTGGTTCGCCACGGCGACAACAAATGGGGCGATCTCGCTCGCTGGACACTTAATGTCTTGATTTCTGCTGAAGAAATGGGTGTTACCCAGGCAAATGCAGACAGCATGAAGACGGCCAATAATCCTGAAATCAAGCGTATGCTTGGTACAGAAGGTGATCTGGGCGCCATGTTGGGTCTTGGTAAAGACTGGGGTTACAACATCATTAAAGCTGTTGGTAACTACAGTGAAGTCTATGAACGCAACATCGGTCCTAAAACACCGGTTAACCTTGCCCGTGGCGTAAACGCGCTGTGGAACAAGGGCGGTATCCTTTATTCCGCACCGCTGCGTTAATAATTGTTGGAACGGGCCGGGGGATAAAACCTCCGGCCTTTTTCACATCAGGGTGCGAATTATAAATCGGCCCAGTTAAGGCCGGGGGAATCAGCCCTTGAGAAAACTGAATAAAAATAAATTCGCACTGTTTTGTATCGAATAAGGTCGAAACAAACGGGGGGCGTCTCATGACAATTGAGACTGTCGATACCCAGCCAAAACCGAACTTGCTGAACGACCCGAAAGTCAGGGCCGTTATTGCACAGATCGTCGTTGTTGTGCTGTTCGTATCTTTTGTAAGTTACATCGTCAGTAATACAGCTGTGAACCTGGAAAAACTGGGTATCAAGGCTGGTTTTGAATTTCTTGGGCTGCAAGCCGGCTTCATGCCGACAAGCCCAAACTTTAACCTGACCGGGTTTGACGTAAGCAAGGATACCCATCTGGACGTATTTTACCTTGGATTGGTCAATACAATCCTGGTATCTGTCTTGGGTATTATTGCCGCGACTATCGTTGGTTTCTTCTTCGGTGTGCTGCGGCTGTCGAGCAACCCGCTGCTCCGGTTTGTGGCCGCTGCCTATATTGAAGGCACCCGCAATATTCCGTTGTTGCTGCAGATTTTGGTCTGGTATTTCGCTGTCCTGCTGGCACTGCCAGGGGTAAAGCAATCCATCAATATTGGCGACATGTTCTTCCTGAACCTGCGGTATCTTGTGATACCGGCACCAATTTTTGAAGACGGATTTGGCTATGTTGTTACGGCCATTATCGTTGGCATTGTGGCCACTGTATTTATGGTGCGCTGGGCACGTAAACGACAAGAGAAAACAGGTGAACAGTTTCCCGTTGTTCTCGCCGGACTGGGCTTGATCATCGGACTACCTGTGGTGACGTTGTTTGCCGTCGGTGTCCCCCTGAGTTGGGATATCCCGGCCTTGAAGGGATTTAATTTTCAGGGTGGTGTGCAGGTTATTTCACAGTTAACCGCCTTGTTTCTTGCGCTGACGTTCTACACTGGTGCTTTTATCGCCGAGAATGTTCGAGCCGGTATTCTGGCTGTCAGTCATGGTCAGACAGAGGCTTCTTACGCACTTGGTTTGCGGCCGAACAGGACCATGTCACTGATTGTCATTCCGCAGGCTTTGCGGGTTATCATTCCACCGGTCACCAGCCAATACCTGAATTTAGCCAAAAACTCTTCTCTGGCAATTGCCATTGGCTATCCTGAACTGGTCAACGTGTTCATGGGAATTTCCCTGAATCAGACCGGTAAGGCCATTGAGATCATTGGTATGACAATGGGTGTGTATCTGACGATTTCACTTCTCATTTCCATGTTCATGAACTGGTATAACAAGCGCGTCGCGCTGGTGGAGAGATAGGTCATGAGCAAAGCATTTGTGAGGACTGAGTTTCACCCTGATCTGCCGCCACCTGCGTCAGAATCGGGACCGATTGCCTGGCTGCGACATAACCTGTTCAGCACCTGGTATAATTCACTGGCAACCTTTTTTGTGCTCTATCTGGCCTGGCTTGTCATTCCGCCAGTACTTGACTGGGCTCTGTTTTCAGCGGTCTGGGAGGCCAACAATTATAAGGAATGTAAAGCTGGAGGCACGGGTGCCTGCTGGGGCATGATTGATAAACGTTTCGATTTGTTCATGTATGGTTTTTATAAAGCTGAAGATCATTGGCGACCAAATCTGGCAATCATTGTATTCATTATTGCCATGTTGCCGGTGCTTTTCGACAAACTGCCCGGTCGGCGGATGTGCGCCATGTTCCTGATCCTTGGCTATCCTGCATTCACTGTCGCGTTGATACGCGGCCCCATTGAAATGAGTTCTTTTAACTCAACAATGGGGATTGCCCTTTGGGTTGTAGCATTTGTTGCTGCTGCATATTGGGGCCATCATAACGCCAAGAAATTCAATGCCGTGCAGTCGGGTATAGGCTATGCCATAGCCTACATTATTCTGTTCATTGTCTTTATTGCGTGGGGCATGGGCCTGACACCGACTGAAACAGATACCTATGGCGGTCTGATGTTGACGGTCATGCTTGCGGGTGTGGGAATTGCGGTGGCTTTGCCACTGGGTATTCTTCTGGCTCTGGGACGACGGGCCAACAGCATGCCGATCGTGCAAATGCTGTGTATCGGTTTCATCGAAATCGTGCGCTCAGTACCTCTGATCTCGGTCCTTTTTATGGCTCAGTTCATGTTGCCATTGTTCATGCCTGAAGGCATCAAGTTTGACAATGTCATGCGAGCGCTTGTGGGTTTCTCCCTATTTGCTGCAGCCTACATGGCTGAGGTGGTACGGGGCGGCTTGCAAGCCATTCCCAAAGGGCAGTTTGAAGCTGCGGACAGTCTGGGTCTCAACTTCTACCTCAACATGCGGCTGATAGTTTTGCCGCAAGCGTTGAAGATTGTGATCCCCGGTATCGTCAGTACTTTCATTGGACTCTTCAAGGATACGTCTTTGGTCAGCATCATCGCTCTTGCCGATTTGTTGCTGGTCGCAAAACAGTCCTATACAGATTCTAACTGGCTCGGCCTGGAACACACGGCGTATGTCTTCATTGCCATAATTTACTTCTGTATTTGCTTCAGTATGTCGCGATATTCGATGTACCTCGAACAGAAGCTTCATACTGGCCACAAACGCTAGCGTGTTTTGGGTTTGTCAAAACACAGGGATGCGGTGAACAAATGAACTGCCAGAAAAATATAAACCGAAGCGATTCGGAAAAATCCGGGATCGCCTTAAAGGGGGGCATGGAATAATGTCTGATACAAACACGGCAGCAGCCGACAACAGTGGACCCGCTATTGCGATTACGGGCATGCACAAATGGTATGGTGACTTTCATGTCTTGAAGGACATCAACCTGACGGTCGAACGTGGCGAACGTATTGTGATTTGCGGACCTTCCGGGTCTGGTAAATCAACGATGATACGCTGCATCAACCGCCTGGAAGAACATCAAAAAGGCAGCATCAATGTCAGCGGCATAGAACTGACAAATGATGTCAAAAATATCGATACCATTCGTCGCGAAGTCGGCATGGTATTCCAGCACTTCAATCTGTTCCCGCATTTGACGGTATTGCAGAATTGTACGCTGGCGCCGATCTGGGTACGCAAGATGCCTAAAGCCGAGGCCGAAGAAATCGCCATGAAGTATCTGACACGCGTAAAAATTCCTGAGCAGGCCGGCAAGTTCCCAGGTCAGCTCTCAGGTGGTCAGCAGCAGCGTGTGGCGATTGCCCGCAGCCTTTGCATGAACCCGGACATCATGCTGTTTGATGAACCTACGTCAGCCCTTGATCCGGAAATGATCAAGGAAGTGCTGGATGTTATGGTTGATCTTGCCAAGGAAGGCATGACCATGTTGTGCGTGACCCACGAAATGGGTTTTGCCAAGCAGGTTGCCGACCGGGTGATATTCATGGATGAAGGCGAAATCATTGAGCAGAACGAGCCGAACGAGTTCTTCGACAATCCTCAGAGTGACCGGACAAAATTGTTCCTGAGTCAGATCCTGGGTCACTGACGCGATCAATCCGCGACAAACAAAAGCCCGGTGGAGAAATCCATCGGGCTTTTTTTATGCGTCTTACCCTGAAGTTACAACAAAAATTCTGTCTCAATCCGTTGGTCGTAAACATTGAACCCGGCTTTTTGATACATTGGCAAGGCTCTGGGGTGATCCAGATCACAAGTATGTAGCCAGACCCGATCGGGCCCGAGTGACCAGGCATGACGAATAGTCCAGTCCAGCAGCCAGGGGCCAAGCTTGCGACCAATAAAATGAGGCATGATGCCGAAATACAAAAGCTCTATATCGTTATCTATGCGGCGGTCCAGTTGGGCGAAACCAGCAGGTTCTCCATCCACATACAAAACAAAGATATCGACATTTTCGTCGTTCAGGACGTCGGCAAGATCTTCATCGCTCATCAAACGAACATCAGTCCAGTTATAATCTTCACCAACGTTGTCAAAAAGGTACCGGTAAAAAGCGACACTGGTTTTATCTGATCGCAACACCGCATGTTTTACTGCGGGTGAGGGAACAGGTGGGCGTTCCGGCGCCGATTGCATCTCCAGATAGGTGACAGTAGAATCAACCGTCTTTCGAACCTCTTTATGCTCACGTCCATCCAGCCGCCGGGAAAGGACTTGAACGGGTTCGTGCACGTAGCCAAGCTTTTGATAAAAAGCCATGGCGGCAATATTAATATCCCGAACCAGAATTTCGACTTTGGGTAATTTGCGTGAAGTCAACCAGTCTTCTGCTGCCGCCACAATCTCACGACCCAATCCCTGGCGCTGTCGATCCGGTGATGTCGCCAGATAATAGTACCAACCACGATGACCATCGTGGCCAACCATCACTGTGGCAACCAGTTCACCTTCTATTTCACCAACCAGTACGTCGCCGTGGCCGGAGGTTCGGCACAGTTCAATATCCTGCGCCGGATCATTCAGTGGATTGACGCTGAGACCGGTCGCATCCCACAGGGCAATGACGGCGGCAAGATCGCCATCATCATAGGACCGGATCTCCATAATATTCAGGCCTCGATGGGCAGGTCTTCCCGTCCACCCCATTCCGTCCAGGAACCGTCATAAACGGCGTTCTGGCGTTGCCCAATCAGATGCATGGCAAAGACCAGCATGGCAGCCGAGACCCCGGAACCACAGGTAGCTACAATTGGCTTTTTCAAATCAAGTCCGGCAGATGTAAAGGCTTCCTTGATGTCGGCGGCGGGCAACATGGTTTTGTCGTCATCGATAACGTCAATGAAGGGGACACAGACACTGCCAGGGATATGACCACCGCGCAAACCGGCACGTGGTTCAGGCGCTATGCCATCAAACCTGGCCTGGGCACGGGCGTCGACGACCTGTTCTTTCTGGCTGTCGATATTGGCCAACATCTGATCAGCGTAGCGGATCATTGTCGAATTCAGACGGGCCGTAAAATGTCGCTCTCGCGGCGTCGGCGGCATGTCTTCCAGCGGGCGGCCTTCGGCTTTCCACTTGTTGAAGCCACCATCCAGAATGGCCACGTCATCATGACCAAAAGTGCGCAACATCCACCAGGCGCGAGCTGCCGCCATCATCATGCCACCATCGTAGACAACAACGCGGTTGCCATCACCGATACCGGCCTTGCGCATGCGGCTGGAAAACTTTTCCGGGCTTGGCATCATGTGGGGAAGGTCGCTGTCTGTGTCGGCGATTTCATCAATGTCAAAACGCACGGCACCAGGAATATGCTCTGCGTCGTACTCCGCTGCCGGATCGCGGTTTTCAGCTGGCATGTACCAGGAAGCATCGACGACGCGAACATCCGGCGCGTTAATATGTTCAGCGAGCCAGTCGGTTGAAACCAGTGATTGGGGATTGACGTAGTCCATGGGGGAGGGTCCGTTGGAATATTGTTGTGATGGTCGATTATAGTGTTTCAGGACAAAGCTGAAACACTTTAGTCCGCAAAAGCGACGGAAACGCGACGGTTTTGCCGACCTTTTTTCTTGATTTTGGTGATTTCCACCCGACCGATCTCGCCTATGCGCGCAACGTGGGTGCCACCGCAAGGCTGCAAATCCAGATCATTGATACGGATAAGGCGAACATGACCGGCACCTGTAGGTGGCTGGACGCTCATGGTTTTGACCAGTTCCGGCTTTGCCGCCAGTTCTTCATCGGTGATCCATTCGATCGACAGAGGCTGGTCCGTTTCAATCAGGCGATTGAGTTCAGCGGTTAGTTCAGCCTTGTCCAGAACAGCTTCCGGCAGGTCAAAATCCAGACGTCCCTTGCCATCATTGATCTGCCCACCGGTAACGGGATAGGGCAGAACAGCCGAGAGAACGTGCAGGCAGGTATGCATGCGCATCAGGCGATGTCGGCGATCCCAGTCAAGTTCTGCACTAACCTTGTCTCCGACAATAAGCGTCGGGCCATTGTCCGCCGCAATGTGGATGACACTGTCCGGTGTATCTCCCTTGCGCGCATCAACAATGCCGACTTCGCGCCCGTCTGGCGTCTTGAAAAGCCCGGTGTCACCTGGCTGGCCACCACCTGACGGATAAAAGACGGTTCGATCAAGGCTGATGGCGTTGCCGTCAACAGCCGTTACCGTAGCTTCACAGGATTTTGCGTAAGTGTCGTCTCGATAAAGAGCTTCCATAATGGGGTAAGGGTCCTGAGAGTTGGGGGAAGAGGTAACTTATTCGAGCCAGGGTGCGACAGGCAGTCCCTTTTCACGCAGAAAGTCTGCGTTGAACAAACGACTGGCATAGCGATCACCGGAATCACATAACAGGGTGACAATCGTGTGACCTGGGCCCAGTTCACGCGCAATGCGCACAGCACCGGCAACATTGATACCTGAGGAGCCACCCAGCACCAGACCTTCATCCCTGATCAGGTCAAAGACAGTTTGCACAACTTCGGTGTCCGGTATCTGGTAGGGCATGTCGACTTCCAGATCGGTGAGGTTTGCTGTAATGCGGCCCTGACCGATACCTTCGGTGATCGATGATCCCTCTGATTTCAGTTCGCCATTCTTATAGTGATTATAGAGGGCCGCGCCGTTTGGATCCGCGAGGCCGATCTTGATTTTCGGGTTCTTTTCCTTAAGCGCCTTGGCGACGCCGGCCAGCGAACCGCCGGAACCGACCGCACAAATAAATGCATCAATCTTGCCGTCCGTCTGGTTCCAGATTTCAGGCCCGGTGGTTTGATAGTGGATTTCACGGTTGGCCACATTGTCGAACTGATTGGCCCAAATCGCACCAAACTCTTCTTGTTCGTTGATCTCGGCGGCAAGGCGACCGGAAAACTTAACGTAGTTATTCGGGTCTTTGTAAGGCACAGCCGGAACTTCACGCAATTCCGCACCACACATGCGGATCATGGCCTTTTTCTCATCGGATTGCGTCTCTGGTATGACAATAACGGTCCTGTATCCCAGGGCATCGCCGACCAGGGCAAGTCCGATGCCTGTATTGCCTGCAGTACCTTCGACAATTACACCGCCTGGCTTCAGGGAACCATCCGCCTCAGCGGCCCGGATCATACCCAGCGCGGCCCTGTCCTTGACCGAACCACCTGGATTAAGAAATTCCGCTTTGCCCAGAATTTCACATCCCGTTTCATCCGAGACTTTTCTCAGACGGATGAGCGGGGTGTTGCCAATGGTCCCAATGAGACCGTTACGGATATCCATATTTGTTTGCCTGGGTCAGAAATTGCGCTTTTATAACAGTTAGAGATTTTATCACAGGTTGAAATTTAAGCTCGATCACGCACCGGTTCAAGTTACGTCGGCGTGATCAAGCCATCGATATCTATTTATTTCCACGGATAGCTTTTTCCAGGATGTCGAGCACAATATTAGTCCCGGCTTCCACCAATAAAACGGTGCCATCTTCGATAATCTTGCGTTCAGTGCCCTGTCGAGGTGGAGGCAAGCGCTGTTCAAGCTCGGTAGGTAATCCGCGACTCGCCAGTCCGGGAGGCAATTCCTTACGCTTTGCCAGCCCAGGCGGAAGTTTGCCCTTTTTGGCAAGACCTTTTGGCATTGATCCGGATTTACCTTTGGCTTTCTTGTGTTTGCCTTTGGACTTACCTTTTCCTTTGGATTTGCCCTTGTTTCCCTTTTTTCCTTTTTGACTTTTGCCTTCGTTCTCAGCTTCGTCGTCGTCATCATCATTATCGTCGTTGTCATCGTTGTCGCGATCATCGTGACGCTGTGACTGCTGTTGTTCACCCAACCAACGATGAATGATGCGCTTTTCGACCTGGGAAAAAATAACACCTTCCAACTGGCTGGAAGTTTGTGCCGAGGCAACGCCCAACGACAGGGAAACTGTCAGGCCTAATCCAAAAAACAGCGTCGCCAGAAAAATTCTCATGATGATGATCCTTTGTACAAATTCGGTTACTACGCATGCCCGAGCCACGTACTCGAAACATGTTCTATATTCAATGCCAGCCACTGCTGTGACACGACCTCCGTGCGGCTCATGACAATAACACGGATATTTTTGCCTTCATCGTTTTTTTATATACACGGTCCGAATTGGGAGAGATATCGGGGGCTTCTTCAAATGGACTTCGTATCCTCATTCAGAGAGGGGTTTTCAGGCAACAGTTTTTTAATCAGGGGGCTGATCGTCAATCCCTGAACAATGATCGAGAACACAACGATGACATAGCAAACCGTTACCAGGGTATCTTTCCACGGCGTATCGGGCAGTGACAGTACCAATGCAACGGATATCCCACCGCGCAATCCGCCCCAGGTCAGGATGGGGATAGCGCCTTTGGTGAAACTTCTACGCAGTTCCAGCAATGATATCGGGAGTGCAACACTGATCAACCGGGCCATTAATGTCAGGGGTATGGCAAGTAACGCAGCCACCAGTATTGGCGCGGAGAAGCTCAGAGCGAGAACTTCCAGACCGATCAACAAAAACAGGACGGCATTGAGGACTTCATCTATCAATTCCCAGAATTTATTCAGATGATCATGGGTGACTTCGCTCATGGCATGTTCCTTGCCGTAATTACCGATCAACAGACCCGCAACGACAACAGCGATAGGGCCGGAAGTATGCAGGTTTATGGCGATGCTGTAAGTAACAGTAACCAGGGCGAGTGAGATCAGGACCTCGAGGACATATTCGTCGATACTGCGCATGGCAACGAACGCCACGGCGCCGGTAATCAAGCCCAACACCACACCACCCACAGCTTCCTGCAGGAAAAGGATTGCAATACCGGATGCCGTTGTCGCGTGACCGTTATCGCTGGCGAGGGACAACAAGATCACAAAGACAACGACTGCCACGCCATCATTGAACAGGCTTTCACCGGCGATTTTGGCTTTAAGCGTTGTTGGAACCGAAACTGTCTTGAGAATACCCAGGACCGCGATGGGGTCCGTGGGCGATATCAGCGCACCAAACAGCAGGCAATAGATAAAGGGCACTGATACGCCGACCGTCTGGAAGATTAACCAGGACCCGCCGCCGATCAGTGCCGTGGAGAGCAAGAGCCCAGCGGTTGCCATGGAACCGATCGCAAATCGGCGCGCCTTGAGGTCAGCCAGATTGACGTGCATGGCACCGGCAAACAAAAGGAAGCTCAACATGCCGGTCATCAATGTGTCGTGGAAGTCAATTTGATCGAGCGTGGAACGAATATTCCCGGATATGCCGATGCCAGGTATGATCAATTCAATCCCCAGCAGGGCAAGAGACGCAACCAGCGTCATTACAAGCAGTCCAATAGTTGGTGGAAGCTTGAAGAGGCGGTGATTGAGGTAGCCAAATAGTGCCGAAAGGCCTAGTAAGGCTGCGACGATATCCAAAAGATTTTGCATGGTTATTTG
>JABILA010000148.1 GCA_018654745.1 Alphaproteobacteria bacterium
ATGATCTTTTCGCTATTCTGTAACATGAGGGTTACCTTTCGATTGTGTTTCGATAATTTTATTTGCACCGTTATCAAAACCGGTAACCCTCTCCTTTTGCAAGGAGCGGTGTCAGATCAGGTCGAAACTACTTCATATTAGTACAGGAATTCACCCAATATCAGAAACAGTCAACCGCACGACCTGTTCAACACAGTCGCTATTCCTTTGCTGACATCATACGGGAAACACCAAGTGGACTTGTATGACCGAATACGTTCTGAATAAATGCGAGAATTGTTGACTTGATAGGTGTCTGATATGAATTCGATTTCCCTTGCAGATATTGCGGATGCTCAGGCTGTTCTGAAAGAGGTGCTGGTAGAGACGCCAACGCTCAGGCTGAAGTCTGACAGGTGGGAAGGAATACTGCCTGATATTGCGGGCGGCGCGATCAAGATGGAACTCTTCCAGCAAGCGGGGTCGTTCAAGGCTCGGGGGGCCTATTTAGGCATCCATCGGCTTACTGATGTTGAGCGATCAAACGGCGTTGTCGCAGCCAGCGGCGGCAATCATGCTCTCGCTGTTGCCTGGGCCGCGAAGAAGGCTGGCATTTCGGCCAGGATTGCTATTCCCAAAGCCGCTGACCCCGTACGTCTGAACGGATGCCGAGCATTGGGTGCTGAAGTCATTCTGTGTGACGACATCGCCGACGCCTTCGCAACGATGGAGACCTGCGCTGCTGACGAGGGGCGCACGATCATGCATCCGTTTGAAGGCCAGCATATGACCCTGGGGAGTGCGACCTGCGGTGCCGAATTCGTGGCGGCTCACCCGGAGATAGACCTGTTCGTCATTCCTGTAGGTGGGGGCGGCCTGATTAGCGGCATGGCCGCAGCGATCAAGCTGGTCAAACCAGACGCCACTATAATCGGCGTTGAACCCTTTGGCGCAGACAGCATGTTCCAGAGCTTTGAAGCTGGTGCGCCGGTTCGACTGGATGAGGTCAAGACAATTGCCGACAGCCTGGGATCACCGCTGGCGATGCCTTATTCATTTGAATTGGCCCATCGCTATGTTGATCAAATCGTTCGTGTGGAGGATGAAGCACTCCGCGCCAGTATGCGAACTTATCAGGATGTTTTGAAGATTACGGCTGAACCAGCTTGCGCTGCAGCTCTCGCAGGCCTGGTCGGCCCGATCAAGGAACTGGCATCTGGTCGGCAAGTGGGATTGATTGCCTGCGGATCAAACATCAGCATGGACCGTTATCACAAAATTCTGGAGACACCCGAGTAAATCCAGAATTGATTAAGGCTGATAGACCTGGAAGATATTTCCGGGAAATGTGGCAGACCTACAACCAAAGAAAGTTAATTCAGCATGGGCAATACAATAAGCGATACCTCTGGTCTTCAACAACTTTACGACATACCCAGTACATTGGTGACAGAGGCTTTTGCTGATCGCCTCGAAGAGACAACCCACAAGTTCATCTCTCTTTCGACATTGGTCATGTTGTCTTCATGCTCAGCCGATGGCGAGATCGACATCAGTCCAAAAGGGGGGGAACCCGGATTTGTCAGGATCATTGATGACAGGACATTGATGTTGCCGGACAGTCCTGGAAACAACAAGCTCCATACATTTCACAATCTGGTGCAAAATCCGAATATCGGGATGATGTTTATCATTCCGGGGATAGAAGAAGTTGTACGTGTGCGAGGGCAAGCAGAACTATTGACCAATCCGGAACATATTGCTTTGTTTGACGATGCCAAACGTCCGCCAAAACTGGTTTTGACGATCAAAATAGACATCGTGTTTCCGCATTGTGCAAAAGCTTTCAAGTACGCCAGGATATGGGATGCGAGCGCACATAAAAGCCGTAAGGAAGACGACGTACCAGGCATTGCCGATATGGCGCGTTCTCTGGCCAAAGTCGAATCTAGTTGAGGGCTCATGGGACCCCAAACATCATTTGATTTTATTGTTGTCGGTGCTGGTATGGCCGGTGTATCGGCTGGCTATTTTCTAAGCCAGCATGGGCGGGTATTGGTGCTTGAGATGGAAAGCCACGCCGGATATCACACGTCGGGCCGGTCGGCTGCACTGTTTACCGAGGCATTTGCCAGTCCGCTATTTTGCGCCCTTTCCACAGGCAGCAAAAAATTCCTGATGACCCCCCCGGATAGATTTGCACAAGACAAGATCATGACACCCAGAGGGGCCGTGCTGGTTGGTCGTGCAGATCAACAAGCATCTTTGGATGAACTATACGAAAAGACTTCACAAATTTCGCCCACAATAGAGTTTCTGACACTTGATCGTGTTCTCGACCTGGTTCCCGTGCTGAATTCTGAAGGTCTCGCGGGTGGCGTATTTGATCAAGATGCCATGGCCATAAATGTCAACGAATTGTTGCAGGGTTTCATCAGGGGGATTCGCCAAAACGGTGGCGAATTGCGACCCGATGAAGAGGTCTTGGGGCTGTCGATATCTGGGAATGGCTGGACAGTCACCACTGGCAAGCAAACCTACCAAACCGAAATCGTTGTTAATGCTGCCGGGGCGTGGAGTGATGTTCTGGCCGAACGAGCTGGAGCTGCTCCTTTGGGCCTTGTACCGCAACGCCGAACTGCGATTCTCTTTGATGCTCCGGAAGAATTTAATGTCAGGGAATGGCCGATTTGCATGGATGTCGATGAGCAGTACTATTTCAAACCCGAGGGTGGTGCGCTGATGGGGTGTTTGATGGATCAAACACCCATGTCGCCGTGTGACGTGCAGCCGGATGAAATGGATATTGCCATGACAGTTGACCGGATACAAAACGCGACCACGATGAACATACGCAGGATTGTTAAAAGTTGGGCTGGTCTTCGAACCAGTGTTGAAGACCAGGTTCCGGTCGTTGGTTTCGACCAAACTGTTCCTGGGTTCTTTTGGTTAGCCGGACAAGGTGGTTTTGGAATTCAAACAGCCCCTGCCATGGGGCAAGTTGCGGCTGCGCTGGCAACCCGATCAGCATTGCCAGCGGAATTTGAGGACCTTGGCATTGACGCGCTGGCGATGTCGCCCAAAAGGCTGCAGAATAGCTGACAGATCTGAATACTTATGCTGGGAGTCATAAACCGCGTGTCGGGCGTGCAGATCAGCCCGAAGCTACCAATTAGAAACTCCCGGGCAATGCTAACTTGCGCGGGTATTGTTCGTTATTTCCGGGTGCTGATGGTGTGTACGAATAGACGCCGTTCATTTTCTTTTGATCTGTAAACAAACCCGACCTGAGAATGGCCGTCGGTACACCGGCGGTCGTCGGGAACAACCAGACGGCCAGGGTACCGTCTGACTTCAGAACCCGGTGCATTTCAGGCAGCAGCCGCTTCAGCGGCAGGGTCGGAAAAGGGACCACACCTAACAAAAGAACAACATCAACACTAGCAGCCTCTATTTTCGTGCTCAACGCATCACGCTTTATAACCTTAACATTTTCATATCCGGCTTGCCGAACTTTCATTTCGATCTTGTCAGCAAAGTCGGACAGAGGTTCAAGGGCAATCAAGTGGCCACTTTCGCCAATTATTCTGGCGGCCGGTATCGTGAAAAAACCGGTGCCGCTCCCCACTTCAAGGACGGATTGACCTGACTTCAGCCCGGCACCCAGCAGCGTTTTTTCGGGTGGCATAAGCCAGCCTCGCAATCGGCTTTCCATCGTCTTACCGGCAATCCGGAAAAGCAGGTTCAGAAAACGTGATTTTCCCAGCTCCGCAGCATCCATTTTGTGTCTCCGCTTCCAGAGCAAGCATACAGGGTGGCTCCGCTAATAATTTATCCTCTTTCTGCCTGGAATCACAATCCGCGCATCGGGGGCCGGCTTGGCCCGAAGCAGCTCTTCTTCGATGAAGAGGAAGGAGTGCTTTTTTTCACAGATTCCTTTATTGCCGATTTCCCTCATTGAACAATTTTCAGGTGTGATTACATGTGAGGAAGAAGGCAAATATCCAGCCTTTGAACATAGATCGTGGCGAAGAAGGACGCAGGGCATAATGAGAACGGGCAAGCCAAGCAAGACCGCCATCAAAGTGTCGAGTAGTATCGTCACGCTGGGGACAACATCGTACGGCCAGCAAATCCTACCCGATGGTTTGGTGGACGCTTCTGAGAAAATACTTCTTGCTTCCGGAGTGGTGAGCGAGAAGGGCGTTCGCTGGATCAAATCCCCGCGTATGGTTTCTGTCTACAGAGCGTTCGACTGGTTGCTTCCCGGGCAGTTTGAAGCACTGGGTGAACGAAAGGCATTTTTTGAGCGCCAGGTGAGAGCCGGTATCGCTGCGGGTGCGACCCAGATACTTGTACTGGGTGCCGGTTTCGATACCCTTGGGTGGCGCTTGGCAACCGAATTCCCGAAGGTGAAATTTTTTGAAATCGACCATCCGGTGACGGCCAACGTCAAAGCGAAAGCGGTTTCGAAATTGGGACGGCGGGGTAATCTTTATCTTATCGCAGAGGAATTGGGAAAACGAAAGCTGCCGGATGTCCTGGCAACCCATGGGTCCTGGAACCGGGAGTCTCGCTCCGTAATCCTGGCAGAGGGGCTTTTGATGTATTTACCCGCACAAGCCGTCAGAGAACTGTTTGGCCAATGCCTGGCAATTGCTGGCGCTGAAAGCCGTGTCGTTTTTTCATATATTCCTGCCGGACCTGATGGCCGGCTTGACGCAGGTCGTTGGACCGGTTTGATGTTGTGGCTGCAGAAAGTCGCCGGGGAGCCTTGGCTCTGGAGTATAGAACCACAAAATATAAGGTCCTTTCTTGAAGGGATCGGATGGAAAATTGCCCCTGAACTGGAAGGGGGGACTGGCCGACACAGTACTGAGTATTTTGCAGTTGCGACAAATCAAGCTTAGTTCTTTTACGAGCTTCTGAACGCAAGTTAGTCGCAATGATTTTGCGCATCTTCAGCTGTTGCTTAATTTTGTTTGTCATTTGACGAAAGTTACGTGACGATCAACGGTCGGATCCAGGGGAATACGGCTTGGAAGCTTTCAAGCAATCTGAAACCGGGATTTCTATCCTTGTGTCACTTTCTTTCATCAAATGACAGGAACTGAAAAATGATCCGACACTGTGTTTTCCTTAAGTTCCGGGATGATGTTTCCGATAGTGATAAACAGGCGATATACGACAAGCTGAACCGGCTTCGTGATCACCTGTCTGGGGTCGTAGACGCTTCATTCGGGGCCAATGTGTCTCCGGAAGGCAGGGGCAGGGGATTTGAGGACGGATTTACCATGGATTTCGCCGATGCGTCCGCGCGTGATCATTATCTGGAAGACCCGGAACACAGAAAAGTTGGTTCCAAAATGGTCACCATGCTGGCAGGTGGTCGTGATGAAGGACTGCTGGTTTTCGATCTTGAAGTCTGATTAGTCCAGGGCGCGGTGGAATCGCGACTTCAAACGCATTTCGAATTCTCAGCGATCCAGCAAATGGGCAAAGATACTCAGTCTTGAACGGGCATTGATTGCGCGGGTTTTGTGGCCCTCGCCAGTCGTGTCTTCGCCGAGGAAAATGTTCCCTGGGTGAATATCCCTTGTTGCGCCGTCGCTGGTTTCAACTTGCATGCCCGATGTCAGATTGAGCACAAATTGTTTTTGTGGCGCATTGTGGAAGCCGTGATCCAATGAGCCCGGTTTGAAGACGAACTGATAACCCGCCATAGCCATCGGTGCAGTAGCCTCGCCAAGGGGGGCATCGTAATTATAAGACAGCGTTTCATCGACGAATTGCGAGCCGCCGTCTGATCCAGCTATTGTCCGGGTAAATGCGAATGTTCGATATTGAGCGCCTTCCAGCAACGGCCAGTCCGGGCGGATCTGTTCTCCGATTTCGATCAAGGCTGTATGCATCTCTCGTCCACCGACAACGCGGGTCTTGTGCCCCATACCCGTGGTATCAAGAATGTCGATCATGTCACCGGTACCAAATAACCGGCACTCGCCCTTCCCATCTTCAATTTCCATCTGTCCATCCAGCACCAGGATGATCCGACGGCGGGACGCGGTATGAAAATCCAGCGCAAAGTTTGGTGGCGTCCAGACAAAAGCAATTTCCTGCGCGGGAAAAACATCCGATTCAGCACCATGTGCGTGCGTATTTTGAAGAGGTATTTCGATCTCTTCAAATAACGCAGGATCGTCTCCATCAGGCACAATACGCACCAATGTTACGGAATTTGCAAATTCGGGATCTTTCAAGCCAGGTTCTCCAGATGGTAGCAAACAGCGGACGTATTAGAGCCAAGTTTCGGTGATTTTAACCCGATCACCGACAAGATGTATAATGTTCAAATTCTTTGAATAATGAGATTGGTTGAGCGAGCTTATTCTTTTTCGGCTTTTTGGTGCCACCACAAATTGGCTGCTTCAAAAGTCGCGTGATAAACAGCATCCCCCATTGCCTGACCAACATTTGTGTGCAGCCCCGCATATGGTTCGCGCGCGGTCGCAATTGGACAGGCAACAACAACGCAATCTGTCCCGGTTCCGGATATCGGATTTTGATCTGAAAAACGTTCTTTGTGGCAATCCAAAAGGGCGGCCGTTTTTGCCTGTGTAACAATTGATGACGCTTCGACCAGCGCGCCATCGCTTAGCGGGATGTTGACGTGGCAAAGTGTGTTGATGGTGCCATATCTTTTTGCTTGAATTTGATCGCCAGGGAAACCCACGTACGATCCATTGTCGAGGCCAAGTGTCAGCATACACTGCGCCGTCGTGTCTGATATTGAACTCTCACGTAAGTGATGATGGCGGATATCCCGGGAAGTCATCAAACCCACGGCCTGATCGATGCCGCTGGCTGCCATCTTCTGTTTCAGAAACTCAAGCGCATCAACGCCCGCAAACAAGTCACTATTGCTGACTTCAAGCCAGGCGACGCGGTTGGCTTTCGAAAATCCTGGATGCGTGATCGACCAACTCAGCATTCTTTGAAGTTCGCTGAACTCGGCGATCAGCCATGGCTTCTCCAGAGTGTAGCCAAATCCCATAGGGCATCCATTTTGTAGTGTTGAGTGTAAAGACTGAAACGGCACTTATTTTCAGGCGGTAATATCGTCTGCATATTGCAACACTTATGCTGATGGGACAAAGTCACAAGTAAATCATTTCTGTTATTCTAGATTGACAGTGGACCGACACATGCATGAATTTCCTCCCAAACCCGACGATCAAGTGACACTCGCGAACTGGCGGACAGCGCCCTTCAACCAGTGGGCCTTTCAACATGTTCGGGAAGTCATACCCTCAGCCGATATTGCGAATGATCCAGCTGGCGTTCGTGAGTTCCCTGCCAATCCTGTTGATCTGTCCGGTTTGCCATTGACCAATGAAGGACAAGCGCTTGATTTTGAAGGGTTTCTGGAGCGAACAGCGACCGATGGGTTCGTTGTCTTACACAAAGGGAAACTCGTTTGCGAGCATTATGCGCATGGCATGACAGAGGCAACACCACATATATTGATGTCTGTGTCCAAATCGATGCTGGGCTTGTTAGTTGGTATTTTGATCGATCAGAAAGTTCTGAATGAAGAGGCGCTGGTGACGGATTATATGCCCGAACTTGCGGATACGGCCTATGCAGGGGCAACGATCAGGCACTTGCTCGACATGCGCGCCGGTATCGAGTTTGATGAGGATTATCTGATCACATCTGGCCCGATCGTAGATTATCGTAAAGCAACTAACTGGAATCCCCTGCAACCAGGTGATGTTCCCTCTGACCTGCGTAGCTTCTTTTTGTCATTGACGAGTTCAGACGGTCCGCACGAAGGGCGGTTTCACTATGTATCGCCAAATACAGATCTGCTGGCATGGATAATTGAACGGGCTGCGGGACAACGCTATGCAGATCTGATGAGTGATTATCTGTGGCGGCCCATGGGCGCTGGCACAAGTGGCTACATCACCGTCGACAGATTGGGTGCACCGCGCGCAGCCGGTGGGATGTGTGTGACGACAAGGGACCTGGCGCTGGTCGGTCAATTACTGATCGAAAAGGGCCGACGGGGACAAAATCAGATCGTGCCTGAAGCATGGATTGATGATCTGGAAACTGGCGGCGATGCACAGGCCTGGAAAACGGGTGATTTCGTTGATCATTTTCCCGGGCTTCCAATTCGCTATCGCAGCAAGTGGTATGTTCTGGAAGAAAGTTCTCCCATTTTGTTTTGCCTGGGCATTCACGGCCAATATTTATTTGTTGATCGTGAGAACGAAATCTCAATTGCCAAACATTCTTCTCGCGGGTTGCCGTTGGATGAAGGAGACGAAAATCTGGCTATTCAGGCTGCATTGGCTATACGCGAAAGGTTGATCTGAAAATTCAATGAAAATCAGTTTTAGGTTTTGTGTGCCCGAACAAGCTTTATGGTCAAGATGATTCCTGGCAACAGGTGCCAGAATATGTCGAATATATCGACAGGTTTGCCTAGCGTCCCAGCCATCAGCATGTTGAATTTTTCCAACAAATGAGGTTGAGGGCTGAATGGGGCCAGTGTCATCAGCAAGGTGACGGCTATCAAGCCTGGTGTCGGGATTTTATCGATCAGGTTCATGGCTGGTTTTTAGATAGAAAGATCAATATCTGCAAGTCTGTACCAGAGATGAATATTCCGCGGATTGAAGTCTTCACGGGAATTGTCAAAATTTGGGCAAGGAACGTGTTTTGAACAGGGAGAAAACGCATGCGAGCTTATGAAATTATTAGTGACGGTGGTGTCGAAGCCCTGCATTTGAGCGAAAGAACTCTGGCGGCTCCCGGACCTGGTGAAGTCAACGTGAAGATGCTCGCCAATTCCATAAATTATCGCGATTTGTCGACAATCGAGAACCCGGTTGGCCGTGGGTTTGATTATCCCCGTGTCCCCAACTCAGATGGGGCTGGCACCATAACAGCACTTGGTGTGGGCGTGTCCAGTTTGCACGTGGGCGACAAAGTCGCCAGTTGCTTTATGCAGAACTGGCCAGCAGGCGGTATCACGGCTGAGGTGCCCGCCAGTGCTCTGGGCGGTGCCGTAGATGGTGTCCTGGCGGAAGAAGTCAATCTGAAAGCGGGGGGTGTAATTGCGTATCCCGACCACCTCAGCTTTCAGGAAGCCGCCTGTCTTCCTTGTGCCGGTTTAACTGCATGGAATTGTTTGATGGTGCAGGGAGACATGAAACCAGGTGATACAATCCTGTTGCTGGGCACCGGTGGCGTTTCAATCTTTGGGTTGCAGTTCGCGGCTATGTGTGGCGTACGCGTGATCATTACCTCGTCTTCAAATGCCAAGTTGGAGCGTGCAAAGGAGATGGGAGCCTGGGCCACGATTAATTATCGTGACAATCCGGAGTGGCAGGAGGAAGTGCTGCGTTTGACGGAAGGAAAAGGTGTGGATATCGCACTGGAGACAGGCGGAGGTGGGACCTTGCCACGTACTATTGATGCCGTTCGTATCGGGGGAACAATATCCTTGGTAGGCGTGCTGACAGGGGGGGAAATCAACCCGACAGCTATCATGCGCAAATCCATTCGTTTGCAAGGTGTTTACGTCGGTTCGCGTAAAATGTTTGCCGATATGAATGCAGCCATTGCCGCCAATGGATTGAAGCCGGTTGTCAGTGATGAATTCGCGTTCGACAACGCCCGTGACGCCTATCATGCCATGCGGACTGCCGGTCACTTCGGGAAGATTGTCATCACGATGTAGTTTTTGTAGCAGGATACCGGTCGACGACTATTTCTTTTTCGCCCGGTTGAAAGCTTCGGCCAAGGCGGTCAAAGCGGGTTCATGCTTTGGTTTGGCTTTGCCCTGTGTTTTCGCCGATTTCTGATCTGCGCTATGGGTTTTATTCGCGCCGTTCCTGGATTGATTGGCTTTTGCCTTGTTGTCTGGCTTACGGGTATGGCCCTCGCCGGACTTCATGGTCAGCGAGATGCGTTTTCTTGGTAAATCAATTTCCTGTACCGTCACTTTCACAACGTCACCCGGCTTTACGACTTCGCGCGGGTCTTTAACGAATGTATCTGACAGTTGGGAGATATGAACAAGACCGTCCTGGTGTACACCGACATCCACGAAAGCACCAAAGTTGGCCACGTTGGTGACAACACCTTCCAATATCATGCCGGGTTTCAGGTCGGAGACTTTCTCAACACCGTCCTTGAACTCGGCTGTCTTGAATTCAGGTCTTGGATCGCGGCCAGGTTTCTTGAGTTCTTCGATAATGTCCTGAACGGTTGCCTCACCGAAGGAATCGTTAACAAAATCGACCGGGTCAATTTCACCAAGTGCCGTAGCGTCACCGATCAGATCGCGAATCCCCTTGCTGGTTTTGCCCAGAATGCGCTCGACAAGCGGGTAGGATTCCGGATGGACTGAAGAACGATCCAGGGGATTGTCACCATCCATAACACGCAAAAATCCAGCACATTGTTCAAATGTCTTGTCACCCAGCATGGATACTTTTTTCAGTTCCTCACGAGATTTGAAAGCGCCGTGAGTATCCCGATAATCAACGATGTTCCGGGCCTGGGAATCGCCAAGGCCTGAGACGCGCGCTAACAAGGGGGACGAAGCCATATTGAGATCAACACCAACAGCGTTTACGCAATCTTCCACAACGCCATTCAAGGCGCGTTCCAGATGAAATTCAGACAAGTCATGCTGGTACTGGCCGACGCCGATTGCTTTGGGGTCTATTTTGACCAGCTCAGCTAGTGGATCCTGGAGGCGACGACCGATGGATGCAGCACCGCGCAGGGTAACATCAACATCCGGCATCTCCTTTGAGGCATATTCAGAAGCTGAATAAATTGATGCTCCGGCTTCCGATACCATGATCTTGGTGAGCTTCAACTCGGGGTGCTTCTTTACGATCTCGGCTGCCAGTTGATCCGTTTCCCGTGAAGCTGTTCCATTACCAATCGAAATCAGTTCCGCCTTGTGACGCATGGCCAGTCCTGAGATGATTGCTATAGCTTCATCCCATTGTTTTTGTGGCTGATGGGGATAAATCACAGCTGTATCAACCAGTTTGCCCGTAGCGTCGACAACCGCTACTTTCACGCCGGTCCGAAAGCCCGGATCAAGTGCGATTGTGGTGCGCGGACCAGCGGGTGCAGCAAGCAACAAATCCCGCAGGTTGCCTGCAAAAACCCGTATTCCTTCTTCTTCGGCGGCATTCCAAAGCCGTGTCATGAGTTCCAGTTCGATATGCATGGCGATTTTGACCCGCCAGGCCCAGCCGGCAACTTTCAAGAGCCAGCCATCAGCCGGGCGACCCTGATCAGATATCTCGAACTGATTTGCAATCTGGATTTCACAAGGGTGGGGACGTGGAGGTGTATCGGGATCGCCGACAGCAATTGACACCCTGAGAACCTCTTCTTTGCGTCCCCGGAAAACTGCTAGTGCCCGGTGTGATGGAACCTTGTTAATGGGTTCAGCGTAGTCAAAATAGTCCTTGAACTTTGCACCGTCTGCTTCCTTGCCTTCAATTACCCGGGAGACCAGTTTGGCATTTTCCCAGACATAATCCCGCAGGGAACCGACTAGCTGGGCATCTTCGGCAAACTGTTCCACCAAAATCTGACGGGCCCCTTCGAGTGCTGCTGTTGCATCGGCGATAGCAGTGTCATCTTCTACTTCCGTACGCAGGTACCTAAGGGCTTCAGTTTCTGGGTTCAGTTCCGGGTTTGCCAGAAGATCATGTGCAAGGGGCTCCAGACCAGCCTCACGGGCGATCATTGCCTTGGTGCGTCTCTTGGGCTTGTAGGGAAGATACAGGTCTTCCAGGCGCGCCTTGTTGTCTGCAGTCAGGATAGACGTTCGCAGTTCGTCGGTCATTTTGTCCTGATCTTCAATGCTGGAAATAATCGCCGCCCGGCGTTTTTCCATTTCTCTGAGATATCTCAGCCGTTCTTCCAGCATTCTCAGTTGGGCATCATCAAGACCACCCGTAATTTCTTTCCTGTAACGCGCAACAAATGGCACAGTTGCACCACCATCCAGTAATTCAATGGCGGCAAGGACCTGCGTTTCATTGACAGCAAGTTCCAGTGCGATCTGGACGGAAATCGGTTTCATCAAGAACCTCGTTGGGTGATCAGGAGCGGCGTTTTTACCCTCCCAACCTGCCACCTGCAACAGACGAAACGAAATCAGTTTCAGATAAGATCGCTGTTCCCGCCTGGACTGATTTCGCCGCCAAAAATTGGCAATACTTCTGCCTTCATCGCTTAATCCTCGATAAAACCCTTCCAGCCAGACATGTAGACCAGGAAGTTTTCGCCCAGACCCTGGTCACGTAGATAATCTGCCGACACAGGCAGAGACCTGGCCATAAAATCGGGATTATCCTCGACTTGCTTTGGGAAGTCGTGGTGTAAAATTGCCGCGCGACCGATAAGAATAAAGTCGAGCCCCTGATCAAGACATGCCGCTGCGGCCGCACCCGATGTGATCTTGCCGGCAACGCCCATTTTGACGCTACCACGGTCGAGTTCGGCAAAGCATGATAACAGCGACTTTCCCTTGAATTCCTCTTCTTCGGGTTCCTTGAAGACATCCCATAATGACATATCGAGGAAATCAATTTCGGATTCACTCATCAAGCGTTCTGCAATTTGCTTAATCTCTGCCAATCGCAGCCCGAACCGCTCAGGTGACAACCGTACGCCCACGATAAAATCAGGGCGACAGCGAGATCGAATTCCCTTGATGATATCAAAAAGAATGCGGCTTCTGTTTTCAAGGCTGCCGCCATACTCGTCTGTGCGTCGATTGATTTCCGGGCTGAAAAACTGGCACAGGATATATCCGTGCGCACCGTGAATTTCGATCCCGTCAAACCCGGCCTTTTCGGCACGCTGGGCCGCTAGAATGAAATCCTCTTTTAGCGTCTCAACCTCGGTGATAGAGAGTGCCCGTGCGCCTGTTTCTTCATCATCCGATGGACATACCGGTTGTTCACCGATGAGAACTTGCGGCGATCTGTTTCCGGCGTGATGTAGCTGAACAATGGAAATACTGTTTTCTACCTTGATGGCGTCAGCCATACGAGTGAGGCCTTCGATGTGATCGTCCGAATAAATACCCAGTTGGCCGGGAAACCCTTGACCGTTCGCCTGTACGTGAGATGCACAGGTCATGGTCAAACCAAACCCGCCTTCGGCCCGCATCTTGATCCAATTCAGCTCGTCTTCCGACATGCGACCATCTGTGTGGCTTTGAGTGTTCGTCAATGGTGCCAGCATGAACCGATTTTTCATGGCCGGACCGTTGGAAAACGAAAGGGGGTCAAAAAGAGAAGGCATTCTAGTAATACTCCTGGGCTGGTTATTGGTAGCCAATTTCGGTTTTGATCTATTTTTCCAGTCGACGTCGCCTCAATTCAGTTGGCGGCGCGCCAAACTGTTCCTTGATGTGACGGGAAAAGTGATTGGGATTATCGTAGCCACAAGCAAACGCAATTTCGGAAACAGACAGTGAGGTTCGTTGCAGTAACTGGTTTGCTTTTTTAGCGCGCTGCCTCCAGAGATATTGGATAGGAGTGACATTCAGGTCTCGACGAAACAATCGGGTAAGATATTGGGGTGTTACATTGGCAAACTTTGCGACTTCATTCAATGAGCAAGGAACCGCCAGATGATCTTCGATGAAGCCTTTGGCTCGAAGTACTGAACGGTGAATTGAGTGTTCGCTGTTGGCGGTTTCTGCCTGAAAGATGAACTCCTGAAACAGCGCACGCCCCAGAGCTGCACGAAGCGGCACCGCAGTTAATGTATCCATGAGTGCAACTTCGATACCCATTTGTTGTAGGTCCAGCATACGGTTAGACACTGGAACCGCTATGGGCAAGCCGGAAAGGGTGTTCGTCAGCAGGTCGGTACTTGAAGGCGATGACACCTCACACCAGAGCACGGTGGTATCGGTTCTGTCTCTGAATTCGTATTGCAGATAGGTTCGACTGTACACAAGTGCTGCATGGCCGCTCTGCAATTGTATTGACTGACCCTCTGCGACGACTTCGGCGGTTCCTTCACGAACAATAACGAGCTCCAGATGGGGCCTCATTACGGGACCAAACCGGCCTCCATCACTGTATGTGGTTGATCCAAACTGGAAGTCTGAATCGTCTGAAAATATATTCATTATGTAAAGAGCTCAGGTAATGGGGTGTTATAAAACAAAGTGTTTTGGAACAAGTACAAATGCGACTGTTTCATTTGAGTAAGATATCAGGCAAGCGGAGATATTGTAAGTTTTGATTGTAGCGGTGATGCTTTCAGAACGAATTGCATCAGTATGCCGCCACTCTTCCAGGCGCAAAAACAGCTATTGCACAGGAAACCAAATGGATATCAGGGAACGCATCAGGGCAGGTCTGGGAGAAACCAAGGCAGATTTGGTTATTACCGGTGGCAATTTGGTGAACGTGGCATCTGCCGAGATTTACCTTGCAGACGTGGCGATCAAGGAAGATACAATTGTCGCAACGGGAGACGTGTCGGGATACTTGGGCGACAAGACGCAAACACTGGATGCTTCCGGGCGCTTTCTGGCTCCTGGACTTATTGACGGGCACCTGCATATCGAGTGCAGCAAATTATCGGTAACCAGTTTCGCCAATCTGGTCGTTCCATTCGGAACCACCAGCATTGTATCCGGCCTCGATCAAATCCTGGTCGTGGCGGGCCTGGAAGGTGTTCGCGCGTTTCTGGATGAAGCCAATGAAAGTCCGGTTCGGGTTTTTTGGGGTGCGCCTTGTAAAACACCCTACACCATGCCCCGGTCCACCGTTGGCCATTATATGGGACCGGAAGATCACCAGAATGTTCATCACTGGCATGAATGCATCGGCGTTTGGGAAACAGTCAGGGAGTTTATTCAGGAAGAAGACGAAGATGTGTTGTCCGCCATGGAAATTGCCGCACAAAGCGGACTTCCGGTATTTGGATGCGCTCCTATGGCTCGCGGGCAGAAGCTGAACAGTTATCTGAACGCGGGTATTCGTCTTGACCATGAAAGCTATACCGTTGAAGAAGCGCATGAAAAGCTTCGCAATGGCATGTTTGTCATCATCAGGGAGTCATCCATTTCCCATTTCCTTGAAGAGAACATCCAGCTGGCTACAAAACTTGCGCCGGACGCAACACGCCGCATCAGTTTTTGCACGGATGATGTTGTCGCCAGCGATGTTCTGGAGCGTGGCCACATCGACAACATGGTACGCATGGCAATAGCTGCAGGCGTTGAACCCATGAAGGCCATTCAAATGGCAACGATCAACAGTGCTGAAGCATACAGAATTGATCATATGGTTGGTTTGATTGCGCCGGGTCGAAAAGCTGACATCCTGATCATTGACGAACCTTCGAAATTCAATGTCGAAAGAGTAATTTCAAAAGGACAGCTTGTTGCAGAAAACAAACAAATGATTGTGCCATTTGTCCCGCCGAAAAGAGATGATTTTTTGACCGACACGTTCAAACTGGAACCGGTGACTGTATCAGACCTGAAAGTACGAACCGAAATTGCGAATGGAAATGCAAATGTTCAGGTACTTTCAGTGACAGATGAAATATTTGTTCGCAAGCGGGTTGATGCGATTATGAGTGTTAAAGACGGCATCATAGATCCCGACGTTGATCGCGACTTGCTTTATATGACAGTTGTGGAGCGCTATGGCAAAACAGACAATAAACCTGTTGCATTTGCCACCGGGTTCAATCTGAAGTCCGGTGCACTGGCGAGTTCAACAGCACCCGACGATAACAATATTGTTTGTGTTGGGACAAACAGTGAAGATATGGCTGTCGCGATCAATTGGATAATTGCCAAAGGCGGAGGGCAAGTGGTTGTTCGTGACGGTGAGGTGATAGAGTCTCTTGAACTGCCAATTGGTGGAATTGTTGCCGATATTGATCCTGCAGAAATGGCTGAGTGTGAAATTCGGCTTGATGACGCAGCACGAGATTTGGGATGCGATGTTCCATGGCCTTTCATGTACATGTTTGTTTTGTCGATCACTGCGATCCCTGATATGGCCATGACTGATCTGGGTGTTGTTGATTGTGTCGGATTGAAAATCGTAGAGCCGGTACTGGGTGCGGCGTAATAAATAAAACAAGGATAACAGGGTATGGATAATCTCAACGATTTTATTGCGGGTATGCCAAAAGCGGAACTTCATGTTCACATTGAAGGCACCCTAGAGCCGGATTTGAAATTTCAATTGGCGAAGCGCAACAACCTTGATCTTCCCTATCAGTCTGAGGAGGAGATGCGCGCTGCTTATGACTTTGATGATTTGCCGTCATTTCTTAAAATCTATTATGAGGGAATGGGCGTTCTTATTACCGAACAGGATTTCTATGACCTGACCTGGAAGTACCTGGAAAAAGCCCATTCGCAGAATGTCCTCTATGCCGAGATATTCTTTGATCCACAGGCCCACACGTCCCGGGGCATCTCATTTGAAACTGCTATTACCGGTATTCATCGCGCGCTGACAGATGGCGCTGAGAAACTCGGAATCAAAACCAATCTGATCATGTGCTTTTTACGAGACATGAGCGCTGACTCGGCGATTGAAGCGTTAGAGCAATCATTGCCCTACAGAGAGTGGATTCTTGGTGTCGGATTGGATTCAGACGAGCGTAATAATCCACCGATCAAGTTCAAGGATGTGTTTGCCCGTGCCCGGGAAGAAAGTTATCGCCTCACCATGCATTGTGACGTGGATCAGGAAAATTCTACGACCCATATCTGGCAAACGCTCAATGACATCGGTGTCGACAGGATCGATCATGGTGTGAATTGTCTCGAGGATGAGGCGCTGTGCTCTGAGATTATCAAGCGATCCCTGGCTTTGACTGTCTGCCCGATTTCGAACGGATATGTCACAGATGGTTTGAAGGCTGACGAGATACGAATGATGCTCGAAAAAGGAATACGAGTAACTGTCAACTCGGATGATCCTGCGTACTTTCCTGGATATATGACAGAAAATCTGATTGCGACCCAGCAAGCCGCAAAACTAAGCAAGGAGCAGGTCATTCAACTGGCGGTTAATGCGTTTGAAGGAAGCTGGTTGTCTCAGCCGGAAAAGAACGGATTGCGGCAAAAACTTGAGGACTATATTAAAGGGTAGGCCAAAACAATCCTGTCCAAATAGTGAGCATATCACTATGCTGAGACATGACAAATTGGAAGATGCATATGCCTTTGCTGGTGCGATCGGCTTTGTCCCGTTTGTCCCTGGCTTTAGGACTAGCAGTTTTTTTTCCTGTTTGTGTAGTTGCCGAAGAACCTGTCAGAATTACGAATGGTGAATGGCTGCCCTTTTTCTCAGAATCCCTGAAGGATTTTGGCAGACCATCGAAACTGGTTGCTGATGCTTTTGCTCTTGAGGGAGTAAAAGTTGAATACAGTTTTTTTCCCTGGAAGAGATCGTACAAGTTGTCAGAGCAAGGTCGTTGGGATGGTACGATTGGTTGGCCCGTAAGTGAAGAACGGCAAAAAACACATTACTACAGCAAGATACCGGTCGATTCGGGTGCCTGGGTACTTTTTCACCTCAAGGACACCAAGCTTGAGTCTGGTTCACTGGAAGATCTCAAGAAATATAAATTCGGTGTGACACTGGGTGAATGGGCACTGGATGGGGATGATCCCCTGACTCAGGCGCTGCGGGAAAAGGCTCTCGACTACCAAATTACGCGCACCGACGAACAATCATTTCTAATGCTCTTGCGGAAACGAATTGATGCATTTCCCCAGCAAAGAGAAGTCGGTAAATATCAGATCCAACAACTTGTTGAAAACGGCCAGATTTCGAAGCAGGAAGCAGCAAAAATAGTGCATATTGAAAAACCATACCGCAATATGCCGCTGTATCTTCTGCTCTCAAAAAAGAAGAAGCGCAACAAACATCTTATCGAAGCCTTTGACAAGGGCATGCTGCGTTTGCAGCAAGACAGCAGTGCAAATAGCAATTGAGATGTTCGGATGCTGCATCAATGAAACTTGATCACATCAATATTCGGACCAACGATCTGGAAGGCGTAAAGGATACACTGGTTCGCCTGCTGGAACTTGAGGTGGGTGATCGACCGCCGTTCAGTTTCTCCGGATACTGGCTTTGGGGAAGCGGGCACCCGGTAGTTCATCTGACTGAGGACGAAGATGATCCCGGAACATCAACAGGCGCTTTGAACCACGTTGCCTTCAGGGGAAACGATTACGCAAGACTGACCAACCGTCTTGAGAAAGATGGCATCTCCTTTGACAATCGCGTTGTTCCTGGATCAGGCGCAAGGCAGGTATTTTTCAAAATCCATCACAACATTTTGATTGAAGTCGGATTCGATCCTGAGTGAGATCATGGCCTTGGGCATCTGTATCTCTTAGTCAAAAAGTTTTTGGCGCATTTTTTTGTGGGCCAACGAAAACGCAATTACGCACAGGACAAACATATAGGTGGTGTGGAGAAATATCATTATCGGATCAATGGGCAGGCCAAGACACAATGGCCGAATGACGGCTATTATGTGGGTCATAGGGAGTATCCAGGCAATAATTTGAATGGCTTCAGGGAAACGTGAAATTTCAAAAAAAACGCCACAGAAAACAAACATCGGCGTTACCCAGAAGGTAAAGAAATAACTGAAAAATTCGTAGCCACTGGCGTAAGCGGTTGCAGTCAGACCGACGCAAGAAAAACAAATGGCGGACAGGAAAATAAAGGGCAAGGATATCAGCGCTCCGGCGGGAGAAGGAATGCCTCCCCACAGCCAGCCTACAACCAGTACACTGATTGCAGATATCATGGCTTTGCATGAAGCCCAGAGAACTTCTCCCATCAAAAGTTCGCGAAGGGAAACAGGCGTTGCCAATACAGCATCCCAGTTTTTCAGGAGGAAATACCGGGTGAACGATCCGATGGTCGTTTCAAAACTCGCCGCAAACATCGCGGCGTAAGCGATCATGCCGGGAACAATGAAGCTCATGTAATCGACGCCGCTCATGGTGTCGATGAACCGGCCCAATCCAAAACCAAAGGCAAACAGGAACAGAACCGGATTACCAACATTGGTAACCATGGCTGGCCAGATCAGCTTGCGCCAGACGATATACTGTCGATAGAAAACGGCAAGGATGTGGCTTATTCCAAGGGGAAGGGTATTCATTAGTTGTCCCTCAGGGTTCGACCTGTGATACGCAGAAAGACATCCTCGAGATTTGCATGTCGTTGCAAGTAGGTGGCATCCACCGGGAGGTCTGCGATCAAATCCTCCGGATTATGTACGAAGTAAAGGATTGCTTCACCAATATCCTCCTGTTCCCATTTCCCGTCAGTCGATTTTGCAACATGTGGTTTCTTTACCTCTATGACGTGGCTTTTGACATGGCGATCGATCAACTCTCGTGGTGTGCCTTCATCCAATACTGATCCGCCATCAACGACAATGATATTGTCACAAAGTTGCTGTGCCTCATCCATATAATGGGTCGTTAGCAACAACGCCCGGCCTTGCTTTTTCAGGTCAAGTAGTTGCTTCCAGATCAATACACGCGCCTGAGGGTCCAGACCGGTTGTCGGTTCGTCCAGGATTACCAGGTCCGGATCATTGATCAAGGCGCGTGCAATAACCAAACGTCGCTTCATGCCGCCGGACAATGTGTTTACTGGCGCATCTGATTTTTCTGATAACTGCATGAAATCGAGTAATCGTGGGACACGCTCACGAATGATGTCGATCGGAAGGGCGTAGTAGCGACCGTATAACTCGAGATTTTCGACAACACTGATATCCGGATCAAGGTTTGTTTCCTGAGGAACCAGACCAATGCGGGCCTTGTTTTCGCGGCTTAACTTCTGAATTGGTTCGCCAAAAACGTTCATGGTTCCGCCAGTCAATGTCGACAGTCCCATGATCATACGCATTGTTGTTGATTTGCCAGCGCCGTTTGGGCCTAGCAGACCCACACAGCTTGAAGATGGCACCGAAAAATCGATACCCTTAACAGCTTCGACGTCGCCGTATCGCTTTGTTAGTCCTGAGGCTACGACGACAGGGTGGGCATCCATCAAAATTGCATTCCGTTACAGAAATTTCCTGTTTGCAAGTTTCTTGTTTTGATCACTAATATTGCTCGCTGCGTGAGTGCAAATTGGGCTAGTCTTGGTTAGCTATTTCGATGACGTTACATTATCGAAATTGTTGGTAACATAGTGCCGGTGGATTGTGGTGACTTCAAGGGATGCTTGATGACGGAGTGGAGCAGGCTATTATTTGAGTTTGGTGCAAACCTGGCTTTGCTTGTTACGCTGACCTTTTTTTATGGCTGGTTACTGCGGATATTCGAACATCTTGGGGGGATGTCGAGATCAATAATTGAAGGAACACTGTTTGGCGTGATAGCCGTGATTGGCATGCAATTCCCCTTGCATATTGCGCAGGGTATAATTGTTGATGGCCGAACTGCAATTGTCATGTTGGCGGCTGCGTTCGCCGGCCCGGTTGCCGGTGTTGTCGCTGGTGCCCTGGTCGCCGGGTTTCGGATTTATCTCGGCGGGGTCGGTGTTGTTGCGGGCGTCGGTGCAATTTCAACTGCCGTCGGTGTGGGGCTGGTATATTGGTACGTTTCCTCATCGAAACGCAGGAAGGTTACACCAACACATTTGATAGCCATGGCGTTGCCGATGACAGTGGTCAGTCTGCTTTGGGTTTTTGCGCTCCCCGAAGGGGTCGCGGCCCTGCCAATTTTGAATAAGATGCTGCTGCCCATCGGGATCATGTATCCGGTAACGACTTTGCTGCTTGGGCTGATGCTATCTCAGGAGCAAGTCAGGCGGCAGCTGGTGGAACAGTTGCTGCACAGCGAAAAACGACTTATCGAATTTTCAGAAGTTGCATCTGACTGGTTGTGGGAAATGGATGCAGACCTCAGATTCACATTCTTTTCCGATCGTGTCGAAGAAGTCGTTGGGATCCCTGTCGCGTTTCATATTGGCAAGACCCGCGAAGAGCTGGCGGGAGGAGACGCGACGACGGAAAAATGGCAGAGGCATTTCGCTGACCTGCGGGCCCACCGGCCTTTCCGGGATTTTCGTTATGATCGGAAAGGGCCCAATGGTCAAATTCAATACTTGTCTTCCAGCGGAAAACCGATATTCAACAATCGTGGAGAGTTCCAGGGCTATGTTGGTATCGGGTCGGATTTAACACACCTGATCAAGTCGGAAGAACAGGTCAGGCATGCCAATGAGACGCTTGCTGCCGCAATTGAAGCACTGAGCGAACCGTTTGTGCTGTGGGATGCAGAAGACAAACTGGTTATTGGGAACAATCGATTTCGTGAGATCAACAAATCCGCAGGCAAGGATTTGCTTCCCGGAACGACCTATTTGCAATTTGCCAAGTCGTTATTGGAGAATGATCTTGTTCCCGAAGCTGCGGGACGAGAAGAAGAATGGTTGGTGGAAAGGTTGGAGATGCACCGGAATCCAGCAGGGCCGTTTGAACAATTGCGTCCTGATGGCACGTGGTTGATGATTTACGAGCAGTCACTGCCCGGTGGAGGAACGGCAACAATTTCCTCTGATGTAACACATCACAAGAATACGGAAAAAAGACTGAAAGAAAGTCAGGAGAAATTTCGCGAATTCGCAAGCGCTGCAGCGGACTGGTTTTGGGAACAGGATGCAAACCTTTGTTTTACGCAGGTTTCTGAAGACAATGTTGCAATAACCGGTATGGAAGCGGCCGATCACATTGGTTTAACAAGGCGGGAAACGAATATCCTGGATGTAACAGAAGAAGAAATGCAAGCCCACGAGGCACTGTTGGAGGCAAGGCAACCATTTTCCAATTTCCGATTTTCCCGCATGAAACCCGATGGCAAGAAGGTTTACATCAGCATCAGTGGTAAGCCGGTATTTGATGAAAATGGTGTTTTTGCCGGTTATCGTGGCGCGGGTCAGGATCTCACTGAGATGAAAGAAGTCAATGAAAAGTTGAGAAGCGCCCAACGCATGGAAGCGATAGGACAGCTTACAGGCGGGATCGCACATGATTTCAATAATTTGATGGCTGTTATGGTCGGAAACGCCGAACTTCTCGAACACAACATCAAGAGCGGCGAAGGCACCAGTGCAAATATTGAGGCGATAAAAAGTGCAGCCTTGCGTGGGGCCTCATTAACGCATCGCCTCCTTGCTTTTTCTCGCCAACAACCTCTTTCACCGATTGCAGCGAACGTCGGGGAACTGATTTCCGGATTGGAAGAGATGTTCGCAAGAACGCTTGGTGAAGCGATTGATCTGCAGCTTCATATCCCACCGGATATGTGGAGGGCACGTATGGATCCACACCAGTTTGAAGACGCGCTGCTCAATCTTGCAATAAATGCAAAGCACGCGATGCCAAAAGGCGGCAAGCTGCAGATTCAAACCAGGAACGCAACTCTGGACGAAACACTTGAGGGTGTGCCGGGAAATATCGTCGCAGGAGACTATGTTGAAGTCAGTGTGGGTGACACAGGCGACGGTATCTCTTCTGATGCGTTAGAAAAGGTGTTTGAGCCCTTTTACACAACCAAGGATGTCGGTGAAGGAAGTGGACTGGGTTTGAGTATGGTTTACGGTTTTGTTCGCCAATCGGAAGGCTATATCACCGTTTCAAGTGATCCAGGTGAAGGAACAAATTTCAGGTTCTATCTTCCGCGGGCGGCTGACCCTTGATTGCGACCCGGAAATATTTGGAATTTTTGACCATAATACCTGTTCACAGATGAACTGAAATGGGTACGATCAGATACCCCGTTAGTTCCTTCTGAAAGATGTTCCATGCCACTTCCAGTGTCTATTCGTAACCGACTGAAAATTCCTGTTATTGCTGCTCCCATGTTTCTGGTCTCTGGACCCGAACTTGTAATTGCGTCCTGCCAGTCTGGCATCATTGGGTCATTTCCGGCAATGAATTGTCGAAGCAGCGAAGAGTTCGCTGAATGGATGGCCGTCATCAATAGCGCAACGGGATCACAAACAGCGCCCTATGCGGTTAATATCGGCCTGGCGCGCATGCACGGAGAGCGACTGGCTGCGGATTTGGATACCTGCCGTAAACACGAAACCGAGATCATAATAACCGCAGTTGGAAACCCGGCACCGGTGGTCGATGAAATTCATGGATGGGGCGGACTGGTTTTCCACGACGTTACAACGATTCAACATGCCAAGAAGGCAGTAGATGCCGGAGTAGATGGCCTTGTGCTGGTGTGTGCTGGCGCGGGAGGACACGGTGGTCCGGTTAGCCCCCTCACGCTTGTTGAACAGGTACGCACCTTTTTTGATGGAATTGTCGTTGTTGCAGGTGGCATTTCAACAGGTCGTGCTGTCCGGGCCATTGAAGTGTTGGGCGGTGACCTTGCGTATCTGGGCACGCGATTTATCGCGACCACAGAATCCATGGCGGAGCCTGGTTATAAAGAGATGTTGGTGTCCGAAGAAACCAAAGACATCGTCTATACAAATTCGATCAGCGGTGTTCCCGCGAATTTTATGCGCTCTTCACTGACGGCGGTTGGTTTGGATGCGGATAATCTGCCTGTCCCCGATGGCCCCTTTCAGCCAAATTTACCGGAAGGGCTAACAGCCTGGAATTCGATCTGGAGTGCAGGGCAGGGCGTTGGACTGATCAATGACATTCCAGACACGCCGGACCTGGTTGGTCGTCTGGTTCGGGAATACGAAAACGCAATTTAGTGGTTGGGGATATTTTTCGGTTTTTTAGCCGCGCTGTGAACTTGCTGTCCCAATTTAGCCACAATGATGGCACTAGTTTGACCTGACTTTTGAACCGCTAACCCAGCAGGAAAATCAGATATGAAAAACGGCGCCATATTTTCGATAATAATCGCAATGTTGATGGCCACACTGATGTCCGGGCAATCAGCGTTCGCTGATGAAGATGCTGAACATTATGTTGAGGTGTCTGGTACGGGAACAGCCAGCGGCAAACCTGATACTGCATTGTTGTCATTAACGGTCCTGCGAACGGGCAAGACGGCACGTCTGGCACTAGACGCCAATAATGCCGCAATGAAAAAAGTTCTTGCGGGAATAACCAACGCCGGAATTACGAACAATGATATGCAGACCTCAGGCTTTTCGATGCAACCCAAATATTCTTATCCCGGTCCGGGAAAAAATGGCCAGCGTCCGGCACCCGTGTTGACGGGATACGCAGTTTCAAACCAGCTGACTGTGAAGGTTCGGAACCTTGAAAAAGTTGGAGCCGTTCTTGACGAGGCTGTCTCCCTCGGGGTCAACAGGATCGGCAACATCAAGTTCATGGTTTCAGACCCGGGTCAGTTGCGTGAGCAGGCGCGGGTCGCCGCAATGAAAGACGCCAGACGTAAAGCTGTTGTTCTGACCAAAGCGGGTGACGTGTCACTCGGTAAGATCAGGTTCATTCGTGAACATTCGGCCTCTGATCGTCCTCAGCCCATGATGATGGCTCAACGTACCACGATGGAAAGCGCCGCGGCTGTACCTGTCGCGACAGGTGAAATTACCTGGTCGGTGAGAGTAAATGTAAGGTGGGCATTGAAGCCCTAAATTTTATAGCAGGCGGGAAAAATGACGGACAAAATCAGGGTGACTGTCCTCGGATCCGGAGCCATGGGAAGCTTCTACGGTGCAACTTTCCAGGACGCGGGATGTGATGTATTGCTGCTTGATATCTGGAAGGAACACATCAACAAGCTTAATGATGCTGGGCTTGAGATGACCAGTCCAGATGGCAAGACAAGAATTGTTTCCGTATCTGCGACGCCGGTAGACAAAGAGGGTGTTAGGGCTGCTGATCTGGTTATTGTCTTTGTCGATACCAACGCTCTGGATGACGTCTTGCCTCGAATCGAAAGTCTATTGGCGCCCGGCGGGGTCGTTTTAACCTTGCAAAATGGTGTCGGAAATCTGGAAAAACTTTCTGATGCCCTGGGACGTGAACGTGTTATCGCCGGAACGTCAATGAACAGTTGTGAATTAACTGCCCCGGGGAAAATACGACATGTTATCCACGGAGAGACGACTATCGGAGAAATCGGCGGCGAAGAAATTTCTGAAAGAATTCACAAAATCGGCAATATCCTTTCTCAGGTCGACGACAAAATTGAACTGGTGGCTGATATTGTTCCACATGTATGGAGCAAGTTGATCATCAACTGTGCGATCAATCCACTTTGCGCACTAACCGGATTGTTGCCGGGTGAACTGCAGGAGCATGCTGATACCCGCAAACTTCAGCAGGATATCGTTGCAGAGATCGTTGCGCTTTGTGATCGCAAAGGTATTCATTTACCTGAACTTGATCCAATTGCAGAGGTCTGGCTGAAATCCAGAGGCAGCGCCAACAAGCCCTCGATGGTTCAGCATCTGGAAAGAGGTCGCCAAACAGAAATCAATGCCTTGAACGGAGCAGTTGTGCGTATGGCCCTTGAGGTTGGTGTTTCTGTTCCGGCGAACGCGACGGTCACCAGTTTGATTAAGGGGCTCGAAGACGGCAAAGGAATTGACTTTCAACTCAACTGACAAGAATTTCATACATTCACATTAGAATAATATTAATAACGGGTTAGTTGATTAGGTAATCCTCCCATTTTTAATGGAGTCGGCTTGTAGAATTACGCGGCTAGTTTCAGTTTCATTGCAGGCGTGATCCC
>JABILA010000147.1 GCA_018654745.1 Alphaproteobacteria bacterium
ATGATCTTTTCGCTATTCTGTAACATGAGGGTTACCTTTCGATTGTGTTTCGATAATTTTATTTGCACCGTTATCAAAACCGGTAACCCTCTCCTTTTGCAAGGAGCGGTGTCAGATCAGGTCGAAACTACTTCATATTAGGCAAGGCGGCATAGGACTATCGGACAATGGGGATTGGTTGGGGCATTGCCGACATTCCATGCAGTACTGACTACTATACAGATATGGTTGTAAATTAAATCTATCATCTACTTGAACGAGATTTAAAAGATTCCCATGTTGATGTCTCAACCAATCAAACAAGGAATTATGAAATTGAATATCAAGGTAGGTAGGTTCGTAATGGAATGCAGTTTCACCAGTTTATACTTGAGTGTTCCCGGCATCGGCTATGCTTTCATCGGTGAGGGAATGACATGCTTCGACAGTTGGGATGAACTCTAGCGGTAACCAGTGTGGCACCAAGGAGAACTGAGTGGGGTTGATCGTTTCACCTGTGTTGTAGGGTGTGGTCAGCCCCATTGATTATCCCCGCTGAAATTAAAGTTCCCCTTTCGGAGACCCCTTACATGGTTTCCACGTCCATCCCTGTACCAGTGTTTTTTCATTAATGTAATGATTGATGAAACTACCACCGTAATCCCCATCAAAAATCAACAATCAAATCAAAGGAGAACTACCCATGTCGGTAGACCGGGACACCTATATCCAAACCATGACCACTCTTTGGACTGCACAAGTCGCCCGCACAGGTGGCGACAAATGATCTACAAGCGAACAGTGACCGACTACGAGACAGGCGAAGTCTATTCGATTGAGATCGGAAACCATATTACAATAGCGGAACTGGCAAACAAGCTTGAGGTCTCCAGACCTGTACTGGCGAAAGCGATGTTAGCTGCCTCGCTTTTACAGAAAGAATACGATGACAAAGCTGACAAGCCTCGCAACCGTCTGCATCCTGACGCAGTCAAAGCCGATCTAGGGTTCAGGATAGTAGCTGAACATGGACCTTTCGATGTCCTGTCGCCATTGGGTCAAGAACTTGCTGAGGAAGCACTAAGGGAACACCTCGCGTCCAAAAGTCCGAAGAGGTGGCAACACTGCTTTGAAAGTCTATACGCATACTGTGAGACCAGAGAAGCTGAGGGTATGTATAGCCTCAGTTCACGAATGAAAGTGGCGTGGTTGTCGGATTTCTATGGCGACATTCCGACAGACATAATCTCCAAAGGGATCGGAGTATCTCCTAGCCTTGTCTACAAGTTTCTAGAGCAACGAAAGTATCAGTTGGAAGCATCAGAAAGACGTAGAAGCCTTTCACAGTTTCTGTCTTCTACGTGAGCGAACTCTGTCCTCTACCTAGTTAAAATCAGGGGGTAGAATTTGGTGTAATAGGTAACACCATTGTTGAGACCATCTGTCCTCTACCTAGTTAAATTCAGGGGGTAGAATTTGGTGTAATAGGTAACACCATTGTTGAGACACCATGTGGAACCGTGGTTGATCAACGAGACCTGAACGACAAGGTGAAACATTCCCTTCTTCAGTCTCCTTGATGTCGCAACTTAAGTTGTCTTTGGTAAATATATTTAGGGGGTGTCATCCCCCTAAAGCCAAGTCCAACCATAGACCAACTCAGTCAACCAAAGTGACAAGACAGAACGGACCAGACAGTGGAAACGTATCGACGAGACATTACAAGCCGTACAGGCTTTGTGGACACGATGGAACTACTACTCAAGGCAGGGACAGTGGGACACAATCAACACCGCTGAAGTCATCGTCCCTGAAGGTATCGATGGTCCAGTTCTATTGGATGCCACTGCATCACAAAACGTCATGCTTGAGTTGTTCAAAGGGAACGTCGATATCATTGGTTCCAACCCTGACGCCCGATCATATTCCAACGTCAACCTTCACGTTGCCTACTCTGGCAGCGTGGGTAAGACCAAGATGACCAAATACGCTCGACAGCGGTCTGACAGGTTGATGGTTGAACTGATTGAACGACTATCATCTGACAGGAAGGTATTTGTCTGTTGCCACAAAGACGTTGAGCCACATTTAGCTGGCTTTGGTAATCAATGGGCAGCTTACGATGTTGGTCACTATGGCGCGCTGGATGGTCGGAACGACTGGCAAGAGTTCGACACCGCCGTGATCTTTGGCCTGTCGTATCGATCAAGGGTATGGGCTTTGAACTCATACATGGCTTTCAATGGCGTTCAGACAGATCACTGGTTGATGGAGAAAGCCAACGATATCAGGAAGAAGCTGGAGAACGCACAGATCGCAGTAAGTGTTGTTCAGGCTATCAATCGTGTCAGGTGTCGAAGGGTGATTGATTCCTCGGGCAACTGTGCGCCCACCGATGTCTACATAGTTCTTCCACGGGATTCCACTGGTGCCTATCTATTGAAAGCGATCAAGAAGGAGATGCCGGGTATCAACGTACTGGATTGGGACTTTGTTCTTGAAGACAAATCCACCAAGCGTCCCCGACGTAGCAACCATGGTGAAGCGTTAATCCGATACATGGAAACCATACTGCCGGGAGAAGTCTCTGCATCAACAATCAAGACCAAACTTGGCATTCCCCAAAGGTCATGGATGAGGTTGGTATCTCAAATAAAGGACTTATCCAACGACATCACAGTAAGACTGACAAGTATGGGCGTCAGGCTTGAACAAAGAGGGATTGGTCGGGGAGCCAGAACATATCTGGTGAAAGCCTAATACAACACCCGTGATTAAAGTGTGCCATCTAACCTCTAATAAAAACACTATAGAGCCTAAGTGGCATACTTAATCGTGAAGCTTTCTACCTTGGTGTTTTCATTCTGAGAACAATCATCAACCCATCTTAGTTTGACATCAGGATCAGCCAAGGTCGAATCACTCAGAATCACAACAGTGATTGCCTTAGTGATTGCCTTAGTGATTGCCTTAGTGATTGCCTTAGTGATTGCCTTAGTGATTGCCTTAGTGATTGCCTTAGTGATTGCCTTAGTGATTGCCTTAGCGTCCTGCTAACTACCTCTGACATTCACAGATAACTGGAATGTCTTGGTCATCGTCACCGACCTGACCTAATTAATCCCAAACCTTAAAATCAAAACAGACCATCCAATCCAACGGTCACGATAACAGCCATCCTTGGTCAACCCAAGTGGCAGCGTTGTCGTACCTGTTGTGGTGATGGTCATTATGGAGAATTGAATTCAATGAACACACAACTAAACACACAACTATCCCTGTCGCCCAATTACGTCGAAGGTCGAAACACTAACGATGTCACCGGTATCCACCGAACTCTGGATAAAGGTAAACAACGAACTGTGGACAAAGGTAAACAACGACGAACACCAGTGGCAACCAAGGATGAGAACGGTCGCAATGTCATCCATGTATCTCTCGCTGATGGCTCACATGCCATCTTGGATGATCGGGACTTCTTTCATTTGATGGATAATGATCTGTCAGACCAATGGTTAGTAAACAGCAATGGCAAGAGTAACAGTTATGTCAGGTGCTGGCATCGTGGAAACTTGGTCACCATCGCTCGTCTATTAGTGAACGCTCCATCTAAGTCCTCTGTCAAGATACTCAACAGGAACCATCTCGATCTGCGACGTAGGAATCTCAAGTTACTGACACCACCACCACCAACGTCTCAACCAGTGTGGAGACCGCAGTCATGATGGTTCGGAATGGTCTATGGCCCATGCTGGTCAATAGTGCCCTATGGTTCTCTTTGGTTCATTTTTCATAATGAGAAAGAACCCTAATCAAGTCCTCATCGACAAAGAATTTCCACCACGTGAACACCTGATTGCACCTTGGTTGCGCGAGGGTGAATCCGCATTGATCTGGAGTGAACCCGGTGTGGGTAAATCCATGTTGTCCCTGTCTATCGCTCTCTGCATCGCTGGTGGTGGTGAACTGATGGGCTGGAAATCTAACCGACCAAGGAAGGTTCTAGTTGTTGATGGTGAACAGCATATTGAGGACATCAAGGAACGAGCAGGGTTTCTCATGGGGACTGTTGATGGTGTCGATGCCAATGAAGCTGCACAGAACATCACAATCTTTGCGCGGCAAGACCAAGACCCCGAAGCATCCTTCCCTGATTTGGCTGATCCAGAAGGACAAGATGAACTGTTCAATCGGGCTGTCAAAGGTGAGTTTGATCTGGTGATTCTGGATAACTTCTCAACACTGGCAACGATTGAGGATGAGAACTCAGCAGCGGCGTTCAATCCCATCATGGATTTCCTGTTGAAGATGAAGCAGGCACGGATAGCCACCATCCTTGTCCATCATGCCAATAAAGGTGGCAAGGATTTCAGAGGGAGTTCCAAACTGGCGACAACCTTCGAAGTTATCCTTGGTCTCCAGAAGTCCACCAGTGGTAAGAAGCGACATGGCACTGCCTTTGACATTGAGTGGAGCAAATACCGTCGCCTCAAAGATGAAACTGTTGGTGGTCGCAGTGTGTGGCTTGATGGTGATCCTCTGGCTTGGGGATACAAGGTCTCTGAAGAAGAGGAAGTCAATGAACTGGTTCAGCTTGTGAGGACACATAGGTTCACAACTCAGAAGCAACTTGCAAAGGCCATGGGATGCGCTACGGGCACTCTGTCCAAGCTTAAGACCAGAGCCATCTACGAACTCAAGCTGATAAGTATCGCAGAGTGGAAGGCTTGTCTTGAAGGCGACATTGATGAGTTCGATGACGATGATGACGATCCTCAGTTCTGAAGCACTAGGTGGAAGTTCACCGGACTGACATCTGGTCCGTGAACAGGACTTGCGATCTAAGAGGAACGACGGTGTGTCGAAGACCATCGTTAGGGAACTGAGTTTCACTGTTCACATACCTTACCAGTTGGTGAAACATGAAACCCCTTACCTGACAACAGTTTCACACTCTTCAGAATGACCTGATTTCATCAAGGTCATGAAACATTAATCCCACAATCAAATAAACCATCCAATCCAATGGTCAGGACTTCAGTCCACCTGAGTTCACTCAAGGTGTCAGCTTTGTCGTGCCTGTTGGGGGTGATGGTTCTATGGAGAATTGAATTTTATGAACATCCAACTATCCCTGTCCCCTGATTACGTCGAAGGTCACAACGACCACGATGTCACAGGGCTGCACCGAACTGTAAACCGACGCTCACCGATGGCTGCCAAGGACGACTATGGCAACTCTGTGATCAAAGTGCCGTTACCTGATGGAACGCATGCCGTTCTCAACGACCGCGATTTCTTCCATTTGATGGACAACCACCTGACAGACCAATGGTTGGTGAACGATAACGGGCGCGGGACCGGCTTTGTGCGCTGCATGTACCACGGGAAGTTGACTACTGTCGCCCGTTTGATAACCAACGCCCCGGCCAACTCCAGTGTGCGGGTAATCAATAGTGACCATCTTGATCTACGCCGAAGGAACCTCAAGGTTATTTCATGCAAGCCACGTGGGGCTTCCTCATAATGGCTGGGGGTATCCCCAATCAAGTTCTCTTTGATCTGAATGATCACTGGCGTCTTGAGTTGGACGAGCTTCAATGGATTGTTAGTCAGAAGCGGGTGCATTATGACAAGAGCTTCTACAGACCAATAGCCTTCATAGCGTCCACCAAGGCGACGCTGGAGCGTGTGATGGCTGAGTTGGATGTCACCCCCACCGATGCCGCCAACAGTGCTGTCTCTCAACTCCCTGAGACCTTCAAGGCGTTCTTATTGGCAAGAGATGCCGAAGGTGATTGTCATGACAATTGAGACCATCTCAGCTACAGCATTCGTAGGCTACCCTATTCGACGCAGCCTCAACGCGTTGATCGTTGATCTAGATGTTGGTGCATTACTGATAGAGAACAATGTGGCGGTCTACGAAGGTGGAAACTCCAGCGCCAGACCGAAGATCATTAAGCAGAAGAGACATGGCAACTGGCCGAAGATGCAAGCTGTTGATCGATGGTTGATGTCAGCTAAGAAAGGACAAGTTGTGTGCCATCGCAATGGTGACTTGTACGATTGCAGACGTGAGAACATGGAAGTGGTTGAGAAGAATTTATACATGAGGACGATGGTGCGTCAGAAGTCACAGAGGGGGGCTTTGGAATATCAAAGATGGCCGCGATAGTTGCTCGTTCAATTACGAGGGACCGTTGACGAAGGTACACAAGGTAGGTACAGTTGATGGAATTTAGCGTCACTAAGTCATTGATAAATAATGAATTTACCTATTGGAAGCAGCGTCCGCCTGGCTCCACCACTACCGCTCTAAACGGCGGAATTCATATTGTCCTATTTCTTTCAGGTTTATCCAGTGGCGTTATATTGGCCGAGGGCTAACGGTGCCAGCGGTTAGACCACCGTCGATCACCAACTCACTGCCGGTCATATAGGCCGATTGATCGGAAGCGAGGAACAGAACGCCGTCGGCAACCACTTGTGGGTTTGCCGAATAGCCGAGCGGTACAGACCTTTCGCCAAACGCTTTCGCGCTCATCCTGGATTCGCTATCGGTTGCGCCGGGCCAAATTCCTGTTTCAATAATACCCGGGTGGACTGAATTGACGCGAATATTGTCGCCATTGTTGGCGCATTCCAGGGCAACGGATTTCGTGAATAGCTTTACGGCCCCTTTGGTTGCCGAATACCCACTTAAGCCAGGGGCTCCGCGTAATCCAGCGGCGGATGACATATTAATAATCGAGCCCTGTTGACCGCTTCGCCTCATGGCCGGGATGGCGTGTTTGGTGCCCAGGAAAACACTATCCAGGTTCACCGCCGTTTGCATGCGCCAATCCTCAAGAGACATGGTAACGATGTCGGCGTGAATGCCGATCCCCGCATTATTCACCAGAACATTCAAGCCGCCCCATTTTTCTTCGATGGCTGCGACGACCTCTTGCCAGCGCGCTTCCTGGGTCACGTCATGTTGAACAGCCATAGCCTCGCCGCCAGCTTCGTTGATTTCGTTTGCGGTTTGAGCGGCGGTAACCTCATTGATATCGGTCACCGCAACTTTTGCGCCTTCCCGTGCGAGGGTCAGCGCACAGGCTTTGCCAATGCCATCGCCGCCGCCTGTAATCAGCACAATCTTTCCGTCCATTTGCCCCATTTTTTCCCTGACCCGATTCTATTGACGACCAGTTTCAGGTCGGTTTGATTTGGCTGGCATAGCCTGCAATGAAAGGTGACAGACTGACGTCGTCAACCTCTACATTGATGATGGATGGCTTGCCGTTTGCCGCTGCTCGCCTGATTGCCGGGAGGATTTCATCCGGGTCCGTCACCCGTTCACCATGGCCCCCGAACATTTCGGCCATTTTTTCATAGGCGACCATATTGGGGAGAGTTGTGTTGCATTGACCTTGCTTGTCAATTTCCTCAGGCCGCACATACACCTCTGACATAGATATCATTCCCCAGGCGGAATTATTGGCGAGAACGACAACACAGGGGATGCCCAGCCGGGCCATGGTCTCCAGTTCCATGGGGTAGAAACCAAAACTACCGTCACCAGTGAACAGCAAGCAGGGTTTTTGGTTTGCCGCCCATGCGCCAACCACAACTGGAGGCCCTGTGCCGATGTTGCCATTGGGTGAACTGGCGTGGGCGTGAAATTGGCCAGGGCGGTTAACCGAAACAGCACCGCTCATCCAAACGTAGGCCTCGCCACCATCGACAATGATGTTCCAATCAGCGGCTTCATTTTCAAGAAATTTCGCTACCTCGCCAGCGCATCGAGCCGGGTGGGCAGGTGTCTTTTTGTCACGGTAAACGCTCGGCAGCCCGGCAACTCCCGCTGTTCCCAGGTTGCCGACCCAGCTTTCATCTGCTTTGGGGTTTCGTTTGCTTTTCATGACGTCCAAAATTTGTTTGGCGACAGAACCCGCGCCGCCCACAATCCCAACATCCGCGCGTAAATTAAAACCGATCTGGCGGGGATCGCTGTGGACCTGGATAATCTTGGCGTCGCGAGAGATGGCCGCGCCGGAACCGTGCCTGAAATCAAACCGGCAGCCAAGCGCAAGCACTACATCGGCCTTGCTGGAAGCATTCAGCTTGACCATGGCGTTTTCACGCTCATTTCCAAAATGGCCCCTGCAACCGGTACCTACCACGCCAATTGGCATTTTCAGAAAGTCCGATAACTCGCTGATGGCTTCTGAATTTTCGCCGAGCGTCCAGAATGCCCCATCATCGACGACCACTGCCGGGCGATCGGCGCTCGCAAGTAAGGCCGCCGCCTCTTCAATCAACGCCGGGGCTCCGCCGGGTATTGATGTCGCCATGTAGTTGGTGGGGAACTTCACTCTTTCAAGGTCTACCTGGGTAGACAGAAGGTCCGTCGGTACTTCCAGGTAAACGGGGCCGGGGCTGTTGTCTTGTGCGTGGCGGAAGGCCATGGACACATATTCCGGAATGCGATTGGTGGCGTTAATTTTGCGCGCCCATTTGCAGCAAGACTCCATGAGGGTGAGGGTCGACATATCTTGTAAATCGCCAGCATCTCGTTTGTTGGTGGCCACGGCGCCACCGATCTGCAAAACCGGGATATTCAGGGCCTCAGCATCCATCATTGCCGTAACGGTGTTGGCGACGCCAGGGCCAGCCGTTGTGACAACAACCGCCATTTTCCCGGTGCTCCGCGTGTAGGCAATTGCGGCCTGAACTGCGGCCGCCTCATGGCGCATATCGATAATCTCGATTCCGGCATTTCGCATGCCGTAGAAAATCGGCATGACATGCCCGCCACACAGAACGAATGCTTTCTCGATTCCCTCGTTTAGCAGGGCTTTGCCAAAAAGCTCACCCCCATCCACTTTGGCCACAGATAAATCCCCTCTTTATTTATTATGGCATAGTGCATGTCATAATAAATGAAAGCAAGGTGAATTTGTTTGCATTGCCCCTGATCAACTCTATAAAGGGCGAAGGGAGGAATAAGCTATGGTCACGCACGGAAGTCCAGCCAAGGCCAGTGTTGCCAAAAAGACGGGGCAGCTTGACGGTCGCCGCAAGCGTAGCCTGTCCAGCCGAAAAAAGATTGTTGCGGCGATGATGAAGTTGGTTGCCGCAGGCGATGTGTCGCCCAGTGCCGCACGAGTTGCCGAAGCCGCCAGCGTCGGCGAACGCACGGTGTTTCGTCATTTTGATGATTTGGATTTGCTCTTCCAGGAAATGGCTGAGGAGATTGAGGTCAAGGTGATGCCAGCACTTCTCAAGCCCTATGAATCAAGCAATTGGCGAGATCAACTCCTGGAACTATCAGAGCGCCGGGCCTCGCTCTACGAAGCAATCATGCCCTACCGCATAAGCGCCGACGCCAAGCGCTTTCGCTCCCCTTTTCTGATGCAGGATTATCGCAGGTTTCAGAGAGTTGAACGAGATTCTGTTGAGGCTATTCTGCCACCAAATGTGCAGGCCGACATGGCCAGGGCTCGTGGTATCATGGTGGCGCTCAGCTTTTACAGCTGGCGTTTATTGCGCCAGGACGAAGATCTGGGCATCAGGGATACCAAGGCCGTAATTCAGCAAATGGTGAGCGACATAATGGCCCAGATAAGAACCTGATGCTCGCGAAAGTATATCATTATTATGGCAGTAAGCATGTCAAAAAAACCCAGTGGTTGCTCTGACTTGCTCTACGCTTCAGACCGTCAAAGTCTTACCCAATGACCGGAGCACTTTTTGGGGCAGGTCACACAAAAACAGGAGCATGGAATGCCTGATACTGAAGACGTAATAATCACCTATGAAGCTGAAATCGTCCGCATAAAACTCAATCGTCCCAAGCAGCTTAACGCACTGAATGAAAGCGTTCGATCAAAAATCGCGACCACGTTAAATGATTTGTTCGAACGCCCGGACATCCGGCTGTTGGTGCTTACCGGCGACGGGCCCTCCTTCTGTTCCGGTGCAGACCTGAAAACAACATCTTACCCAAAAGTCGAAGGCAGCTGGTCGGTCAGACGAAACCGGACATCAACCTGGCAACGAGTGCTGGAACAGCTAGATCGTATTCCGCAAGTCACCATTGCCAGCTTGCAAGGTCATGTCGTGGGCGGCGGAGCGCTGCTTGCCACCGCATGCGACTTTCGGGTGATCAGCAAAGACGTTGTTTTGCGCATCCCGGAACTGGCACTGGGGATTCCGAATGTCTGGAACGGAACGCCCTTGCTGGCGCGCGAAGTCGGACTGCCCAAAGCACGCGACTGGGTAATGACCACCCGTAAAGTCTTCGCCGACGAGCTGGTGCAATGCGGGTGGGCGCAGCGATGCGTTAATACAGATGACCTGTCTCAGCAGACCGAAACACTGATTGAAGAGCTGCTCGCTGTACCGCCTGCAGCGCTCGCTCTGACTCGAAGTATGACCTCTGCGTTGGGCCGCGCCAAATCTGGTATGCAGCTCGGTTGGGCCGACGCAGACCTGCAGCAATGGGCCCTGACTGAAGACGAGCACAAAGAAACGGTGGAGCGCTATGTTCAATCCATCCGTTCCACACCCTAGACCATGAAGCGCAGCTTCGATGTCTTCACCGCTACTCACCCTCCTTGGTGTTGTCGATCAATAAGCATTTCACAAAATTCTGACCATTCAAGTGCAATCTGAATGAATAAACTGGATTCGCGGTACATACAGGTGCTATACATCGTGTGCATCACTATCGGTTAAATTATTGATATTAAACAGTTAAATGGCGAAAGTTGCATCTTCCGCCTGGCCCTACCAATCTCTCCGAAAACCGGAACGTCAGTATTTCTGACTTTCCGGTTATTCCTTTGTAATATTAGCAAATACAGTTTTGGCTAATATTATCAGGATCAGGATTGGTTGATACTCTGGGAGCCGTTTCTGACGACCCCTACGAGCGCAAAACCATCCACATTGGCAATGGCCAGGGCCGTGGTGCTGAGGCGTTGGCGAATATCAATAGCACGCAGTTCTGCATTCTGCAGGGTGATATCAGGATCAATCAATTCTGCAACGCCGTTGGGAATATGGCCAGTCGCAGTATTCGCCGTGGCCAGGGCGCTGGAAACCTGGTCAGCGGTTGATTGCAGAGTTTCCACTCTGGAATCAAAGGTTGTCAGTGCTGTGGCCAACAAGGTGGCACTGGCAGTGGCTTCGCTTTCCAGAGTGACACTTAGTTGACTAATCCCCAGCCCCACTTCCGACAAGTCTTCAGAAGCTATTCTGATCTTGTTGCCCTCAGTGTCCTTGATGACAAAATTGGGTGGGTTCTCGTCGATAAAATTCAGACCATTGGCAGTCCCGAATGATAGCTGTCCGGGCAGCCGCTCCCTCAGCGTCTCAAAACGGTCGATCAATTCGTCCCTGGCTTCCTGATCAATGTTTGTGGCCTTGGCCTGTATCGCGATAGCGCCCAGTTCAACGATCGTTTCACGCAGGCCCTCAGCTGCGCTCAGACCAGCCTGCAGGGCTGTATCGGTTCCGGAAAGCACTGTTCTGCGGGCCACCAGTCCGGCATTTACACCAAGGGCTGTTTCAACAGAATCCAATGTTGTTTTGGTTGTCTCGTTCTCGCTGACAGCAAATCGCAGGTCGTTTTCAGTGCGCAAGCGGGCGCTCTCAACGACCTTGCTACGGGCGTTGAGTGTCTGAAAGCTGACCAAGGCAGCATCGCTGATCAGACTGACCAAATCTCGGCTCCATCACATCTCAGGTCACGGGCTCTTTGCAAGCCGGCGACAGGCGCGCCTTTCCCAGGCGCAATTCTTCTGCGCGTGCCAAAACACACGCTGAAGCGCACGAAAATTTGTGCCAATTTCCTGGCACATTCCGAATAGCCTTCTGCGACAGATTTTCAGAGCATACTGCTTCTTGCGGACGGATTTTCCTTCCATCCTGAACCGAACTCACATGCTGTGGCGCAACCAACGAAGCAGGATTAACAGTCAAATACGTGCTGTTTCGATCCGGAATTGGATGCCCGGCGATACTTCGCCCTCGGTTCTTATGCTTAATATAGTCTTAATTTATGAATTTGGCCACTATTTTGATTGGGTGTAGAAAATAGCAATATTGGCAGTTGCTGACGGATACAGGCTTGCGTTCGACAGGAATGTAGGCGAAATAACGAAATTCGCATCATGCCTGCGGGGTGGAGACAATTATGAACAAGGTATTTCCCAATCCTGATATGCCAAAAGAGACACCAGTGGATACGCGGGAAGAAAATTTGAACCCGCCGGGCAGACCCGACGTTGAACCCCGTGAGACACTTGAATTTTACGTTGAGCGTGAAGGGCGTCGATATGCTGGTGTACATTTGCTCGTCGACTTGTACGGGGGGGCAAACCTGAACGACACCAGCCACGTTGAAACTGTTTTGCGCAACGCAGCCGTTGCCGCAGGGGCAACAGTTCTCAGCATAGATCTGCACCGGTTTTCACCCGAAGGTGTTTCCGGTGTCGCCATTCTGGCGGAATCCCATATCAGTATTCACACCTGGCCGAAGGCGGGTTACGCAGCCCTGGACGTTTTCATGTGTGGTGATTGCAACCCGCATGATTCGATTGTCGCTTTCAAACAGGGATTTTCCACTGAAGACGTCCGGATAACGGAAATGTTGCGCGGTCCAGTCCCTTGAGCAATTGGTTCGTTGAGCGTCTGCACAAGGGATCCGGTCAGAAACTGTTGATCGAAAACCTTGTGTATCAGGGGAAAACGGCCTTTCAGGATGTTGTCATTTTTGACAATCCCGGCTTTGGCCGGGTGCTGGCACTTGATGATGTTTTTCAGACCTCGACCCGGGACGAATTTGTCTACCACGAGATGCTGGCTCACGTACCCATGCTGTCACACGGCAATGTAAAATCCGTGCTGATCATTGGTGGCGCCGACGGCGGCATGCTGGAAGAAGTGCTCAAGCACCCTGTCGACAATGTCACCATGGTTGATATCGATGGGGAGTTGATTGAACTTGCGAAGCTTCACCTGCGTGAAATATGTGGCGATGCCTTCGAGGATCCGCGTGCAACTGTGCTTGTGGATGATGGCATTCAGTTTGTTTCTGATTGCACGGAAGGCTTTGATTTGATCATCGTTGATTCAACGGACCCGCAAGGGCCGGGGGAAGTTTTGTTCAGCCGTGAATTCTATGAACATTGTCGCCGGATATTGAATGATGGCGGCCTCGTTGTGACACAAAACGGGGTGCCCTTTCATCAGCCAGCAGAGATCATCAATACCCGGTCAAGGTGGCAAGGGTTGTTTGATGCCAGTGGTTTTTATCTGGCCGCTGTTCCAGGCTATGTTGGTGGTTTCATGGCCCTGGGCTGGGGTGGTGCCAGCATAGACCTGACTGCGATCAATCTGGACCAGATAGCATCCCGCTTTGAATCACTTGATTTGAAGACGGAATATTATACGCCTGAAATTCACAGGGCGGCATTTGCGCTGCCGCCCTATGTACAAAGTCTGATGGACTGAGCTTTTGTCAGAGGGTGCTCGCTGATAGCCCCAACAATGCGCGACGGCGTAACCACTGGCTCGGCCGGTAACGCGGATCGCCCGTCAGACCGTAAAAGGCATCCAGCAAAGCAAGTACAATTTCAGCGCCCATGGCATCCGTCAAAGCCATGGGACCGATGGGGTAGTTGAGACCCAGGGTCATGGCGGTATCGATATCCTCGGGGCCAGCGACGCCTGTCTGAGCCATCTCACAACCCAGATTGGCTATCATGGCGCGGATACGCGGCGCAATAAATCCAAACGAGTCATTGATGGCTGTAACCTTGATACCAGTACTGGCAAGCCGGGCTGAAACCGAATTGACGGCTTCCACTTCGGCACCAGGCGTGGTCATGATCGTGATACGTTTGTCATAGGGCGTCAACGTATCCACAGCGACCAGTCGGGCGTGGTCTGCATTCAGCCGAACAGCAGCAGACGTACAATCTTCACCAATGGGCGCACAGATTATCGGACTTTCGCCGTCATCTACCGCGACGACTTCTGCGCCGGCCTGAACGAACAGTTCCTTCAGCTCTTCATCTTCCTCGATCATGACAACCCGATTTGCAGGGGCTGATTCCGTGACATGATCTGCAGCTATGCCGCCGCCGGCTTGTGATCCATCATCGGCGTAGGTGTAAAATCCGGCTTTGGTCTTGCGGCCCAACAAACCTGCTTCCCGCATGGCTTCATGGATGGGTGAAGTTGCCAGGCGCTGGTCGCCAAAATAGCCTTCCAGAATGATTTTGCTCACCGGGAAATTCACATCGATACCGGTGAGATCTGCAAGTTCCAGCGGACCCATGCGGAAATTGCAACAATCCCGCATCACGGCATCGATTTGCGCTGGAGACGCCACACCTTCGTGCAACAGGCGCATGGCTTCTGTGGTATAGGCGCGGCCGCCAAGGTTCACCAGAAAGCCGGGACCATCTTTGGCGATAACCGGCGTGCGGCCCATGAACTTGCCAATTTCGATCAAGGTGTCTGCTGTCTTGTCACTGGTGTGTGGGGCACGAATGACTTCGACCAGTCGCATCAAGGGAACAGGGTTGAAAAAATGAAGTCCTGCAATGCGATCCTTGCGCTCGCAAGCCGCCGCAATTGAGGCGATCCGGATGGACGACGTATTGGATGCAATTATCGCATCGTCAGCGACAACCTTTTCAAGGGACGTAAATACTTCCTGTTTGATCGCAATATTTTCGACAATTGCTTCAACAACCAGATTGCAAGGCGCCAGGCCCTCAAGGGTCGAGACAACACTGAGGCGTGATTTTGCGGCCTCTGCGTCAGCGGCTTCCATACGGCCCTTGTCGACGTTTCGGTCCAGCATGCCGTGGATAAACTCCTCGGCCTTGGCAGCAGCCCCATCAGCCGCATCAAATAACAAAGCCTTCATGCCGCCGGTAATAGATACCTGGGCGATCCCCCTGCCCATGGCACCGGCACCGACGATGCCAATGGTCAGGTCTGCTGCGTTCAAATTACTCATATCGGGGGATCCTTGAATGACTTGTGGAATTTTCTGCCCTTCTTTTGTCTGGCGCTGACCGGAAAATCAAGTGTTTCACCGATACCTGCCAAATAATCTTGTGCCGGTCCCATCTTGATTCTGCCTGTAAAGTGACTAAATATCAGGTCTGCGGTGCCAAACGGGCCGCATGACTTTCAGGAAATGGATTGTGGCGCCCGATGCAGGGGCCGGAATTTCTGATCTTGCAGTCTTGATTAGTCGTTTTATTCGCTCTCGCGTTTATTGGTTTATTCGCTCTCGCGTTTATTGGTTTATTCGCTCTCGC
>JABILA010000117.1 GCA_018654745.1 Alphaproteobacteria bacterium
ATGATCTTTTCGCTATTCTGTAACATGAGGGTTACCTTTCGATTGTGTTTCGATAATTTTATTTGCACCGTTATCAAAACCGGTAACCCTCTCCTTTTGCAAGGAGCGGTGTCAGATCAGGTCGAAACTACTTCAGGTGAATATACCAAAAAAATGGCAAACAATTGCCGCATTGGGTATCGATTGCTATCTGGAAACCAACGAGTTCTGCGTTCGGCTACCTTACTTCTCCAATCCTCGTCTGTCATATAATGGTGATCCCCTGGGTGTGCCCCAGGGCGATGAGCGGTCAGCAGACAATGCTGCTTTTATCCGGGCAAATCATGCGCTGATAGCCGCCTATCGACCTCGCGCGGCGGCCAGTGGCGGAAGCGGGCCAAGGCGAACCAACTTTGGCGGCATCATTGTTGAAAGTGCCGGGTCGACGACCGGGAAGACGGGCAAAGAGCGGAAAATCAAGTGGTAACAACGACATGGCCTGTATTTGCGTTGACCCAACAGCACGGATTTTCCAGAAATGACAAAAACAGTCTATAGTCCCTGCATATCTTCTGACAGGACAAGTCTGAAGACGAAAGGCGAGGCTGCGATGCGATATTTCCTGACGGGTATTTTGCTGTTGGCTGGTCTGATTCTGGTCGCATGTGATGACGCGCCGGAAGATGTGAGCGCGGAAACAAAGCCAGATACAGGCCTGTTTGTTATCAATAAAGAAGCTGATCAACTCACCCTCGACAAGGGAATGGGGGTAGAACGTGTTCGGGTGGTGGAACTGAATACTGAGATCTTTGCTGCGCTGGTTGAGGAAAACGGAAACAAACCCTTGAACCAGGGAAAAAATGATGTGCAACCAAATTTCAGGAAAGTGCAGTTAAATTTATTTCCGGATGTCGTCGTTACTGCGGAAGTGGAATTGGCACCGGGAAGCGAAAATGGCCCTGCCTTTTATGGCGGGCGCATTGAAGGTCACGAAACCTCTCTGGTAACGCTGATGCTGCAAGCCGGAAAAATAACCGGAAATATCCGGCTGAATGGACAGCTTTATCGTGTTCGTCCATCTGCCGGAAAAACATATCGTATTGAAAAAGTCAAACCCCTAAATATTCCGGATCACGCGCCCGAACAGACAAAAAGGAAATCAAAATGAGGGCTGAAAAAATGAACCGTATATTGCTGTCTTGCCTTACGGGCATTTCCCTTCAGGTGATGTGCATAACAGGTACTTTCGCCGAAGGGGTATTCTTGCCTTTGCACAAAATAGTAGATGTTTCGCCTGAGGCTGACAGTTTTGGCGTTACACGCCGAGGGCAGGGGCGCATGAATTCCAATTTGTTATCCAGGTTGTTCAACCCGGACAAGCGCGTCAGCGACGTACCCTTGCATATGCTGGATGGTTCTCGGTCAACCTTGCAATTGAGCCAGGCGCAAGCCAGGACAGTTGACGGTATTCAGATCATATCCGGGCAAGTTGATGGATCGAAAAATAACATGGCGACTTTCGCCAATGATGGAGGAAAACTGAGTGGACGTATTTGGAAAGATGGCATTCTGTACCGCTTGAACGGAGACGAAAGTGGTGACTATCAATTGTCGGAAATAAATATCGGTCATATCCCGGAAGGGCGGGATACCCCGGAAGTTTCTGTTCCTCGTCGCAATCAGGACAATGCCGACGCCAATAAACAACAACAGAGAACAACCGCCCAAAGAGTGGATGAGCCCATTGATCTGCTCATACTGATTACTGCCCGGGCAATAAAAAAACTTGGTGGTAGAGAAAAAGCAGCGGTGGAGGTCAACCTGTTAGCTGCCGAAACAAATAATATCTATCGTCAGAGTGGAACCACGGATGGTGATATGTTCCGGGTTATCGGTGTTGAAGAGTTGCCATTTGAAGGCAACGATGACCTTGGGAGTGACCTCAGAATGCTAAGAAGCTATAAACCTATGCTTGCGTTCAGAAACAAGACAGGAGCGGACCTGGTGGCTTTTATCACGGCGCCGGAAAATCCTAAAATTTGCGGGATGGGATTTCTCGGCCCTGATGTCGCGGAGCCAGAAGTCTACCCTGAACTCGGGTTTTCAATTACGGCAGCCATGTGTGCATTTGGCGGCCTGACCTTTGCTCATGAGCTGGGTCACAACCTTGGTGCCCGTCACGATCGGGCTGCCGATCCGCACAAGGGTGATAACCACGGATACGTCAATATGGAAAAACAATGGCGGACAGTAATGTCGTACGACAAGGTTTGTCGGGAAAACAACAACATGAAATGCCCGCGTATACCATATTTCTCCAATCCTTCAAAAACCTTCAAAGGTGACCCTGTGGGCGTCGCGAAAGGTCAAGAATTACCTGCGAACAATGCTGATAGAATCCGACAGAATCGGACCTTGATTGCCGCATACAAGGCAAGGGCCGGGACGACACCGGCGGTATCCCGTCAAAAGAGTGCGCCGTCTTCGCAGAAAACTGTTGTGAGGAAAAAAGTAGTTGATAAGGTCGGTGGTATCATTCTTGAACCTTCTGCCGGTCAGAATAGCAACCAGGGTCAGGGCAAGGAGCGCAAGATCAAGTGGTAGGCATCTGGTCTTTTCAGGCGGAGCCAGCGGCTTCGCAATCCGCCTGATATTTCTCAAACCGGGCCCGCAGGTCATCGCTCATAGGGCTGGGGCGACCGTTGGTGATATTGGTCACAACCAGGGCTGACTTCGCTTCAAGCCGCTGCTCGCCCTCCACACGCCCTACAAAGCGCACCCGTATCGACGAATTGCCAATATGCTCTAGATAGAGCGAAATTTCCAAAGGCTCTCCCAGGCGACAGGGGGCCTGGAACTTGCACTCTGTTTGCGCCGTTGGCAGGCCAAGCTTCAGATCCAGGACCAGATCTGCATATTTCAGGTCCAGGGCTTGTGTGAACCATTCTTCCACGACGGCCTGCAACATCTCAAAATACCGGGGGAAAAAGACATAACCGGCTGGATCCGTATGGGTAAATCGCACGGGCAAGCCCAGCGTAAAAGGGGCCATTGCAGTTGAGTTGGCGTCATACTTCATCGTGGATCCCGTTTTTGATCATTTTTTGCTGTCGGATACCCTAGCATAACCCCATCTTTTACATTTGGGCAGGTCCAAAGAGGTTGGCAGCCAGGGCGAACCCGACTTAAACGGAATCGCTTCTGCGTTGATAATTGGTACACACCTTAGGTTAAAAGCAACGCAACGTTTCCGGCAAACCCGGAAACGCTCTGATTGCCAGCAAGGACTTTTACAGAACAGATAAAATACCTCATGACTTTTGCCAAACCGGTCTTTTGCCCGCGCCCGTTTCCTGATAGGTCTATCGCGCTCTCGGAAAACTTCTTGGGGGCCCGTAGCTCAACTGGTTAGAGCCGGCCGCTCATAACGGTCTGGTTGCAGGTTCAAGTCCTGCCGGGCCCACCATTACCTTATTGTTATTAATAGAAAAACTAGAATATACAATAATATTGTGCTGGCGATAGAAACCTGTAAGTGCAATGTAAGTGCTGTTCCCTGACGTCATATTACGCAATTCTTCAGCCATATGACAAATATTTCAATAAAATCAATTAGTTAAGCAGAATTTCTCAAAATAGCACACTTCACAATAAGTCGGGAAATCTGTATTGAGCAGTTTTCAGGCTTTGTCTGCCAACTTCACAGCTGTCCCGCTTGCCACGATCATCAACATGCCGGGCTAACTATCCCCGTTCTGGCCGCCGTCATTTATCTTCCGTTTCACCCTCAATAACGGACATTAACATGGTCTGATCGTTAGATGCATGCTCATACCTCCCACCAACAGAGGAGAACAAGTATGTATTATTCTACTAGTAAACCCAAAATTCCGCGCAATCCCTGGAACAAAGGCAAATTAACGGGACAAAAACCGCCGTTGTTGCCAAAGCATGTTTGGGCCATTCGGACGCGGCTACAATTGGGCGAGCGTGTCCGTGACCTGGCGTTGTTCAATCTTGCCATTGACAGCAAGCTACGCGGATGTGACGTGGTTAGCCTAAAAGTTGAAGATGTCGCACCCCACGGTTACGCGATTAATCGTGCCACTGTGCGTCAAAGAAAAACCGGTAGGCCCGTAAAGTTTGAAATTACCGAACACACGAGGCAAGCCATTGATGACTACCTCCTGACAAAAGAGAAGAACCCCAATGATTTCATG
>JABILA010000152.1 GCA_018654745.1 Alphaproteobacteria bacterium
ATGATCTTTTCGCTATTCTGTAACATGAGGGTTACCTTTCGATTGTGTTTCGATAATTTTATTTGCACCGTTATCAAAACCGGTAACCCTCTCCTTTTGCAAGGAGCGGTGTCAGATCAGGTCGAAACTACTTCAGGTGAAGGTACTGTCAGGTCAGACGGCACAGGCAACCAATGAAATATCAGACGTTGTTACACGCCTGCGCCAACGCGCCGATACGATAGCTGAATTGTTTTGAGAATACGTCAGATATTAACTTTTCTATTTGTAAATTAACGAAAATATTGACTTCCAGTAAACGGGTAATTCCATGACTTCTCATGACAATGGTTCAATAGACTCTTTTGATGTAGCGGCGGCCAACAAAGAGCTGCTTCAGGAAAGCCTGGATGAAGCTCTTGAGCAAACCCAGACGCTGGATGGCATCCTTGACGATATCGAAGCAGGCCGGAAATTCTCAGGCGATCTCGTTTTCGCTATTTCAGGATTGACCAGATTATTGTCAAAAATCTCTACGACTGACGGATACCAGTCTTTGGGCATCATTGGTCATCGCCTTGACGACTATTTCAGCGCCCTCAAGGACTTGTCCGCAAAGGTAATGGCTGATCTTCGGAAGTTTGTTGAAGTCCTCGAGGACTTGCTGGACAACCCGAGTTCAATATCAACTGACGCTTCCGAAATTGTTCGATCATTGCCTGCCAAAGGTGGCTTTGACGGGAATGATATCGAAGTCCGCAGCATTGAAGTTTTGTTGGTCATGTTGCCAGGAACGGCAACGCGATATGTCGAACGCGAATTGCAGCAATGCGGCTACCGGGTCAGTCTGGTCTCCAATGTATTTGATGCCTTGCCGACAATTGTCCGAACCAAGCCGGATCTTGTTGTTATCTCAGGTGTCATGCAGGAACTGAACGGTATTGATCTGGCCATTGGATTATCTTCTATGCCAGCCACAAGGAATGTTCCAATCGCCCTGATAACAGCCTTGGGAGACGAAGATGGGTATCTCAGCTTATTGCCTGAAAATGTGCCCGTTATTCATAAAGGCGCGTCGTTCGCCGACGATCTGTTCAAGGCCCTGGACGACATGTTCCTGATCTGACGCCAGCCATTTGCGGCCAGACACTATTCGCCTCACATGACCTGCAGGCGGCTTTGATCAGCTGATTCTGTCAAAGCCAATAATTCCCTGGAGCGTTTCCAGGTTTATGGAAACGCAGCGTTGCTTTTAACTCAAGGTGTGCGCCAAATATTAATGCGGAAGCGATTCCGTTTATGTCGGATTCGCCCTAGATTGCCAGATATTCGTGGCGTAGTTCCTTGTTATCAAGAACTTCGGCGGCCGTGCCGTCAAATGCGACTTGCCCCATATCCAGAATAATTGCCCGATCCGCCAGATGAAGTGCTGCAATGGCATTTTGCTCAACGATGATGGTCGTCATGCCGTGCACTTTGATCTCTTCCAACGTTCGCTCAATCTCCTGGACAATAACCGGTGCCAGACCTTCATATGGCTCATCCAGCAACAGCAGCTTTACGTCTCTTGCCAACGCCCGGGCGACAGCAAGCATCTGCTGTTCGCCACCCGACAGCGTAATGCCCTCTTGCGTCCGGCGTTCGGCCAGGCGCGGGAACAGTTCAAACAATCGATCCTTTGACCAGCCCTTGGGCGGTGCAATCTGTGCGATATCGATGTTTTCCTCAACCGTCAGCCCTGGAATAATCCGGCGATCTTCCGGCACAAGCCCAACGCCATTGCGTGCTGCCTGGTGGACTTTCATATCGTGAAGAGGTTGGTGATCAAGCCAGATTTCGCCGTGCTTCAAGGCCGGGTCATCCAGACGGGCGATGGCGCGCAAGGTTGATGTCTTGCCCGCACCGTTGCGTCCCAGCAAGGCAATGATCTCGCCCTCGCGGACATCAAAACTGACACCCTGGACAATATAGCTTTCGCCATAATAGGCGTGGATATCCCAGACTGACAAAAATGCTGGCTGCGTACCTCTCGCCGGGATTGGCGTTGCCCCAGGTGCGGTGCCCGTAAATTGATCTTCGCCCAGCAGCGAACCCGGTTCATTGTCTTCATTGACATTCAGCGTGTGAATTTCAGCCGAGGTCATAGGTGCGCTCCTCCAAGGTATGCTTCCTGAACTTTGGCATTGCCGCGGATTTCCTCCGGCAGGCCCTCAACAATCGGGGTACCTTGCGCCATTACTGTGATCTTGTCAGCAAGTGAAAACACCACATGCATGTCATGTTCGATCACAACCATGGTAATCCCGCTGGCGGCTATGCCCTTGAGAAGATCAACTGTGGCATTTGTATCGGCCCGGGCCATACCAGCGGTTGGCTCATCCAACAGCAGCAATTTCGGGTCCTGCACAAGGCACATTGCCAGTTCGAGACGCCGTTTATCGCCCCGTGACAACGTTTCCGCAACAATTTTCAGTTTCTCACCAAGGCCAAGATCAGCCAGCATATTGGCGGCCTTGTCTTTGATGTCACTTTCCCGCCTGAGATCAGGCCATGCGTTCAAGGTGAAAGCACCATCACGTTTGGCAAAAGCCGGAATCATGACGTTCTCGAGCAAAGTCAATTCACCAAAAATCTCTGGTGTCTGAAATACACGGCTCACACCCGCCTGATTTATTTCATGCGGCGGTATCCCCAACAAGGATGTGCCATCAAAAATAACAGTACCTGTATCTGGCTTTAGGCGACCGACAAAGCAATTCAGCAATGTCGATTTTCCCGCACCGTTTGGCCCGATGATCGCATGAACCGTCGATTGTTCAATATCCAGATTGACGTCAGCCAGGGCTGCCAGTCCACCGAATCGCTTGTTGATATCTTTAACCTGAAGAATTCCCATGACCTGCCCCTATTCTGCCGGTGTGGCGAATTTGGCCGCCGGTTCTTTTTTGTCGCCGTCATCGCCGCCGCGTCGGAACAGCTTGCCAATCCTGCCAATGCCTTCCATCAGACCGCCCGGCAGAAAGACAACAATGACAACGAACAATGCGCCAAGTGTCAGATGCCAGCCTTCGCCGACAAACAACCCTGCAACAGCTGTAAAGACATGCTGCATGGGTTCCGGCATGAAGCTGAAGAAGCTGTTGAGAATACTGTCGTTCAGCGAGGAAAAAATGTTCTCAAAATATTTGATGGTAACGGCACCCAGGACAGGTCCTATCAAGGTCCCTGCTCCACCCAGAATGGTCATCAGCACGACTTCACCACCAACGGTCCATTGCATACGTTCTGCACCCGCCAATGGGTCGGTTACCGCCATCAATCCACCGGCCAGTCCGGCAAACATGCCTGAAATAACGAATGCTGCCAGGGTGTAGGGCCGTGTGTTCAGACCGGTATAGCTCATACGTTCCTGGTTCGATTTCACGGCCTTCAGCATAACGCCGAAGGGCGAGCGGAAAATGCGCAATGAAATGTAGAAACAAATGATCAGGACGACAGCACAGAAGTAGAAACCGCTGAAACCGGACATGGACAAGCCAAAAAAGTCAGTTGACGGTAAGCTGGTCTTGCTGACTTCCCTGAACATATTATCTATCACACGACTGTCGTTCAGGGTCAGTTGCAGGCCTGTTTCACCATTGGTGATCGGGGTCAGAACTGAATAGGCCAGATTGTAGGCCATCTGCGCAAAGGCAAGCGTCAGAATAGAGAAATAAATCCCTGAGCGGCGCAAGCTGATGACGCCGATCAACAAGGCAAACAATCCACCCATTAGCGTCGACAGGAAGATTGCTGGTACCACATTCACAGTCAGCAGTTTGAATGTCCAAACCGCCGTGTAAGACCCGACACCCAGAAAGGCTGCATGTCCAAAGGACAAATATCCGGTCAATCCAAAGAGGATGTTAAAGCCAATCGCAAAAATACCGAATATGGCGAATTTCTGCAGCAAGTCCGGATAGCCGGCACCCAGCGGGGCCATAATAATCGGCGCAAGCAATACAATTGCAATGAATCCAAGGAAGACAGGCAGGTCGCGTTTATTGACGAAGTTTTTCAACATGGTCTAGCTCTCCATCACGCCTTTGCGGCCCATCAGTCCACGCGGACGGACAAGCAGCGTTACCACCGCAACAAGATAGATGATAATCTGATCAATACCGGGGAATATGTTCTTCACTTCATTCAGGGATGCGAAGGACTGCAATATGCCGAGCAAGAAACCCGCGGCAACAGCGCCCGGTAAACTTCCCATGCCACCGACAACAACGACAACGAATGACAAGACGAGGAAATCCATGCCCATGTGATAATCCGGTGACAGGATAGGCGTGTACATAACGCCTGCCATCCCGGCAACTATGGCGGCCAACCCGAAGACAATTGTGAAACGACGATCAATATCGATACCCATTAATCCAACTGTCTCGCGGTCTGCCATCCCGGCACGAACAACCATGCCAAATGTCGTAAACTGCAAGAAGGAAAAGACGCCGGCAATGATAATCGCTGAAAACCCGAGGTAAACCATTCGCCACCAGGGATAAACCACAGCACCTGCATTCATGCCAAACCAGGCACCAACATCTGCGGACCCCGCGAAAATTTCAGGCGCTGGCTGCGGTATCGGGTTCGCGCCAAATATACTTTTGACGATTTCCTGCATCACAATGGCAAGACCAAATGTCACCAATATCTGATCGGCGTGGGGACGTTTGTAAAAATGTTTAATCAGTCCACGCTCAATCGCCACACCAATCAACAACATGATCGGAATGGCCAAAAGAATAGAAAGCGGAACAGAATATTCGAGTAGCACAGAACCAAATTCGCCGAACCACTTCTCGACATAGGGCGTTTTGATCTCCAGCGGCGTGCCCCAGGCTGTTTTTTTGATCGGGTCGAGAACAACCATCTGCAAATTGAGCAGGGATTTGAGCGTCACAGCACAAAATGCGCCAAGCATGAAAAGTGCACCATGAGCAAAATTGACAATGCCCAGTGTGCCAAATGTGAGTGTCAGGCCAAGAGCAATCAGGGCATATGCCCCGCCCTTGTCCAGTCCGTTCAACAATTGCAGCAGAATAACGTCCACGGCCGGCCCCTTTTGGTCAGGAAGATCATTCCTGGATATACAGGTTGTTAGCTAATAATGATATCAAATTGCATTTACAAAAAAACCGGCCGCCCGGAACGTCCAGGCGACCGGCAAGTTTTGACGTTACGCTTTGCCTGCGTTACAGGCACCAAGATTACCGCCAAAGATTTTGGGGTCATACTCGACTTGCGAACGTGGTGTCACTTCCACAACTTCCAGGATATCGAACTGGGAAGTCGGGTTTTCGTTACCCTTCACAACCAGAACATCCTTGAAGCACTGGTGATCGTCGGCACGATATTCGGTTGCGCCGTTACCGGCACCATCAAACTTGTGACCTTCAAGAGATTCGACAACGCCACAAGGGTTGAATGTACCGGCGCGCTCGCAGGCATCAGCATACATGATTGTCTGTACGTAACATGTGTGTGCAGCCTGTGATGGCGGGAAGCCATATTCCTGACCGAAGGATTTCACGAAGGCTTTTGAACCTGCATCCTGCAGCGACCAGTGCCAGTTTGTTGAACCGTAGATGCCTTTAACGTTCTTGCCAGCACCTTGAGCCATCAAACGAGAATACAAAGGCACGACAATGGTGAAGTCCTTGCCGTTGACGACCTTGTCACGCAGACCAAACTGAACAGCCTGGGTCAGTGAGTTGATCATGTCCTTGCCGTAGTGGTTCAGGATCAGTACGTCGGCACCAGAGTTCAGAACCGGTGTGATGTACTGCGAGAAGTCGCCAGCACCCAAAGGTGTACGGACAGCGTTAACAGTATTCCAGCCGATGGCCTCAGTAGAGTTCTTGATCGACTCTTCCTGTGTCCAGCCCCATGTGTAATCAGCTGTGAGGTGATAGGCGTTACGATCCTTGCCATAGCTTTTTTCAAGCACAGGAGCCAGAGCGGCACCAGACATGTAGGCGTTGAAGAAGTGACGGAAACCGTTGCGCTTCTTGTCCTTGCCTGTGGTGTCGTTTGAGTGGGTCAGACCAGCCATGAAAATCACGCCAGCTTCCTGACAGAGGCCTTGAACAGCAACAGCCACACCGGAGGACGAACCACCGGTAATCATCAGGGCACCATCTTTTTCGATCATGCGCTTGGCAGATGCACGGGCAGCATCAGACTTGGTCTGGGTGTCGCCTGTTACGTAAGCAACTTTCTTGCCAAGGATACCGTTACCCTTAAGCGAAAGTGGCTTGATGGTGTTCAGCATTCCGCCGTCACCTTCACCATTGATGTGCTTGACGGCCAGTTTATAGGCGCGCAGTTCGTCACCACCTTCATCAGCATAGGCACCGGTTTGCGGTACATTGAAACCCAGAGTTACCGAGCTGCCAGTAGGTGCGTTGGTAAAGTTCGCAGCATAAGCCTTGCTGTGAAAAAATGTTGGCATGGACAGGGCCACACCGGCAGCTGTACTGCCCTTCAATACTGTACGACGATTGACTGATAGTTTCTTCATCAAGAAGTCTCCCATAAGATTTGATGTCTGGATCGCCCTCGGCTATGCGCCGACGAATAATAAATTTTGCCTCCAGCCCTTCATCATCTGTAAATTTTCACAGTCATCTTTTCAATAATTACTTGAAAATGCTCATGTTTTTTGTCAATTTATGGAATGAACCGTAAGCCGGTTTGTAAATTTCTCGTTCTCAGGCTGGATTCACCAGCATTTACAGGAAGTTGTTCATGGCCAGAATCCCCCTCGGCCCAAAGATCAGAAGCCGACGCAAGGAACAGGGTCTGACCCAGGCCACCCTTGCCAGTGAGGTCGGCATTTCTGCCTCCTACATGAACCTGATCGAGCAGGACAAGCGCCAGATTGGAGGCTCCCTGCTCAATCGCCTGGCGGAAAAACTTGCTTATCCCATTGAAGAGTTGACCGGTGAATCCGATCGCCATGTGATTGAAGACCTCGAGGAAATTGCTGCCGACCCACTTTTGAGGCCCTTGATGATGGATGCAAGATCTGCTGCGGATCTGGCAGGAAAAAACCCGCTGTGGGCCAAGGCAATGGTAACTATCTACCGGGCTTATCTGGATCAGTCCCGCTCTGTGATGGCCCTGACGGATCGGCTAAACCAGGATCCTTTTCTGGCTGAAAGCGTTCATGCCATGCTCAGCCACGTCACCGCCATCCGCTCAACATCAGAAATACTGGATCAGGAGAATGAGCTTTCACCTGAACAGGCAGCCCGGTTTCACGGCATTCTGTCCAGCGAAAGCCAGAAATTGTCGGACGTCAGTATGACACTGAATACCTGGTTCGATGCCAGCAACATTGGCACACGATCTGAAACACCTACCGAAGAAGTGGAAGACCTGTTTTCGTCTCACAATAATTATTTCGCTGAACTGGAAACAGCTGCGACAGGCCTGAGCAAGAAAATTACCAAAGGCGAACGCGTCCTTGAAGGCGACATGTCAGAATTTGCCCGGCACAAGCTTGGGGTCCTGATCAATCATGAAGCAACGTTGCCTGCAGAAATCAGTCGTTTGGGTAAGCTGTCCGCCTGGGACCCTGACAACAAAACACTGACATTGTTGAGCACAGCAGCACCTGCAAACCGACGATTTCTCGTTGCGCGTTTAATTGCCGAACTCAGTCTGGGCGACAAGATTGACGCATTACTGGATAGTTCACCGGTTTTGACAACCGAAGCTTCAAGGGAAAGAGCCCGGCATGCGCTATCGGCATATACCGCCAGCGCTATGTTGCTTCCCTATGATAATTTCCTGGAAACAGCGCGTAGTGTCCGCTTTGACATCGATGCCCTGTGCCAGCAGTTTTCCGTAACTTATGAGCAGGTCTGCCAACGACTGGTCGCCTTGCGGCGTCAAGGAAACGAAGGTGTTCCTTTTGCCTTGATGCAAACCGACCCCTCTGGTTCGACCACTAAACGTTTTCCCCTGCCCCAACTGCCGCTGCCCCGACATGGCAGCGCCTGTCCGTTGTGGGCGATTTACAGCGCTTTCCAGACACCCGGCCGAACCGTCAGACAGATCGTCCGGTTTCCGGATCAAAGTCGCTTTGTCTTTGTTGCCCGCAGCATCGGCAAACTTTCTGTCACCTTTCATGAGCCGGAATTTATGCATTCCATTCTTCTGGCCTATGACGTTTTGTATGCTGATGATGTAGTTTATTCGGATGGTCTTGATCTGGGCCACGCCGATAATGTGACTGACGTTGGACCGAATTGTCGGCTATGCCCACGCGAAGACTGCCAGTTCCGTCAGGAGGACCCAATTCTACAAACGCTGGAGGCCACTGCCGTTCCCTGACGGGTGGCCCGAATAGCTAGCTGGTTGGCAGCCAGTTGCAATTACACTAACATCGCGCATTATCTAGTTTACTGACAGGTAAAATTTCATTTCAACAGGTTCAAACTCTGTGAGCAACGGCGAAGAAGCGGGCAAAGGTATCAGCATACTAATTGCTGAAGACGAGCCCAACATAGTTGAGTCGCTGACCTTCCTGCTGGAACGGGAAGGCTACGCCGTCAGTGCTGTTGGCGACGGCGACACAGCTCTGCGCATTTTACAACAAGCGCCTCCCGGCATGCTTATCCTTGATGTCATGTTGCCAGGTCGAAACGGTTTCGAAATCCTCAAGGCCATCCGTGCAAACGGAAGTCTGGCGAATTTACCTGTTATCATCCTGACGGCCAAAGGCCAGGAGAAGGATCGCAAGACGGCTCTGGATCTGGGCGCCAACGCTTTCATCACCAAACCCTTTTCGAACCAGGATCTGGTTAAGCAAATCAATCGCATCTCCGCCAACGAAGAATAGTATCGATGAACGGCTTGAAGCAAAAATTCGGTGATATGCAAGCCATCGTAACTGTGGTTGCCGTGCTGCTTATGATGCCGCCGATAATTCTGATCTTTAATGGCGCTGGATTTATCAATCAAATTCCGGTTGTTGTCGCCTTTATCTTCGGGGCCTGGCTGGTTCTGATCGTACTTACCTGGTGGCTGGTACGATTATCTGACGATAAAACGGATGAATTACCGCCACCTGCCCCTTCTGTTGATACTGCCCGGTAATGCTCTCCTCGCAACTGGTACTGTCGACTTCATTTGCCTATGTGGCCTTTCTGTTTTTGATTGCCTTTCTCAGTGACCGGGCTTCAAAGTCAGGCTCTACCGGGCTACTGCAATCACCTCTGGTCTACACGCTTTCGATATCAATTTATTGCACATCGTGGACGTTTTACGGTGCCGTTGGCTCGGCCGGTCGTAACGGCCTGGAGTTTGTGGCCATCTACCTGGGGCCCACCATGGTCTTTGTCGGTTGGTGGTGGTTCCTGCGCAAACTGGTCAAGATCGGGCGCAACCAGCGTGTAACATCCATCGCTGACCTGATCTCCTCCCGTTATGGCAAAAGCACCACCCTGGCCGTTCTGGCAACGCTGATCGCCGTTGTCGGCACAACGCCTTACATTGCCCTGCAGCTAAAGGCTGTGATCTCCAGCCTTGAAGTCATCACAGGCGCCACAGAAACATTTACTGCGACGCCAGATAATTTTGATGCCCGTATCAGGACCGCCTTTTGGGTGGCCACTGGTATGGCCATTTTCACCATTCTGTTTGGCACTCGCAATGTCGATGCGAACGAACGTCACCACGGTGTTGTCGCAGCCATTGCCGTGGAAGCTATCGTCAAACTTGTCGCTTTGCTGGCTGTCGGGATGTATGTCGTCTTTGCCATCGCAGACGGGCCGGGTGAATTGCTATCCAACCCCCGAATTACGGAAGTGATGAACACCAAGAATGTTTTCGGCGAACGCTGGATAACGCTCACTTTTCTTGCCGCAGCTGCAATCATCTGCCTGCCCCGTCAGTTCCACGTGACGGTTGTCGAAAATTCAGATGACAAACAGTTAAAGACCGCGGCCTGGATGTTTCCGCTTTATCTCTTTTTGATCAGCCTTTTTATCCTGCCGATTGCAGCCGCTGGATTGATGTTCCTGCCTGCAAATGCCAATCCTGACATGTTTGTGCTGACCTTGCCTCTGGCCAATGGCCAGGGTGGTTTGGCATTGCTCGCCTTCATTGGCGGTTTTTCTTCGGCAACATCGATGGTTGTTGTGGCGTCCATCGCGCTGTCGACGATGGTTTCCAATCACATTGTTATGCCCATCGCCCTGCGTCTGCCGTGGCTGCCTATGGATGCCAGCGGCGACGTCAAACGATTGATATTACTCAGTCGCCGCTTCAGCATCTGCCTCATCCTCGGGCTGGGATTCTTGTATTACCTTTTCAGTCACGAAGGCGGTGCGCTCGCCTCGATGGGCTTGATCGCCTTTGCCGGTGTGGCACAGTTCCTGCCAAGTATCATCGGCGGCCTTTTCTGGCGAAATGCGACAGCAAGAGGCGCAATTCTCGGGTTGTTGGGTGGATTTGCCGCGTGGGCATATACCCTGTTTCTGCCAAGTCTTGCCGGCACCGCAGAAATTACGGCATCGCTGATCACCAATGGTCCCTGGGGGATTGGCTGGCTGAAACCCGAAGCCCTGTTTGGATTGGAAGGCACTGATCCCCTCGTTCACGCCGTCGCCTGGAGTATGAGTATTAATGTCATTCTTTATGTTATTGGCTCTCTGTTTTCAGACGCGAAACCTCTTGAGAGGCTGCAGGCAACCTTGTTTGTCGACGTCTTCAAGCGAGACACGGGCAGTGAAATCCAGTTCATTGAACGCTCAGCCACGACAAGTGATTTGTTTACTTTGGCCCAACGCGTATTGGGACGCGATGAAGCCAGCAAGATTTTCGGTGCGGAACCTGTCGAAGGACACAACATTGAAATTGGAGCCGAGACGTCATTGATTTCCAGCCCGGAGTTCATTGCCCGGCTGGAACGTCGGTTTGCAGGAAACGTTGGTGCTGCATCCGCCCGGGCCTTGATATCCCGGGTTGTAACAGGTGAGCGCATCACTTTTGATGCCGTCATGAAAATTGTCGATGAAGCCCAACAAGTCATTGAATACAGTCACCAGCTTGAAGAAAAATCGACGGAACTGGAACAAACAGCAAGCCAGTTGCGTGATGCCAATGAGCAATTGACCCAGATCGACCAGCAGAAAGATGATTTTCTCAGTCAGGTCAGTCATGAAATGCGCACACCCATGACGTCGATACGATCTTTCAGTGATATTCTCAGCAATGCCGACGATTTGGGTGACGAGCAATCACAACGCTATCTCGGCATTATTTCAAACGAAAGTGAGCGCCTCACGCGATTGTTGGACGAAATTCTGGAAGCAAACCGTCTGGAAAGAGGTGAACTGACCTTGAATATCGAAACGGTTCACGCGGATGAAGTTCTTGCTCGCGGGATCGATACTTGTCAGGGATTAGCCAATCAATCCGGCGTTTCGATCAGGAGATCAGGTAACACTGAACAGATTATGGTCAGTGTCGACCCTGACCGACTATGTCAGATATTTATCAATATCCTAAGCAACGCCATCAAATACAATTCCTCAACCGAACCGATCGTTGATATAAAAAGCTATATCACAGGCGGTAACTACGTGGTCGAATTTACAGATAATGGACCCGGTGTTCCTGTCGCCGATGGAGAACGTATTTTCGGAAAATTCACGCGCCTGGAAGCCTCTGCCAGTGATCGACCGGGCTCAGGACTCGGTCTATCCATTGGCCGCGAACTGGCTCGGAAATTTGGTGGTGATTTGCGCCTGGTTTCCGGCCCCGACACAGGTGCCCGTTTCGTCCTGACTGTACCCGCAGTCTGAAAGTTCTAGTTAGGGCGATTCCGATTTAAACGGAATCGTTTCTGCATTAATATGAAGTAGTTTCGACCTGATCTGACACCGCTCCTTGCAAAAGGAGAGGGTTACCGGTTTTGATAACGGTGCAAATAAAATTATCGAAACACAATCGAAAGGTAACCCTCATGTTACAGAA